>NZ_JBXWQT010000036.1:0-5987 GCF_059612525.1 Ruegeria sp. SAZD013 | reverse complement strand
CCGAACGTATCGATCTTTAACGATTTAGGCGGGCGGGATCGTCCGCTCGCCACTCCCAAGCAGACATTCGAATCTCCGGTTCACATTCCCTTCAGAGCCCAAAGCGGACTGAAATGTTTTCGCAAAAAATGAAGTGCGGCTATAGACATTCTCTTGAGCGGTCTAACCCATCACTAAATGCATTCACCGCCATCGATAACCAAGGCTTGCCCCGTCATAAAAGCGGATTCATCTGAAGCTAAATAGACGATCCCATGGCCAATCTCTTCAACTGTCGCCCATCGACTCATAGGGATCGCCTGCTCGATGTAGCCTTGCAGTTTGGCGCGACCACCCATCTGCTTTTCGAAGCCTGCATTGAAGGGGGTGTCTACAAATCCTGGACAAAGGGCATTGAAACGGATTGCGTGGACAGCGTAGTCGGCTGCCATCTGCCGGACCATCGCAACAGCTGCGTGCTTTGTAGTCGCATAGGCGATCATACCCCGGTCGTATTGAACCCCTGAATTGGAAGCAGTGACGATCACGCTGCCTCCACCTTGTGATTTCATATGGGGGACGGCTGCGCGCGCGGCAATGAAGTGAGCGCGGACATTCAATGCCCATGAAGCATCCATTCCATCTGGTTCCACTTCTTCCAGCGTTCCTTCGATCTGCAACCCAGCATGAGAGTGCAACACGTCAAGCCGACCGAAGTTTTTTACTGCTTCGTCTATGGCTTTGGTAAGGGCATCGTCATCGGTCACATCAAGCTGTATGGCAGATGCTTGATTCCCCTGCGCAACGATCGCGGCCACAGTGGCTTCAGCAAGTGTTGCATCGCGATCCGTTACCACAACATGCGCACCCTCTTGTGCCATTGCCATTGAACCTGCCCGACCAATTCCTGATCCCGCGCCCGTCACGAGCGCGACTTTACCTGCAAGCCGCATTTCACTTGGCTCCTTTATTTAACTATTCGATTTTGAGGCGCCTCGGCGCAAAAGCAGTTGCGCTGCAACGAGCAACAAGAGCGACGCGCCCATAACCATAGCGCCGATGGCATTGATCTCGGGAGTTACGCCGCGCCGGATGGATGAGAATATGTAGATTGGCAGGGTTGTCTCCGAGCCAGCTACGAAGAACGCGATGATGAAATCATCAAATGAGAAAGTGAAGCTGAGCAGAAAGCCTGCCAAAATTGCCGGTGCTATCAACGGCAGCGTCACCTGCCGAAAGGTGCCCCAAGGCGTCGCAAAGAGGTCAGCCGAAGCTTCCATGAGGGCACGGTCCATACCCGATAGCCTTGCACGTACGATGATTATGACCAGCGCCATTGTGAACATGGTGTGTGCGGCGACAAGCGTGGGCATCCCCATGGAAAGTTGCGGGGGATTTGCTCCATCGGGCCATAGGCTCGCAAGAAGCGGGTTTAGCCAGCCGAATACGGTGACTAGGGCAATGAGTGTCGCGATACCGATGACGATACCTGGTATCATTATCGCAATATAAATCATCGCATCGAACAAAGTTCGGAGCCATCCCTTAACCCCTTGTAAAGCGATGGCCGCCATGGTTCCGAGTGTGGAGGCGAGGCAAGCAGTTATGAATGCCGCAAGCAGACTGGTCTCGAGCGCGTCCATAACAAATGGGTTGTTGAGCGCTTTGCCATACCATTGGGTCGAGAACCCCATGAACTGGCTTGCGTGTCGTCCGGCATTGAAGCTGAAAAGCGCGATGATGCCGATTGGAATATAGAGAAAAAGGTAGACGCAAATCGCGTATAAGCGCATCGGACCCTCACATCAGCGAGACATCTTCGCGCTGGCCACCCAGGCGCGAGATGAATTTCATGTAAATTGAGACAGTGACAAGCATTACGACAACCAGCGTCATTGCGACCGCCGATCCGTACGCCCAGTTTCGAGACTGCAGGAACAGGTCCACCAGCGCATTTCCGACGAAAAAGACCTTTCCGCCGCCCAAGATCGCTGGGATCAGAAACTCGCCCATCAGCAAGATGAAGACCAGCATGCAGCCTGTTGCGATACCAGGTACCGACAGAGGAAGTGTCACCTGACGGAACGTACGCCATGGGGTAGAGCCGAGATCAGCCGATGCTTCCAGAAGGCGTTTATCCAGTTTGTCCAAGCTTACAAAAATCGGGAAAACCATCAAAGGTAGATACCCATAGACAATCCCGACAAGCACAGCGAAGGGCGTATTTATCAGGCGGATATCATCGATGCCGATCGACTCCAGTAAAGCGGGCAAGCCACGCCCCCCAAGGATGAAAATCCATGCGTATGACCGGATCAGGATCGATGTCCAGAACGGCACGATTACCAGGATCAACAGCGAAGTTCTCCACTTTGGTGAACAACGCACCGCAAGAAAGTAGGCGAGCGGATAGGCAATTACCAACGCAGCGATAGTCCCCAGAGGTGCAAGGATCAAAGTGTTCTTAAACGCCGTCCATCGCGCAGGAAGGTTGGCATATTGTTCCAAAGTGAACGCTGGAACATAGCCTCCGGCGGCACCCCGTTCGCCAAAGGAAAAGACGAAGACGACCAGCAGAGGAAGGGCAAGCATTACCAAAAGCCAAACTCCTGCCGGTGCCAGCAACAGTGCTTTTCTGCCTCGTTCGGTCATATTGTCCTCGTCTTTTCCGATATTGGCGGCCTTACCGCTTAGGCCGACTTGAAGCGGGCGAGCAACTCGGCACGGTTTGGATCGGTTAGCGTAGCCGCCGCGCCAAACTCGAGCGCATTCAGAAGGTCAGCTGCCGGATAAAGGATCGGATCTTCCAGCAATTCCTTCGGCAGCAACGCATTGGTGCGAGCATCAGCCGATGGATAGCCATGAGCGAGGACTTCTTTCGCATTAACTTCCGGGTTCAGTAGGAAGTCGATCAAGGCATAGGCGGCATCCAAATGGGGCGCGCCCTTCGGAATAGCGTAGTAGTCGGACCAGAGTTCACCGCCCTCAGCTCCCAGAACGTAGGCGATTTCAGGCATGTCGACATTCATCTGCTTGCCGTCACCTGTCCAGCACATCGTCATCCAGGCGTCACCGTTGCGCATCGGTGGCTGATAGTCAGACGAAATTGCAAACAGATGCGGCTTAGCATCCAGCAACAATTTCTCTGCATCGGCCAGTTCCTTCTCATCGACCGAGTTGAAGGAATAGCCAAAATACTTCAGGGCATTACCGATAGTGGTGAGTTGGTAATCGTGCACCATTGTTCGGCCTGAGTAACCCGCCATAGTCAGGTCCCAGAACTCTTTCCATGTGGTTGGAGTCGGAGCGCCATCAAGCTTGCTGGTATTCACTGCAAAGCCGGTCGTGCCCCAGTTTTTCGGCACCGCGTAAAGCTGGCCATCGACAGAACCAGCATCGGAAAAGCGCTGTTCGAATGAACCTGCGTCGTAGTTTGGCAGTTTGGACGTATCGAGCGGGATGATCAGATCTTCGCCCACATACGTAGTGATCGTGTAATTGGTTGGAACGAACACGTCCCAGCCAGAGCCTCCGGCCTGCAACTTTGCCAACATCTCTTCGTTCGAGCCAAAAACATTGACCTGAACATGGGCGCCGGTGGCTTCCGTGAAGGCTTCGAAGTTCATCTCGTCATGATAGTTCGGCCACGTGGCGAGGATCACTCGGTCGCCAATGTCTCCGGCAGCAAATGCCGGGCGTGGACGCAACCCAGGCATGGCCGTGCCCAGAACGGCCGTTGCCATCCCAAGACCTGTCACGCCCAAAAAATGTCGCCGGGTGACCGAACCCTTTTGGTACCGGCGAAGCTCTTCCATGAACTTTTGCTTGGAAATAGTCCCGTTATCATTGGTCATCGTGAACCTCTCTTTTGTTGGATTGCGGGAATTGTTATTTTTCAAGGATCAGCAGTGCGCCTTCGCCCCATGAGACAAAGGCTTGCTCTCCTGCATTGAACGTCCCCTCGTTCAATTCCGCTTGCCTTGGCACAAGCACGTGGAAATCACCCAGTGCTTCGTTGCGCGCAAGGTATTCTGTGTGCTCCCCAAGGAAGATCCGATTTTGAATGGTAACTGGCAGAGCAATTTCAGCTGTGGGTAGCGCGCGGGTCAGCGTGATCTGTTCAGGACGGATACTGACGCATACTTCCTGTCCTGCATCTATTGGAATCTCCGGAGTTCCGTGCACCTTTTGGCCACTCGCTAAACGCACAGTGATTTGGTCGGCTACTGCGTCAGTTACAGTTGCATCAAAGAAATTCGAGGTGCCTACAAATCCAGCCACGTAACGGCTGCGGGGCATGTCATAGAGTTCGCGTGGGCTGCCTACCTGCACAATACTGCCACCTTCCATCACACAAATTCGGTCGGACATTGAAAGCGCTTCTTCCTGATCGTGCGTGACGAGGACAAAAGTTATTCCCAGTTGTCGTTGCAGGTTCTGCAGTTCAAACTGCATTTCTTTTCGAAGCTTTCGATCCAGAGCAGCCATTGGTTCATCGAGCAGCAAAAGCTTGGGCTCGTTTACGATCGCACGCGCCAAAGCGACGCGTTGCTGCTGACCACCAGACATCTCCCAGATGCGACGTGGGCCAAACCCACCAAGACGGACAGTTTCCAGCGCCTGCTTAACCTTTGTCGCGATTGTTTGCTTGTCTATGCGTGGTCGTTGTTGGCGCAGGCCGTACGCGATGTTGTCGAACACGCTCAGGTGAGGAAAAAGAGCGTAGTGCTGAAACACCATGTTGACTGGGCGATGGTGCGCATCCAAGTCGTTGACGACTTCGCCATCGAGCAACACCTGACCTTCGGTTGGTTTCTCGAAACCTGCCAGCATTCTTAGTGCTGTGGTTTTGCCGCAACCAGATGGGCCTAAGAATGACAGGAACTCTCCTTTCCCAATGGAAAGATTCAGGTCTTTGGCAGCGACCACATTCCCGAAGGTCTTGGTCACTCCTCGGAGTTCCGCAATCGTCTGCATGGTGACGCTCATGTCAAAGCTCATATACTGCCGTTTTCCTTTTGCTTGATTTTTTGGCATTTATTGGCATACCACTCAAACAAGAAAAAAGTAACAATAACTCGGAATAACTGTATATACCACAATTAGAGTATAGAGGTTCTTTTCGAGAATCTGGAGCGGCGTGTGTACGATTGGATGGAAGAGGCCGGCAGGGTCGTGGAGAAGATCGGAACCCCAGAATTTCCATGTGCTTTGGCAGATGGTTTGCGGCAGGTCGCACCATTCGATTTTACTGTAGTGTTTGGGCATGTCGGAACCGAAGCACCAATAGATCTTCACGACGATTTCCCCAAAAGCAAACGGCGTATTTTTGTTGAGGATTATCAAGCCGGGCCCTACGTACTTGATCCATTTTTTTTGGCCGCGACAAAACCGATAACACCGGGTCTGTACCGCATGCGCGATATCGCACCGGACAGGTTCTATCAGGGCGAATACTATCGCAGCTATTACAAAAGGACTGGGTTAGCAGAGGAGATTGGCTACTTTATCGATATCCCAAGCACTGGGATGGTTGTGGTCTCGCTCATGCGATCAGTGAAGCCTTTTTCAGCCAAGGAAATTCGTCATTTGCACGCTCTATGGCCGCTCGTTCGGGCAGCCTGTTGCAAACATTGGAGTGACTTTCCAACGATGACCCGCGGCGCCGCAGCAAATGGCGTTAGTCGTCGCGTCGATCTTGCTTTCCAGGCATTTGGCGATGGCGTTCTGACGCCACGAGAAAGAGAAGTCGTTGAGTTCACGTTGAAGGGCCATTCGGCAGAAGCTGTCGGCACAATTCTCGGCATCTCTCCAGGCACAGTCCGCATCCACAGACGCAACATTTACGCGAAACTTAGGATCAACTCGCAGGGTGAGCTTTTTTCAAAGTTCATTGAAAAGGCACTTTAAAAGGTTCCTTGAACACCCACTTTGTCCGGATGCTGTTGAAAAAGTCGATGTGTAAGCGCGGCGGAAATAGCGGCTGAAGTCTTCCTGCTCGGCTCTTC
>NZ_JBXWQT010000035.1:0-122743 GCF_059612525.1 Ruegeria sp. SAZD013 | reverse complement strand
CCGTCTTTCCAGTCCGTCAGGCCAACCTCAGCTGCGCCGGTGAAGGGGTATTTACGGATTAGACTCCCTACCCGCAACCCCCATTTTGAAAAAACTTTGCTTTTCTCACTAAATTCTAAATTAATTATTATAACTCAAATACTTAAACGTTTATTTTGCGATTTCCGCCAGCCACTTAAGGTGCAGGCTCATCAGAAGAAGTGGGTGAAATCTGCGCTTTGGCTGGAATCGTCGGCCCCGACAGCAAACGACGACATTGATATCCGTCTTGAGTCTTTCGATCGACGCGGGCGTACCGTTTCGCTGAATGTCGAAGAACACTTGGAAACTGACTTCAGGTCACAATTGTTTTTTCACTCAATTGACGCAGTCTCAGGGAAGCCTGGCTCGGATGGCGAACAGCGGACCAGCGCATCAATGGTTCTGATAGTAGGGAAGCCAGCATGCAGTTCGACTATATCATCGTGGGCGGCGGGTCGGCAGGATCCGTTCTTGCAAACCGCCTCAGCGAGAACCCGGCTTCACGCGTTTGCCTGCTCGAAGCAGGCGGGAACGGAAAGGGCCTGACTGTCAGGGTGCCGGCAGCTGTCGTGGCAACCCTTCCGGGACGCCCCAAGATCAACAACTGGGCTTTTGAAACCATACCGCAACTCGGGTTGAACGGACGCCGGGGGTATCAACCCCGCGGTAAAGCACTGGGTGGTTCGAGCGCGATCAACGCGATGCTTTATGTCAGAGGTCAGCGGCAGGATTATGATGGGTGGGCCGATCTGGGCTGCGACGGCTGGGATTGGGACAGCGTATTGCCGTATTTCAAACGGTCCGAGAACAATGAGCTTGGTGCAGACAGCTGGCATGGTGACAAAGGCCCGTTACAGGTGTCACAGCAAAAAGAACCTCGCCCGATCACCCGCGCGTTCATTGAAGCCGCGCAGCAACTCCAACATCGCCACACTGAAGATTTCAACCGAGGCGATAACGAAGGTGTCGGGGTGTACCAGGTAACGCAGTATCATGACCCTTCAAAGAATGGAGAGCGGTGCTCAGCGGCTGCGGGTTACCTGTTCCCGATTGCCAACCGCCCGAACCTGACGGTCATTACACATGCCTATGCGAAAAGGCTGGTCTTTCAGGGTAAGCGCGCAACTGGCGTTGTTTTCAGGGTCAAAGGCAAAAAGGCAGACACCACCGTTACCGCCACGCGCGAGATTCTCCTGTGCGCGGGAGCATTAAAAACACCTCAACTGCTGCAAGTCTCAGGGATTGGAGCAAGCGCTGATCTTGAAACGCACGGGATCGCTGTTCTGCATGAACTGCCGGGTGTGGGGCAGAATTTGCAGGACCACCTCGACTTTACGCTGACCTACCGAACCAAAGACACGAACAACTTTGGGATCGGCGCGACAGCAGCGGTGCGACTGCTGAAGCACATCCGTCAGTGGCGCAAGACCGGTGTGTCAATGGCGGCCACACCGTTTGCCGAAGGGGCGGCGTTTCTGAAGACCTCACCCGAGTTGAAACGCCCGGATATCCAGCTGCATTTCACCATCGCAATGGTCGATGATCACGCCCGCAAGCTGCATTACGGTTACGGGTACAGCTGTCATATCTGCAAGCTTCGCCCGGAAAGTCGGGGAACCGTTGGCCTGAGCAGCGCGGACCCAATGGCAATGCCTGTCATCGATCCGGGGTTTCTTTCAGATGCACGAGATCTGGACACCATGATCAAAGGCGCGCGAATGACGCGAGACATCCTGCAAGCGCCGGCTTTGGCCAAATATCGGCACAAAGAGATGTTCGGAACCGATACGGCGAAATCCGACGCCGATTGGGAGGGGCATATCCGCGCCCGTGCCGACACGATCTATCACCCGGCTGGCACCTGTAAGATGGGCACCGACGATCTGGCGGTTGTGGATCCTGAACTCCGGGTGCGGGGGATCGAGGGGCTGCGTGTGGTTGATGCGTCGGTGATGCCAACGCTGGTATCGGGAAACACAAACGCGCCAACAATAATGATCGCGGAAAAAGCCTCGGATATGATTAAAGCAGCCGCGCAGTAAAGAACCTACCGGTCCTTCATCAGCGCCTCCAACCCCACCCGGTAGTTTGGATAGATCAATTCGACACCCAACTCATCCTTGATCCGGTCGTTTCGGACGCGTTTGTTCTCGTTATAAAAACTGCGCGCCATCGGTGTCAGGTCAGCCTTGTCAAATGAAACCGCCGGGGGCAGAGGAAGCCCCTGCAATTCGGCGGCATACCCGATGACATCCTGTGGCGGGACAGGTTCATCGTCGCATACGTTGTAAACACTGCCCGGATTCGGCCTTGTCATCGAGGCTTGCAGAACCTGCGCAATGTCATCCACGTGGATACGCGAAAACACTTGCCCCGGCTTGATGATGCGCCGCAGCCCACCGCGTGTGAGCTTGGAGAACGGCCCACGACCTGGGCCGTATATCCCTGCCAGACGGAAGATGTGAACAGGCAGGCCCGGCACAGCCGCCCATTGCTCTTCAGCCAGCATGCGCCACTTTCCACGCTTGGCGGTCGGTGTTGGCGGGGTGTCTTCGTCAACCCAGCCGCCCTGATGATCGCCATAAACAGCCGTTGTCGATAAATAGCCCACCCATGTGAACTGACTTGCCCGTTTTCGGATCTCATCGCCCAGCGCCGCCAGTACCGGATCGCCCGCCTCGCCCGGTGCCGTTGAGATCAGCAAATGCGTCACCCCATCCAGATTTGGGACCTCACCGGGCCAGATCAGCGGGTCCGCGCCAGAGGCACGTATCGCATCTGCGCCTTCGCCATCTCGTGTGGTGCCAAAAATCTGCCAGCCTTTCGGGGCAAGAATTCGGGAAAGGGCCTGCGCAGAATAGCCGTGGCCAAATGAGAAGAGTGTCTTGGTCATGCCCCGTTGATGGGCTTCAGCGCATCGGGATGCAAGCGCCGCATGGACGCACTTGAATCGAATCTTCTGATGCGCCTTTCTGTGGATATGAGCAAAAAGAAACCAGACCTGCATTCTGCCTACGCGCTGAGCTCTCCGGACGAAAACAAACGCCTTTATGCGGAATGGGCCGGGGATTATGACGACAGCTTTGCCGCGCGTGAGGATTATCAGCTTCATATCCATACCGCACGGGCGTTTGTGGGCGCGGGCGGTCAGGGGCCGGTTCTGGATGTCGGTGCGGGAACGGGCCTATGCGGCGCGGTGTTGTCTGGGCTTGGCGTTGGGCCGATTGATGCCACGGATATCAGTTCGGAAATGCTGGAACAGGCTATGCGCAAGGATATCTACCGGGACGCGATCGAGGCTGACCTGACCCATGGCATCCCGGTTCCGCCTGACAGCTACTCCGGCATCGTGTCATCTGGCACGTTCACGCATGGCCATCTGGGTCCCGAAGTATTACCCGCCCTGCTTCGCGTCGCACGGTCAGGCGCGACGTTCGCCCTGTCAATAAACGCCCACCATTTCGAAAAGATGGGCTTCAAGGGCAAGCTGCACGAACTGGAACAGGATCAGATTCGCAACCTGACCCTGCCCGAGGTTCGCATCTACGGTGATCTTGCCGCGGGTCCAAACAAGGATGACACGGCCTTCATTGCATTGTTCGAACGGGTTTAGGCCCCGGACAGGTCCAGCCGCGTCAAGTATACATCTGCTTTTTGTAAGCGCGCGTGCGTGTCGTCGCCTCGGCCGAGCCATCGTGATAGGTGCCAAACCACTTGTCGAAAGGAATTTCGGATGTGCCGTAGTTGCACTCGAAATACCGGTGGTGGAGCTGGTGAAAAAAGTCGCCCGCCCGCGCGGCTTCGGTCTCACCGGCCTTTATCTTCTCGAACCCAGAATGGGACAGTATCGGGCTGACCTGCTGGAACGAGCTGTGAAACAACACATGCAGCGGATGGGATGGCACGATCAGGTGGATGAAATACGTCGTGAAATACAGCATGTTTTCATACCAGTGATTCGAAATCCCTGACCACGGCCCGGTATTGACATTGCGGTGATGGACCGCGTGCACATGTTTATAAAGCCTGGGATGATGTTCCAGCCGGTGCACCCAGTAAAAATGCAGGCCGGACCACATGGGAATGAACAGCATCCAAACCACAAACCACACCGGCGCGCTGGCCCAGGTAATCGTCGGAACCCAGCCATTTGCCATCGCCCAAAAGATGACCCACTGGTAAATGGTCGCCACCGTCATGGCGCTGCCCAGCGTCCACCAGATATTATCCCAGACCTGATTGCGGAATGTGAATGTTCCGTTGTCCCGCGTCAGGTCTCTTCGATCGAACTTTTTGTACATCCCCTGCCCTTTGCGCATGTACAGCCACCAGTGCAGGCTTCCTGCTATCAGAGTTTGCGGCACCATGTTCAGCAACCAAATCCTGAACATCCAGCCGGGTGCAAAGCTCTTCATCGTCTCTAACTCAGGGAAAAAGAACGCATAGGCGATGACGGCCAAAGTCATGCACAGGGTCAGGGCGGTGATTTGCAACCACGCTCCGCCGTACCATTTCAGCACGGCGGATGGGCGCGGCGGCCAACTGAACAGCGGATTGAGGCCTACTGGCCCGTCGGGGTGGTAATGCCAGCAGGCGGCTTCGGGGTCCTGCGCGGTATCTCGCATGTCGGTCACTCTGTCTTGCATCAGGTTGCGTAATCCGAGCCTTCTGCATCGAGTATTGCCTTGATCTCTCGCAGATGCGCTTCGGCCTGATCGGGGTAGTCGTCCAGTTCCTGCGCTGTTTTCTCGGCAATCTCATCCGACAGCACCCGCAGGGGCAGACCTGTTTGCAGTGCCCGGATGTATGTTTCGGCAGCGCGCTCGAAATAGTAGAGCCTGTTAAAGGTATCCGCCGGGTCACTGCCCGTAATTAGAACCCCGTGGTTGCCCATGATCATGACCTTCTTTTTCGGATCAGCCAGCATCCCGGCGCACCGCTCTCCTTCGCTTTCAAAAGCCAACCCGCCAAATTCTTCGTCAACAACGTAGCGATTGTAGAAGGTCGCAGTGTTCTGATCGATTGGCGGAAGCGTACTGTCGGCCAGTGAGGCCAGAACAGTTGCAAAGATCGAATGCACATGCATGACGCAGCGCGCGTGTGGGCAATGGCGATGGATCGAGCCGTGCAGGCCCCAGGCCGTGGGATCAGGTGCACCGGGCTGTGACATCACATCCGGATCGTTGGCGTTCAACAGCAACAGATCAGACGCGCGAATACGCGAGAAATGCGCCTGATTGGGGTTCATAAGGAACTGCGTCCCGTCTTTGTTCACAGCAAGACTGAAATGGTTGGCAACGGCTTCATGCATATTCAGCCGGGCTGTCCAGCGAAAGGTTGCGGCCATGTCCACACGTTCTGACCAATGGTCGATATTGGGGCGAAGGCTAGTGAGGCTCATGTGTGGAGTCCTTTGACAACTGCGAATGACCAAAGCCTGCATTTGGTCCGGCAATTTGACCAACGAAAAAAACGCAACTATCCCATTAGCTGAACTTATGCCGGAGTTATGTCGATGCAAAACAGGCTTCCCCCGCTGGGCTGGCTGCGCACATTCGAAGCCGCAGCCCGCCATCTGTCATTCACCGACGCGGCGCGGGATCTGAACATGACGCAAAGTGCGGTCAGTCAGCAGATCAAATCGCTGGAAGGTCATCTGGGTCAGCCATTGTTCCTGCGACGCCCGAAGGCGCTTGAGCTGACAGAGGCCGGGATCACCTATTTGCCGGTGGTGCGCGAGGCGTTTCGGACGCTGATACGGGGCACTCAGGCGGTTACTGGCGCGCAACAGAACGCGGTACAGGTGCAGTGCAACATCAGTTTCGCCGTGAACTGGCTGGCCCCGCGCCTGCCGTTATTTCGGGCGGAACACCCGGATGTTCAGCTGAACATCTTCACCGAGTTGTGGGAGCCGCGCGAGATGGCCGAAGGCGCAGCGGTCGAGATCAGGTTTTCCCTTCGACCTTCGGATACGACCAGAACAGAAATGCTGCGCTCTGAATATTACTATCCCGTCTGCGCGCCGGGATATCAGGTGTGTCTGCAAGACCTTCAGGAAAAACCCCTGTTCGACTGTTCCAACCTTTTGATCAACTGGGCGACATGGGCGGAAGATCAGGGTCTGAATTGGCAGAATCCTTCTATTACCTACGCAACAACCTATTTGGTTTGTTTGTCAGCCGCGATGGCCGGAGGTGGCCTGTGCCTGGCCCATGACACCATCGCGGGTCACCTGATCGATCAGGGGCGGCTGATCGCACCATTTGAGCATCGCGCCCCGATGCCCGAGGCGTATTATCTGCTGCTCTCCCCTCAGGCTGAGGATACGCCCGGGGCCGTCACCTTTGCGAACTGGATACGGCGAGAATTCGGGTCCGAAACGTAAACTCGACGGGTTCCTGGGCGCTGTCGGCACCTATGTCAGCTTTCGATGGCCGGGTTGGGCAGATTTGCAGGATTGTGATCCGTCGGCAGTAGTGAAGAACCGGGGTTGCACCCGCGCGCGCATTCGTGAAAGTTGAGCCATGGAAAACACACCCTTCCCAACTTGGCCCGATGTCGCCCCCAAATTGATCGCAGTTGCTGCCGGACGTGAGGCAGCAGATACGGTAATAACGGGTGGGACTTGGGTAAATGTGCACAGCCGCGAACTGCTGCCGAACCATTCTGTTGCAATCGCCGCAGGCCGGATTGCATTTGTCGGTCCAGACGCCTCGCATTGTACCGGACCAGAGACACAGGTTATCGACGCGCAAGGCCGCTATATCCTGCCCGGCTTATGCGACGCGCATATGCACATCGAATCGGGGATGCTGACCCCCGCCGAGTTTGCTCGCGCGGTGATCCCTCATGGCACAACCAGTATGTTCACCGACCCGCACGAGATCGCCAATGTGTTGGGGCTGGATGGTGTGCGCATGATGCATGACGAAGCAATGATGCAGCCGGTCAACATCTTCACTCAGATGCCCTCCTGCGCGCCGTCTGCACCGGGGTTAGAGACGACAGGCTATGAAATCACCCCCGAAGACGTCGCCGAGGCGATGAAATGGCCCGGGATCATCGGCTTGGGTGAAATGATGAACTTCCCCGGCGTGATTCACGGCGATCCCAAGATGCTGGCCGAGATTGCGGCCACGCAGCGGGCAGGAAAGATTGTTGGCGGGCATTACGCATCCCCTGATTTAGGGCCTGATTTTGCGGCTTACGTGGCTGGCGGACCTGCCGATGACCACGAAGGCACCTGCGAAGCGGATGCCATCGCACGGGTTCGTCAAGGAATGCGTTCGATGATGCGGTTGGGCTCGGCCTGGTATGACGTTGAAAGCCAGATTACCGCAGTAACCGAGAAAGGCCTGGATGCGCGCAATTTCATCCTGTGCACGGATGACTGCCACTCTGCAACGCTGGTCAATGAAGGGCATATGAATCGCGTCGTGCGCCACGCCATTGCCTGCGGCTGTGACCCGCTTGTTGCCGTGCAGATGGCGACGATCAACACCGCCACGCATTTCGGTCTGGAACGCGAGATTGGATCGGTCACGCCGGGACGACGGGCGGATATCATCCTCAGCTCTGACCTGACCGAATTGCCGGTCGAACTGGTCATAGCGCGCGGGCAGGTTGTCGCGGAAAACGGGGTGATCAAGGTTGATTGCCCCCATCTAAACTGGCCCGACAAGGCACGTCGCACGGTTCATCTGAAGCATGCGCTGACCTCGACCGATTTTGAGATCACGGCGCCGAAGGGCGCAAACAAGGTAAGGGCCAACGTCATTGGCGTGGTAGAAAACCAGGCCCCCACTAAAGCGCTGAAAGCCGAATTGCCGATTATCGGCGGGCTTGTTGAAGGTGAGGGTGACGTATGTCAGATCTCACTGGTCGAACGACACCGGGCGACAGGGGGCGTCACCAATGCCTTTGTCTCGGGGTTTGGATATCAGGGAAAAATGGCCATGGCCTCGACCGTGGCACATGACAGTCACCACATGATCGTCGTCGGCACGGACCGTGAACAGATGGCGCTGGCCGCGAATCGACTGGCCGAGGTGGGTGGCGGCATCACGATCTTCCGGGACGGCCAGGAACTGGCGATGGTCGAACTTCCCATTGCCGGTCTGATGTCCGACAGCCCGGCCGCTGAAGTTGCGGCCAAGGCGGACAGGATGGTTCAAGCCATGCAGGAATGTGGCTGCAATCTGAACAACGCATATATGCAACATTCGCTGCTGGCGTTGGTCGTCATACCGGAACTCAGGATCTCTGATCTCGGGCTGGTTGACGTGCGCACATTCAAAAAAATTGATCTTCTGGAACCCTTGGCATGACGACACTCCTGACACCTGAGGCCCTTTCGCCAGAACAGTTCACCGATCCCGCAGCCGCAGTTGCGCGACTGGAGGAGCTTTACACTCAAGCAACAGAATTTCTGTGCGACAGCTTCTCGAAGGTACTGCAAAATGGAGCACCAACCGCCAGATACAGGGCCTATTACCCCGAGATTCGCATAATGACGTCGACCTATGCTCAAGTCGACAGCCGCCTGAGTTTTGGGCATGTGGCGGAACCCGGTGTTCACGCTACAACCGTAACGCGCCCGGATTTATTCCGGTCCTACCTGACCCAGCAGATTGCCCTGTTGATCAAGAATCACGACCAACCGGTGACGATTGCAGCGTCGGACACACCTATTCCGGTGCATTTTGCCGTGGCGAATACGTCAGGTCTGGTTGTGCCGCATCAGGGGGCGGCTGCTTTCACCCTGCGCGATGTGTTTGACGTGCCGGATCTGACCACCACGAATGACGACATCGTTAACGGCGTGCACGATCATGAAGACGCCGTCGGGCCCTTGTCATTGTTTACTGCCCAGCGCGTCGATTATTCACTTGCGCGACTGGCACATTACACAGCGACAGATGCCCGGCATTTTCAGAACCACGTTCTGTTCACGAACTATCAGTTCTATGTTTCGGAATTCGAGAACTACGCCCGTGAGCAGTTGGCTGATCCCAGCAGCGGGTATACCAGCTTTGTCTCGACCGGGAATGTTGAGATCACGGAGCCGGACGCAGAAATCGAGCAACCGCTGAAACTGCCGCAAATGCCAACCTATCATCTGAAGCGTGAAGATGGTTCGGGTCTTACTTTGGTGAACATCGGTGTCGGCCCCTCGAATGCGAAAACTGCGACCGACCATATCGCGGTTCTGCGCCCGCACGCGTGGTTGATGGTTGGCCATTGCGCCGGATTGCGCAACACGCAGGCATTGGGCGATTTCGTTCTGGCCCATGCATATCTACGTGATGACAAGGTTCTGGATGATGACCTGCCGGTCTGGGTGCCCATCCCGCCCCTGGCCGAAGTTCAGGTCGCGCTGGAACGCGCCGTGGCCGAGGTGACCGAGCTGGAAGGGTATGAACTGAAGCGGATCATGCGGACGGGAACAGTTGCATCGGTCGACAATCGCAACTGGGAACTGCGCGATCAATCCGGGCCGGTTCAGCGCCTCAGCCAGTCGCGGGCCATCGCGCTGGATATGGAAAGCGCCACCATCGCCGCGAACGGCTATCGCTTCCGCGTTCCTTACGGCACATTGTTGTGCGTTTCGGACAAACCCCTGCACGGCGAACTAAAGCTGCCGGGCATGGCGTCGTCCTTTTATACCACCCAGGTCAGCCGTCATTTGATGATCGGGATACGCGCCATGGAGCACCTGCGTGGCATGCCGTTAGAGCGTTTGCACAGCCGGAAATTGCGTTCCTTCGACGAAACTGCCTTCCTCTGACGCAAAAAAGCAACGTTTTCCCCATATTTTTAGGGGTTTCTGCGCTACTATTCGTTGTGTTTGGCCACAATATCCCGTTACAGTTACGCGGTGAGGCCCTATAGATCGGGCACGTTAAGGAGACCAAGAAATGGCAAAACCTATGACAAAGACTCAGCTGGTTGCTGCTCTCGCTGAGGAAATGGGAACCGATAAGAAATCCGCGAACTCTGCGCTTGAGGCCATCACCGGCCTGATCACGCGCGAAGTTTCCGCAGGTGGTGCAGTGACCCTGCCTGGCGTCGGCAAAATCTACTGCCGCGAACGCCCTGAGCGTCAGGTCCGCAACCCGGCAACCGGTGAAACCTTCACCAAAGAAGCCGACAAGGTTGTGAAAATGACCATCGCGAAAGCACTGAAAGACAGCGTGAACGGCTGATCTCAAGCGCTTGGAACCATATAAAGGGGTGGCGGTTACGCGGCCCCTTTTTTGTGCCTGAGCTTCACAATTTAAAGCCTGCGCACATGTGTCCTAAGGCATCAGCGTTCTTATTCAGACTGTAAATATGGGCTACAATCCAACACCGGATGTCCTTGGCACGTTTTTTACGGACAACCCTTTGAATTCCTGCTTGGCCCGCTAAATCCCAGTTCTATGGAACAGGATATTACATTCACGCGACTGCCCCTCGTCTCAGCACCTGAGATACTGGCGCATATGAGAAATCCAATTCTTGCCGAACACATGCCTCTCCTGACGCAGGATTGGGATGAGGAAACAGTCGCCAGTTTCGTTAATGCGAAAGAGTCGTGTTGGGCGCGGGACGGCCTAGGTCATTGGGCAATTCTGCACCGCGGACAATATGTGGGATGGGGCGGTTTTCAAAAAGAAGGTGAAGAGTGGGATTTCGGGCTGGTCCTGAAGCCCAGTGCATTTGGACTGGGTGCCAAAATAGCGCGTCAGGCCATCGCATTCGCAAAGCAGGACAATCGTATTCCGTTCGTGACATTCTTGCTGCCGCCTTCACGCACGAAACTGCGCGCAATGACTAAACTCGGCGCGTATTTTGTTGGGCAAGTAGACTACTCTGGCCACAGCTTCCTCAAATATCGTCTCGACACGGAATGAGGCGCGAACCGGGCAGCGCCAAAACACGGCTGCGGGCCCCGATGTCGAGGCCCGCTTTTGTTTTGGTAGGTTAGAAACAATCAGTGAATCGTCTCAACCTTGTGGAAGTCCAGATCACGATCTTCCGGCATGGCGTCGATACTCATCACCTCTTTGCGCTTGGTTACAAGGATATAGACCACGCAAGCCAGGTAGAGACCGACTACGACGGCTCCGATCCATTGGATTTGCAGCCACTGGCTCTGGAACAGCAGGGTCAGGACAAACAGCAGCGCGACGTTGCCGGCGACATAGGTCGCCTTGCCAAACCGCTCGGCGGTCATGTTCAGGTTGTCCGTATAGAGCCTAATCAGAGAGTCCAGCGAGTTGATCACAAAGGTCACGCCCACGATTACCATCGCGATATTGGTGATCCCTGCGGTGCTGATACCGTTCAGATGATAGTAGTAGAGAACGGTGAACCAGATCCCCAGCGGGATCGACGGGAAGATCAGCAACGCCGCCAGCAACTGCCAGGTCTTCAACCCGCCCACAAAGCGCGAAGTAAACTGGCCAATCATGATTGACCACGCAAACCACCAGAACAGGTAGAAGGCATGGTAGTCAGTCAGCGGCAGGACAAATTTGTGCATATTGGTGAAATAGGCGCCAATGTTACTGCCGGTTTCGACAAACCCGGTCATTCCCATACCAGCGGCCGCCCACATTCCCAGGATCAGGGCCATGAACAGGAAGGTCGAGCCCACCGACAGGATCCGCACATATTTCAGGTCGGTCGACGAGTATGCCGCCGCCAATATGACCACAAACACGATGACGTAGAAGGTGGTAACGACAGATTCGCCATCTCCGACCTCTGGCAGGTAGCCAGGCAGGTAGATCAGGAACAGGCTGGCGGTAAAGGCGCAGGTGCCAATAATGACCACGTTGTTGATCAGTTTGACCAGCGGGATCTCAAAGAATTTCACGCGCGGTTCGATCACGCAGAAATAGAAGGCTGTCAGGAAGTAAAACGCCCAGATCAGAAAACCCCAGAAACCGAATTCGATCGCCAGTGGATTAGCAAAGGCATATGCCGGATCTTCGGCATACCCACCAAATTCTGTCAACGGGAACATGATCAGGCCAACATCCAGACCGGACGTAAACAGGATCGCGATGAATGTGAAAAGGTGAACAGGTGTCACGCCAACGCAGCGCAGGTTCCACCATTTCACGACGAAGAACGCGACCAGGCCCAACGCCAGTAGGACGCCAAAAGATAGAATGTATTCCAGAAGCACCGACAACCCTCCCTTGATATGTCAGATCCCGGAGCTGATAGCTTTAATTGGTCAGTCAATCAACGAAAACATAAGGGCGACTTTCCTGTCATCACATATGCGTCTTTTATGACGCGCAGCGCTTGCGACCGATCACAAAATCGGGGACAGTCCGCGCAAAGTGACAGGGGGTCTCCATGGATCTGCGCGCCATAGCCATGGGGCTGACATTTGCCCTGATCTGGTCGTCCGCCTTTACCTCGGCGCGGATCATAGTGGCAGACGCCTCTCCTTTGTTTTCGCTGGCTCTGCGGTTTTTGATCTCAGGGGTTCTGGGGGTTCTGATTGCCCGGGCGATGGGGCAAAGCTGGCACCTGACTCGGAACCAATGGCGGGCGACAATTCTGTTCGGTATCTGCCAAAATGCCCTGTATTTGGGTCTGAATTTTTACGCGATGCAAACGGTCGAGGCTTCGGTTGCGGCGATTATCGCGTCCACAATGCCCTTGCTGGTGGCACTGGCAGGGTGGCTTATTTTTGGCGAGAAACTGCGCCCTCTCGGTATTTTGGGTTTGTTTACCGGATTCACCGGCGTCGCCCTGATCATGAGCAGCCGGATCAGTTCTGGTGTCGACATGTTCGGCGTCGCGCTATGCGGCATCGGAGCTTTGGCGCTGACCTTTGCCACCCTCGCGGTTCGCGGCGCAACCTCAGGCGGCAATTTCATGATGGTCGTGGGCCTGCAGATGCTTGTAGGTTCCGCCACGTTGTTCGTGGCCGCTCCGATCTTTGAGACCATTTACATCCACCCGACGCTGCCACTGGCATTGGCGTTCACTTACACAACCCTGTTTCCTGGGCTGCTGGCCACGCTGATCTGGTTCCTTCTTCTGGATCGCATCGGCGCGATCCGCGCAGCCACGTTCCACTTTTTGAACCCGGTATTTGGTGTCACGATTGCGGCCATATTATTGGGCGAAAAACTGGGCGCGATGGACGCAATTGGCGTTACCGTCACGACGCTGGGTATTCTTGCGGTTCAGCTGTCACGCCAACCTTCTGGCAAAACGGCTTCGGCCTAAAGCAAGGACCCAAATGTTTGCGTCTGACCGACTGCACGACTGTGAGAGCTGTTTGAAATATCGCTTTGCTTTCTACCCTGCAGCCCCCAGATAATGGCTCAAACGTCAAATCAGCCGGAGGATCCATGACACGCTACACCAAAGACCCCACGGTTATCGCGGCGCTTTCGCCCGAAGAATTTCATGTCACCCAACGCAACGGCACCGAACGACCGGGGACAGGCAAGTATTTGGGGAACAAGGAACCGGGCATCTACGTGGACATCGTGTCAGGCGAGCCGCTGTTTGCTTCGACCCACAAATACGAATCCGGATGTGGCTGGCCCAGCTTCACCAAGCCGATCCTCCATGAGCATGTGGAGGAGTTTCGCGATACGACGTATGGTATGATCCGGACCGAGGTTCGCTCGAAACACGGCGACAGCCATCTGGGGCATGTCTTCCCCGACGGCCCGCGAGAACATGGTGGCCTGCGGTATTGCATCAACTCGGCCTCGCTCAGGTTCATCCATCGGGATGAGATGGAGGCTGAAGGTTACGCCGAATTCCTGATCCACGTGGAGGAAATCCAATGACTGAACAACGTGCTGTACTGGCCGGAGGCTGCTTTTGGGGTATGCAGGACCTGATCCGCAAGCTGCCGGGCGTCTTGCGAACCCGGGTGGGCTACACCGGAGGCGATGTGCCCAACGCAACCTATCGCAACCATGGCACCCACGCCGAAGGGATCGAGATCTGGTTTGACCCGTCGCAGATCAGTTACCGCGACCTGCTGGAATTTTTCTTCCAGATTCACGACCCGACCACGGTGAACCGGCAAGGCAACGACCGAGGCATGAGCTATCGTTCCGCGATTTACCACGTCGATGAAGCCCAAAGAGCAACTGCGCTGGATACTATCGCAGATGTGAATGCCAGCGGCATGTGGCCGGGAAAAGTCGTAACCGAAGTCGAACCCGTCGGCGATTTCTGGGAGGCCGAACCCGAGCATCAGGATTATCTTGAGCGCATCCCGAACGGATATACCTGCCACTTCCCGCGCCAGGACTGGGTTCTTCCCAAACGTGCCAGCGCCGCAGAATAATGCACCACCTGCCCGGCCCCTCTGTACAAGTCAGAGGGGCTAGCCCGCCGCAACCCGCGGTCGCCCGCTTGCCTCGACCGTGATCATTGCTTCGACAAACACATCATTGGCCTCGACCCGCGCGGTTTTGATGTCGCGATCCACGATCACGCGGATATCTTCTGCACCGGCTTCGCGCACCGCACCTTCAGCTTCCGACCTCAGAACATTTTCCAGCAAATCCAACGCGTCTTCTGATGCGGAAAAATCCTTGGGCCCGCCCTTGAGATGTACACGATACCGCCCTTCGGCAGGGCTTGTCACCGTGCCCGATCGCCGTAAGGTCAACCGTCCCACGACGGCGCCAATCGCATTGGCTACGCCCGCATGTTCCGGCAGGATCATCCGGCAGTGCAGCCGTTCACCAACCGCCCGGTAATAGCTGGGGGCTGATGCCCCAAGCCCCACAACATCAACGTTTAGAGCTGCGGTCAGCGACAACAAACCGCGATGCCGCGCCAATCCGCGCTGTGTCAGGACATGCCGCGCCAACTCCTGTGGCGGCAGCCCGAAACTGTCCGGTTCCTCATCAAAAACAGCCTCTAACAAGATCAAACTGGTCTGTTCCGTCAACTGGTCCACGATCATTTGCGCCAGCGCCTCGGCGGAATTTGCCAACATATCCCCGGACCCGACCCGTTTGCGCGCAACCAGTTCTAGTGCCTTACGGGCGGCTTCAGCATCCCAGGCATCCACCCGCCCCAGTACATGGCTGGCATCCGACGGCGTCACGCCCGAGATCTGAACGATCCCGCGATCCACCAACCGGGTCAATGCGCCGCTCTCCATTCGGGACCTAAGCAAGGAACCAATCGGCAGAACCTGATCTCCCAACCGCTCCAACAGGGCTTCTTCGCGCACATCTATACCGTCGTCACGTATTCCCGGCACGCGTCGGGCAAAGCGCGTATCGTGCTCACCCACCGTCGTGGCCCGCAATTGCTCGTCCAGAACGGCATGAACGATCTCGGGCGCTTCCGAGGCGATCAGGGACACCGGAAGAACGCGGCGCGGCCCCAGAAAAACACCGCCCTGCAACCCCTCGGTCACGACATGCACCTGACTGTCACCTCCAAGGCCATGGGTGCGCATCGCAACTGCCTCGACCATTGTGCGGAACCCGCCCACCTGTGCCCCTGCCGTGTCGATCGCGGGCTTACCGTCACGGATCAACGCCACGTCAGTTGTCGTACCGCCAATATCCGACACCAACGCATTCTCTGCGCCAGTCAACCAGCGCGCGCCGACAATTGACGCGGCAGGTCCGCTCAGGATCGTTTCAATGGGGCGTTCACGCGCCTGTTCAGCACTCATCAACGCCCCATCACCGCGAACAACCATCATCGGGGCCATAATCCCCAACTCGCGCAGCCGGTCCTGCGCCCGCCCGATCAAACGGTCGATCATCCCGATCAGCCGCGCGTTCAACACTGCCGTCACGGCGCGTTTCGGCCCATTCAGCTTTGCCGACAAGTGATGCGAACATGTTACCGGAGCCCCGGTTCTTTCCGAAACGATTCGCGCGGCTTCAAGTTCATGCGCGGGATTACGGGTGGCAAACTGAGCGGCTATGGCAAAGCCTGAAATCCCCTTGTGAGTGTCTAAAAACTGCTCCAGCGCGGCAACATCCAATGGTGCAGCTTCGCTGCCAGAATGGGAATGCCCACCAGACATAACCAGGGCCGGGTCCCCTTTTAACGCGTCCTTCAAACCGTGCTTTTCAAGGTCGCTGTCTTTGAACCCGATATAGATCAATGCAACGCGCCCGCCCTGCCCTTCGACCAAGGCATTTGTCGCCAATGTAGTGGACAAAGAGGCCATTGAAATCTGATCCGGCGCAACTTTTGCCTGCTCCAAAACGGCAGAAATCGCCTTGCCTACACCAATTGCCAGATCCGCACGTGTGGTCAGGGACTTGGCCGAGGCTATTACCTCTTTTTCATCCCGGATCAGTACCGCATCGGTATAGGTTCCACCCGTATCCACCCCCAAAGCCAGCGCCATCGGGTTCTCCTTACTGTTCGCTGCAGATTGGTGTAGCGATTGGGGCCGACACGTCCAGCCTGTTTGCGGCAATTATGAAAGTTGTTCCACCGCCCAGCGCGCTGCGTCGGCCACGGTTTCATCTGGGTCATCTGTCAAACTTTGGGCCGCGGCCCTCAGTTTCGACTGCCCCGAGTTTCCAATGGCATAAAGCACGTTGCGCACAAACCGGTCGCGCCCGATCCGTTTGATGGGTGAGCCCGAGAATTTCGCTCGGAACGAAGTATCATCAAGCGCCACCAGCTCTTCCAGCGCAGGCGCCGCCAGATCTTCGCGCGCTGCATAGCGCAGGTCGCTTGCGGCAACCGCAAACTTGTTCCACGGGCAAGCCGCAAGGCAATCGTCACAGCCGTAGATTCGATTGCCCAGCTTTCTGCGAAGCTCAGGCTTCACAGGGCCTTTATGCTCGATTGTCAGATAGGAAATGCACCGCCGTGCGTCCAACTGATACGGGCCCGGAAAGGCGTCCGTGGGGCAGCTGTCCAAACAGGCCCGACAAGACCCGCAGCGATCAATCTCAGCGGGATCCGCGGGTATATCCAAAGTTGAAAAAACAGACCCTATAAAGGCCCAATTACCCCACTCCCTGCTGACCAGATTCGTGTGTTTCCCCTGCCAGCCCAACCCGGCGGCCTGCCCCAAAGCTTTCTCCGGCACGGGTGCAGTGTCAACAAACACCTTAACCTCGCCGCCCGCCTCGGCAATCAGCCACCGCGCCAGGCGCTTCAGTCGCTTTTTGACCAGATCATGATAGTCTTTGTTCTGCGCATAGACAGAAATCGCCCCGTGGCCGCGTTGCTTCAAGACGTCTGTAGGATCATGTTCCGGCGTGTAACTCTCGGCCAGCATGATCACTGATCGCGCCTCGGGCCAAAGGGCCGCAGGATCACCGCGCCAATGCGTCCGCTCGGCCATCCATCCCATCTGCCCATGATACCCTGCGTCCAGGAACGCTGCCAAACGCTCGGGAACTTTTGGAACATCCCAGGGGCGGCAGACACGGCACGCAACAAACCCCTCTTCAAGGGCCTGCTGTACCAGCTTTTCCTTCAAATCTGATCCGCTCTTCATCTGGCCCAAAATATCCTCGGGGGGAATCGCGCAGATGCCCGATGGGGGGAGACAGCCCCGCTGGCACACACTATCAGAAATCCAGATCTGCGTAATGGGGCGGCGGCCGGAAACCCGGCACCTGATCCGCCAGAATAGAGCGAAAAGCAGGGCGCGATTTGATTTTCGCATACCAGTCCTTGACCACCTGACTGCGGTTCCAATCCACATCCGAGATATAGTCCAGCGACGACAGGTGCGCCGCTGCCGCGAAATCAGCCAGTGTCATCTGATCACCGGCCAACCACCGGCGGTGATCCAACAGCCATGCCATATAATCCAGATGGTACTTGATCGCTTTGGCACCCTGTTTGACGTTCTTGCTGTCAGGATAGCCCTGACCCGTCACTTTTTTGTTCACCCGTTCGTACAGCAGCTTCGACGTCACCTCATGATGGAATTTGTCGTCAAACCAGCCGACAAGGCGCCGTACTTCGTATCGGGCTTCGGGACTTTTTGGCATTAATGATGGTTCGGGGCGGGTTTCCTCAATATATTCGCAGATCGCCGCGCTTTCCGACATCATTTGTCCGTCCAGACGCAATACTGGTACTTTACCCGCAGGGTTTCGGCGCAAAAAGTCGGGATCCTGCTCCCAGTATCGCTCTTCGACAAGCTCAACCTCGATCTTCTTTTCCGCCAAAGACAGCCGAACCTTGCGGCAATACGGAGAGAGGGGAACATGAAACAAACGCGCCATGGGCTTCCAATCGAACCAGTGAGTACCCGACAGATTTAGCCTTGGCAGGCGACGGGTTTCAATCCTCGAAACAATCTGCGCGACCATCTGCGCGGATGGTGGCCGCCCCATCCAGAATAGATGCCGCCCGTCTGCGCGTACGCGCCGTCGGATCTGTGACTGACCTGTTGCGCGGTGACGGCAGAATGGCGGCAATCCGCGCTGCCTGAACTGGGGTCAGTTTCGATGCGCTGGTGTTGAAATACTGTTGCGCGGCAGCCTCGACCCCAAAAACGCCATTCCCGGTTTCGGCAACGTTCAGATAGACCTCAAGGATGCGCCGCTTGCTCCAGAAAATCTCGACCACAGGTGTGATCGAAGTTTCCAGCGCCTTGCGTATCCAACTGCGCCCCTGCCAAAGGAATACGTTCTTTACCACTTGCTGTGTAATGGTCGAGGCACCGCGATTTCCGCCATCCTCAAGCGCATCTCGAATGGCCTCTACATCAAATCCCCAATGCAGGCAGAAATTCGCATCCTCTGCTGCCACAACCGATCGCGCCATGATCGGGGCCATGTCCTCGATCGGTACCCATTCACGCTCAACCTTTCCCAATCGGCGCCATTCTGACCAGATCGTATGGGTTAAAGGTGGGTTCACAACCGAATACAACAGGATTATCGCAAGCAAAGCTCCTGCAATTGCCGCAACCGCACGAGTCAGCCAACGGCGTATCTGACGCACCGTTGGTGATTTCCTGCTGGATGCCTTGTTTTTCTTACCGCTTGATTTGCGGGCTGCTTTCTTCGCCATACTTCAGCTATACGACGCGCGGTCCGGGTTTGAAACGGCCTAAATTGCGAAGGCGCGCGCTTCGCGCGGGTGAACAACCGGGCGTGCGGTTTCTACCGACATCGGATCATGACCTGCCAGTTCAGGGAACAGATGCAGGACCTCGCTCTGCGTTTCGCGGTCCGAGGCCGACAACGCATGCCCCGGATAATAGCTTTCGCTTTTGGCACCATTGGCGATGACGATCTCGTGCTGCTTGAACAAAAGGTGGAAATACTCCACCTCACCGCCTTCCACGCGGGTCACCGTTTTTCCATTGACCAGAGCATGTGCCGGAATCAGCGCTTCAGCGTGCCCGGACAGATACGAGGCTCGCCAGTCTTCAATCAGCATCCTATGCTGAGGCGAAACAAGCAGCGGACGATCCAGGTCGAACACTCCGGCCTCAAACCGGATCGGGGCCAGCTTTCCTTCGGCGGCTACCACTGTACGCCCAACCCAGATCAAAGGCTGAGGGCCATGATCCACGGTCGTGACCAGATCACCGACCTTAAGATCTTCCACCGTGCGTTCCCCATCCGGGGTCATTATCATGGTGCCCGGCGTGAAACAGGGCGGACCCAAATTGCCGACATTCAGCGGCCCCTGTGTGTTGACGAAGGTGGCTGAAACAAACGTTCCCGGCTGCAAGACCTGGCCGTCTGTCGGTGTAAAAACCCGAGATCCATCAGCCAGATAAAACGTGGTGCCGGTATAGGTTACATTCCCGACGCCCGCGACGTTGATGGTAACAGTGTCTCCCGGCCAGGAATTCGTAACGTCCTGGCCATTGACTGTATCACCACTCGGTGCATCAATTTCGTTGTCATCATCTGCATCGATCAAAGTGAAACTGCTAACCGCGACAGCCGTTCCCGCAGGCGGCGGGTTTGCTGGATCGAAAGTATAAAACTGATCCTGATACGGTGTTGGCATCCGGTTGCCCCTGTCTGCTTATCATCTGGTGCCTAGATCGGCCCATGATTATCGCCTGAGTGTGAAGAAAGATTGGCGATTTTCGGATAAACGGGCAAGACCAGCACTGAAACGTCGTTAATATACGAACCCCGCGTGGTGCAAATGACACGCGGGGTTTCGAGAGGCAAAAAGTTTCGGCTTATTCCGCCGGAACTGCTTTGGCTTCAACACTCAGTGGGTGGCTAAGTTTGTTCAGCATTTCCTTCGGGCAAACCTGCAGGAAGTTGCCTTTTTCCACATCCCAATGCTGAAGAATATCAGCAGCCTTGCGGCTTTGTGATTCAGCAGCGTGACGCATGATAAGCGTTTTTAACTGATCTTCCCAGTGATCCACAGTGACCCGGCAAGTGACCAGCGTTTCCCTGTTCATCAGCGCCTCGGCCTTGCCTTCGGGATCATACAGATAGGCCATTCCGCCTGTCATGCCCGCACCAAAGTTGGCTCCGATCGTTCCAAGGATAACGGCGACACCGCCGGTCATGTATTCACACCCGTTGGAACCGCACCCCTCGACAACAACCTTGGCGCCAGAGTTCCGCACCGCGAACCGTTCACCGGCGCGACCGGCGGCAAACAGATACCCATCAGTGGCCCCATAGAGAACCGTGTTACCAATGATCGTATTGTCATCTGCTTTCAGCGGGCTGACTTGCGGTGGGCGCACGACGATCATACCCCCGGACAGGCCCTTACCGACATAGTCATTGGCATCGCCCGACACTTCCAGCTTCAGACCCGGGGCCGCAAAAGCTCCCAGCGATTGCCCGGCAGAGCCTTGCAACTTCACATGCAGATGGTCGTCCTGAAAGGTGTTCCGCATCCCGAAATTCTGCACAATATGGCTGGACACACGGGTTCCAACGGTCCGGTGCGTGTTCTGCACGGCATAAGACAGCTGCATCTTTTCACCATCCTTCAGGAACCGCGCCGCATCACGAACGATTTCGGCGTCCAGCGTATCCGGCACCGCGTTGCGCTCTTTGTCGCGGTTGTAGACGATGTTATGTGCCCCATCGACAGTGATCAGCAGCGGATTGAGGTCCAGATCGTCCAGATTCGCCGATCCCCGGCTGACCTGAGCCAACAGGTCGGCTCGGCCGATGATCTCGTCAACCGAGCGCGCACCGAGGCTGGCCAGCAACTCTCGCACTTCCTGGGCATAGAAAGTGATCAGGTTCACCACTTTATCCGCATTGCCGGTGAACTTGGCGCGCAGGGATTCATCCTGCGTACACACGCCCACCGGACAAGTGTTCGACTGACACTGACGCACCATGATACAACCCATGGCGATCAGCGCGGCGGTACCGATGCCGTATTCCTCGGCCCCCATCATCGCGGCCATGACAATGTCGCGACCGGTACGCAGACCACCGTCGGTCCGCAGGGTGACGCGATCCCGCAGGTTGTTCATCGCAAGAACCTGATGCGCCTCGGTCAGGCCCATCTCCCACGGCAAACCGGCATATTTGATCGAGGTCGCAGGCGACGCGCCTGTACCGCCATTGTGACCCGAAATAAGGATAATATCCGCTTTCGCTTTGGCTACACCGGCAGCAATCGTGCCAACGCCCGAGGACGCTACCAGCTTGACCGTCACCTTGCAGCGCGGGTTGATCTGCTTCAGATCGTAGATCAGCTGCGCCAGATCCTCGATCGAATAGATATCGTGGTGCGGCGGCGGCGAGATCAGCGTCACGCCCTTGGTCGAATGGCGCAGGCGCGCGATCAGGTCGGTGACCTTCATACCTGGCAACTGACCACCTTCGCCGGGTTTTGCACCCTGAGCGACCTTGATCTCAAGCTCTTCACACTGGTTGAGGTATTCCGCAGTCACGCCAAACCGGCCCGAAGCCACCTGTTTGATCTTGGCCGAAGGGTTGTCGCCATTGGGTTCAGGCACGAAATGTGCCGGATCTTCGCCACCTTCGCCACTGTCGGATTTCGCACCGATCCGGTTCATCGCCACGTTCAGTGTTTTATGCGCTTCGGGCGACAATGCACCCAGCGACATACCTGGCGTGACAAAGCGTTTGCGGATCGAGGTGATCGATTCCACCTCTTCGATCGGCACCGGCTTGCCCAACGGTTTGAAATCCATCAGATCGCGCAAATGAATTGGCGGGTTCGACTGCATCTTGGCCGAATACTGCTTCCACAGCTCATACGAAGCCTTGTTGCAGGCCATCTGCATCATGTGCATCGAGGTCGCTTCCCACGCGTGGGTCTCACCTGACTTACGCGCCTTGTAGAAACCACCGATGGGCAGTACATCCAGACCGCTATTCCAACCCTTGGCATGGATTTCTTCGGCCTTGGCCTGAATACCTTTGATACCGATACCGGAAATTCGGCTCGTCATACCGGGGAAATACTCGGCCACCATGGCACGGCTGAGGCCAACGGCCTCAAAGTTCAGACCACCGCGATAGGACGAAATGACCGAGATGCCCATCTTGGCCATGATCTTCAACAGACCCTGATCGATCGCCTCGCGATAGCGCGCGACGTTTTCTGTCAGGGTTCCGTCCAGCAAACCGCGGTCGATGCGGTCGGCCAAAGAATCTTCGGCCAGGTAGGCGTTCACCACAGTCGCGCCACATCCGATCAGAACGGCAAAGTAATGCGGATCCACACATTCGGCCGAACGAACGTTCAACGAACAGAAGGTCCGCAAACCCTGACGCGTCAAATGGGAATGCACAGCGCTGGTCGCGAGAATCATTGGTATCGCAATCCGATCCTCGCCCGACCGCATATCAGACAGGACAATATGCCCGGCACCAGATCGCACCGCCTCTTCGGATTCGGCTCTGATACGGGCCAAAGCTGCGCTCAATGCGCCTTGACCAGCCTCGAAGCTACAGTCGATTTCCGCTAGCGGCGCATCAAAGTTCTCAACCAGTTTGTCCCATTGCGCGTTGCCGACAAAGGGGCTTTCCAGAACCACGATCTCGGTCTGGCTGCTGTCTTCGTCCAGCACGTTCTTGAGGTTGGCAAACCGGGTTTTCAGCGACATCACGCGGTATTCACGCAGGCTGTCGATCGGCGGGTTGGTCACCTGGCTGAAGTTCTGACGGAAAAAATGGCTCAGCGGGCGGTATTGTTTTGACAAAACGGCCGAGGGCGTATCATCCCCCATGGATGCCAAGGCTTCCTTGCCATCCTCCGCCATCGGAGCAAGGATTTGTTCCAACTCTTCTACCGAGTATCCCGCAGCAATCTGGCGCTTGCGCAACTCGCCACCCGCAAAGATCGGAGCTTCGGTCACACCCGCAAGCGTTTCGTCCAGGTCGTTTATCTTGCCAACCCATTCGCCGAATGGAAGCGCGCTGGCCAGTTTGTTCTTGATTTGGGTGTCGCGGTACAGCTTGCCTTTTTTCATGTCGACCGCCAGCATCTGACCCGGCCCCAATGCGCCTTTTTCGGTCGCGGTGGCTTCGTTGATCGGCACCATTCCGGCCTCCGACCCTGCGATGACAAGGCCATCACCGGTCACGACGTACCGCATGGGGCGCAGCCCGTTCCGGTCCAGACCAGCGCAAACCCAGCGTCCATCGGTCATCGCCAGCGCGGCCGGACCATCCCATGGCTCCATCACCGAGTTGCAGTAGGAATACATGTCGCACCACGCTTGCGGCAGCTCGACCGCCTGCTTGGACCAGCTTTCCGGAACCAGCATGGTTTTCGCCATCGGGGCCGACCGCCCCGCACGCACCAACACCTCGAAAACCGAGTCTAATGCGGCGGAATCTGACGAACCACCAGCGATGATCGGCTTGATGTCTTCGGCATAGTCACCAAAAGTTCCGCTAGCCATCCGGATTTCATGGCTTTTCATCCAGTTGACGTTGCCCTTGAGGGTGTTGATCTCGCCGTTATGGGCCAGCATGCGGAATGGTTGTGCCAGCCACCATTGCGGGAAGGTGTTCGTGGAATACCGCTGGTGGTAAATCGCAAACGCCGATTCAAAGCGGTCATCCATCAGATCGGGATAGAATACAGCGACCTGTTCAGCCAGCATCATGCCCTTGTAGATGATCGACCGGCAGGACAGCGACGCAAGATAAAGGCCCGAAATGCCCGACGCCAAGGCCGCTTTTTCGATGCGGCGACGGATGACATAGAGTTCGCGCTCAAAAGTTTCTTCGTCCACACCCTTGGAGTTCGAGATCAGGATCTGCTCAATCTCGGGGCGGGTCGCGTTGGCCTTTTCCCCCAGGCAAGTCACATCGACAGGCACGTGTCGCCAGCCATAGATGTAATACCCCATACGCAGAACTTCGCTTTCGACGATGGTCCGGCACCGCTCCTGTGCGCCAAAATCGGTGCGGGGCAGGAAGACCTGACCAACTGCAATCAGTTCATTCAGCTTGGGTTCGTGGCCTGTGCGGCGGATCTGATCATAGAAGAAGGGAACTGGAATCTGCACATGGATGCCCGCGCCGTCGCCGGTCTTGCCATCCGCGTCCACGGCTCCGCGATGCCAGATCGCTTTCAGGGCATCAATCCCGGCATCCACCACCTTGCGAGACCGTTTGCCATCAACGGACACAACAAGGCCCACACCGCACGAAGAATGCTCTTCTGCCTCGGAGTAGAGGCCATTTTCGGCCATCCACTTGCGTTTTGCTTCTTCTGCCCGCACCCAATCGGCATCATATTTGGTCATTGGCTGTCTCCTTCGTCAGAGAGGGAATACATGGCTTCGACCTCGGCTTTGGTCATTTGCCGACGTTCGCCTGCGAACGCGTATCCCTCGGGCTTTTTGTCGATATAAAGTTCAAGTTTCAGCGGGTTGCCTGTTGCATTTTCAAACAGGCCAGCCGCCATTTGTGTCTGTCCGTGCATCTCACCCGGTAGCGTGATCCGGTACCAGAGCGAGGATCCGCATTCGTCGCAAAAGGCACGTTCTGCCCAGTCGGACGAGGTAAATGTCTTGACCGGGCCTAGCGCGGCATAGCCTTCTTTCGCCTGAAACGTCACCAGCATCGAACTGGTCCACCGACGGCATTGGTCACAGTGACACGCCCCCAGCGCATCCCGCGCCGGTGTAGCAGTTACAGTGACCGCACCACACATGCATTGGCCTTGAAGTTCCGACATTTCGAACCCTCCTGAAAGCTGGGGTTATTCCGCTGCGACGGCAGTCTTGGCATTAAACCGGTCGATGATCGCGTCGGCGCAGTCGCGCCCGTCACGGATCGCCCATACAACCAGCGAAGCACCGCGCACGATGTCGCCAATTGCGTACACACCTTCCATTTCGGTTTCCCCGGTCTGGAATGCTGCCCGGACCGTTCCCCATCGGGTGACGGGCAAGTCGGGCTGCCCGAACAGCGTTGGCAGGTCTTCGGGCTCAAAACCCAGCGCCTTGATCACCAGATCGGCGTCCTCGACATAATCCGCGCCTTCGATCACTTCGGGGGCCTGGCGACCAGATGCATCGGGTTGCCCCAGGCGCATTTTCTGCACCATCACGCCGGAAACCTTGTCGTCGCCCGTGAACCCCTTGGGTGCACTGAGCCATTCGAATACCACGCCTTCTTCCTCGGCATTCTGTGTCTCGCGCTGCGAACCCGGCATGTTTGCCCGGTCACGACGGTACAGGCATTTGACTGACGTCGCGCCCTGGCGGATCGACGTGCGCACACAATCCATCGCAGTGTCGCCACCACCGATCACGACAACCTTCTTGCCCTCGGCATTCAGCCGTCCGTTGTCGAAATCCTCAACAACGTCACCAAAGCTTTTACGGTTTGATGCGGTCAGGAAATCGATTGCCTTCTCGATCCCGGCAAGACCACTGCCCGGCATGGACAGATCCCGCGACTTGTAAACGCCCGTCGCGATGATGACCGCGTCATGCTTGGCGTGAATTTCCGCGAATTTGGCAGCGTCCACGTCGCAGTTCAAAACGAACTCGACACCGCCGTCAGCCAACAGGTCGTTGCGCCGCTGGACGACTTCTTTTTCAAGCTTGAAGCCCGGAATGCCATACATCAGCAACCCACCCGCACGGTCGTAGCGGTCATAGACCGTGACCTGAATACCGGCCCGACGCAGCATGTCTGCCGCGGCAAGACCGCCCGGCCCGCCACCGATGATGCCGACGCTTTCACGGCGCTCTGCCGCAGGGACCACTGGCTTGACCCAGCCTTTTTCCCACGCCGTGTCGGTAATGTACTTTTCGATCGTTCCGATGGTGACCGTTCCATGACCGGATTGTTCGATCACGCAATTTCCTTCGCACAAACGGTCCTGCGGGCAGATGCGGCCGCAAATCTCGGGGAAGGTGTTTGTCGCCTGGCTGGTTTCGTAAGCTTCTTCCAACCGTCCGGTTGCAGTCAGCCGCAACCAGTCGGGAATGTTGTTATACAGCGGGCAGTGCGATTGGCAGTAAGGCACACCGCATTGACTGCAACGGCTGGCCTGTTCTGCTGCTTTCTCGGCAGCGAATTCTGCATAGATCTCGTTAAAGTCTTCTCTGCGGTCATTGGCGGCACGCTTTTCCGGCATGACGCGGTCGATCTGCACAAATTTCAGCATCGGTTGCTTGGCCACGGGTCAGACTCCATGAATTGGCTTGGTTCGGTTTCTTTATGCGATGCGCAAACGGATGAAAAGTCATATACACTGACCTATTATGAGAATTTTTCGCCCTTCCACTCGAAATCGGCAAATTATGGAGGGAATTTTAGGTACGATCCGGACCTATATGAAGACTTTCCTTTTCTCCACTGCCCTTATAGCCATACACCACAAGAAAATCGTGGCGACAGCACGGCAGGGCAGATGAGTCTTTTCCACCTGATTCTCGTGGCAATCATTCAGGGAATAACTGAGTTTTTGCCCATTTCGTCTTCGGGTCACCTGATCCTGCTGCCGAATTTGTCAGGCCTTCAGGATCAGGGTCAAGCCATAGACATCGCGGTGCACGTCGGAACCCTCGGAGCGGTCGTTCTGTATTTCTGGACGGATGTGAAGCAGGCCCTTGCCGGGTTGCCGCGCGCCTTGAACGGCCGGACAGATACGCCGCAGGCCCGTTTGGCTCTGGGCCTCATCATTGCAACAATTCCAACCGTGATTGCAGGTCTGATCCTACATCTGACCGGGTTAAGCGAGGCCATGCGTTCGATCGCTGTAATCGGATGGACAATGCTGGGCTTTGGCCTGCTGCTTTATTGGATTGACCAGAAAGGCCCCCAGACGAAAGGTGTGTCTGATTGGGGTGTGCGCGATGCTTTCATCATGGGGCTGTGGCAGGTTCTTGCGCTGATCCCCGGAACATCGCGATCCGGGATCACCATTACAGGAGCACGTCAACTGGGCTATACCCGAGCAGACGGCGCACGGATTGCCATGCTTATGTCAATCCCAACCATTCTGGCCTCAGGCACACTGCTGGCACTGGATGTGATACGCGACGCTGATGCGCAACTGGCACGGGACGGGGCCATTGCCGCGGCATTTGCTTTTGTCTCGGCACTTCTGGCGCTTAGCCTTATGATGCGACTGCTGCGCAGTGTCAGCTTCACGCCCTATGTGATCTACCGCGTCATACTGGGCGCGGCATTGTTGTTCATGGCCTACAGCTGATCAGATACGCAGGTTCTTCGCCGAGTTCTGAATGTCGTCATACTGCCCCGATGGGCGGAATTTCCAAAGATATTCCGGCAGCACCGATTCCAGAGTGGTCGGCGCAATGCCAAGATCCGCAAAGGACTTGGCCCCGTCAGATACCACGTTGTCATGACGCAGATTCCTGACCTGGTCGCGGGTCAGAATGTTGTTCGGGAACAGCTGGAAGCTGACGAATTTCGCAATATCCAGCACGCCCGCCATAATCCGGGCAGCAAAAAACGGAAGACCGACAATGATGCGCCGCCGGTGGATCACTTCAAGCATCTGTTGCATCAGGGCGCGGAAGGTTTTCACTTCCGGCCCGCCAAGCTCGTACACGCCCGGCTCAGCCTGCCCCAGAATACCTTTGACCGCTGCCTGGGCCACGTCGTCCACGTAGACGGGTTGGAATTTGGTCTCAGCACCAACCACCGGCAGGAACGGACCCATGCGGGTCATCCCGGCAAATCGGTTAAAGAACTGATCCTCGGTACCGAAGATCACAGATGGGCGAAGGATCACTACATCCGGCATGTGCTTCAGCACACCCGCCTCGCCCAGCGCTTTGGTCCGGGCATAATCGCTGGCCGCGTTTGCATCTGCACCTATAGCCGAGATATGCACCATTCGACCAATGCCCTGCTGTGCGGCCAAGCGCGCAATACGCTCGGCCCCTTCGGTCTGAACGGCATCAAACGCGTTCTTGCCCAGTTCATTCAGCACACCCACACAGTTCACCACGACATCGGCGCTCTGCATTGCCAGCGCGACCGAGGCGTCATCGCGGATATTGCACAGCACAGGCTCAACCTGTCCCACGGCGCCGTAGGGTTTCACGAACATGGCTTCGTTCGGGCGTCGTACAGCCACCCGCACACGCCACCCCTCTCTCGCCATGCGCCGCGCGATGTAGCGACCGACAAATCCCGATCCGCCATAAATCGTCACCAGTTTCGACATGAGAGGGCTCCTGCTGAGAAATTGCGCCCTAGAACTAACGCCCGCAGGCCAGCCAAACAAGGCACTAATTCGCCGCGCCGGTCATGAAATAATAAGGCCAAAACTTCAGTTCGAAAACCGAACTTAAAAAACTTTCAAAATTCATTCAGAATCCGGTTGACGCCCCACGCCAGTCAGCTTAAACGCCGCTCCACGACACCTGCCCAGGTGGCGGAATTGGTAGACGCGCTAGCTTCAGGTGCTAGTGTCCGTATGGACGTGGAGGTTCGAGTCCTCTCCTGGGCACCATTTCTTCCCAAAGAAAATATGGAAGCAGCCGCCTAATGAGCTGGTGATGTCTGAATCGGTGTCTTATCGCTTCAAATCATCTTTGAAACAGCGGCGATTCTGTCATGACAAGATAAACCGCAATAAAGGTTCTCGTGGCGCTATGTATACCCGCTTGGTTCTGGGTCGCCTATCGCCTCCTGCTTTTGGTAAGCGGCAAAGCCAAAGAAGGGTAAGGCAGCGCCGGTATTACGCGCGCTTTTCACTGATCGAGGTTACGCCCAGAACATCCAGCACCCTGGCTTCGATCTGCTCTGCATTCATACCCGCAACGGCATACATATCCGCAGGACTGGCCTGATCAATGAAGATGTCGGGCAAGACCATCGAGCGGTATTTCAAGCCCCGGTCAAAAACACCCTCATCCGCCAGAAGCTGTGCTACATGGCTGCCAAATCCGCCAACAGCGCCTTCTTCGATGGTGATCAACGCCTCATGATCCGCAGCCAGATCTAGGATAAGGTCCCGATCCAGCGGCTTGGCAAAGCGGGCGTCGGCGATGGTTGGGTTGATGCCTTTGGCGGTCAGAGACTCGGCTGCTTTCTGAACTTCAGCCAGCCGCGTGCCAAAAGACAAAAGTGCGACGCGCGCGCCTTTTCGGATCATGCGGCCTTTGCCGATCTCCAGTACCTCACCACGTTCGGGCAGGTCCACTCCGACACCTTCGCCGCGCGGATAGCGGAAGGCAATCGGCCCTTCATCATGCGCAACAGCGGTTGCCACCATGTGCATCAATTCCGCCTCATCCGCAGCGGCCATGACGACCATGCCCGGTAGATTGGCCAAATAGGCAATATCGAACGACCCGGCATGGGTGGCACCGTCAGCGCCCACCAAACCTGCGCGATCAATGGCAAACCGAACGGGCAAGCGCTGAATTGCGACGTCATGCACAACCTGGTCGTAACCCCGCTGCAAAAAGGTCGAATACATGGCGCAGAATGGCTTCATCCCTCCTGCCGCCAACGCCGCTGAGAAGGTCACGCCGTGCTGCTCGGCAATCGCCACATCGAAACAGCGCGACGGGTACCGTTCGGCAAACAGGCCCAACCCGGTGCCATCTGGCATCGCGGCAGTCACTGCGACGATCTTGTCATCGTGCGTGGCCGCATCCACCAGAGCCTTGCCAAAGACAGACGTGTAAGAAGGCGCGTTTGACGGAGCCTTTTTCTGCTCACCCGTGACCACATCGAATTTGGCAGTCGCGTGGCCTTTGTCGCGGGCCTGTTCGGCTGGTGCGTACCCTTTGCCCTTCTTGGTCAAGACGTGGATCAGGATCGGCCCGGTTGCCCGCGCCTTGACGGTGCGCAGAACCGGCAGCAGCTGATCCAGGTCATGCCCATCAATGGGCCCGAGATAGGAAAACCCGAGCTCTTCGAACAGGGTTCCGCCGACGGCCATACCCTTGAGCATTTCCTTGGCGCGCTTGGCCCCTTCGCGGAACGGTTCGGGCAACAGTGAAACAGCGCCCTTGGCGGCGGCTTTCAGATCGTGGAACGGCGCCTCGGCGTACATTCGGGACAGATAGCTGGACAAGGCACCTACCGGGGGGGCGATGCTCATCTCATTGTCATTCAGAATGACGATCAGGCGTTTTTTCAAGTGACCTGCGTTATTCATCGCCTCAAAGGCCATACCTGCCGACATCGATCCATCACCGATCACGGCAATGGCGTCGCCCAACCCTTCCGGAGTCACACCGCCCAGATCACGCGCAACGGCAAAACCCAAAGCGGCGCTGATGGACGTACTGGAATGCGCGGCGCCAAACGGGTCATAGGGGCTTTCGCTGCGCTTGGTGAAACCGCTCAGGCCGTCTTTCATACGCAACGTGCGAATGCGGTCGCGCCGTTCGGTCAGGATTTTATGCGGATAGCACTGATGGCCTACATCCCAGATGATCTTGTCGCGCGGTGTTTCGAAAACTGCGTGCAGCGCGGTCGTCAGCTCCACAACGCCCAGACCCGCGCCCAGATGCCCCCCGGTTACGGAAACCGCCGAAATCGTCTCGGCCCGCAATTCCTGCGCAACCTGATGCAGCTGCGCGTCCGAGAACCGCTTGAGATCGGCGGGGCGGTTCACAAGGTCCAGCAGAGGCGTTTTGGGGCGGTCAGACATTTGGCGCGTTCCTGGCTTAGCTGTCCCGGGCAATAACGAAGCGAGCGGCTTCCTTCAAGGTTTCTGCCGTCGGGCCATACCCGTCCAGTGCGGCACAGGCCTGATCAACAAGTTCACTGGCACGGGTTCTGGCAGCATCCAAACCCAGAAGAGATACGAAAGTGGCCTTTCCCGCATCCGCATCTTTCTGAAGACGTTTGCCTGCCTTTGACGCATCACCTTCAACATCAAGGATGTCGTCTGCAATCTGAAAAGCAAGACCAAGGGCCCGGGCATATTGGCGCAAGGGCTCTGGATCCGCTTTTGCCAGACGCGCACCCGCACAGGCGGACCATTCGATCAAAGCGCCCGTTTTGCCGCCCTGAAGCAGTGTTATCGCATTCAGCGTCAAAGGTTCAGAAGCGGTTTCCGCCGCGATATCAAGCGCCTGCCCCAAAACCATACCTTGCGCACCGCTTGCCCTGGCCAGTGTCAGTGCCAGATCAGCGCGAACGTCTGCATCTCCAACCTCGGGCCGGGTGCACAGTTCAAAGGCCAGTGTCTGCAGCGCGTCCCCGGCAAGTACGGCCGTGCCTTCGTCCCATTTCACATGAACCGTGGGGCGTCCGCGCCGAAGATCGTCGTCATCCATACAAGGCAGATCGTCGTGAACTAGAGAATAGGCGTGAAGGGCCTCGATTGCGGTCGCGGGCCAGATCGCGCGGGACTCGTTGATTTGGTGCAGGCGCGCACTTTCCAGAACCAGAAAGCCGCGCAGCCGTTTACCGCCACGGGTGGCATAGGCCATTGCCCGTGTCACATCCAGATCGGCCAGCGCGCCCATTGTCAGGTCAAAATGATCCTGAAGACACGCCGCGTCCTGCGCCAGTCTTTCCTGAAACATTTACTGACCTTCGACAGGTGTTGTCCCGGTCGGTTGGCCATTCGCGTCCAGAGTGATCGCGGCCACTTTTTCCTCGGCCCGCTTCAACTCGTCCTCGCAACGCTTTTTCAAAGCGGCCCCGCGTTCATACAGCGCAATCGACTGATCCAGCGCCACGTCGCCGCGCTCAAGCTGGCCAACCACGGCCTCAAGCTCTTTCATGGCCTGCTCGAATGTCATCTGTTCAACTGGGGTATCGGTCATCGTGCTGCCTTCATCAGTTCTTCCACATGGGCGCGTGCCGCCTCGGCCAGTGCGTTCAGATCATACCCGCCCTCCAGAGTCGAGACGATACGGCCCTGACACACCTCATCGGCTATCCCGCACAGCTCTGCCGTGATCCAAGCAAAATCGCCGGTCGACCAGTTCAGGTTGGCCAGAGGGTCGTCCTGATGCGCATCGAACCCGGCCGAGATGATGATCAGTTCCGGCCGGAACGCCCGCAAGCGTGGAAAGGCCTGCGTTTCATAGGCGGATCGCATCTCAGCCCCGCCGGTGCCCGGGGCAAGCGGGATGTTCAGAACGTTATCGTAAGCGCCTGTCTCGTCCGGGCGGCCCGATCCTGGCCATAACGGCATCTGCTGGCTCGTGATTACCAGGGCCCGATCTTCATCCCACAGCAGGTCCTGCGTGCCGTTGCCATGATGAACGTCGAAATCGACCACTGCGACCCGCTTCAGCCCGTGGTAATCCAGCGCATGTTTCGCAGCCAGCGCCGCATTGCCAAACAGGCAGAACCCCATAGCTTTCTCGGCTTCGGCGTGGTGCCCCGGTGGGCGAATGGCACAAAAGGCGTTCGGCGCCTCACCGCCCAAAACCAGATCAACGGCCCGTACCGCCGCACCAGCCGCACGATAGGCCGCATCCACGGAACCCGGTGACATGAAGGTGTCCCCGTCGATTTGCGCAAACCCGTCAGTAGGGCGTGACGATCTGATGTCTCGGATATGGCTTTCGGGATGAACACGCAGCAAATCATCGTCTGCCGCCAGTGGAGCGGTCACGCGCTTCAGGTCAAGTCCTTCAAGCGCGTGCAGGATATGCTCCAGCCGCGCCACCTGTTCCGGATGACCTTGCGGTGTGACATGTCCAAGGCAATCGGCATGTGTCAAAAGGGCGGTTTTCATCGGGATCCCATCTTCATCTGGCTAAAATATCCTCGCCGAAGGCTTAAATCGCCGCACAGCGGCTCATTCAATCGGGCGCCAGCATATAGCCCGCGCCCCGGACTGTCTGCAGATACCGGGGCTGTTTCGGGTCCTGTTCGATCTTCCGGCGCAGGCGGGTGATCTGCACGTCCACCGCACGTTCCTGTGCCTGTCCTTTATCCCGGCCCAGATCTTCCACCAGTTTTGCGCGGCTGATTGGCTCACCAGGTTGGGCCGAAAAGATTTTCATCAGCTGGCTTTCGGTCGCGGTCAGGCGGACTGGCCTTTCGCCCTGCCACATTTCACCGCGTTCAATGTCATACCGGATGGGGCCGAGATGCAGGATCTTCGCCGCTGTTTCCTCGGCCGGGGTTTCCGGCATCCGGCGCAGAATCGCATTGATCCGCAGTAGCAGCTCTTTCGGCTCGAAAGGTTTGGCGAGATAATCATCCGCCCCGGCTTCAAGCCCTGCAATCCGATGCTCGGTCTCGCCCTTGGCGGTTAGTAACAGGATCGGCGTCGTATGAGTGTCACGCAGCGACCTGGTCAGACTGACGCCATCTTCGCCCGGCATCATCACATCCATGACGATCATGTCGAAATCCAACCCCGACAGAACCCGCCGCGCATGGGCCGCATCCCGTGCCGCCGTCACCAGAAACCCGTTTCGCATCAGGAACTTCTTGAGTAGATCGCGAATGCGTTCGTCATCATCAACAATCAGCAAATGTGCATCTATTTCGCTCATGATGTCGTATCCCGCAATTTCGTATAGGCATGACGCATATCAGCATCCATCATTGCTTCAAGCACTTTGCGAAACCCGGCCACGGCCTCGGGACCGGCATCCTTGAAGGCCGCGCGCATTCTTGTTCGTTGCGCATCTGACAACGTGGCCTCCAACGTTTCGCCCTTTTCCGTCAGAAATAGATGCCGTTCGCGTTTGTCCACGGTTCCGACCCGGCTTTCCACCAGACCATCCTCGATCAACGTCCGAAGGACCCTGTTCAGAGACTGTTTTGTAACCCCGAGGATCGCCAGCAAGTTGTTCACCGTGGTGCCCGGGGCGCGATTGATAAAATGGATCGCGCGGTGATGGGCGCGGCCATAGGCCATTTCGGACAGGATACGATCGGGATCCGCGGTAAAGCCGCGATAGGCGAAGAACATTGCCTCGATCCCCTGCCGCAATTGTTCATCCGTCAAAAACAACAGGCTTTCGCCCCCATATCGCGGGGCCGGGCGGATTTCGGACATATCATGCCTCATTCGTTACTCGGGTTCGACTTTATGTCAGCGTTATTGACATTCCAAGGGCAGAGAGGTATCGAATCGCAGTTTTTGCGCAACATTGTGTCCGCATCGGACCTAAGTAGCGCAACAATCGGAAATTTAACCCGGTTCAGGAGGTTTCGCATGGCAGGGTATGATGATCGTGACGGTGTCATCTGGATGGATGGCAAGCTGGTGCCCTGGCGCGATGCCAATGTGCATATTCTGACCCACGCGATGCACTATGCCTCATCCGTGTTCGAGGGGGAACGCGCTTATAGCGGCAAGATCTTCAAAAGCCGCGAACATTCCGAACGTCTTATCGCCAGCGCCGAGGCACTGGACATGCCGATGCCTTATTCTGTCGATCAGATTGAAGCAGCCAAGGAAGAGACCCTGAAAGCCAGTGGCCTTCAGGATGCCTATGTCCGCGCATTGGTCTGGCGCGGGTCTGGCGAAGACATGGGCGTGGCGTCGGCCCGCAACCCGGTACGGATGGCCGTCGCGGTCTGGCCTTGGGGTGCCTACTATGGCGACGCCAAGATGCAGGGCGCAAAACTGGACATCGCCGAATGGAAACGCCCCAGCCCGGAAACCATCCCGGTTCACGCCAAGGCTGCGGGCCTTTACATGATCTGCACCATTTCCAAGCACAAGGCCGAAGCCAAGGGATGCTCGGACGCGCTGTTCATGGACTGGCGTGGTTATGTGGCCGAAGCAACAGGTGCCAACGTGTTCTTCGTCAAGGATGGAGAGGTTCACACCCCGCTGGCGGATTGCTTCCTGAACGGTATCACCCGCCAAACCGTCATTCAGATGCTGAAGGATAAAGGCATCACTGTGCATGAGCGGCGCATCAAGCCCGAAGAAATGGCTGATTTCGAACAGTGCTGGCTGACCGGAACCGCGGCCGAGGTCACTCCGGTCGGGCAAATCGGCGATTACACTTTCGAAGTCGGCGACCTGACCCGCGAAATCGCAGAAGATTACGAAAAGCTGGTCCGCTCGTAATAACTTGCAAAACCCCGCTTCGGCGGGGTTTTTGTTGCAGATCGTGCAAATTGTCGTGCAAAGCGTTCCGTGATCTGGACGATCGGGTCAATTCCCGTATCTTCGACACATGTTGGATTTACTCAGCGATATTCTCACCCGTCTGTCCCTGCGTGGCACGTTCTACTTCCGCACCTCGTTCACACCACCATTTGGTATTCAGGTGCCGGAATTCGAAAACGTCGCGCGGTTTCATTTTGTCCAACGGGGTGAACTCAAGGTCCATGTCTCATCCACCGGGGAAACGTTGCGGCTGCGGCAGGGGGATCTGATCCTGATCCCTCATGGGGCGCCACATGCGTTGTTGTGTGCCGAGGTCAGGCCACTGGATGCGCTTCCTCTGGAACAGGTTCTTGAGATTGCCGGCTACAAGGGCGATGGCGTTCTTGTCTATGGCGGTGCAGACGAGGACCGGGACACACAACTGATCTGCGGTCATTTTTCATTCACCGGCCCAGCAGGACGAAAAGGCACCGGGCATATGCTGATCGACCGCCTGCCGCCCTACATCCTGATCGAGAATTATGGCGAAGAGGCCGGATCGTGGATGGAATCGACCCTGCGCATGATCGGATCCGAAGTTTCCGGGGCCCGTATTGGCGGCGATCTGATTGCCCTGAAGCTGTCCGAAGTTCTGTTTGCGCAGGCGATCCGAACCTACCTGGAACGGCAAAGCCCTCAGGACACTGCCCTTGCGGGCTTTGCGGATACACGCATCTCACGCGCATTGACGGCGTTCCACCAAGCGCCAGCGCAAGACTGGAGTGTTGCGACACTGGCACGCGAATCCGGCATGTCGCGCACGGCCTTTTCTCAGTTGTTTGCCCAGAAGATGGGCACGACGCCGATGCAATACCTCACCGACTGGCGCATGCAGATTGCGTGCCATGGCCTTACAGAGGCACGATGGAACGTCGCAGATGCAGCAGCCGAAGTTGGATATGCCTCTGAGGCCGCGTTTTCCCGCGTTTTCAAGAAGCAGGTCGGCTTGTCACCAGCCGCATACAGGTCCATGCACTAATACGCCGAATATTCTGTACGATCTGCAAGATTTTTGAAACGATCAAGAATTCAGCGTTCGGGTCAGGCTTTCTATCTTTCTTTCATCACTGATTGAAAAGAGGAGAATCTTATGTCCCTGCGTTTCGTTACCCGCTCTGTCCACGCGTATCTGGACTACCCGGTTGCCATTGCCCTGATGACACTGCCATTCCTGCTGGGATTGGGTCAGTCCAACCCGCTGGCGCTGTGGCTTTCGGTTGTCACTGGCGTCGCCGCCTTTGTCCTGACGGTTCTGACCGACCATCATTTGGGAATTTGGCGCGTTCTACCCTACAAATTTCACCTGGCCGTGGACCTTATTGTCGGCATCACCTTTCTGTTTGCACCTAGTGTACTGGGGTTTTCAGGATTGGATGCGGCGTTCTACTGGCTGAACGGTGCGGCTGTGGTTCTCGTCATCTCGCTCAGCGCGCCCGAGCAGGAAGTCGCTGCCTGAGCGCTGTGCCTCTGCATTGGCAACTTTGTCCAAATACTGCCGAAAAAGCTGAGCTGCCAGTTTTAGAAATCGGCGGCTCAGAGCAGAGAAGTGTATCGACCGGTCGGGAGAATTTACTTGAAAAAGCTGACTGAATTCATCAGATTTATCCCAGTGCGGGGTGAGGTCACAGATGACAGACACGCTTGACGAAATCATGGCCCGACATGATGCGCTAGTTGCGTGCGGGTGCAACTGTTGCGAAGGCGACTATTGTGCCTATGCTGATCGCCAGAACCGGGACACCGCAACCGCAGAAGAAGCCCGGGCACAAGGCACCGTCCGTCAACGCAAGTCGTTGCGATATATCTTTGAAACTGTGCTAAGCGGCAGAGGATAACTGCGCAGCAATACGGGCTGCGCTGTTGCAAGGTTCAGAAATCCACCCCGCGCTGGGCCTTGATTCCCGCCTGGAACGGATGCTTTTCTTCGGTCATCTCGGTGACCAGATCTGCATAATCACGCAGCGCCAGCGGTGCGTCGCGGCCTGTCAGGAACACACTCGTCTTGTCCGAACGCGCGTTCAGCCCGTCTATCACCTGCTCGACCGAGAGATATCCATAGCGAAGTGCGATGTTGATCTCGTCCAGAACCACCAGATCGTATTCGCCACTTGCCATAAGGGCGCAAGCCTTGTCGAAGGCGGCATTGGCAGCTGCAATGTCGCGCTCACGATCCTGTGTATCCCAGGTAAACCCCTCACCCATCGTGTGCCAAGTGACCAGATCACGTTCTTCGAAGAAACGACGCTCGCCGGTTTTCCACTTGCCCTTGATGAACTGAACCACGGCAACCTTCTGACCCCAACCAAGCGCGCGGATGACAACGCCAAAGGCCGCAGATGACTTGCCTTTGCCCTTCCCGGTATTGATCAGAACAAGGCCGCGTTCGGGATCAACGGCCTCGGACACTTTCTTGCGGTGCTGGGCCTGCACCTTTTGCATCTTTTCCTTGTGATCCTGTGCGTCGCTCATTGGGGAACCTCATTGATTGTCCGGCCCAACCTAGGGAAAGAATGCAAAAGGTAAAGTCACGCTTTGGGGTCTGTGACAGAACGCGCCTTGCCACGCTCAAGCCCCAGCTGGTGTTCGCGCCAGATCACAACAACATTGCCTGCGATCACCAATGCGGCCCCGATCAGGATCGCAACGGTTGGCAATTCATCAAACACGAAATAACCGATCACAATCGCAAAGAGCATTGTTGCATAGTCATAAGGTGCCAGCATCGATGCCTGTCCAAAGCGATACGAGGACGTGACCAAAATCTGCGCAACTCCGCCAATTAACCCCATGGTGATCAGTATTAGAGCCTGAGTCAGAGTTGGCATTGTCCATCCCCAGATCGCCGTCAGGGCCGAAAGCAACGTCGCGGTCAGCGAGAAATAGAACACGATTGCAGCAGGGTGATCGACCTTGACCAGTTGGCGGATGTGGATCTGCACAAAGGCCCGGGCAAAAGTCGCGCCCAGTACGCACAGAGCTCCGATAGTTGCAGCCGTTTCCATCTGAGTGCTGCCAAGCCTGGGCCAGATCATGATCATCACGCCCAGCAGCCCAAGTGCCACGGCACCGATGCGAATCATGCGGATGCGCTCGCCCAGCATCACTGCGGCCAAAATCAGGGTGAAAATCGGGGTGGCATAACCGATTGCGGTAACTTCGGGCAGAGGCAACAGGCTAAGGCCAGTGAATGTCAACCCCATGGCGCTGGTCCCCAGAACACCGCGCCAGAAATGACCCATGGGTTTCTTGACGACAAAGCCTTGCGCCAGCTCTCGGCGCGCGATCAGCCACAGAATGATGACCGGAATAGCAAATAGGGACCGGAAGAACACCAATTGGCCCGGTGGGAATTCGTCAGATAAGGCTTTGACTAAGGCTGACATCGACGTGAACAGGAACAGCGCGCCAAGCTTCAGCGCTACAGCCAGCAAAGGTCGATGCGATGTTAAGGGTTTTGTCATCGGCGCGACCCTGCGCCTTTGCAGAAAAAAGATCAACGGGGTGGATCAGGTGATGGTCCACGAGTTCGGTACCGATGCGCCGATTTCCGCTGCAAAAGCCTCAAGGAACTGAAACATTCGGCCCGCCCTTGCTTGCGCGATCTGCTTGCCTGCATCCGTCAGCATGTCGTCCGGCAGGGTCAGCAGTTTGACCTTCCAGTGATCAATCGAATACCGCAGATCGTCCAGCGGGCGCGCCTCTGCGAATGGATCAGCCGGATCATAGAGAACACGCCCCAAAGCACCCGATACAGAAAATGTGCGCGCAATCCCGATGGCACCCAAGGCGTCAAGGCGATCCGCATCCCGCAGAATCCGGGCCTCCAGCGTTTCGGGTGGGATGTTGGCCGAGAAGCTATGGGCCGCGATCGCATGTTGCGCGGCCTGAACCTGATCGTCGGAAAAGCCCAGTTTTGCCAGAATAGGCCCTGATTCAGTCGCTGACTGACGTGAGGCAAACTGTCGTTTCGGGTCATTCTTGGGTAGGTTGACCAGATCATGAAGATAACAGGCTGCCAACAGGACGGGGATGTCCGCCTGAGCGCCTGCAATGGCCTGAGCATTGGTCCAAACACGATCCAGATGGGCCAGGTCATGGGCCGGATCAGTTTCCATGCGTTGCGCGACAACAGCACGCAAACGCGCGCGCAGATCAGCCGATCCGTCCACGGTTTTCTCCGATCTGACCACGGTGCAGCAGCAAGTGATCTAGGATAACACAGGCCATCATCGCCTCACCGACAGGGACAGCGCGGATGCCAACACAGGGGTCATGACGGCCCTTTGTGATGATCTCGGTCTCTTCACCGGATTTTGTAATGGTCTTGCGGGTGGTCAGGATCGAAGAGGTCGGCTTGACCGCAAAGCGCACGACAATGTCCTGCCCGGTCGAGATGCCGCCCAGAATCCCGCCTGCGTGGTTTGAACTGTATTGCGGGCCATCCTGACCCATGAAGATTTCGTCGGCATTGGCTTCACCAGTCAGTTCGGCGGCAGCCATGCCTTCGCCGATCTCGACGCCTTTGACAGCGTTGATCGACATCATCGCGGCCGCAAGATCAGTGTCCAACTTGGCGTATATCGGCGCCCCAAGCCCTGCCGGGACACCGCGTGCCACAACCTCGACCACGGCACCGACCGAGTTGCCGGATTTGCGCAGATCATCCAGATAGATGGCCCAATCCCCGGCCGCCTGTTCATCAGGCGTCCAGAACGGGTTCTGTTCAATCTGCGCCCAGTCGAATTTGGAGCGGTCGATCTTGTGCGGACCGATCTGGGTCATGTAGCCGGTGATCTGCACATTGGGCGCAATCTGTTTGATGGCCTCGCGCGCCAGTCCACCCGCGGCCACACGCGACGCGGTTTCCCGGGCTGAACTGCGCCCACCCCCGCGATAATCGCGGATGCCGTATTTCTGCCAGTAGGTGATATCGGCATGGCCCGGACGGAACTTGTCCATGATGTCGCCGTAATCTTTCGAGCGCTGATCGGTGTTTTCGATCATCAGTTGCACGGGCGTGCCTGTAGTTTGGCCTTCGAACACGCCAGAAAGGATCTTGACCTGATCCGGTTCGCGCCGCTGCGTTGTGAACTTGTTTTGCCCCGGTTTGCGCTTGTCCAGCCAGTGCTGGATCATCGCCTCGTCAATCGCAACGCCCGGCGGGCAACCGTCGACAGTGGCGCCCAAGGCGGGCCCATGGCTTTCACCCCAGGTGGTGACGCGGAAAAGATGGCCAAAGCTGTTCATCGACATGGGGCGTGCTCCTTTGCGGATCGTGATTAGCGGGCAAGGCCCCCGGCCTCAAGCGGATTTGGCCGTTGATGGTTTGAACGCCGCCCGTCGGGCGGCGCATTTTTGAGTATTTTCGAAAAGATGAAGATCAGGCGGCCTGCGCGATTTTCGCACGGATTTCCGAGATCATCAGCGCGGCCTGAGCCGCTTCGCGCCCTTTTTGTACGAAATGGTCGCGATAGATCGTATTGTGATGTTTGGTTTCCAGATATTGGTGCGGGGTCAGCGAGACCGACAGGACAGGAACCCCTGTATCAAGCCCGGCGCGCATCAGACCATCGACCACGGCCTGCGCAACGAAGTCGTGCCTGTAGATGCCGCCATCAACGACAAAGGCAGCGCAGGCGACGGCGGCATAGCGCCCGGTCCGGGCCAGATCACGGGCCAGCAGGGGCATCTCGAACGCGCCGGGAACGTCATAGACATCGACTTGTTCCGAGGGGACGAGTTCGAGGAAGCCGTCGAGCGCGCGGTCAACAATATCGGAATGCCAGTTGGCTTTGACAAAAGCATAGCGGGTGTGTGTCATCATGATCTCCTTTCAGTTTGGTGGCCTGCCGGCAGTCGCGAGAACCAGATCCCATTTCGCTGCCAGCCCGGCATGACACGTCACCCAAGGCGATCACGAGCAGGCGCGCCGGTTCACCGGCGCGGCTTGCACGTTCTCTTTCATCCGGACTGTAACCGTCGGCTCTGGTATCTCACCAGATCTGCTGACACCCCGAAAGCCGGGGCCGCTCGCGGGCTTGCGGGCCGTGGCCTGCATACCGCCGGTGGGGAATTCCGCCCCGCCCTGAGAACGAGGCGGACCTTGCCAAGAACTGTCCGACGCTGCAAGAGAATTGACAGGAGGACATTCATGCACCCTAACCCCGCTTTTCGCGCCGAGGATCGAGCCCGGCATGTTGAATTCGCCCGCGACCGGGCGTTCGGCGTTCTGGCACTCTCTGCCGAAGAGGCCCCGCTATTAAGCCACGTCCCGTTTCTGCTGTCCGAAGACGGTTCACTGGCTGACCTGCATCTTGTGCGCTCGAACCCTATTGTACGAGCGCTGCGCGAGCCGCAGCACGCGAAGATCGCGGTGCAGGGGCCGGATGCTTATATTTCGCCGGATTGGTACGGTGTCGAAGATCAGGTTCCGACTTGGAATTATGTCGCCGTGCACCTGATCGGAAAACTTGAGCTGCGCCCGCAGGACGAGTTACGTGACGTGCTTGACCGCCAATCGGCGTTCTACGAAAAGCGGCTGCTGCCCAAGGCCCCATGGGGCACGGGAAAAATGTCCTCTGACGCGCTGAACAAGATGATGCGCATGATCATACCGTGCCGCATGCGCATTGAAGATATTCAGGGCACCTGGAAGCTTGGTCAGAACAAACCCGAGGGTGCGCGAAATGCTGCTGCTGATCAGGTATCCACTGGCTTTGGCAGTGAAATCGCCCGGCTGGCCGCCTTGATGCACAAGGCGTAGCCAGCACCGGGCGCCGGGTTTACTGGGGGCTGAAAGTCGCCAGATAGGCGGCAATATCGTCCGCACCGCTCTTGAGTTTGACGCTCATGTTCGGACGGGCAGTTTCGTCATCCAGAAATTCCTTGATGAAGCCGATAGGATCCTGCGCATAGGCAACGATGTTTTCCTCGGTCCAGACCAGACCTTCCTCGCCGGCACGGATCATGTCGTCCGTGAACATACCAATCGGCAGGCGCTCGCTTCCATAGCGATAATCGTTTTCGGACCCGGCCACGCGACCGATGACGCCGTACAGATTCGGGCCGGTGATTCCACCTTTGACCAGAACTTCACCATCCTTGATGATCGCATGACACGAAGAACAACGGTTATATATCGCCTCACCTTTTGCGGGATCGCCCGCGGCAAGGGTCTGAGTGGGAAGGGCCATTGTGCACAGGGCAGCGGCCAGAACGATCTTTGACATTGGGGTCTCCTTGCGGGAGTTCGCACGCCTTTTGCGCTGTCCTTTATTCGCGCGGAAAGTGCAACAGGTGGGGCGCGTGCAATTTATAATTTAAATCATCTATTTAGCGAGTATGTTTTTGCTGAAAACAATCCCCGTTCCGAGGTCTTGATTATGTACTTTGGGGCGCAAATCAGTGGTCCACGAGACAGGCTCCAGATACCTGATCCAGGTGACGGAAGACAGGGTGGGTAAGCGAATCAATGGCGCATGAATCGAAGTTGCCGACAAAGTCGCACGCGAGATTCACCAAAAAACACCGTCCGCAGCTGCTGGAAACGACACATGCGGCGTATTGCGCGTTTATGAACGCTGGACGAACACTATTCTCCCCGATAGTAAGCGCGGTTAAGACACCGCATTCGTGCGGTGCGCGAGCTATTTGCCCGTCCGCGGGCGCCAGACAATCGGAGATAACCTCGTGTCCCACGCAGAAGACCACGAAGGCACCCGCAGAGATTTCCTGTACTACGTCGCTGGCGGCGCAGGTGTCGTTGCAACGGGTGCAGCCGTATGGCCCCTGATCAACCAAATGAACCCATCGGCAGACGTTCAGGCGCTGTCCTCGATCCGTGTGGATGTGAGCGGTGTTGAGCCGGGTACGCAGCTGACCGTCAAATGGTTGGGAAAACCCGTCTTTGTCCGTCACCGCACCGGTGCAGAGATTCAGGAAGCTCAGAAACAGGACGCCGAAGGTGTTGATGCGCTGCCCGATCCGCTGGCCCGCAACTTTAACCTGAGCGCCGATGCCCCTGCGACCGACGCAAACCGGGTGATGCCGTCGCCGGAAGGCGAAGCGCCGGGTGCATGGGTCGTCCAGATGGGTGTTTGTACGCACCTCGGTTGTGTGCCTCTGGGTGATGCAGGCGACTTTGGTGGCTGGTTCTGCCCCTGCCACGGTTCACACTACGACCTTGCCGGTCGTATCCGCAAAGGCCCCGCGCCTGAGAACTTGCCCATTCCGCCCGCAGAGTGGGTGGACAACGGCACAATCAAACTCGGCTAAGGGAGACCCAAACTTATGTCCGGAATTCCCCACGATCATTACGAGCCGAAGACAAACGGCGAGAAATGGCTGAACAGCCGCCTGCCTATTGTTGGCCTGCTGTATGACACCCTCATGATCCCAACCCCCAAGAACCTGAACTGGTGGTGGATCTGGGGCATCGTTCTGGCGTTCTGCCTGGCGCTGCAAATTGTCACCGGTATCATTCTGGTGATGCACTATACGCCGCATGTTGATCTGGCGTTTGCCAGCATCGAACACATCATGCGTAACGTAAATGGCGGTTACTTCATCCGTTACCTGCACATGAACGGCGCATCGCTGTTCTTTGTTGCGGTCTACATCCACATCTTCCGCGGCTTGTTCTATGGCTCATACAAAGCCCCGCGCGAGATCACGTGGATCGTCGGTATGCTGATCTACCTGATGATGATGGGCACGGCCTTTATGGGCTATGTTCTGCCATGGGGTCAGATGTCTTTCTGGGGTGCGACTGTGATCACCGGCCTGTTTGGCGCCATTCCGTTTGTGGGCGATGCCATCCAGACCTGGCTGCTGGGCGGACCTGCGGTGGACAACGCCACGCTGAACCGCTTCTTCTCGCTGCACTATTTGCTGCCGTTCATCATCGCGGCTCTGGTCGTGGTGCACATCTGGGCGTTCCACACTACCGGCAACAACAACCCCACAGGTGTTGAAGTGCGTCGCGGCTCGAAAGACGAGGCGAAGAAAGACACGCTGCCGTTCTGGCCGTATTTCGTGATCAAGGACCTGTTCGCGCTGGCCGTGATCCTGGTCGTGTTCTGGGCTGTTGTCGGTTTCATGCCGAACTATCTGGGTCACCCGGACAACTATATCGAAGCCAACCCGCTGGTTACGCCTGCTCACATCGTGCCTGAATGGTACTTCCTGCCGTTCTACGCGATCCTGCGTGCCTTTACCGGTGAGGTCTGGGTTGTACAGTTCGCGAGCTTCATCACCGGTGGCATCGTTGACGCCAAGTTCTTTGGTGTTCTGGCGATGTTTGGTGCGATCCTGGCCATGGCGCTGGCGCCTTGGCTGGACACGTCGAGCGTGCGTTCGGGCAAGTACCGTCCGATGTTGAAATGGTGGTTCTACCTGCTGATTATCGACTTCTTTGCCCTGATGTGGCTGGGTGCGATGCCTGCGGAAGAACCCTATGCGACCTTCTCGCTGATCGCATCGGCCTACTGGTTCGCCTATTTCTTCGTGATCCTGCCGATCCTCGGCGTGATCGAAAAACCTCTGGCCCAGCCCGAGACCATCGAAGAAGACTTCAACGCGCATTATGGCAAGGCTGACGCCGACGCCACGCCGGCCGAGTAAGAAGAGGGACCGGAAACATGTTCAAGAAACTTGCAATCGGCGCCGCGTTTGCTCTGGCCCTGACCCCTGCTGCTTCCATTGCAGCAGGCGGTGGTGAGCAGCATATCGAAGATTTCGCCTTCTCGTTCGAAGGCCCGTTCGGCACCTGGGACCAGCATCAGCTGCAACGTGGCCTGCAGATCTATACCGAGGTCTGCGCGGCTTGCCACGGTCTGCAATATGTGCCGCTGCGCGATCTGAAAGCGCTGGGTTACTCGGAAGAAGAAGTCATCGCATACGCGGCTGGCAACTTCGAAGTCTTCGACCCCGAGCTGGACGATTTCCGTCCGGCGATTCCCACCGACCACTTCCCGGCCAATACCGGCGTCGGCGCACCTGACCTGAGCCTGATGGCCAAGGCCCGTGCCGGATTCCATGGGCCTTATGGCCTGGGCATCAACCAGCTGGTCAAAGGCATGGGTGGACCGGAATACATCGCGTCTTTGCTGCATGGCTACACCGGCCACGAAAAAGAAGAGGCGGGTGCGGTGCTCTATGAAAACACTGCCTTCCCCGGCGGCTGGATTTCGATGGCGCCTCCGCTGGCTGATGAGCAGGTCGAGTTCGCAGACGGGCACTCGAACACGGTCGAGCATATGGCCGAGGACGTTGCCGCATTCCTGATGTGGGCAGCCGAGCCAAAGCTGACAGACCGCAAGAACGCAGGCTTTGTCGGTGTGATCTTCCTGACCGTTCTGTCGGTGCTGCTGTACCTGGTCAACAAGCGTCTATGGGCGCCGCACAAGGGCAAACTCCGCAAGGAAGATTGATCCGATCCGTCCTACCGGATTTTACTAAATCAGCCCCCCGCGCCGTCAGGTTGCGGGGGTTTTCTTTTGCCAAGCCGCCATCAGCGCGCGCTTATTTGGTCGAAATAAGCGCCGGGTCAATGGATTGGACAGCTTCACAGGCGCACATCAGCCACAACGGCTGATCAATTGCCGTTTGTCTGAAACACGGAGTCACGACAATGAAACTTCCTATTCTTTTTGCCTCAATTCTATTTGCAACGCCGGTATTGGCGCTGGATCTTGCACCCAATGCGGAACTTGGAAAATCCGAGGCCGAAATTCGGCAAACGCTGACGGGCATGGGATTCGATGTCCGCAAAATCGAGACGGAAGATGGCAAGATCGAAGCCTATGTCGTCAAGGATGGTCAATTGGCCGAGGTTTATGTCGACCCCGCAAGCGGCAAAGTCGTCAAGATTGAGGACCAGTAACCGGAATGTCTGAAACAGAATTGATGCATCGTGGGCGCACAGGCGCCCACGAAGTTCAGGTTTGGGATCCACTGGTCCGGCTGGTTCACTGGATCGTAGCCCTGTGCGTTCTGATCAATGGGGCGATTTCCAATCCCGAGGGCGCGTTCCACGAGTATGTGGGCTATGTTGTCCTGGCTTTGGTCTTGTTGCGGTTGCTTTGGGGGTTAACGGGTCCGGCTTTTGCCAGGTTCACCGCCTTTCCTTTCAGCCCCCGTGCGGCCCTTAATCACCTGCGGGACATGGGGCGGGGTGATCAAAGCGTGCACCTTTCACACAACCCTCTGGGGGCCCTTATGGTCTATAACCTCTGGGCGACGCTGCTGGCTTTGTGTGTGACAGGAATCATGATGGGAACAGTTCGATTCTTTGGCGTCGAATGGGTCGAAGACCTGCACGGACTGGCCTTCAACTGGCTGATGCTATCTGTTCTGCTGCATGTTGCCGGGGTTGTCATCGATCAGTGGCGAACAGGTGTCGCTTTGGCAAAGGCTATGATAACAGGGCGGAAGAATATACCTGAGGACTGGTCAATCAAATGATCAAATGGATCAGAAGCTATTGGCGGCCCGGCGATGCAGACGCTCACCGGGCTGTACTTATGTCGATAATGATCGTTGTTCAGGTACTTTGCGTGGTGTTTTACCTTGGCGACGTCGCCCTGGATTTGAAGGAAGGCGAGGGACCTTCTCATGTAAGTCTTGAGGCTTTTGTCGCATTTGTTCTGCTTGCCGGAATTGTTTTTTTCATGATTGAACTTCGACGCCTGCTGGCAAGGGTGGAACAGACCAAGCTTGGCCTACAGGCCGCGCAGGGTGAAATGAGCGTGGTCATCAACACGTTTTTCGACCGTTGGGGGCTCACCGCTGCCGAGCGAGACGTGGGTCTTTTGGTTCTGAAAGGGCTGGATAACGAAAACATCGCGCGCATCCGGGGGCGGGCCGTAGGAACCGTGCGCGCGCAGACCGCCTCGATCTATGCCAAAGCCGGGGTTGATGGGCGTGCGCAACTGATAAGCGTATTCATGGAAGAATTGTTTGCCGCAGATGGTGAGGCTGCAGACCTTCAGACAACCAAACTGTGATCATTCGCCCCGATGGCTCGGGCGGTTACGATCTGACCTTCGGGCTGAGGTGTATTGAACGTAACTTCGGTGAATTGTTCGGTCCGCCCCATATGCGGGTTCTCCATCAGGATCCGATGGGTTTTGCCGATCTGTTCTGACAGGTGTTTCCTGACCTGAACGTCCCCAGCCGCACGCAGGCGGGCGGCGCGATCCTTGATTAGATTCCCGTTCACCTGCTGCGGGATGCGGGCTGCTGGAGTGCCTTCGCGTTTCGAATATGGGAAGACATGCAGCCAGGTCAGTTCGCAATCGGTAACCAGTTTCAGCGAGTTCTCGAAATGCGCTTCGGTCTCGGTCGGGAAACCTGCGATGATGTCGGCACCAAAGGTCATGTCGGGGCGCAGTTTCCGGGCCTCTTCGGTAAATCGAATGGCATCGTCGCGCAGGTGGCGACGTTTCATGCGCTTCAGGATCAGATCGTCGCCATGCTGAAGCGACAGGTGTAGATGCGGCATCAGGCGTGGTTCGGTTGCTATGGCCTGCATCAGATTCTCGTCCACTTCGATCGAGTCGATCGAACTGATCCTCAGGCGAGCCAAGTCCGGCACCAGTTTTAGAATACGCATCACCAGATCGCCCAGTTTCGGCTGCGCAGGCAGATCGGCCCCCCATGAGGTCAGGTCAACGCCGGTTAGCACCACCTCATGATAGCCCCGATCCACCAGCCGCTTGATCTGATCCACCACAACACCGGCAGGCACGCTGCGCGAATTGCCCCGGCCATAGGGAATGATGCAGAAGGTGCAGCGATGGTCACACCCGTTCTGAACCTGCACATAAGCGCGTGAGCGTGTGCCGAACCCGTCGATCAGGTGCCCGGCCGTTTCGGTGACAGACATGATGTCATCGACCTGAACGGCCTCGGTCTCGCCGATAAAGTCGGCGGCCATGCCTTTCCAGGTTTCTGGCCGCATCTTTTCCGTGTTGCCGATCACCGCATCGACCTCGGCCATCTGCGCGAAGGTGTTGGGTTCTGTCTGGGCAGCGCACCCGGTGACAATCAGCCGGGCGTTCGGATTTTCACGTCGAAGTTTCCGGATCTCCTGCCGTGCCTTGCGCACAGCCTCAGCCGTGACGGCACAGGTGTTTATCACCACGGCATCCGTCAGTCCGGCTTGTTGCGACAGCTCTTTCATCGCCTCGGTTTCATAGGCGTTCAGGCGGCAACCCAATGTGGTGAATTTAGGCGGGTTCATCCCAGCGTCCCTAGAAACTCGGGCGACAACGTGCCCGAGAAGACGTGACAGGTTGACCCGGTCATCCAGACGCCATCCTCGCGCCAGTCAACCCAAAGGGTTCCGCCATCAAGATCAATCTGCACCTTTCGCCCTGTCAGCCCACGCCGCGCCGCAGCCACCGCGGTTGCACAGGATGACGACCCTGATGCCAGGGTAATGCCCACGCCACGTTCCCACACCCGCATGCGGATGTGATCCGGACCCACGACCTGAGCCACCTGCACATTGGTGCGCTCGGGATACAAAGGATGGTGTTCATAGCGGGCGCCGAACTCGGCCAGCGGAATCGCCTCGGCGTTTTCAACAAAGAATGTGCAGTGCGGATTGCCCATACCCGTCGCTGTAGGGGCACCCTCGATTGGCAGTTCCAACGTGTCCATCTCTTCAGCCAACGGAATTTCGTGCCATTCCAACTGAGGAAGACCCATATTGACCGAGGTCAGCCCATCACCTGCGTCCTGCGCAACAAGCGTTCCACGTTCGGTTGTCAGCGTCAGTTGGGTTTTGCCCGTCTCATCCATCAACATTCGCGCGATGCATCTTGTGGCGTTGCCACACGCCGCCGAAGTTGATCCATCCGAATTGTAGAACACCAGATGCGCGTCAGCCGCACCGTTTTCGATTACGGCCAGCTGATCGAATCCCACACCAAAATGCCGATGTCCGATTCCTCGGGCCAGTGCCGGGGTAATCAGAGCATCCCGCGCACGCGCATCAATAATGACGAAGTCATTGCCCAACCCGTGCATCTTAACAAATGGCAAACTGATATCGCGTTTCTGTTGCATGGCGGCGATATAACGTCGGTCGGAACATGAATCCACCCTGTCGCGTAGAATCGTGAAAAAAGGGGTTGACCCCCCTGCGCCACCTGCCTAATTAGGCCGCCTATCGGGTCGCTGGAAACACAGATTGTTTCAGCGAAACGAGGCGCAAAATAAGGGCTTGAACCCGGTTGGGAAATTGCCGTAAAGAGCGCCACGGATCGAGAAGATCCAACAAAAGAGTGGGCCGTTAGCTCAGTTGGTAGAGCAACTGACTTTTAATCAGTGGGTCGCAGGTTCGAATCCTGCACGGCTCACCACTTTTTAACAAACAAATATATTGCGATGCGCATGCCATTGCTTTGCGGATAAGTACGTCCGGTTTTTCGAACTAATCACGGGCGACACCGATGCGACGGGCCAGTATCACTTTGCTTACCGCTTTCTCCGGTGTCGGTTGGGGCTGCGCAATCCTCCTTGGAATGCTCAGAGCGAACCAGATCCATCCAGTGTTGGGGGTGGGGGTACCTCGTTGGTAGGAGTTCCGTTTACGGATTCATCTCCTATGCCTTCAGACCGTGCGAAACCGTTTCTCAAAATTGCTGTCCTCGTGCTGAGTCACCCGCGCTTTGGTGATTTCACCGCGGGTTACAAACTTACGCGTAGTCTCGCCACCTTCAGCGGTTCCACACCTTGCGAATTCATCAACAAATCTGGGGCGCGCATGCGCCAAAGAAACGATGATCTGACAGGTCGGGCGCTTGTTACCCGTGATAGGCGGCCACTGTCTTGAGTTGTGAAAAGCCATAAAGCGCCTCAAAGCCTTTCTCGCGGCCGTGGCCGGATTTGCCCACGCCGCCAAAAGGCAGTTCAACGCCGCCACCTGCCCCATAGTTGTTGAGGAAGACTTGACCCGCGTGCAGCCCTTTCGCCAACCGCATCTGCCGCGCACCGTCGCGTGTCCAGACGCTGGCGACAAGGCCGTAGTCTGTGCTGTTGGCAATGATTAGAGCCTGTTCCTCGGTGTCAAAGGGGATCAGAACCTGGACCGGGCCGAAGATTTCATCGCGGGCGAGCGGGTGATCCGGTGGCACATCAGCGAACAAGGTGGGCCGGACATATGCCCCGGTTTCTGGCGCATCCTGTGTGATCGTCCCTTCTGCCGCAATGGTCAGATCGGCGCATTTGTCCAGAAAGCTGTTTACGATATGCTTTTGCCGCTCGGAAATCAGCGGCCCAACGCGAAGATCCTGCATCGCGGGCCCAACGCTAAGCTGTTCATAGGCCGCGGTCATGCGGGATTTGACCTGATCATAGACACCGCGCTGTACCAGAATGCGGGAGGAGGCCGAGCAGGTCTGCCCCGCGTTTTGAATGCCCGCATTCACCAGAAATGGCAGAGCGGCATCCAGATCGGCATCGTCAAACACCAACTGCGGGGATTTTCCGCCCAGCTCCAGCGTCACAGGCACAACGTTTCGCCCCGCAGCCTGTTGCACCAGGCCCCCCGTGGCGACCGAACCAGTGAACGAGATATGGTTGACCCCCGGATGCCCGGACAGTGCGGCTCCGGCCTCGGCCCCCAGACCGGGCACAACATTCAGTGCACCTGCTGGCAGACCCGCTTGCTGTGCGAGATGGGCAAAGGCCAGCGCGGTCAGGCAGGCCTCCTCTGCCGGTTTCAGAACACAGGCGTTGCCCATGGCCAACGCCGCCCCGACCGAACGCCCGATAATCTGCATCGGATAGTTCCACGGCACGATGTGGCCCGTCACCCCATGGGGTTCGCGCAGGGTATAGACGGTATAGCCATCGAGATAGGGGATGGTCTCACCCATCACCTTATCCGCTGCACCGCCGTAGAATTCACAATAGCGCGCCAGCGCAATGGCATCGGCGCGAGCCTGCGTCAGGGGCTTACCCACATCCATCGCCTCAAGCCGCGCCAGATCGTCCACGCGCTCCAACACCAATTGTCCCAGCCGGGTCAGGATGCGACCACGCTCCAAGGCCGCCTTGCGCCCCCAGTCGCCCTTTAACGCAGATCTGGCGGCGGCGACCGCCGCGTCAATATCCACGCCCGAGCCGCGTGCAATCCTGCATATCTCGATCCCGTCTGACGGGTTGGTCAAAGCCAATGAGTCGCCTGATGTCGCAGGTATCCAGTTTCCACCAATCAGGCACAGGGTGGGATCAAACCAGAGTGGTTGGGTCATTTTGGCCTCCGTTCAGGCTCTAATAAAGGGTTTTACGCCGATAACTTCCCGATTTCAGGCAATTGGGGCGCGGCGGCGATCAGGGTTTGCGTGTAGGAATGCTGCGGGTCCGAGAATACCTGTTCGGTCTTGCCTTGTTCGACAATTCGCCCAGATTGCATCACCAGAACATGATCGGTGATGGTGCGCACCACGCTCAGATCGTGGCTGATGAACAGGTAAGTCAGATCATATGCCTCGCAGAGTTCGGCAAGCAGATCGAGGATTTGAGCGCGCACCGATACGTCGAGCGCTGAAACCGCCTCATCGAACAGGATCAGTTCCGGCCGAATGATCAGAGCGCGGGCGATGGCGATCCGCTGGCGTTGCCCGCCCGAAAACTCGTGAATGTATTTGCCCGCATCATCAGGGCCAAGGCCCACTGCCGTCAGCATCTCTGCAATCCGGTCCTGGCGTTCGGACCCCTTTGGTGGCGTCTCCAACAGGTGAAAAGGTTCAGTAATCAGGCGCGCGACACGGTGGCGGGGATTGAAGCTGCCATAGGGGTCCTGAAACACGACCTGCATCTTGCGACGTACCGCAATGTTGGGCCTGTGGCCGGTGAAAACCGGCTGACCATCCAGCATAATCTGACCGGATTGGATCTCTTCCAACCCTAAAATAGCCCGTGTTAGGGTCGATTTTCCGCAACCGGACTCGCCCACCAGCCCTAAACGCTCCCCTCGGTTGAGGGTAAAGCTGACACCATCCACCGCGCGGTGGTGACGCGGCGGTTCCAGCAGACCTTTGCGGGGAAGGCGGTAATCCCGGACGACCTGCGAAACCTCCAGAAGCGGGCGTTGCTGTGTAGGTTCAGGCAGTGTGACCTGATGACCCGAAGCTTCGAACAACATGCGGGTATAGGGGTGCTGCATATCTCGAAACAGGTTTCGGGTCGCGCCACTTTCGACGACCTCGCCGTGACGCATGATGACAATCTGATCGGCCATGTCCGAGACCACAGCCAGATCATGGGTGATCATCAGCAAGCCCATATCATATTCGCGAACCAGCCCTTTCAGCAGATCAAGGATTTGCGCCTGCGTTGTGACATCCAGTGCCGTCGTCGGCTCATCCGCGATCAAAAGCCTAGGGCGCAATGCGATGGCCATTGCAATGACCACACGCTGACGCTGCCCGCCCGACAGCTCATGCGGATACCGCGACAGAGGGAACCTGTCGGGCGGCAGGCCAACCCGGGTCAAAACCTCTGTGGCACGGGTCCGAGCCTGAGCAGGAGGCATTGCCTTGTGGATCAGGATGGTCTCCATCACCTGATCGCCGATGGTTTTCACCGGGTTGAGTGCCGTCATCGGTTCCTGAAACACCATCCCGATAGACGCGCCACGCAAGGCGCACATCTCGGCCTCGGATTGGGTCAGCAGGTCAGTGCCGTCCAGTCGGATCGCGCCGTCTGCCGTTGCCCCGTTTGGCAGAAGCTGCATCACAGCCAGTGCTGTCATGGATTTGCCCGAACCACTTTCACCTGTCACCGCCACGATCTGGCCTGGATCGATAGACAGGTTCACCCGTTTCAGGATCGGCACCCCGTGGATCGACAGGGACAGGTTTTCGACTTGCAGCAACGTCATGCCCGCGCCACCCTGATCCTTGGATCCAACCAGTCGCGCAGACCATCACCCAGCAGGTTCAAACCCAGCACGGTGACAATGATGGCCATGCCCGGAATCAGAGCCAAATGCGGAGCAAAACTGACCATTGTCTGCGCGTCCGCAAGCATACGGCCCCAACTGGGTGTCGGCGGCTGCGCACCCAAACCGACATAGGACAGACCCGCCTCGGCCAGTATGCCCAATGAAAATTGGATGGTACCCTGAACGATCAGCAGGTTGGCAACATTGGGCAGGATATGTTCGGCTGAAATCCGTGCTGCGCCTTTGCCCGACACACGGGCGGCAAGTATGAACTCGCGCTCCCACAGCGACAATGCGGCCCCGCGGGTGATGCGGGCGAAGACGGGGATGTTGAAAATACCGATCGCAATGATCGCGTTGATGGCACCGGCACCGAACACAGCCGTGATCAGGATGGCGATGACCAGCGAGGGAAAGGCAAAGACCAGATCGTTGCCACGCATGATCACCTCATCCAACCACGATCCTTTGCGCGCGGCGGCTGTCAGGCCAAGGGGTACGCCCAGCGCCATGCCGATCCCCACAGCCACCAGAGCCACCGCAATCGACGTGCGTGCACCGACCATGATCATCGAGAGCATGTCGCGGCCGAAGTGATCCGTCCCGAACCAGTGCCGTGCATCGGGCGTCTGAAGTTTGTTGGGGATATCCAGCGCGGCATAGTCGTAGGGTGTCCAGACAAACGAGGCCAGCGCCGCCAGCACCACCAGCGACGACAGCGCCGCGCCCAGAATCAGGTTGCGGCTCATGACCGGCTCCTTAGCCTTGGGTCAACGGCTGCATAGGCCAGATCCACCAGAAAATTCACGGTGATCACCGCAAAGACCAGCAGCATCACCACCGATTCAACCACGATCAGATCGCGGGCCGAAATGGCCTGAAACACCAACCGCCCGAGGCCCGGCAGGTAGAACACCTGTTCGATGATGATCGACCCGGCCAGCAGGAAGGAAAACTGCAAGCCGATGATCGTCAGCACGGGGATCAGCGCGTTTCGCACCCCATGCCGCCACAGAGCCTGACGACGCGACAATCCCTTAGCCCGCGCGGTGCGCATAAAATCCTCGCCCAGAATATCCAGCAGCGCGGATCGCATGACGCGGGCCAGGATCGCGGCCTGAGGAAGGGCTAACGCAATGGCGGGCAAAGTCAGCGAACGCAGCCCTGCCCAAAGGCCCTCGCCCCAGCCAACAAACCCACCGGCATTGAACCAGCGTAGGTTTATGGCAAAGATCAGCACCAGCATCATCGCGAACCAGAAATTCGGCACCGCGATACCAAGCTGTGTCGCCCCCATCACCGCCAGATCCCCGGGCTTGCCCCGACGTGCGGCGGCATAGATCCCGGCGGGAAAGGCGATCAGTGTGGACAGCGTGAGCGCATATAGCGCCAAAGGCAACGATACCCACAGCCGGTCCGCAATCATCTGCGACACCGGTGTGCGGTAGGTGTACGAGGTGCCGAAATCCCCGGCCACCATCCCCCCGACCCAGTTGAAATACCGCTGTACCCTTGATCCATCCAGACCCAGTTCAGCCCGCAGCGCGGCCAACGTATCCTCCTGCGCGTTGACACCCAGCATGAACGAGGCCGGGTCCCCCGGCGCGACCTCGATCACGGCAAAGATAACCACCGAGGCGATAGCAAGGCTGGCAAGCAATGAGATCAGTCGTTTAAGGGTATAGCGAAGCATTGAGGCCACGTTAGGGTCTCAGCCGTCACGGGTCCAGCATCTACGGCATCGCCAGACCGGCAAATGGCGCTGCGCAACCTTTGTCCCTTTCAGCCTGTCAATCCGAATGAGGCCCCTGACCCCGATTTTCGCCATGTTTGTTGCGTGTTTTTTCGATTTCGCACGTTCCGTGTTTTGCTACACTTGTTCGAACCGTTTCCGCAGGCCAGAGCGGCCAAGGAGCAATCCGGGCCGAACCAGGATTTACTGATAGTGTAGCGCTCATGCTGACAGAAAATAGAATTGAGATCGGGTTTCTGCTGTTCGATGGCTTTCCGATGGCTTGCCTGACCTCGGTCATCGAACCGCTGCGCGCTGCAAATGAGATCGCCGGGCAAGAGGCATTTCGCTGGTCTCTTGTGGCGGAAAACGGGGGAAAGGTCAGCTCCAGCGCTCATGTGCGTTTTGAGGCTGAACGCAACCTCTCAGACTGCCAGCCGATTGATATTCTGTTCCTGCTCAGCAGTCCGACCTCGGACTTCAGAAACCCGACCCAGGGGAATGGTGCGTTGCGGGCCTTGTCACGACACGGGACAATTCTGGGCGGTATCAGCGGCGGCGTTTTCCCGCTCGTGCGCTCGGGGGTCATGACCGGCCATCCGGTATCGGTGCACTGGTGTTACGAGGCTGCATTTCTGGCCGAGTTTCCCCAGATAGATGCGCGGCGCGAAGTGATCGTGTCGGATGCCACGCGGTATACTGCGGCCGGCGCGGCGGCCGCGTTTGATCTGGCCCTGCATCTGATTCAGGACCGGTTGGGCGGCGAAGTCGCACATGAGGTGGCCTGCTGGTTCCAGCATCCGATGATGAGAGGGGAGGGTGTTCAGCAACAGGTGCCCAGTGCAAGCAAACCTGCCACGGGTGAAAAGCTGCCGCCGCTTGTGGCGCGATGTGTCGACCTGTTCGCAAGCCGTATCGGCAATCCGATCTCGATCGCGGACATAGCGGATCAAACGGGCGTCACCTCCCGCCAGATCGAGCGCGCCTTCAAACAGGCCACGGGGCAAAGCCCCAGCCATTATTTCCGGTCCATGCGGATGAAGGCGGCCCGTCAGATGGTTGTCTATACCAAGGACCCTATTGCCGACATCGCTGCGGCCATCGGATACAGCTCGGTCACGCCTTTGGTGACACACTATCGGTCCGCCTTTGGTTTAAGCCCCAGCGAGGACCGGCGACGGATCAACCGGTTTCGGGTCGAAGACAACGCCCCGCTGCCCTCAAGCTGACCTTGCCTTCAAAGCGCCGATTTCATTGCGGCCACAATCGCATGATGCAGTGACCCGGCAGACGATCTTGGCCCGTAGACACTGAACGAACCAGAAGCACGGCACAGGACGAAACATCCCAGGTGATGGATTGACGTGCGGGATGCGGCACCGACCGCCATTTTTCGGCAATCCAGACTGCTTAGCAATTCCAGCACTGCCAACACGCCCTCTCCGTCCAGATCAAACCTGACCCATGCGTCTGTCTGTTCGGAAACCGATGCGTTATCCCCAGTGCTTTCTTTCACCAGATGCGCCAGATCTTCATGCGTCACAAAGGGCGCTTCTATCATCCATTGATCAGGCCCGGTCCAGAAGGCTACGATCGGCCCGCCGGTAAACTTACCAACGCCAGGCGTTTCCACTCCGATCAATTGGGATACGACGTTTCGGGTCTTGTTTTCCCGACCCAGCCGAGCGGCGACCGAGGCCAGCGCCACACCCGGAGTTTCGGTACAGGTCACGCTTCCGACCCTGTCGATCTTGGGTTCGGTTTCACCCAGCGCGGTTATTGCTTCAAGATCATGCACGGAGCCGTTCTCCCTCGGGGTCGACGAAATGGGCCGAGACGATTTCAACCTCGACCGTGAGATCGGTCACTGGCGACACAAGGCGCATCTTTTCGCCCTGACGTGTGATGCCGTTTTTCAAAAAGCCAAGGCCGATATGGCTGTCCAGCGACGGCGAATATGCTGCCGATGTGACATAGCCCTGATCATGGGCAGCATCCACGGGACCCGTGGCATTCATCAGATGCCCTCCGGCGGTTACCTTGTCGCCAGCGTTCACAGGCTTGATGCCAACCATCATCAAAGCATCTGGTTCGTTCAGCCCTTCACGCTCGGACAGGACTGAGCCGATGCTGTCTTTCTTCTTGGAGACCATCCGACCCATTCCAAGGTTCAGGGCGGTGGTGGTTCCGTTCAACTCGTTGCCTGCGGCGTGACCCTTTTCGATCCGCATGACGCCCAGCGCTTCGGTGCCGTAGGGTACGACATCGAACTCTTCACCTTCCTGCATCAAACGCCGCATCAGCGCGTCGCCGTATCGCGATGGCACCGCGATTTCAAAGGCCAATTCGCCCGAGAAGGAAATACGGAACAACCGCGCGCGCAACCCGCCGCATACGGTGATGTTGCCGCAAGCCATGAACGGGAAGCCTTCATTCGAGATGTCGAACTCGGGATCCACGATCTTTTGTAGAAGTTTGCGCGAATTGGGCCCGGCTACCGCATATTGTGCCCAGGCTTCGGTGGTCGAGATCAGTTGTACATCCATGTCCGGGAACAGGCATTGCCGGACAAATTCCATATGCTGGTAGACCTTGACCGCATTGGCGGTTGTGGTGGTGACCACGAAATGATCCTCGGCCAGACGCGCGGCGGTACCGTCATCCATCGCAATTCCATCCTCGCGCAACATCAGCCCATAGCGAGTTTTGCCGACGGTCAGTTTGGCAAATCCGTTGCAATATAGCCTATTCAGGAAATCCGCCGCATCCGCACCCTGAACATCAATCTTTCCAAGCGTGGTGCAGTCGCACACCCCGACCGAGGCGCGGGTCTGGCGCACTTCACGGTCCACGGATTCCCGCCAATGGGTTTCACCGGGCAGCGGGAACCACTGTGCACGCAGCCAATTGCCGACCTCGACAAACACCGCGCCGCGTTCCTTGGCCCAGTAATGTGACGGGGTCAGGCGGGTTGGATGAAACTCCTTGCCTTTCACCCGGCCAGCAAAGGTTGCAATCGGAACGGGCGTATAGGGCGGGCGGAAGATCGTTGTGCCGGTTTCCGGAATGGACTTACCCGCAAGCTCGGCCATGATCGCAAGCCCGCCCATGTTCGATGTCTTGCCCTGATCGGTGGCCATGCCCAACGTGGTATAGCGTTTCAAATGCTCGACCGAGCGGAACCCTTCCTGATGGCTGAGCTTCACATCCTTGACGGTCACGTCATTCTGCTGATCCAGCCACGCGCGGCTGCAACCCTGAACATACCAGAACGGTGTCTGCGAGATCGGGGTATCCTCGGCCTTAGGCAGATCGGGCAGCGGACCTTTCAGGCCCAGCGCCTGCGCCGCGCCTTCTGCCCCGGATTGCAGGGCGCCATGGGTGGACATCACACCATTCGCCGCCCCTGCGACGGACAGCCCAGGCGGCAAGTCCGCGCCGGGCACGAAAGCCGCCAGATCTTCGTTCCACGCGGGACGCCCCCGTTGATGGCAGGTCAAATGCACGTTGGGGTTCCAGCCACCCGAGACGCCAAGCGCGCCGCAGTCCAGCGTGCGCGACGACCCGTCTGCCAGCTCGACCTCGACAAAGGTCAGCCCCAGTCGGCCTTTGGTGTCCCTAACCTGCGCGCCGCGCAGAACTTCATAGTCATGGCTGGTCGGGGCGTCGTCACGGACGTCGACGACAGCAGTAATCCTGACACCCTTTGCGTGCAGGTCCGCAGCGGTGCGGTGGCCGTCATCGTTGTTCGTAAATATGGCGACACGTTGCGCCGCCGTGGTTGCAAACCGATTTGCATAGCTGCGCAACGCACTTGCCAGCATGATGCCGGGCCTGTCGTTGTTTTCAAACGCGATGGGCCGCTCGGTCGCGCCAGCGCATAACAAGGCGCGTTTGGCGTAGATGCGCCAGAGGATCTGCCGCGGTTTACCGGAAGGCAGAGAAGCAAGATGATCGCCCGTCCGCTCAACTGCGCCATAAATGCCGTGATCAAAGGCACCGATCACGGTCGTGCGCGACATCATGCGAACGTTTGGCATTGCAGAAAGTTCAGCGACACTCTGTTTAACCCAATCGGTCGCATCGCTGTCGTTCAGCCAAAAGGATTCGCTGTTGAGCCGCCCGCCAAGTGCGAAATCCTCATCCGCAAGAATGATCTCGGAACCGGCCCGGCCCGCCGTCAGTGCCGCCATCAGCCCGGCTGGACCCGCGCCGATAATCAGCAGATCGCAATGTCGAAACCCCTTGTCATACTCATCGGGGTCTTCCTGCATCGACAATGACCCAAGACCTGCGGCGCGACGGATCATCGGCTCGTACAGCTTTTCCCAGAACGCGGCAGGCCACATGAAGGTTTTGTAGTAGAACCCCGCCGTCAGAAAGGTCGAAAACCTGTCGTTGATTGCCAGAGCGTCAAATCTCAGGCTGGGCCATCGGTTTTGGGAATGGGCCTCAAGCCCCTCGAACATCTCAACGGTCGTGGCACGAGTGTTGGGTTCCTGACGGCTGCCCGTGCGCAGCTCGACAATGGAGTTGGGTTCTTCCGAACCGGCAGTCAGCACGCCACGCGGGCGGTGGTACTTGAACGACCGGCCCATCAGGCGCACGCCATTGGCCAGAAGGGCCGAGGCCAGCGTATCGCCCGGATGTGCATGGTAACTGCGATTATCGAATTTGAAATTCAGGGTTTTGGTGCGGTCGATCTGACCGCCACTCAGCCTATTGTCTTGAGTCATTTGGAACGCCCCTGTGCCCGGGCCACGTCACGGGCCAGTTCCACTTTGGAAATCTCATGTGTCGCGGTGTTGCGAGTAACAACCAGCCAAGATCGGTCGCCCCCCTCGTGGAACCACAACTCGCGGTGTTCGCCGGCTGGATTGTCGCGCAGATAGGCGTAGTCATAAAACGCTTCGGCCGCGTCTTCGGCCAGCCAATCGGGCCTGTTGATCAACGAAGCGTCTCCCAGATAGACGAATTCGGAACTGTCGCGCGGGCCCAGCAAGGGATGATGGATGATCATGGTGCTGCTCCCCTCAGTGCAGGTTGGGCTGGTTGCCCATACCTTTTTCGTCGATCATGCGGCCCGTGCGGAACCGGTCGAACCGATAGGCGGTGGCTGTCGGGTGCGGTTCATCCTTTGCCAGCAGATGCGCAAAGCAATACCCCGACGCCGGAGTTGCCTTGAACCCGCCGTAACACCAGCCGCCATTGAAATAGAGGCCATCGATGCCGGTCCGGTCGATGATGGGCGATCCATCCATGGACATATCCATGATCCCGCCCCACATCCGCAGAAGACGCGCGCGACCGATCATCGGCATCAGGGCCATGCCGCCCTCGCAGACATCTTCGACCACCGGCAGGTTGCCGCGTTGTGCGTACGAATTGTACCCGTCGATATCGCCGCCAAAGACCAGCCCGCCCTTATCGGACTGGCTGACATAGAAATGTCCCGCGCCAAAGGTGATCACGCCGGGCAGAACCGGCTTAAGACCTTCTGAAACGAAGGCTTGCAGGACATGGCTTTCGATTGGCAGCCGCATACCCGCCATGCCCATGACACGTCCCGAATTCCCGGCCACGGCACAGCCAACCTTGCCTGCGCCAATGAACCCTTTCGAAGTTTCAACGCCCAGACATTTTCCGTTTTCGATACGGAAACCGGTCACTTCGCAGTTTTGGATGATATCGACACCGTGGCTGTCTGCCGACCGGGCATATCCCCAGGCCACCGCGTCGTGCCGAACCGTGCCGCCGCGCCGCTGGGCAAGCCCGCCCTTGATCGGGAACCGGGCATCGTTGAAGTTCAGGAACGGGTATTCCTTGCGCACCTGTTCGGCATCCAGCAACTCGGCATCCGCGCCATTCAGGATCATGGCGTTGCCACGTCGCGTAAAGGCGTCGCGCTGGGCGTCTGTGTGGATCAGGTTGATGATCCCGCGCTGGCTGACCATCGCGTTGTAGTTTACGTCCTGCTCAAGACCTTCCCACAGTTTCAGCGAGAACTCGTAGAAAGGTTCGTTGCCGTCCAGCAGGTAATTGGAGCGGATGATGGTTGTATTGCGCCCGACATTGCCGCCACCAATCCAACCTTTTTCAATCACCGCCACATTGCGGAGGCCAAATACCTTGGACAGGTAATGCGCCGTAGAAAGGCCATGACCGCCACCGCCGATGACGACGATGTCGTAATGTGGCTTGGGCTCTGGCTCGCGCCAGGCCGGTGTCCATCCTTTGTGCCCGGTAAGAGCCTCTTTGATGACCTTGAAACCAGAGTATCGCATGAATCGGACCTTTTTTTTCAGAATTCGCGAAAAAACGGGTTTTGGATACTCTTGAATCCGACATCTGTTGCGTTGAATCAGACACCACGGCAATCAGCAGGGCATGGTTAATCTTGCGATTTTCGCTGTCGCTGGCAGCGCGGTGTCCGCCACCCTGCCCTGCAACGCCGACAAGGGTCAGAAAAGCCGGTAGCCAAGGATATATACGCGATTTCAGAACTACATAGAATGTAGGATTCAGCGCCTAAGACGTCATCAGAAAGGCAAAGACGGCATAGCCGATGATGGCTGCATACCCCAACGGGTAAATCCATTTGATCGCGTAATTGTCGAGCTTTTTGGCCGTCTCTTCCCGACCGGAGGTCTTCAATTTGCGCAGCATCACGCTGAAGACGATAATCGTTCCAGTCATCAGGAACATGCATTGCAGAATGAAATCCAGAAACGTCAGATAGCCAAGCTTGGGTAAGTCAGCGGAAATGGCCCAGTTGAAGGCCACAAAGACCAACAGGTTGCCGCCTGCGATCTCGATCCGTTTTCGGTATTCATCCAGAAAGAAAAGCGCCCATCCCACTGTGATCAGCACCAGCATCGGCAGGAATATGCGGATGGTGTAATAAGTCAGGTGCCGGGTGCCTTCAAAGACAAGTTCGACCCGGTCGCTTTCGTCGCCCGACAAACCGGTCGTCGTTGAAGTCAGAGCCCTGGCATTGCCGAGTTTCCATTCTTCTTCGCCAAGCATGTCACCCAGACCGGAGTATTCATCAAGCGAGTGATAATGAACGAACTGCGAAGGAAACACCGATACGACTTCGAAGTGAAATTCCTGTGTATCGAAAGGATATTTGCGAAAGTTGAAATGCGGAGCCTGCAAGGTTAGCGAGGATTTTTCGACAAAAGTCACGTGACCATCATGACGCACGGCAACTGCGGATTCATGAATCCATCGATTGGACTGTTGGTTGTGGATAACAAAAGCCGGGGTTACCACATCCAGCTCAGCGGCGTATTTCACGAAAGCGGGCGGTTCAAAAACCCGAAAATCACGACCAAGGCTTTCCGCATCAAACGCCAGCTCCGGGTCTGTCCATTCGAACCGCAAAACAACCACGGCACCATAGTTTTCCGATTGCTGATCGACGCTGGTAATCTGGTCGATCTTGATACCAACCCCGACTTGCAGCGGGTTGTCCGGGGTTCCCACAAGCGTGTCCTGCTGCCCTTGGAACAAGCCCTGCGCAAAACCTGCGCCGGGAAGGACAGACGCGAAAAGAAAAAGAAGGATTCCGGCAACAAAGCTATTCATGATCGTTAAGAAACGCATTTCGCAATGGTGAGGCTGGGCCCGTCAAACAGGCCCAGCCAACTGGTGTCATTCCGACCAGGAAATGGCAGTCAGGTCGATAGCCGCAGTTGGAGCGTTCTCCCACAGGCCCTGAACACCTGCCTTGGCGACGCCCAGCTTGGCCAGCTGGAACAGGTACCCGTTGACATAATCGTTCGAGATGAGGCGCTGTGCCTCACCCAGAAGACGGGTCCGTGCCTCGGGGTCGGTGGTGGTATTCAGCGTCTCCATCAGCGTCTGAAAGTCGATGCTGTCATACTGGAAGTAATAGTCGGGCCGCGCATAGATGCCGATATCCATCGGTTCGGTGTGGCTGACGATGGTCAGGCCAAACTCTTTGCCTTTGAACACCGATTCCAGCCACTGGGCCCATTCCACATTGATGATTTCAGCCGTGATGCCGACCTCGGCCAGCTGTGCGGCGATAATTTCACCGCCCCGGCGCGCATAAGATGGCGGTGGCAAGTGCAGAGTTGTCTCGAACCCGTTTTCAAATCCCGCCTCTGCCAGCAAAGTCCTGGCCTTTTCGGGATCGTAAGAAGACTGGCCCGTCAGATCGACATAAGCGGGGTTGTGTGGCGCGAAGTGTGTCCCGATCGGGGTGCCGTATCCGAACATGGCGCCGTCGATTATGGCCTGCCGGTCAATTGCATGGGCCAACGCCTGCCGGACACGAATATCATTGAATGGCGGCTGTTTGTTGTTGGTGGACAGGATCGTTTCACCCTCGGTCGATCCAACCAGAACCTGAAACCGCGGGTCAGCTTCAAACTGGGGCAGGTTTTCCGGTGCCGGGAAGTTGTCGAACACGTCCACATCTTCGGCCATCATGGCCGCAAAAGCGGCTGTCGGGTCTGAGATGAATTTGAACGTCGCAGTCTCTAAAGCGGGTTGATCGCCCCAATAATTGGGGTTGCGGTTCAGTGTTATGCTGTCGCCCTGAACCCAGTCACCAAAGGTGTAAGCGCCGGTACCAACCGGGCTTGTCTTGATGGTCTCGATGCTTTCAGGCGCGACGATCACCGCGTCACCCCAGGCAAGATTGAACAGGAAGTTACCGTTCGGATCGGCCAGGGTGATCCTGACTGTCAGCGGATCCACGGCCTCGACGCTTTCGATCCCTGCAAACAATGCTTTCTGCGCGTTGGCGCTGTCCTCGGCCGTGGCCCGGTCAAGGCTGAATTTGACATCCTCGGCATCCATGGTCGTGCCGTCATGGAAGGTCACGCCATCGCGCAGTTTGAAGGTATAAGTTTTGCCGTCTTCGGAAATCTCCCAGCTTTCCGCAAGGCCGGGCACGACCGAACCGTCGCCCATGAAACGGGTCAGACCTTCGAAAATGTTGGTGTAGACAACCGAATCGATGGCCTGAGCTGCTGCGCTGGTCGGATCTAGATGCGGGGGTTCCAGCTGCATGGCGATGGTGATGTCGGATTTGGCCAAAACCTGCGTTGCCAACAGGCTGGCGCCGATCGCCACGGTCGACGCGAATGTCCGAAGCACGTGTTTTGTCATGTGAACTCTCCCAACTGAAAATCTGCGCCCATGTTTTCCGGGCCGTTTTATCGGCAGTGTTCCTTTAAACCTGAGGTCAATCAAGGGAATGTTCGCGCAACCGGGGTTTCTTTGGCCCCGGCCGATCTGCTATGCCGCACTGCAACATAAGCCCTGCAGGAGCCAACCATGAGCGCCACCGCCCGCAAAAAGGCCCCGAACGCCGAAGATATTCGAGCCCGAAAAGGCGGCGTGCCTCTGGTCTCGCTGACCGCATACACGACGCCTATGGCGCGCCTGATGGACACGCATTGTGACTTTGTTCTTGTGGGGGACAGCGTCGGGATGGTTTTGCACGGGCTGGAATCCACCCTTGGTGTCACGATGGAGATGATGATCCTGCACGGTCAGGCCGTCGCACGCGGGCTGAGCACGGCGATGATGGTTATCGACATGCCGTTTGGCAGCTATGAGGAAAGCCCGGCACAAGCGTTTCGCAACGCGGCGCGGCTGATGGCGGAAACAGGTGCGGGGGCAGTCAAGCTGGAAGGCGGTGTCGAGATGGCCGAAACCATCCGCTTTCTGGTCAGGCGCGGCATCCCGGTGATGGCCCATATCGGTCTGACGCCGCAATCGATCAACACACTGGGCGGCTACAAGGTGCAGGGGCGTGACGAGCAGGCCGAAACCGTCATGGCAGACGCCCGCGCCGTGACCGAGGCTGGCGCGTTTTCCGTGGTGCTTGAGAAAGTGCCGCAAGGTCTGGCCGACAGGATCACCGAACAGGTTGCCATCCCCACCATCGGAATCGGAGCGTCCGCCGGTTGTGACGGTCAGATTCTGGTCGTCGATGACATGGTCGGCTTTTTCACCGCCTTCAAACCCAAATTCGTCAAACGCTATGCCGAGCTTGGCCCGTTGGCCGAAGCCGCCATCGCAGAATACGCGGCCGAAGTGCGTGCGCGGACATTTCCGGCGGACGAACATGTCTTTGCTGATCAGGCTCCGGCGAAAGGACCAAAGACGTGACCGCGCCGATCCTGCGCTCGCTGGCGGAACTGCGAACCAAGACGACAGAATGGCACCGCGCAGGTGACGTTATCGGCGTTGTACCGACAATGGGCGCACTGCACGAAGGGCATTTGTCGCTGGCGCAGGCCGCAAAGGAAAACTGTGACCGGGTGATCGTGACGATCTTTGTGAACCCCAAGCAGTTCAACAACCCCGAAGATCTGGCGAACTATCCCCGCACGGAACATGAAGACGCGCAAAAGCTGGCCCCTTATGGCGTGGATGCGATCTATGTGCCGGACCTTCAGGAAATCTATCCCGACGGCTTTTCCACCACGGTATCCGTGGCCGGTTTGACCGACATGATGGAAGGCCCTTTCCGCCCCGGCCATTTCGAAGGCGTGGCAACTGTAGTGGCCAAGCTGTTCCTGCAAACGCAGGCGGATCGAGCCTATTTCGGGGAAAAAGACTACCAGCAGCTGCTGGTGGTGCGCCGCATGGCCCGCGATCTGGACATTCCCATCGAGGTTGTTGGCTGCCCAACCGTGCGCGAGCCTTCGGGGTTGGCGATGTCGTCGCGCAATCTGCTGTTGTCGCCCGAGGGCGTAAAGGTCGCGTCCCGCATGAACGAGGTCATGCGGCGGGTGGCGGATAAGCTTGCCGCTGGCAAGGAATTCACGGTGCTGGCGCAAGACGCAAAAGCCGCATTATTGGACGCTGGTTTTAACGAGGTGGAATATATCGATCTGCGCTGCGCCGAGACGCTGGAAAGCCTGCCCAATGCCTGCAAACCCGCGCGCTTGTTCGTCACGGCCTGGGCCGATGGCGTCCGCCTGATCGACAATATTCCCGTCGATCCGGTCTGATTTCTGCTCTGGCCCCGGCGCCGTTGTTTGCGCTAAAGTCGCGCAAAATGACACCGGGGGAGAGCGGACATGACCTATATTTTAGCAATTGATCAGGGCACCACGTCCTCGCGCGCGATCCTGTTCGACGGGCAGATGAACCGTGTTGGCACCGCTCAGCAGGAGTTCCCCCAGCATTTCCCGCAAGAAGGTTGGGTTGAACACGACCCCGAGGATATCTGGTCCAGCGTTCTGCATGTGTGTCGCGAGGTGATGGAAAGCGCCGGTGTTTCGGCTGACCAGATCACCGGTATCGGCATCACCAACCAGCGTGAAACCACTGTGGTCTGGGACAAGCAGACCGGCAAGGCCATCCATAACGCGATTGTCTGGCAGGACCGCCGCACCGCCGAAATCTGCGCCCGATACAAGCAGGCCGGGTGTGAGGATGACGTCACCGCCCAGACCGGCCTGCTGCTGGACCCTTATTTCTCGGGAACCAAGGTCAAATGGCTGCTGGACACCGTTTCAGGCGCACGCGCGCGGGCTGAGGCCGGAGAGTTGCTGTTCGGCACCATCGACAGTTTCCTGATCTGGCGTCTGACCGAAGGTCGTGTCCATGCCACTGACGCCACCAACGCCGCCCGCACCCTGCTGTTCGACATTCACAAAGGCGCCTGGAGCGCTGAAATTTGCGAGTTGCTGGATGTACCCGTTCATATGTTGCCGAACGTGCAGGATTGCGCCTCGGATTTCGGCGCAACCACCTTGCTTGGTGGGAACATCCACATTCTGGGTGTGGCAGGCGATCAGCAGGCAGCCACCATCGGTCAGGCCTGTTTCCAGCCCGGTATGATGAAATCAACCTATGGCACGGGCTGTTTCGCACTGCTGAACACAGGTGCGCAGCCGGTTGAATCGAAAAACCGTCTTCTGACGACAATCGCTTACCAATTGGACGGTCAGCGCACCTATGCGCTGGAAGGGTCGATCTTTATCGCCGGGGCCGCCGTGCAATGGCTGCGCGATGCGTTGCAGATCATCGATTCGGCCCCGCAAAGCGGCGATCTGGCGGCGCAGGCCGACCCGAACCAGCATGTGATTCTGGTGCCAGCCTTTACGGGTCTTGGGGCTCCTTACTGGAAGCCGGATTGCCGCGGTGCGATGTTCGGGCTGACGCGCAATTCCGGCCGGGCCGAGATTGCCCGCGCCACGCTGGAAAGCATCGCCTTTCAGACCCGCGACCTGTGGCACGCCATGCAGGGCGACTGGGGGGCCGAGGCGGATGTCATCCTGCGCGTCGATGGCGGGATGAGTGCATCTGACTGGACAATGCAAGGTCTTTCAGATTGTCTGGGTGCCCCGGTGGATCGCCCGGTTATGCAGGAAACGACCGCCCTTGGCGCCGCATGGCTGGCAGGTATGAAAGCCGGGATATACCCGGATCAGGCCGGTTTTGCCCAAACATGGGCGCTGGACCGCCGGTTCGAGCCAACGCAAGAACAAGCCGAACGCGACGCGGCCTATGATCGCTGGCAACGGGCGGTTCAAGCGGCGATGGCGTTCTAGCTGTGATCTTTCAACAAGCGCTGCTTCTGCCTTGACCAGTCACGCTTGGCCTGAGTTTCGCGCTTGTCGTGGGTTTTCTTACCCTTGGCGATGCCGATTTTAACCTTGGCCAGTCCTCTGTGGTTGAAATACAGAACCAGCGGCACCAGAGTCATGCCCTTGCGCTGCGTCGCGTTCCACAGGTTCGACATCTGCTTGCGGGACACCAGCAGTTTGCGGCGGCGACGTTCTTCGTGCTTGAACATCTTGGCCTGCTCATACGGCGCGATATAGCTGTTGACCAGCCAGAGCTCTCCGTCATCGACCGTGGCATAGCTTTCGGCGATGTTCGAGCCGCCCGCGCGCAGGGATTTGACCTCGGACCCTTGCAGGATGATGCCACATTCAATGTCCTCTTCGATTGCGTAATCGAAGCGGGCGCGCCGGTTTTCGGCGATTACCTTGTAATTCGGGTCTGTCTTCTGCTTGGCCATGACGCGTTGATTTAGGCGGCTTGGGCCGCCCTTGCAAGGCAGGGATTTTCGGAGTGCGTCAGGATTTGGCAGAAATGATCAGGTCCGGGCCGAAAATCGTGTCCGCATGGTTGTGCAGGTAGATCTTGAGCCACGGTGTAAACCGGTCCGGGTGGCGGGCCACTTCGGCCAACAGGTCATGGTAGTCGATCCAGCGGATATCCATGACTTCGTCCGGATTAGGTGAGATTTTCAGCGGTCCGCGCACATGGGCCAGAAAAACGTCGACAACTTCGTTTTCCACCATGCCGTTCCCAACATCGGCGTGGTATTCCAAACGGTGACGGTATTCAGGGTAAAGACCTGTGATCCCCAGCTCTTCGTTCAAGCGGCGCACGGCGCAGGTTGAGGAGCTTTCGTCCCAGTCGGGATGCGTGCAGCAAGTGTTCGCCCACAGGCCGGGCGTGTGGTATTTGCCCAGCGCCCGGCGCTGCAACAAAATCTCGGTGCCCCTTACGACAAACACCGACACGGCCTTGTGCTTGAGGCCCTTTTCGTGAGCTTCAAGTTTGTCTACCGGGGTCAATTCACCATCAACCCAAGCCGGGATCATAATGCCCATCTGTCCTCTCCTGCTGCCAATCCGCCTGACGGGCGCTGATGTTGGGTTTAGCTATTGCCGGGTTGGCTTGGCGTTGCGGCACACTCTGCGGTTTGCCGTCAGATACCAAAGTGGCGCTGTTCTACACTGGTATCAATCGCACCAAAGGCCGCAGGGGCTGCGGCCTTTGGTCCTTGTGCGTGGGTGCACAATGTTAGCGTTTATTCGCCTGATACACTGACTATATAGGCAAAGACGTCTTCACTGCCACTTTTCAGCTTGAAGGTCATTTTCGACTTGGCAGCGGTGTCGTCCAGATAAGATTGCAGGAAGCCCTTAGGGTCCTGCGTGTATTCCACAAAGGACGTCTCATCCCAGACCAAACCCTTCTCACCGGCTGCGACGATGCTGTCGCCATATTTGAAGTCTTCGTAGGTTCCGGCAGAGCGGCCAGCGACGCCATAGAGGTTGGGGCCGGTTTTTCCGCCTTTGACGATGACTTCTCCGGCCGGATCAGCGATCATGTGGCAGGACTTGCATTTGTTGAAAGCTTTCTCACCGGCTTCGGCATCGCCTTCGGCATGAGCGGGCAGCGCCAGCAGGCCAGCGATTGCGATAGTGAGGATACGATTCATAGCTTGTGCTCCGATACAAATTGGCTGCACCGAATGGACCCCCGGCGCATAAAAGTGTCAACGCGCGGATTGCCGCGCGCATCTACAGTGCCACTGCGACACATGGTGTGTCCTTAACTTAAGTCATGTACAGTGGTCCAGCAGGGCAACAGGTCTCCTTCCGCCGGGGTCGCCAGATAGACCGCCCGCGCAATGGCCCGGGACAGGCACAGCGAGGCCGCGTGCCCGATCAGAGTTAGATCGGCCTCTGACTGCAACGGACGTGCTGCTGTGCTGAGGGCAAAGACCAAATCGCCGTCGTTGGGGGTATGGGCAGGCAGGATGGCCCGAGCGATTCCGTCATGCGCCGCTACTGCAAGGCGCTGGCATTGTGGTTTGGTCAGAACGGCATCGGTGGCGACAATGGCGATGGTCGTGTTTGTCTGTTCGGGTTCCGCTGGACTCATGGCCAACGCCTTGCGGCTGCGGCGGATCCGGCTTTGATCCGGCGACATATCGGGGCCCAGCCCGCCAAATTCATCGCCAACTTCGAAGGGGGCTGCCCAGAAATGCCGGTCACCCGGTGTTGTGACACTGCCCAGCGGGTTCGCCGCAACGAGGGCCCCGACCGTGACTCCATCAGGCAGAATGGACGAGGCAGAGCCAAGCCCGCCCTTCTGCATTGCGGCCAACGCCCCGGTGCCCGCCCCGACGGACCCCAAATCAAAATCTCTTGAAGCGCCCAGATAAGCAGCCCGCCCCAGCGCACGATAGGGGTTTTCCGCCCAATCCTTTGCACCGCCATTGAGCAGGTCAAACAGGATCGCGCCGGGAATGATCGGAACCTTCGCTGAACCGACGGGAAACCCGCGCCCTTCAGCCCACATCGCATCTGAAACACCCGAGCAGGCGTCCAGTCCAAAGGCCGATCCGCCGGACAGAACCAGCGCGTCCACCCCTGTGACGGTTTTATCAGGCGCAAGCAGATCGGTTTCGCGCGTACCCGGTGCACCGCCCATCACATGGACCGACGCAACGAACGGTTTATCTGCCGTGAGGACCGTGGTCCCGGACTTCAGCGCATCGTCCTGAGCGTTTCCAACTGCCAGGCCGGGGACATCGGTAATCAGGTTTCTTGGTCCAGGGATCATCTTGAACTCGGGATTGGTGCGGGGAAGCGCGCGGGCGCGCGCTGCCTCCGGCGGGGATATTTTTGGCCAGATGAAGATCGGATCAGATACATCGGCCGCCATCGACCTCGAGCGCGGTGCCGGTGATCATGCTGGCCTCGTCCGAACACAGGAAACAGGCGGCGTTGGCCATATCTTCGGGTGTTGAAAACCGTCCCAGTGGGATGGTCGCCAGGAACTTGGCGCGGATCTCGGGCGTGTCTTCGCCCATGAAAGATTTCAACAGCGGTGTTTCGCCCGCCACTGGGCAGATCGCGTTCACGCGTATGCCGGTTGGGGCCAGTTCGACCGCCATGGTCTTGGTTGCCGTGATCATCCACCCTTTGGACGCGTTGTACCAGTTCAGATTCGGGCGCGGAGACAGGCCCGCCGTCGAGGCTACGTTCAGAATTGCACCCGCGCCGCGCGCCTTCATATGGGGAACAAATGCCCGGGCGGTCAGATAGACGGACTTCATGTTCACCTTGAAGACCCGGTCGAAATCATCCTCGGTGACATTTTCCAGAGGGGTTGGCAAGTGGGTGACACCTGCGTTGTTTACCAGAATATCGAGCGCCCCAAAGGCGGCGAGTGCCGTGTCCGCCATCTTTTGAACTGAAGCCCTGTCGCCGACGTCGACCTGGTGCGCCAATACCCCGGCCCCAAGTTGCCCCGCCATATCAGCGGCTGCGTCACCATTGATGTCCGCGATCATGACGCGTGCGCCTTCGGCCAGGAATTTCTGCACGATCCCCGCGCCAAAACCCGATGCACCACCGGTGACGATTGCGGTTTTTCCCTCCAGCCTCATGACGTTGCCCTTTTGCAGCCTTTGCGGGCCAGACTATCAACGCCCCGGCAAGATGCCAGATCAATCTTCAGACACCTTGCCCCGCAGCGCCTTGACGTCGCCACGCGCCTTTTTCGCGGCAAGTCGACGCTTGACCGAACCATAGGTCGGTTTCGTTGCGATCCGCCGTTTGGGTTTGACCAGCGCGCGGGCGATCAGTTCTGCCAGCCTCGCGCGCGCGATTTCACGGTTGCGGGCCTGCGAGCGTGTTTCCTCACATTGAATGATGATCGCGCCGTCTTTGGTCCAGCGTCGCCCGGCCAGTCGCTTTAGCCGGACCTTGACCGGATCGGGCAAGGACGGTGAGCGTACCGCTTCGAAGCGCAGCTCGACTGCGGTCGACACCTTGTTGACATTCTGCCCTCCGGGACCGGACGACCGCACAAAGCTCTCGGTCATTTCCCAGTCTTGCAGAGCAATATCTTCGGTGATGCGCAGCATGTCAGTGTCAGCTTGGTGACTTGGGCGAATGAAAAGGAAGAGTCGCGATCCTGACCCGAGCCGTCGGAAACCCGCAACAAGCGGGCGGGCGTAAGCCATAGCGGCACAGCATTTCAGCAAGTCTCCTCATCCTCGGTGCCTAGCGCAGTGCATATGTGCGATCAAGCCTGCTTTGGCAGTTCGCGCAATGCAGAATCCTGGCGGTGGCTGGGACGTCCGTTCGCATCAGTTGCGTTCGCCGTCAGGTATTCCAAGCCCAGCTCATTTAACGTCAGGTGCCGCCAACGCTGTGGCCATATTGCGTTACTTATGCAGAATCGAATGCGCGAAGGGCTGCAACGATCTTTCGTGAATGTTGGTTGTGAAAGGGATCGTCATGGATATGAGGCGCGTGCTCGAAGACTTTGATGAAGCGTACAATCAGGCATTTAACCGAGGCGATGCTGCTGGCTGCGCTGCGTTCTTTACCGAAGACGTCATGTTGTTGGCGCCCGGAGAACCCCTGCTGCGCGGGCGCGAGGCGTTCATCGCAGCCTATCGGGAAAGAATGAAAGAAAACACCGGTGGAACGCATACAAATGAGTTGATCGATTTCAGTGTGGATGGAGGTACCGCCTATCAGGTCGGGTCTTTTGCTATCGCTGATTCTGACCCGCCGGAGAAAGGGAAGTTTGTGAACGTCCTGAAACGCCAGACGGATGGCACCTGGACAGTCAGCATTTCCATCTTTAACAGTGACTTTCCATAGCGGCCTTGAATGTAGAGTGAGCAGACATGGAACCGGGGTGTCAGGCTATTGATTGGCCCTGAGCACCGCGGGCGATGTCACGCAACACATTCAGCTCCAACTCGTCTTCCTCATGCACCCGTGCCAGGATTTCTTTACTGCTGACGATGGCAATTGCTTTTCCATTCTGAGTTACGACAAGATTTCGGATTTTGTGTTTGGCCATCAGATTAAGACCACTGGACAACTTCGAGCCCAGCGCGCAGGTGACAGGTTTTTCCGTCATCCAGTCACCCACTGTCTGCTTGTAGAAAGCTGAGCCGGAATCCGCCAGGCACAGCAGCACGTCATGATCCGTGATTATCCCGACCAGCTTCCCTTCGCTGAGAACCGCCAGCGCGTTCACATCCAGCAACGCAATGGTGACGGCCGCATCGAACACCGTTGTGTCAGTGTCGCAAAATGGCGGCTTTTTAAGGTTCTGCGTTTTGACAATGCTTGAGATCGTCATGTCTTCCTCGTGGTTGAGCGCCCGACCCCTGTGTTGATCGGGGCGCATGAAAAACACTAATTCAGGAGCGGCATCATCGCTGTTGCAAGGCTCAGGACCAGGAAAAACCCTGCCATGTCTGTGATCGTTGTCAGCAAAGGGCCACTGGCGACCGCCGGGTCCTGACCGATGCGCTTTAACAGCAAAGGCAGAACGCCACCGATCGATACCGCGATGATCGTGTTCAAACCCAGCGCGCCGCCAATCACCAAACCCAGAAACGGGTTTCCTTTCCACATCCAGGCAACGAGTCCGATCAGCAGGCCAAGGACACAGCCGTTGATGATGCCGACCGAAACCTCTTTTAGCCAGACCCGCATAGCATCAATGGGCCGGACCAGACCAAGCGACAGCTCGCGCATGCTGACCGCAACGGCCTGATTGCCGGAACAACCGCTCATATCCGAGACCATCGGCAGGAACACAGCCAGAGCGATCACGGCAGAAAGGGTCTGTTCGTAGGCGGCAATCACGCTGGCCGCGATTACGTTGAGCACGATGTTGGCCGACAGCCATTGAAGCCGCCGCCGCGCCCTGAGCGGCAAAGGCATCGATCGCAGTTCGTCTCCAAAGACACCATGGCGTTTCAGGCTTGCCGATTCCGCGCGCTTCAGCAGGGCCTCATTCACGGCAGAGCGGGAAACGACACCCACAAGATTCCTGTCCGTTTCGACAACCGGCAACCCAAGAAAAGGGTGCTCATCGAAAAGGTCCTCCAGTTCTTCCAGCGGCATGCTGGCCGGAACCGTGATAGGGGGCACCATGATATCGGTGAGTTTGATGCTTCGCCGTGTGGACAGCAGGCTACGTAATGAAAGCACCCCGACAGGCACGCCATCGGAATTCAAAACGTAAGGGTGCTGGCCACGGTAACGTTCAAGGTCGTACTCTTCATGAGCGAAACGCCGCAGAACCTTTCCGACTGTATCACCATCGGAAAAGGTAAAGGCTTCGGCCACCATCAGACCACCGGCGACATCGTCGTCATACTCGACCAGTCGCCGGACATCCGCCGCATCTTCCGGATTCATCCGGGCAAGGATCGCTTCTGCATCGGCGTCTTCAAGTTCCCCGATGACATCCGCCTGAATGTCGGAATCCAGCTCAAGGATAATTTCGGCGGCCTGATCGGAAAACATGCGTTCAACAAGATCGACCGCCAGCGCGTTTGGCGCTTCTTCGACCAGTTCGGCCGCACGTTCCGGCGGCAGCAACGAGAGCGCGGCGCTTCGCTGGTCAACGGGCAGGTTGAGCAATTCCCGCAAGGCATCGCTGAGCGAAAGCGGATCAAGCAGGTCTGCCAGCGCCGCCCCGTCGCGATTTTCCAACGCCAGCTGAAGCTGCGTCCCTGTTTCCCTTGGTAAGGAGTCCGTATCGCTCATCCGCCGACCTGTGGGGGTAAAAGTTTCTTACTTTCACCCATATAACAGAAAATATTTGCCTATAGACAAAAAAATTTCTGATTTGTAAGAAAGTGCATGCAGGAAAATGACTGGATATCAGCCGCAGCCGAACGTCTGGCCGCCTTGTACGATCAGGAGTTTGGCGGCAAGGTCAGCGGACGGTATCGCATTCCGGACAAGCTGGTGCGTCGGATCGCCAGGCGCAGGCGTTTGTATGAAACAGATATCCGCGCCCTGTCGATCGCGCTTTTTGAACTTGGGTACGTGTTAATCGATATGGATAGTTTTTACGTTGTAATGAGCGCGAATTCGTTTGTGAATTACCGGCGCGCCAATGATGACAGCGTGGCTTAGTCGCCATGGTCAAACAAACAGGATACCCCGAAGTCATAGGATGGCGCGAGCGGATCAGCCTGCCTGATTTCGGGATCGAGCATATTCCGGCAAAGATAGACACAGGTGCCAGAACCGCAGCCCTGCATGCCGTGGACCAGACCGTGTTCGAGGTTGATGGCGAACGATGGGTCGAGTTCATGATCCCGGTCCATAACCGCCGGTCATCGGGCCGGGTGCGTACGCGGGTTGTAGACGAGCGGGAAATCAAGAACACTGGTGGCATTCCGGAACGCCGGTTGATCGTCAGAACACAGCTTCTGCTTGGACGGCATCGGTGGCTAATCGACGTTTCGCTGGCCAATCGCGCGAGGATGGAGTTTGATCTGATCCTTGGCCGTACCGCCATTCGCAGGCGTGGGATCCTTGTCGATCCCGGCCACTCATATCTTCTGGATGCACGAAAAGATCCGAAAAAGATGAAAAGCAAGACAAGATCCAAGGACGCAGAAGGACGACATCAATGAAGCTTGTCATGCTTGCCCGAAATCCAAACCTGTATTCCCACCAGCGTCTGAAAGAGGCTGCTGAACAACGCGGGCACCAGTTGGATATCGTGAACACGCTACGCTGTTACATGAATATCGCGTCGCGCCGACCCGAGGTTTATTACGACGGTAAGAAGCTTGGGCGCTATGACGCGGTGATCCCACGGATCGGCGCTTCGGTCACATTCTATGGGCTGGCCGTGTTGCGGCAGTTCGAAATCATGGGTGTCTTTCCGCTCAACGAGTCGGTTGCAATTGGCAGATCCCGTGACAAGTTGCGGTCCATGCAGCTGATGGCACGTGACGGGATCGGATTGCCGGTCACCACCTTCGCGCATGACCCGAAACAGACCGACGAAGTTCTCAAACTGGCAGGGGACGCTCCGCTGGTGGTCAAGCTGCTGGAGGGCACGCAGGGCATCGGCGTGGTGCTTGCGGATTCAAACCGGTCGGCAAAATCCGTGGTCGAGGCGTTTCGCGGTGCCAAGGTCAACATCATGGTACAGGAGTTCATCAAGGAAGCAGGCGGCACGGATATTCGTGCGCTTGTGGTCGGTGGAAAGGTGATCGCGGCGATGCAACGAAAAGGGGCCGAGGGCGAGTTCAGATCAAACCTGCATCGGGGTGGCAGCGCCAAGCCCATCAGAATCTCGCCCGAGGAACGCTCGACAGCCGTGCGTGCGGCCAAAGCGATGGGCCTGAATGTCTGTGGTGTCGATATGCTGCGGGCCAATCACGGTGCCGTGGTTATGGAAGTGAACTCCTCACCCGGGCTTGAAGGCGTTGAAAAGGCCACCGGCATCGATGTCGCGGGCAAAATCATCGAATTTCTCGAAAAGAATGCGGCCAAAGGCAACACGAAGACACGAGGCCGTGGGTAGAGGCGATGCGCGGTCCCTTTGAAATCGGGGGTTTTCGCGTACCGCCCGGTACACGAACCACTCTGGATTTGCCGGTCAGCGTGCTGTCGGATCATACCCCAGTGAGCATGTCAGTACACGTGGTTCACGGCCGCCGCCCCGGACCGGTCCTGTTTGTCAGTGCCGCCGTTCACGGCGATGAGGTGATCGGCGTGGAGATCGCACGGCGGCTGCTTCGGGCGCCACAGCTTGACAAGCTTGCGGGTACCTTGCTGGTTATCCCGATCGTGAATGCCTTTGGTTTCATGACACATTCCCGATACCTTCCTGACAGGCGCGACCTGAACCGATCCTTCCCCGGCAGCGAAGGAGGGTCGCTGGCCGGTCGGCTGGCGCATCTTTTCATGACCGAGATCGTCGAGCGGTCGGACCTGGGGATTGATCTTCATTCTGCCGCGATACACCGCACCAATCTGCCGCAGATCCGCGTCTCTCCGGCTTCGGATGTCACCCTCAAATACGCTGATGCGTTCGGTGCGCCTGTTGTGCTGATTTCAAAGCTGCGCGACGGGTCACTGCGCAAGGCCGCGCAAGAGCGTGGTGTGGATATCCTGCTGTTCGAAGGTGGTGAGGGTCTGCGTTTCGACGAACTGTCTGCGCGGGCGGGGGTTGCAGGCATCCTTCGGGTGATGAACGCAAAGGGAATGGTTGCCAAGCGTGGCATTGCCGCTGTGCGCGAAAAGCCTGTCCATGTCAGGTCAAGTTCGTGGATGCGCGCGCCCGCCGGTGGCCTGTTGCGGACTTTCAAAGCCGCCGGAGAATACGTCGCCGCTGGTGACCTGCTTGGACGCATTTCCGACCCGTTCGGAGAACTCAGGACCGATATCATCTGCGAAACCACGGGTATCATCGTTGGGCGTACAAATCTGCCTGTCGTTCATGAAGGCGACGCGTTGTTTCATATTGCTGAAACGACCGGCTCGGATGTCGAAATGCGGGTCGATACGATTGCCAGCCAGCTTGACGGCGATCCGATGTTCGATGAGGACGAGATCATTTAGATTTTGGAGCCAAAAGAAAACGCGGGGCAGTTGCCCGCCCCGCGCCAGCCTACAGGATTGCACGCAATCTGTTGCTCGCCAGCGCCTCCCAAGCGGCGAGCGCGATCAGCGCAGATCCCGTGAGCCAAGCATTTGCCACTGCCACACCATGACCGGTAAAATGCAGCACCTCCGGCGCGGCGATCAGTATTGCCCCAACCGCCAATACCGGAGCCACCCGTGCGAGAAGGTGGCCCCGGCCGCTAGCGCCTGACATGACCAACACACCAATACCGATCGTCATGAAGGCGAGCGACTCACGGTCAGACGAACCGTGAGCTAGGGTTTTCTGGCTGAACAGTACAAATGGGGACAGCACTAACCAGATACCCATCCCGGCAAGCATCCACCTGTAGGGTGGAGAGGGGTTTCTCATGTTCTTGGCAACCCCGGCTTATTCGTCACCTTTGGGATCAGGAAGCAACTCGGCCTCGACCGCGGCGACCATTTCTTCGTCATTGACGAAACCATCGGCATCCGTGTCAATTTCGGCAAAGCTCTCACTGGTAATATCGGGGTACTTTGTCTGTAGCTCGGTCAGCGAAGCCAGACCATCACCGTCCGTGTCCAGTCCTACCGGCAAGGCAGCGGCCGGAAGGGCAAGGAATGACGCGAGCAGAGCAACAACAGAAACTCGACTCATTTTGTTCTCCATCAGGGAATGGGCGGTTTACCCATTGAGGGGTTGGTGCAGCGCTAGGGTGTCGGAGGCTTATCTAAGGCAGACAGATTGCACCTGTTCCGCAGATCGGGTTGTCCACTTTGCGATGAAAACTGTTGATTGGCGGTCCGATCCGGTGGGGGCACTTTCGCGCTACAAGGCGTATATCGCACATTCGCATAGCGTTGAATAACGAATTTATATCGCCAATAATATCGAATATTCAAATAGGTGAACGATGGATATTGAACTCGCCCGAACCTTCCTTGCGGTCGTTGAAACCGGCACTTTTCTTGATGCAGCGGACAAGGTCCATGTTACGCAATCGACCGTTAGCATGCGAATCCGAACGCTCGAACAACAGCTTGGACAGCCCGTGTTTGAACGCAGCAAGTCTGGTGCGACCTTGACCATTGCCGGGCGGCATTTCCTCAAACATGCACAGGTTCTGGTGCGAACGTGGACCCAGGCCAAGCTGGATGCCGGTCTGCCTGCCTCGATGGCAGCTGCTTTGGAAATCGGCGCAACACCAAGCCTTTGGGACGGCTATCTGATCAACGCCCTTCCCGAGTTGATGGCGGCACTACCTGACGTCGCTATCCGGGCGACAGCGGCCCCGTCGGAAACACTCACGCGCGAGATCGAGGAAGGCAACCTGGATCTTGCCATCATGTACCGGCCGCGAAACGCACCTGGCTTGACCGCGCTCCAGCTTTTCGAGGACGAGTTTGTTCTTGTCAGCAGCGGCCCGGAAGCCCTCCCCGCTGATCTGGGCAACGCTTATATCCTGATAGACTGGGGCCCGGAGTTTCGCGCCGATCATATGCTGAACTTTCCAGGGCTTGATGCGCCGCGCCTTCAGCTGGGCATAGGCACCCTCGGCCTGCAATATCTTCGGTCGGTTCCCTCGGCCGGATATTTCCCTAGGCGCGTTGTCGAACCGGAACTTTGCAACGGGTGGCTCAAGCTGGTCGAAACGGCACCCAGATTCGCTTATGCCGCCTATGTCGTGTTCGATGAAAGCGAGGAAGAAGGATATCCGGGTCAGGCCGCTCGGCAGCTTTGCCAGACATCAAGTGCACGCGGCCAGGCACCGAAGCTTTGACAACACGTATTCACGCCTTTGCCGCGATCGGGTTCTAACATTGGATCGAACTCAGCCAGCCCCAGCGCATAGTGAATTTTGACCGCCCCCAGAAGGTGACGGGAACAAAAAGGGCCGCCCCAGCAAGACGGCCCTTCGAAAGTTCAGGAGGTCGGGTCGGTTAGATCAATCGACCAGCCGGAGCGAGCGCTCCGCCAAGGGCTGCCCTAACGGGCGATCCCCCCGGTTGTTCCGACACCTCTCTCCAATCTCTTTCTTGACACTGGATCACCTCCTTTTCTATCTGTTGCGGTTGAAAAGAAGCGTGCCACAAGTTGTGCCATTCTCAAAGCGTTTTTTTACACAGGCTGCGCAGTCAGCCGCGCAACGATCACCTTGAACGGGATCAGGGCGATCAGCGCCAGTGAAAGCTTCACCATCCAGTCCGCAAAAGCCAGCGTCACCCAATGCGGTGCCATCGGGCCGGACAGCATGAAAGGAACAGGTTCCCACGCCCAGTTGATTGCAGCGTCGGCATTGGCGCCGAAGAAAGTGACCGAAGCCGAAAAGGCAAGCGTGAAGAAGATCGCGGTATCCAGTGCCGACCCTACCAGCGTCGACACCAGCGGCGCGCGCCACCAGCGACCACCGCGTAGGGAATTGAACACGGTAACATCCGTCAGTTGCGCGATCAGGAAAGCGGTTCCCGATGCAACGGCGATGCGCAGCGGTACGGCAGCATAGGTGAACCCGTCACCCTGCAACATGATCTGGCTGCCGATCAGCGAACAGATGACACCGGTGACAAATCCGGCAAACACGACCTTGCGGGCCGGACCAACGCCATAGACGCGGTTCATGATGTCAGTGACCAGAAAGGCCAGCGGATAGGTGAAAGCACCCCAAGTCAGCAGACCGTCAAGGATCAGGAACTGGACCAGAATGTTCGAGGCCACAACAATGGCGGCCATGGCAATAATGCCGGGAATATAGTTACGTTGCATGTTTTGATGCCCGTTTTGACAAGGTAGCGGCGACTTGGCCAAGGGACCGTCCCAAGGCAAGCCGTGCCTTTAGACCTTTGCCTGCGCCCTGTCAATCGGGCAGCAGGTATTCCACAAGTTCGGTCCGCTGCACCGCCAGAAAGTTGTCATCAGAGATCATCGTGGCGCGCAACAGGCCCTGCCCGTCGCGCCAGACCGACAATCCTTCGAGGTTGTCATGCGCGCCCGTTCCGGTTTCGAACAGGGTTTCCTCGGCGCCTGGGTTCTCGTTTACCACGACCCATCGCCGCAGTCGTGATCGGAAACCGACCAAGGATACCTTGCGTTCCAAAACGTAAAACCGCCCATCGGGACCGAAATCCGCGGCAACGGGTTTAAAGCCGCCACGCTGTGGCAGAACAAACGGGGTCGACCATGTGTCGCCATTCCAACGGTAAACCGGAATGTCCCCCTTAGCGGTGCGGTTCTTTTCCGGCAAAGTGTAAAGCCAGCCGCGTCCATCAATGGCCAGAGCTTCGAAAGAACCATTTTCGGCAAGGTTCCGGAACGCATTCGGGCGTGGCAATACGCGCGCGCTGGAGCCCGGCGCAAGGTAATAGGCGACACGGTGCACCCCTTCGAACGAGATGAATATCCCGCTATCCGGCGTCACTGCGATCCCTTCGGAGTCACCTACGCCGCCTTTCATGATGTGTCCTTGGCTGGACAGCACCGGCCATTGACCAAGAACGTGAATATCCGCGATCTGGCCTTCGCTCCGCTCAATCAGCGCAGTCACGATCCGCGCCCGGTCGCTAAGCGCAATCATATGGCGTCCGTCGTCCGAGATGTGAATCGCTGAAAACCCGCCAAACCAGCTTGCTGGATGCCGCCAAACGAAACTATTCAGGTGGGCTGCGGATTTCACATCCAGCGCGGCGGCCACCGGGGCAAGAAACAGCGCTACACTCAGTTGGATTGCAAAACGGCGGAGCATTGTTGCGGCAAGTCGGACAGAACGTATTCCCGGCGTTTCTTCGGCGGCGGCGCATTCGGATCGGGTGGCGGCGGGTTCAGGATGTTGTGTACCCATTGACGGGCCTCAGCGCAGCCATCGCCCTTGGGGGGTGGGTCTTGATTCACGCAGCCCTTTGACCCTCTGGGACAGTTCAGTCGCACGTGGAAATGATAGTGATGTCCCCACCAGGGCCTAATCTTGCGCAGATAGTCGCGGTTCCCCTTTTCATCGTCGCACATCTGAACCTTGGCCCCAGGAAACACGAAGATCCGGGCGACGCGCTTGTCTTTTGCCGCTTCGCGCAACAGCGCATGATGCTGCTTGGTCCAGTTTCCGTTGACGTAAGCGCCATTGGAACGACGAAGAGAGATGGACGAGATATTTTCGCGCGACTTGCGGCTCAGGCGCATGTTATCGCCGGGCAACATCCAGACATCGATGTCCAGCCCCAACTGATGACTGCGATGGCCCGAGGTCATCGGCCCGCCGCGTGGCTGGCTGATATCCCCTATATAGAGACCGTTCCATCCCGGCTGGCTGGCTGCAAACCTGCTGAGGTCCTGAACGTAGTCAATCGTCTGCGGATGCCCCCAGTTGCGATTGCGCGACAAGCGCATTGCCTGCCATGTAGGCCCCGTTTCAGGCAGTTGAATTGCCCCCGCAGCACATCCGCGCGAATAACTGCCGAAAGCGGCCGGTTTTTGCTGGGAAGCTTGTTTCTGCGCCCCGAACAACTGCTTTGCCAGCGGTTCTGCCGCCGCAGTGCCTGCAAAAGCAAGCGCAGCCAAAACGATCAAAAAGCGTTTTATTTTCATCTGCTCTGATCCCCTTCAGGTCTCACCCAGCGCATCAGGAATAGACCCAGAATAAACAACAGAACGATGGGTGACACCCCCAGACGAGCGCTACCGGTCACCGTGGTGGCGATCCCGATCAGAAGTGGCGCAGCAAAGGCGGTGGCACGACCCGACAGACCATAAAGGCCAAAGCTCTCGACGGGGGTTGCCGGGTCCGTATGCCGGACCATCATCGACCGGCTACAGGACTGTAGAATGCCGCCCATGCCTCCGATCAGGATACCGCAGCCAAAGAAAACCACATCCGGCAAGCCTGACCCTTCGGACATGGCGATACCGAAAATCTGGGACCGGTCCATTGAGACGATGGTGATGCAGACAAGGATCAACACCCAGATCGCAACGATAATCACGGGCTTGGGGCCATATTTCTTATCCAGTTTGCCGCCCACCCAGGAAAAGGCCGCTGCGGCCAGAACGCTGACGATGCCGAAAACACCGATCTTGATCAGGTCCCATTCCAACACCAGCCGGGCATAGACCCCGCCAAAACTGTAAAGCCCGTTCAGCGCATCCCGATAGAACATGGATGAGCCCAGGTAACTGGCCAAACTGGTGCGATGGCGCAGGTTAGACACTGATTTTGCCAACAGTCGCAGCGCCTCGGCAACGCTGCCCTTTTTGTTTTTCGGTTCGTCGTCATGGACCCAAAGGAAGTAGGGCACCATGAACAGAATGAACCACCCAGCAGTAAACGGGCCAACAAAGCGCGTGCCCTGCTGTTGCGACGCATCCAGCCCAAACAAGGGGTCCATTCCGATCAGCGTTTTGCCGTTGGCCTGCTCCACAAACAGCGCAAGCATGATCGCCAGCGAGATCAGGCCACCGAAATAGCCAAAAGCAAAGCCCGAGCCGGAGATTTCGCCCACTTCGCTGTCATCACCCAGATCGGGCAGTTGGGAATTGATGAAAATCAGGGCGTACTCCGCACCGATGAAACCCAGACCGAAGGCAGACAGCATCAACCACATGTTCGAGCCATCGGGCATCGTGTACCAAAGCGCGCCGGAACCTACGGCGTACATCACGGAAAAGGCGAATATCCAGGGGATGCGCCGACCCGACACATCAGCCATCGCCCCCATCAGCGGCGCACCGAAGGCAATAATCAAACCGACTATGGTCATGCAGTTGGCCCAGACCACCTGTGCCTGTGCGTCTGCAGACCCTGCGTCCAGGCCGGATGCCAGATAATACTCCGCAGCGACACCTGCGAAATAAGGGCCGAACACGAACGTTACCAAAAGGGTGTGATAGGGCTGACTGGCCCAATCGAAGAACCACCAGCCCCAGATACGCCTGCGCTTGGATATTTCTGCCATTTCTGCCCCTGTTTTCTTGTTGTGGTCATAAAACGGGGCTTTGGGGCAATTCGCAAGCGCAGAGTTCAGCCTACTTGCTCTTTGCTGAAAGGGTGCTTAGGTCTCGACCAACAAGAAAACGGAGACCCCATGCTGTCGCTGATCCAAATCCTGCTGCTGATCCTGGACATTGTCTGGTTCATCATTCTGGCCCATGTGATCATGAGCTGGCTGATTAACTTTCAGGTGCTCAACCTGCACCAACAACTGGTTGCACAAATCTGGTACGGGTTAAATCGCATTTTAGAGCCTATTTACGGGCCGATCCGCCGCGTTCTACCCAATATGGGTGGGTTGGATTTGACCCCGCTGGTGGTGCTGATCGGCGTCTATGCTTTGCGGATCATCCTTATCAACAACGCGCCCTATTTTTACTGACCACTTGTTCACTGAATCTTAGTATGTGATTGTCCTGTCTTAAGAGCAGATAAACCTTAAAACAGGGCACCCCCGCATATGTTCGACGCCGCACCCTTGCTGCGAGATGTCTTTGGATTCGACGCCTTCCGCCCTGGGCAGGAAGAGATTGTCGACGCCGTGAAGGCAGGTGAAAACGTGATGGCGATCATGCCCACGGGTGGCGGTAAATCCTTATGTTTTCAATTGCCTGCCCTGCTCCGCGACGGGGTGACGGTGGTTATATCTCCACTCATAGCCCTGATGCGCGATCAGGTACGCGGCTTGCAAGAGGCCGGGGTCGAGGCCGGTGCGCTGACATCCGGCAACACGCCCGAGGAAACCGAGGCCGTCTGGGATGCGCTGGAGGACGGGCGGCTGAAGCTGCTTTACATGGCGCCCGAACGTCTGGCTGCCGGGTCTGCGCTTGGGATGCTCCGTCGGATCAACGTCAGCCTGATCGCTGTGGACGAAGCCCATTGCGTCAGTCAATGGGGGCATGACTTTCGCCCTGATTACCTGCGGATCGGAGAGTTGCGGCGCGCCCTGAAAGTGCCGCTGGCCGCGTTTACCGCCACGGCGGACGCCGAAACGCAGGATGAGATTGTCGAAAAACTGTTCGATGGCATTGAGCCGCGCAAATTTCTGCGCGGATTTGACCGGCCAAACATTCATCTGGCCTTTGCCGCAAAGGACGGGCCGCGCAAGCAGATCCTTGATTTCGCAGATGCGCGCAAAGGCCAGTCCGGCATCGTTTATTGCGGCACCAGAAACAAAACCGAGGTGATTGCTCAGGCCCTGCGCGCCGAGGGACACTCGGCCTGCTACTATCACGGTGGAATGGACCCCGAAGATCGCCGCATTGTCGAAACCCGTTTCGCGCTTGAGGACGGGTTGATCGTCGTCGCCACAGTGGCTTTTGGCATGGGCATCGACAAACCCGATATCCGTTGGGTCGCCCATGCGGACCTGCCCAAATCGATCGAAGCCTATTATCAGGAAATCGGACGTGCCGGACGCGATGGCGGCCCGGCCGAAACGCTGACCCTGTTCGGCCCCGATGACATTCGCCTGCGGCGTTCACAAATTGACGAGGGTCTAGCGCCGCCCGAGCGCCGCATGGCCGATCATGCGCGCCTGAACGCCTTGCTGGGTCTGGCCGAAGCCTTGGAATGCCGCCGTCAGACATTGTTAGGTTACTTTGGCGAGACCATAGCACGCTGCGGCAAATGCGATCTGTGCGACAGCCCGCCCGAAGTTTTCGACGGCACAACTCCGGTACGTATGGCCCTGTCCGCGATCCTGCGGACCGAGGAATGGTTCGGTACAGGCCATTTGATCGATATCCTGTTGGGAAACGAGACCGACAAAATCTGCGCCCGCCGCCATGAGGATTTGTCCACCTTTGGCATCGGAAAGGATTGGACGCGCCCGCAATGGCAGGCCATTTTCCGGCAGATGATGGGCCACGATCTGGTCCGCCCCGACCCCGACCGTCACGGCGCATTGCGCATGACCGAGGCGGCAAAACCAATCCTGAAAGGCGAGGCGCAAATCAACTTACGCAAGGATACGTTGCGCAATGCGGTACGTCGGCCTGCGGTCAAGGCAATGGTTTCCGAAGAGGACGCCCCGCTGCTGTCAGCGCTCAAGGCCAAACGCCGTGCCCTGTCTGAAGCTGCACGTGTTCCGGCCTATGTGATCTTTCCCGACCGCACGCTTATCGAGATGGCTGAAAAGCGCCCTGTAACGCTGGACGATATGGCCCGGATCGGCGGTGTTGGCGCCAAAAAGCTGGAACGCTATGGCGATACGTTCCTTGAAGTAATCGCGGGCGAAGCAAGAAGCGTTCATCCGGCGCGGCGAAAGCTGGCTGGACGCGATCAGGGTGAGATTTACGACCGCTTGATGAAAGTTCAGTCTTTGCTGTCGCGCGGTCCAGCCGGGATCGACAAGCCCCTGACCTGCTCGGCCTCACAATTGGCAAAAGTTGCGCAACTGCGCCCCGATGATCCCCGTGGAATTGCACAGGTGCTGGGTGATCGACGTCACGAAAGGTTTGGCGCCGCTTTTCTGGAAGTGCTGCGTGAGGCGGGCTAGATACCCCCGAACAGGCAAGAAAGAGGGCGGATATGCTGATCGTGATTTCCCCGGCCAAACGGCTGGACTGGGCAGAGCGGAATGTCGGGGTAACGCAGCCCGATTTTCAGGAGGATGCGATCCGGCTGTCCAAAACCGCTCGCAACCTGACGCTGGGTGATCTGAAGAAACTGATGGACCTGAGCGACGATCTGGCACGCCTGAACCGCGACCGGTATCGCGCTTTTTCGGATGCACCCGACGCCAAGGTCACACGCCCGGCTGCGCTTGCTTTTGCTGGCGACACATATCAAGGGCTTGAAGCTGCTTCGCTGGACGAAGACGAGCTGTTATGGGCGCAAGACCACTTGCGCATCCTTTCCGGGCTTTATGGTGTGTTGCGGCCACTCGACGCGATACAGCCCTACCGGCTTGAGATGGGCAGCAAGCTGAAAACCCGAAGAGGGAAGAACCTTTACGAATACTGGTGCGATCAGCTCAGCAAGGCACTGAACGCGCAAGGAGCCGAAATTAACAGCGACATTCTGGTGAATTGTGCCAGTCAGGAGTATTTTGGTGCGGTGGATTTGAATGCCCTGAACCTGCGCGTCATCACACCGGTCTTCATGGAAGATAGGGGCGGCACCCCAAAGATTGTGAGCTTTTTTGCCAAAAAGGCACGCGGTGCCATGGCGCGGTATGTCATCCAACACCGCCTGACCGATCCTAAGGCGCTGCTGGATTTCGACAGTGGCGGCTATGAATACCGCCCTGATCTGTCGGAAGCGGATAAGCCCGTTTTCGTCAGACCATATGCGGCCTGAAACCCAGGTCACTTGAACTTGCAACCCGGTGTTAATCGCCTGAAGAGTCCGCCAGGCGAGGTTGGGTCCGGGTTTGCGCCACGCTCACGCCGGGCTTTGGCGCCGGGCATGGTGTCTGCGACCGAGCAGACGCAATCGGGTTGGTGTTGCAGGATCATCTGGTGAATGCGGTTCTTGTGTAGCGGTTTGGTCAGGTAGTGGTCCAAGCCGGCTGACAGAATTCCCTGATCATCCCCCGCCATGGCATGGGCCGTCAGGGCAACGATTGGAACGTGGTGACCAGTTGAAACCTCGAGCCTGCGAATTTCCGCTGTTGCCTGTTTGCCGTCTATCTTCGGCATGGAAATATCCATGAAGATCAGATCTGGCTCGAACTCCTGATAGATCTCAACCGCTTCAATCCCATTCGAGGCAAAGCGAAGATCGATATTCAGATCCTTGACCATCTTCTTCAGGATCAATTGGTTAGTGCGGTTGTCCTCGGCGGCAAGAACCCTCATGTGTCGGGGGTGCACAGATTCAGAATCTTGCTTTTTAGAGACTGTTTTGTCCACATCCAGAGCGCCCCTTTCCAACGATTTGCCGTCGAGTGCCATCAGCCTGCCATACAACTCGGATCGAGGGATGGGTTTCTGCAAGACACCGTCGATCAGGTCACGGGCAGGATGCGCGTGAATCAAACCGGGGCTTGCAGACATCACGACCACCGGAATGTCACCCCACCCGCGATCCCTGAGCGCGACCGCAAGATCCAGCCCATCCATATCCGGCAGATCGTGGTCACAAAGAACCAGATCAATCTGATCATTCATCTGTGACAGCGCCTCGGTCCCCGACGTGCAAACCGTCACCTCAGCCCCCAGTCGCCCAAGCTGTTTGGCAAGAATGGCCCGGTTCACGGCAAGATCTTCGACCAGCAGGACATGTTTCAAACAATCCGCCAGGTTCGGAGGTTCGGGTCGCGGGCCTTCTACCGTGGGCAGTGTCACGCGAAAACCGAAACAGGATCCCTGGTCCGGCTCGCTTTCGACCCAGACCGTGCCACCCATCAAGGTGATCAGCCGCTTGGTGATGGCAAGGCCAAGCCCGGTGCCTTCAAATTGGCGGTTACGCTCGTCTTCGACTTGATTGAACTCGCCAAAAATATGGCCGGTTTTTTCTGCGTCGATGCCAATACCGGTATCTTCGATCGCAACATGGATATCACAGATCTGCGCATCCGGATTGGGCACCCCTGTCACCCGGACCAGCACATACCCTTCGGAGGTGAACTTGACGGCGTTGCCGACCAGATTGGTCAGAACCTGCCGTATCCGACCAGGATCGCCCACAAAAAGGGTTGGCAAGAACAAGTCGTAATCAACCAGCAATGTCAGGCCTTTATCGCGCGCACTGGGCTGTAGCAGCATCGCAACCTCAAGAATGCAGCGTTCAAGATCGAACTGCTCCGGGTGCAGAGCCAGCTTGTCCGCCTCAATCTTGGAATAATCCAGCACGTCGTTGATGATGACCAGCAACGCCTCGCCCGAATTTCGGATCGTGTTGACGTATAGCCGCTGCTCTTCGTCCAGCGTTGTCTCGTCCAGCAATTCGGACATGCCAACGATGCCGTTCATCGGAGTACGGATTTCATGGCTCATATTGGCCAGAAAGGCCGACTTGGCCCGGTTTGCCGCTTCGGCTCGCTCGCGCGCCGCCTTAAGCTCGATTTCATGCCGGACCGACGCTGTGATGTTGAGAGCAAGGCTCACCATATCATTGCCGCTGCCGCGCTGGTCGATCAGGCGGATATAGTGACCGTTCCAAAGCTGCATAACGATTGGAGGCGGGTTGGCGCGGCTCCAGCGGGCCAGCATTCTGTCCTGCCAGTCTTCCGCGGATTCGTCCCCGATATCGACAATACCTTCTGACGTCAGCAAATGCAGAATACGCGGGTATGATATTCCCGGCGCGACTTCGTCCAGACCTTCAAAAACGCTCAGATACGCGGTGTTTGCGCCGATCAGCCGGTTGTCACCGTCAAAAAAGGCAAACCCGTCCTGAATTGTCTGAATCGAGTGCCACAAGCGGCGTTCGGCAACCTCGATCTTGGCGTTGGCCACGCAGAGGTCGGATTTGACCTTTTCGTTTTCATCCCGAACGGTTTCAACCTCAGCCTGCGTTTCGCCAATTCGTTTGGTCAATGCCATGGCATGTTGACCCAGTTTGCGATTGGCTGCCGAAAGCTCGGCCTGTTTCAGGGCCAGCATCCGTTCAGCTGCCAAACGCGCGCGCCGTTCCTGTGCCAATTTATGTGCAAGAGTCATTTGATTGATTCCAGAACGCTCTGCGCACAGCATCCCGGCAGAGGATGAAAAACTGTTTAAGCCGTTGCACAACAGGCGCACGCCATGCAACGCTGTGCCCAAAGAGGAGGGCACCATGCGCCGCTTTGTTTTTATTTCAATAACTTACATCATTTCACTTTTAGTCTTGCCCAGCGCCACCCAGGCGCAGGATGCAGTGCCTGATTTCCGCTATGTCACGACGCGGGACGCAGATTTTTACGGCTCGGATCTGGATGCCCTTTTCGATACCGATCTGAAGTCCTGCATTCAGGCCTGTTCCGCCAATACGCTTTGCACTGCGTTAACCTACAACACCCGATCCAATGCCTGTTTTCCAAAAAGCGGTGTAAACCGGCAAGAGGCCTATCAGGGGGCAGTATCTGCGCAGAAAGTAACTACCCCAGATCAGACCCAAGCATTGGCTGATGCGCGTGCAAACGCGTTAAGCGCACTTGGTGCCGCCGACCTGAAGCAAGCCGTTGATCAGGCGCGCGATCTGGGCTTTGTTCATATGGCGCAAGGTAACGACCTGCAGGTTGTTCTGGACGCGGCACGCAGCGCCGGCAGCCCGCGACTGGCAATGATTTGGACTGGTGTGGCCGTATCGCTCAGTGACGCGCCCGATCTATGGGTGGAATACGCGCGCTTGTTATTGGCGATAAACCCTACGGACCGGAGTGAAGGGCGCGATCTGCACAACCGTGCGCTGAATGCCGCAACCAATGGCTATTTGCGCGCGGACGCTCCCGGCACGCAGATTGCCGCCCTGATGACATTGGCCCGCGCCCTGGAAGAGGTCGAGCGCGGGCGCGATATGATCCCCGTGCTGCGGCTGGCCCAGGAAATCCAACCACGCGAGGATGTACTGGTCGCGCTGAATGATGCCATCGGGAAATACGGGTTTCGCGTGGTCGACAGTTCTGTTGAAAGCGACGCCGCCGCGCCGCGGATCTGTGTTGAGTTTTCGGAACCGCTGGTCAAGGCAGGGGTCGACTATGACCCGTTTGTCCAGCGCAATGATGACGGGTTGGTGGTACAGGCTGAGGGCAGGCAGCTTTGCGTTGACGGTGTCGCCCATGGTCAGCGTTATCGCCTGACGCTACGCGAAGGCTTGCCCTCCGCCTCGGGCGAGGCGCTGAACCGCAATGTTGAGCTTGCCCATTACGTGCGCGACCGGGCGCCTTCGGTCCGGTTTCCCGGGCGCAGCTACGTTTTGCCGAAATCCGCTGACGCCGCTTTGCCTGTTGAAACAGTCAACGTCACCGAGCTGGATTTGATCCTGCGGAGGGTCAGCGACCGGAACCTGTTGCGCGCGGTTCAGCAGGATTTCTTCGGCCGCCCGCTCAGTGAATGGCAGGAAGCAGAATTTTCCGATGAAATTGCCCAGGATATCTGGACCGGCACCGCCGAAGTGGCCAACGAACTGAATCAGACCATGACTGCGCGCCTGCCCATGGCAGAAGCGATCGCGGATCAGCCCGCTGGCATCTATGCGCTGACCGCCCGTGTTCCGGGGGCCGATCCCTATGACGACCCGGGCGCGACGCAATGGTTTGTTCTGTCCGATCTTGGGATCAGCAGCGTGCTTGGCACCGATGGGCTGCACGTCACGGTGCGCGGGCTGAGCGACGCGGCTCCCCGTGCTGGTGTCGAGGTTTCACTGGTCACAAGCGCAAATGCGGTCATCACCCAAGCGCGGACGGATGAATCAGGTTATGTCCGGTTCGACCCCGGTCTGACGCGCGGCAAGGGGGCCAGCGCGCCTGCACTGGTGATGGCGTCGACCGGGGACAGCGATTTCAGCTTTCTATCCCTGACCGATCCTGCTTTTGACCTGTCAGATCGCGGTGTTGAAGGGCGTGCGCCCGCGGGGCCGGTCGATGTTTTTCTAGCCACGGATCGCGGCGCTTACCGGGCGGGAGAGGTGATCCACCTCACCGCCCTGTCGCGCGATGGTGAGGCGCAGGCTATCGAGGGTCTGCCCCTAACCGCAATTCTGTATCGCCCTGACGGCGTGGAATACCGCCGAACCGTCTCGGATGGCGGCATCGCCGGGGGGCATATCTTTCGTCTGCCTGTTGCGGCAGATGCACCACGCGGCGCTTGGCGGATCGAGATCAGATCTGATCCCAAAGGCGATGCGCTGGCGCGACAAACAGTGCTGGTAGAAGACTTCCTGCCGGAACGTATCGATTTTGAGCTGAACCTGCCGGACGCGCCCCTGCGTCCCGGCGACAGCCCACCGCTTTCGATCGACGCGCGCTATCTGTTTGGTGCGCCGGGGTCCGACCTGAGCATAGACGGTCAGGTTATCGGACGCCCGGCGGACACAGTGCCAGGCTACGAGGGGTATCGCTTTGGCCGCTATGACGCCGAGACATCGATCAAAAGCACCTATTTCGGTGACACGCGCACAGACGCAAACGGCAAAGCATCCATAGCTGTTGAAATCCCTGCATTAGAGACGGAAGGGCAGCCAATTGAAGCCGAGGTTATTGCGCGACTGGCCGATGGCTCGGGCCGCCCTGTTGAACGTCGCCTGAGCGTTCCTGTCCTGCCGTCGCAACCTGTGATCGGTGTCAAACCCATGTTCGAGGACGTAATCCCCGAAGGTACCGAGGCCGCATTTCAGATCATTGGCCTTGCACCCGACCTGACCCCCAGCCCGATGCGCATGCGTTGGACGCTGAACAAGATCGAAACGCGGTATCAATGGTATCAGCTTTACGGAAACTGGAATTGGGAACCGACAACCCGACGCACTCGCGTTGCCACCGGAGACGTTGACGTCGCCACTAACCCTTTGACGTTGTCCCAGCCCGTGGACTGGGGCCGTTACGAGTTGGTGGTTCAACGCGTAGACGGCACCTTTACGGAAACCGCTGTCGATTTCCATGCAGGCTGGTATCAGGCCGCAGATGCTTCGACCACGCCTGACCGGCTTGAGATGTCGCTGGATCGCGACAGCTATCGGGCCGGGGAAACCGCACAACTGCGCATCGTTCCGCGCATGGCAGGTATCGCCCAGGTCGAGGTGCTGTCGAACCGCCTGATCCATCGCCAAATGGTTGCCGTGCCGGAAGGCGAGACAGTTATCCCGATAGAGGTGACAGAAGATTGGGGTGCAGGTGCCTATGTCACGGCCACAGTGATCCGACCAATGGATGTTGCGGCCGGTCAGAACCCGGCACGCGCCATGGGCGTCGCCTATGCCGCCATTGATCCTGCGGATCGCACGCTGTCGGTTGCCATTGAGGTGCCCGAGGTTACCTCACCCCGTCATACACAGAAGGCCCTTGTTAGGGTCGAAAATGTTACAAGCGATGATCCAGTCTGGCTAACCCTTGCCGCTGTGGATGTGGGCATCCTTAACCTGACGGAGTTCGAAAGCCCAAACCCGCAAGAGTACTATTTCGGGCAACGCCGGCTGGGTGTGGACCTGCGTGATGTTTACGGGCGGTTGATCGACGGCATGAACGGAACGATAGGTACAGTTCGCTCTGGCGGCGACAATGACAACGGGATGCGCCGCCAGTCCCCGCCACCGACGCAAGATCTGATGGCAGTGTTCAGCGGCCCGGTTCAGGTCGGTGTGGGTGGCGAGGTTGAGGTCGACATCCCTCTGCCCGCCTTCAATGGTACGGTCCGCCTGATGGCCGTCGCGTGGTCACAAAAAGCCGTCGGGCAGGCCGAGGCTGACATGATCGTCCGCGACCCGGTGGTGGTTACGGCCAGCTTGCCGCGGTTTCTGGCCCCCGGCGATCAAAGCCGGATGCGGCTTGAGATTGTCCATGCGGATGGTGCATCCGGAGACATGGCGCTTGGCCTGACCACCACCGGTGGGCTGGAACTGAGCCCGGTACCGGCACGCTTTCTGCTGGAGGATGGTGGCAAAGCGGTGTTCGACATCCCTGTAACGGCCCATGTCATCGGCAATCCAGAGATCAGCGTTTCCATCACCACGCCAGATGGGCGCGATCTGTCGCAAACCCTGCGGATGCCGGTGCGGGCCAACGATCCCGTAATTGCCCGGACACGGCGCTTTTCGCTGGGTGCGGGTGACAGCTTTCTGTTTTCGCAGGATGTTTTTGACGGGTTTCAACCCGGCTCAGCCAAGGCCATCCTGTCAGCCGGAGCGCTGGCAAAGTTCGATATGCCCGGCCTGCTGGATCAGTTGAACCGTTACCCTTATGGATGCACCGAGCAGATCACCAGCAAGGCACTGCCGCTGCTTTACCTGTCATCTGTCGCGCAGGCCTCGGGGCTGGGCAATAGCCCGGAGGTGGATCAGCGCATCACGGACTCGATCCGAAGTATCCTGACTCGTCAGGCTGCAAACGGTGCCTTTGGCCTGTGGCGCGCAGGCAGCGGTGATTTCTGGCTGGACGCCTATGTGACCGATTTCCTGTCACGCGCCCGCGTGCAGGGACACCCGGTGCCGGATCAGGCTTTTGCGCAGGCCATGGATAACCTGCGCAATCGGGTCAATTATGCGCCGGATTTTGACGAAGGTGGTCAGGATATCGCTTATGCCCTGATGGTTCTGGCGCGGGAAGGCGCGGCGGCGATGGGCGATCTGCGCTATTATGCGGATGTCAAAGGGGATGCTTTCGACACGCCGTTGGCTGCAGCGCAACTGGGCGCTGCGCTGGCCTCGTACGGGGACCAGACCCGCGCAGACGCGATGTTCGTCCGTGCGGCGCGGATGCTGCAACAGGTGCCGAACGATCAGGAAAACCACTGGCGCGCGGATTACGGCACCCGCCTGCGGGATGCGGCGGGCCTGCTGACTCTGGCGGTAGATGCGGGCAGCGAGGCGATTGACCGCAACGCATTGATCCAACGGGTAAGCACGGGCCGCACTCCCCTGTCCACGCAAGAGGCCACATGGTCCCTGCTGGCGGCGCACGCGCTGGTGTCTGATCCGTCCGGCTCCGGTTTGACGGTCAATGGCGTGTCAGTATCCGGCCCCTTTGTTCAGGTTCTGCAATCCGGGCAGGCGGAAGAGGTCAACATCACTGCGACCGACGGTCAGGCAACCGATATCACCCTGACGGTGACCGGAATTCCCGAAGATCCGCCTGGGGCCGGTGGCACCGGCTATGCAATCGAACGGCAGTATTATTCGATGGACGGCGATCTGATTGACGCGGGCCGATTTGCCGTGGGGGACCGGTTCGTCACGGTTCTGACGGTCACGCCGTTTGAAAGCGGTGGGGCGCGTCTGATGGTAGACGATCCTCTTGCCGCCGGGATCGAGATTGACAACCCGAACCTGCTGCGATCGGGCGATGTACGGTCGCTGGACTGGTTGAATCTGTCTGATGCCACGCATACCGAGTTCCGATCGGACAGGTTCCTGGCTGCGGTTGACCTGTCGGGGCGCCAGACCGTGACGCTGGCTTACGTCGCCCGTGCCGTCACACCGGGCGTGTTCCACCATCCGGCGGCCTCGGTCGAAGATATGTATCGCCCCCAGAACCGCGCACGAACGGCGACGGGACGGGTCGAGGTGCAGTGACCGGCCATCGTTCATATCCTTGTTTGGGCGGCGCTCATGCCTAGGGTGCCGCGCCTGTTATTTGCGTTGGCCGGCGCTCTCTATCTGGCGGCATTGGCGCGGGATGGCGTTGACCGCTGGGTCGACGCCACAGTGCTGCCGCCTGTTCTGACTGAAACTTCGGTCGAGATACGGGATCGTAACGGTGACCTCCTGCGCGTGTTTCCGGTTGCAGATGGCATCTGGAGGCTGCAACCCGGTGCGGTCGATCCCAATTTCACCGCCATGCTGCTCCGGTACGAAGACAAGCGTTTCTGGACCCACGCGGGCGTGGACCCTGTCGCATTGCTGCGCGCAGCCGGGCAAAGCCTTTGGAATGGGCGCGCGGTTTCAGGCGGTTCAACTCTGACCATGCAGGTCGCGCGGCTGATCGAAGATGGATCGACCGGACGCTGGAGTGGCAAATTTCGCCAGATTAGAGTCGCATTGGCATTGGAGCGGCAGCTGAGCAAGACACAGATCCTGAACCTCTACCTGACCCATGCCCCCTATGGCGGCAATCTGGAAGGTATCCGTGCCGGTGCCCGCGCATGGTTCGGCAAAGAAGCGACCCGGTTGACTGCCGCACAGGCGGCCCTACTGATCGCTTTGCCGCAATCCCCGGAAGCGCGACGTCCGGATCGCAGACCCGAGGCAGCCCAAATTGCCCGAGATCGGATTTTGCGCAGGTTGGAGCGCTACGGCGTATTGACCAAGGCTGAGATGCGCGCAGCCCTGACGGAGACCATTCCTGATCGAACGGTCCCGTTCCCGCGCCTTGCACCCCATCTGACCGACCGCGTGAAAGGCCAAACCCTTGCAAACGGTGTATTTGATCTGACCCTGGATGCAGAGGTGCAAGCCCGGTTGGAAACTTTGGTCGCTCGGGCCGCGGCGCGCATAGGGCCGCGCGTGTCCGGAGCCCTGATCGCAGCAGATCATCGCGACGGCAAGATTTTGGCCTCGGTCGGGTCTGCCGGGTATCGGGATGCGCGACAAGGTTTCGTGGATATGACGCAAGCCGTGCGGTCGCCCGGATCGACGCTGAAACCTCTGGTTTACGGGCTGGCATTCGATCAGGGGCTGGCCCATCCGGAAACCCTGATCAGCGACAGCCCGGTGATGTTCGGGCGCTACGCCCCGCGAAACTTCGATGGCGTTTTCCGGGGCGATGTAAGGGTTCGGGACGCGCTGCAATTGTCACTGAATATCCCTGTCGTACGCCTGACGCACGAGCTGGGCCCCGCGCGCGTAATGGCGGCACTGCGGACAGCAGGATCAGAACCGCGCCTGAGCAGTGGTACACCCGGATTGGCAATATCCTTGGGTGGCGTCGGGCTGAGCCTGCATGATCTCGTACAGATCTACGTGACGCTGGCCGCTGGTGGGCAAGGCCCGATCCTGCGCCATGACACCCTGGCTGATGCACGGCTCACCTCTCGTGTTTTGTCCGAAAACTCAGCATGGCAGATTGCGGATATCTTGTCCGGGATCACAGCACCCACGGGCAGCACTTCAGGGGCGCTGGCCTTCAAAACGGGAACCTCTTATGGGCACCGCGATGCCTGGGCCATTGGCTTTGACGGGCAGCATGTCATCGGGGTCTGGCTGGGACGCGCGGATGGCACACCTGTTCCCGGCGCATTCGGAGGCGGCGTTGCCGCGCCGCTTCTGACCGAGGCTTTTGGTCTGTTGAAACCCGAACTCACGCCCCTGCGCCCACCGCCGCCATCAACACTGTTGGTTGGCGCAGCACAATTGCCGCAACCGTTGCAACGTTTCCGGCCCCGCGCGGCGGCTTTCGAAACGGACCAAACCGCACCTGATCTGTTGTTTCCACCGGAAAACGCTCTGTTAGAGACTTTCGGTAGCCCTCTGACAGTGAAACTACGCGGTGGTGTCGGGCCGTTTTCCGTTCTGACTAACGGCGTGCCTGTATTGACCGGGCAACGGCAGCGAGAATTCGAAATTCCCAATCCCGGACCCGGGTTTACCTCACTTGTTGTGGTGGATGCACAGGGCCAATCCGACCGGGCCTCGTTCCGGATCGACCAGAGCGCGCCCGGTTCCCGTTAAAAAACAGCAACGGGCCAGCGTTAACGCCGCCCTTCCCGCAGCCAACCGCCTAGCAGGAACCCCCCAGCCAGCAGCAAGACAAGCCAGGGTGGCAGCAACCCGGCCTGCGTGACATCCCGCGTTTCATACGCGTTGCGTGGGGTCAGACCGATCCAGCCCCGACCGGCGGCGGGGCGTCCTGCGCGCACGTTGCGGATCGATGGCAGCCCATCTTCCAATCGGATCACACCGCCCCGCAACCCGGCCAGCACCGGTTCGAGGACATCACCTGTCGCGATGGTACGCTCGAACTCTTTCGGTGCAGCAGGGCCAAGGCCGATCACAGCCATGTGGTCACCTTCCTGCAAGCGATAAAGGCCGATCTCAGGGCCGTAATACTGCGCTTCAAACCGACCCGGAGAAACCTCTTTCAAAGTAATCTCCAACGTCTCGCCATTCGGCAAGGTGACTGTTACAGGGCCGACCTCTGTCCCAAGCGTCTGACGAATGATGCGCATGGACTGACCGTTGGCCTCGGCCCACAACGCCTCTTCTTCAAGTTCCGGTTCTTTCATCATCCAATGGGCCAGCCTGCGCAACAGCTCCAGCTGCGGGCCACCTCCTTCGAAACCGCGACTCCAAAGCCAGGCGTGGTCGGACGCAAGCATCGCAACGCGCCCTTCGCCAACACGGTTCAGGACAAGCAGCGGACGATCCTCGACCCCGGTCATCAGCACGTCGCCCGAGCGGTGTTTCACGTCGATCTGACGCAACCACGCCCCCCAATCCTCGGACTCTCCAAGATTGGTCGTGACCGGGTGACGATGCCCCAGATCACTGACCATCGGCACATATCGTTCCTCGATCACCCGCGCGGTTGGCTGGGCCGGCAGAACTGGCGCCAAGGGAGAGCGGAAGATGCTGTCGGCACCGGCGAAATCGGGACCGGCGGCAACCAGGACCGCGCCGCCTTCGTTGATGTAGCTTGTGACATTGTCCAGATAGATCGCAGGCAGAATCCCGCGCCGCTTGTAGCGGTCAAAGATGATCAGGTCGAAATCGTTGATCTTTTCCAGAAACAACTCGCGAGTCGGAAAGGCGATCAGCGACAGCTCGTCAACGGGCACACCGTCCTGCTTTTCAGGCGGGCGCAGGATAGTGAAATGCACCAGATCAACAGAACTGTCAGATTTCAACAAGTTACGCCACGTGCGACCACCCGGATGCGGTTCACCCGAGACCAGCAGCACACGCAGGCGGTCCCTTACGCCGTTCATCTGGATCAGGGCCGTGTTGTTGCGATCAGTCAACTCGCCTTCAGCCTGAGGGACAGAAAACTGGATCACGTTGCGCCCACCATGGGGCAAAGTGACGGGCAGTTCGACATCGCGACCGATTGGAATGCTGAACTGCTCGGGCTCGCCCCCATCCACCGAAATTTCCAACGGCGCTGATGTTGCACCTGCAGGGGCTGCTCCGCTGTCCTCCACGCGCAGGGTCAACGTCACCGATTCACCAATGATGGCGAAAGCAGGGGCGTTTCGGACAATAAGCCTGCGATCCCAGTCGCTTTCCCGCCCCGTTTGCAGCAGGTGCATCGGTGCGGGCAGATCCAGGGCCTGATCGACATCATGCACAATCCCGTCGGACACCACGAGGATACCGGCGATGCGCGCGCGCGGCTCTTCCGCCAGGGCTTCGTTCAGGGCTGCCATGATCTGCGTGCCCTCATCGCCTTCACCATCGCCGACCCGGATGCGTCGCAGTTCTGTATTGTCGCGTGCCTCGATCTCGGCGGCCAGATCTTCTGCGGCCATTGCCGTTTGTACCACCCGGTCTGAAAGCGTCTGGCTGGCGCTTTCATCCTCGAACATCAGAACGATATCTGTCAGCGGTGCACGATCCTCGATCTGGTAGACCGGGCCGGACAGCGCAGTGATGATCACCAGCACCGCCAACCCACGCAAGGCCCATCCCGACAATCCGCGCCACAAGGCCAGCGCGACCCCGGCCACGGCAATCATACCCACGACAAGCAGTATCGCCCACGGGATCAGCGGATCAAAGATGACGGTTCCTGTCATTGTCCCAACCTGTCCAGAAGGGCGGGCACGTGAACCTGATCGGATTTGTAGTTCCCCGTCAGCACATGCATCACCAGATTGACACCAAAACGATTGGCCAACTCGCGTTGCCTTTCCCCGGCATAACCGCGCCCGACGGGCAACAGGGCCTGCCCGTTGCGATCCACCGCCCAAGCACCGGCCCAGTCATTGCCGCCAATGACCACTGGCGTCACATTGTCGTTCAGATTGCGGAAGGGCATCCCGTCGATCTGTTCTGCATCCAGCGGCGCGGCTTCGACCCAAACCTCGGTGCCTGAATATCGGCCCGGAAAATCCTGTAAAAGGTAGAACGTGCGTGTCAGAACATGATCGCGCGGAATCGGCTCTAATGAGGGTATATTCAGCGGCCCGGCCAGTTGTTGCAGTTTGCGGCCATTTGGGCTGGAGGCACCGAAACCTGCGATATCCGCATCACGCGTGTCAAACAGGATCATCCCTCCGGACCGCAGATAGGCGTTCAGCTTGACATAGGCCTCGGCCGAAGGTTGCGACTGGTTCGCTGAGATCGGCCAATAAAGCAACGGAAAGAACGCCAGTTCATCCCGTTCCAGATCAACGCCGATGGGGTCTGCCGGTTCAACCGATGTGCGATAGAGGAGGGTTTGACCAAGCCCCCGCAACCCGGCTTGCGCAATATCATCTACTTGCGCATCGCCAGTCAGGACATGCGCCAATACCAGTTCGTGGGTCGCAGCCAATGCAAACTCGGTGTCCTCAGGCGTTTGTGCGTGACCTTCGGGTACCAGAAGGAAACCGGCCAGCGCCAAGGCCGTCGTCCGGGCCAGACCCAACCTGCCCGACAAAGCAAGCGATGCAATAACATCGATCGTCAGCAAAATCAGCGCAAGGCTGAGCAACAGACCGCCGAGCGGCATTTCCGTGCTGACCTCCTGCCCTTTGATCGGCACATTTGCGGGCCAGACAACAGGACGCAGCTGAGTTTCTTCCGAGACGACGTTCAACGCCAGCTTCTGCTTGCCACTTTCATAAAGACCCGGGCGCAGTTCCGGCCCGATCTGGCCCGATATCAGCTCAACCCCGTCGACACCGGCCAGGGTTCCGGCATCTGACAATGTGCCAAACCCGTCCATGATCTGTACCGGCTCCCATGTTGTTCCCAGTAACTGAGCCTCTTGCCGTGACTTTGCGGCCGAGGCCACGGCCAGCCGATCCAGCATTTCAACGAACAGGCCCGACAGTGGCAGGCTGGACCATTCTGCATCGGCGGTCACATGGAACAACACCACCTGCCCCAATCCCAGCGCCTTACGTGTCACCAAAGGCGTGCCGTCAGACAGCGAGGCAATCACACGATCCGCCAAGTTAGGGTCTGGTTGCGCCATGACCTGAGTGGAAACGACCACGTCATCAGGGATGTCCAATCCATAGAAAGGCGAGGTTTCGGGGAATGGTGCCAGGGTCTTGGCCTCACCCCAGCTCATCGCGCCGCCGACAGATCGCCCACCGCTGCGCAGCCGCGCAGGCAGCAGGGTGTCTTCGGTGTCACGCCCAAGATCGCTGGCCGCCATACGCGGGCCGGCAAAGCGCAGCAGCAAACCGCCCTGTTCGACCCATTCAATCAGGTCCGCCTTTTCAGGTTCCGACATCTGGGCCACATCTGACAGAACAATGACATCCGGATTGGCGGGCAGAACCTCAGTCAGACCGCCATCGACGAAATCCGCCGTGGGGCTCAGGACCTGAGTCAGATAATGCAGGGGTGACAGCAGCTCCAGACCTTCGCGGTTCAAACTCCCGGCAATCAGCGCGACCTCACGGCGACGCAGGCTGTCATCGGTCAAGGTCACGGTCCCGGCGGACCTTTGGCCCTGGATTTCGAACCGCGTGATCCGGGCGCGGAGTTCGGATGGCAGCGCCAGATCGACCTGCGCCGATGAATCCCCGGCTTCAAGGGTCAGTTCCACAGAATGCAGCACTCGGGCGGTTCCCGCCGGGTCGCGCCCTTGTGCCAATACTGTCACACGTTCCTCGGGGCCGGGGCCTGCGCGCTGCACTGTCACTTTGATCAGCCCATCCTGATAAGCCGCTGGCAGGATCGCCATGGGCCGGGACGCCGCCTGATACACCACGACATCGCCACGAGCCTGCAAGCTGGAGACCAGCGCCGCATGATCCACATAATCCAGCCGGTCACTGAACCAATGGGTGTCAAACCCCCCATCAATCGAATTTAACGCCGCAATGGCCTGTGCGATCTGAGGTTCGGTCGGCTGCCATGGGTTGGGCATCAGTCCCGGCAAATGTCCCCGCCAAGCCTCGGCCCCCTGAAAAACGGGTGTTTCCGGTTCGGTCAGGCGCAGGATAGCCACCGTGCGCCCTGCGCGACCGGCCTCGGTCAGTTGCGCATCGATCTGATCCAGCGTGGCCGACCATCGGGTCGCGCCTGCCCAACTGGCGTCCAGCACCATCAGCAGCGGCCCGGACCCGATCTCATCCCGCGACGGGTTCAGAACCGGACCGGCCAGACCTATGATCACCGCCGCAGCTGCCAGCATCCGCAGCAGCAAGAGCCACCACGGCGTGCGGTCCGAAACGCTTTCGTCATCCTTCAGGCCCAGCAGCAGCGTCACCGCCGGGAACATCCGGCGGATCGGCGCGGGCGGCACCGCGCGCAGGATCAGCCACAGGATCGGCAGGGTCAGAAGACCCAGCAGCACCCATGGAGCGGTAAAGCCGATGCCTGCCAGAACCGTCATCGCGTTCCCCCGTCCAGCGCACGGTATATCCACAACAGTGCCGCTTGTGCGCTATCGCCCGTGTGATGCAGGCCCATTTGCCAGCCAGTCGCCCGGCAAAGTTGCGTCAGCGCATCCTTACGGTGGGCGAGGCGTTGCAGATAGCGGTCCCGCAGCTCTGCCGCCTTGAGCGTTTCGTGTCGGACGGACCCACCGACGCTTTCGAAAATCGTACGTCCACGATAGGGAAATGTCTCTTCTCCCGGATCAAGCACCTGAAGGATCACGCCGCGAACACCGCGGTCGGCAGCTTTGGTCAGGGCCAGTTCAACTTCATCCATTGGACCAAGAAAATCTGAAATGAACACGGCACGGGCATGCGGGATCATGGCGCGATGTTCGGGTGGCGCGTAATCCGATTGATCATCCTCGGACCAGGCTTGCGCCAGCCGGATGATCTGTGCATTGCCACGCCGGGGTGGCAAGGTCGTCCCTGTCAGGCCCACACGTTCACCGCCGCGGACCAGCAAGATGGACGTTGCAAGTCCCAATAGCCGGGCGCGATCCGCCTTGGTCGGCAACGATATGTCGGACGCAAACCGCATCGACGCCCCCTGATCGACCCAAAGCATTACCGATTGCGCGATCTGCCATTCGCGTTCCCGCACATATTGCTGATCTCCACGCGCCGAACGACGGTGGTCGATCATCCGGCGGCTGTCCCCGATCTGCGCAGGGCGGTATTGCCAAAAATCATCCCCCATGCCAGAGCGCCGCCGACCATGGTCTCCCAGCAGAACGGTGCCAGCCAGATGTTCGGCCCGCGCCAAAAGGGGCGGCAGCCGCGATGCCTCGGCCTCGGATCTTTCGCGAAGGGTCAGCGCGGCATTCACGCCGCCGCCTCGGTCCGGATCAACCCGACAGCGGTCGAGTCGATCAGGTCAGCCAGACTGTCACCGCGTGCCCGTGCCGCAAAGTTGAGAGCCATCCGGTGGCTAAGCACCGGGCGCGCCATATCCAGCACATCCTCGGCATTGGGTGCCAGACGCCCCTGCAACATCGCACGTGCCCGAACCGTCATCATCAGCGCCTGCGCAGCGCGTGGACCAGGACCCCACGCGACGGTTTCGGCAACCCGTTCGGATACGCCAGCTTCTTCCGGGCGGAAGGCCCGCACCAGATCAAGGATCAGCTCCACAACCGAGTCCCCGACCGGCATCCGACGCAACAGGACCTGCGCAGCCAGCAGTTCTTCCTTGCTGAAAATCTGGTACGCTTTGTCTTCTTCAACACCGGTCGTGGCCAGCAGAATATCCCGTTCGGTCTGGCGGTCGGGGTATTCTACATCGATCTGCACCAGAAACCGGTCCAGCTGCGCTTCGGGCAGGGGATAGGTGCCTTCCTGTTCGATCGGGTTTTGCGTGGCCAGAACATGGAATGGCACACCAAGGGAACGGTCCTCACCGGCTACTGTCACCGTACGCTCCTGCATCGCTTGCAGCAGCGCGGATTGCGTTCGCGGGCTTGCCCGGTTGATCTCGTCCGCCATCAGCAGCTGACAGAAGATCGGGCCGGGAATGAAACGGAAATGGCGGCTTCCATCGTCGGCCGTATCCAACACCTCGGACCCGAGAATGTCAGCGGGCATCAGGTCGGGCGTAAACTGAATGCGATTGCCATGCAGGCCCATCACGGTCGACAGTGTCTCGACCAACCGTGTCTTACCCAAGCCCGGCAGACCGATCAGAAGCGCGTGACCACCGCACAAAAGCGCAGCCAGAGTCAGGTCCACGACCCTTTCCTGCCCGATGAAGCGGCGGGTGATCGAGGCCTTGGCCTCTTGCAGCTTGTTTTCCAGCGCTTCGATCTCGGCTACGAGGTCGGCAGGTTCGTTCATGACTTTCCCTTCCGTGGACGAATATGATTGAAGTGTATCGCGCTGAGAGGAAATGGCAAAAGCAATGAGCGGACAAAAACCTGTGAAACCCTCGCCCGACGGATTAGCCGCATCGGTAAAAGCCGCCAAAACCCGGGGTTTACCGCCCGTTCACCTGTGGAATCCCCCGTTTTGTGGCGATCTGGACATCCGTGTCGCAAAAGATGGTACATGGAGTTATTTAGGCTCGCCCATCAATCGGTTCGAGCTTGTGAAGCTTTTTTCCTCAATTCTTAAGAAAGAAGACAGGAAATACTATCTGGTCACGCCGGTTGAAAAGGTGGGAATCACTGTCGAAGACGCGCCGTTTATCGCCGTGGATTTCGAGCAAACCGGCGAAGGTCAGACGCAGAACCTGACCTTTCGCACACAAGTGGACGACGTCGCTGTTGCAGGGCCCGCGCATCCGATCCGGATTGTTATCGATCCTGAGACAGAAGAACCGTCACCCTACATACTGATCCGCACGAACCTCGAAGCGCGCATAGATCGCAAAAGCTTCTATCGCCTCGTCGAGATTGGTAGCCACCATGAGGGCTGGTTTGGTGTCTGGTCAGGCGGGCAGTTCTTCCCGCTGATCCCTTCAGCCGATCTTGGTTGACCGCGGTGCGCGGTCCTGAGCCAGCACGACGGCCAAAGCGACAACGCCCGCGCCCAGCGCACGGGTCCAGTTCCAGTCCTCCCCCAGCATCAGCATGATCAGCATCACGTAAAACGGGGCAATATTGATGTGAAACGAAGCCAGCGCCACGCCCAGCTTTCCCACAGCCGAGATGAACAACACCTGGCTGAGCCCCAGTGATATCAAGGCATAGATCCCAAGCATCCCCCATTGCTGTCCATCAATGGCCGCGGTTGGCAGCACATCCATGCCCAGCTGGGTCGCTCCAAAACTCAGCACCGCGGCCATGAGCAACCCACCGACGAAGGTAATCGTACAGCGCCCGATCTGACTAAGCTCCGGGAAGTCGCGCGCGGTGGCCATGCTACCCCAACAAAACAGGCCCGTTGCAAGGATCGCTAGAACCGCACCCAGCCCCAGCTGTTCGGGCGCGGCGGTGCTGGTTGCAATCAATCCACCCAGAACCGACACCAGAACACCCAACGCAAAGGTCCATTTCAGCCTTCGAGTTCCTGCCATCAGTTCCAGTACTGTTGCAAGCAAGGGCGCACAGGATGCAATGATCGCGACCGTCACCGGATCCGTCATTTTCTGCGCGACGATCAGCAAAAACATGGCAAAGCCAAAACCAAAGCCGCCGACAACCATCGCCCGACCCCATCTGGCGCGTAACACTCTGCTTGGACCGTCCAGCAGAATCCAGACCGGAATCAGAACGGCAACCGCCAGCACCAGACGCGCGGTCAGCAATGCAACAGGGGGCCAGGTTTGCAGCAGAACTTCGGCCGCCGGGAAACCCGCTGCCCAGGTAATCATGGAGGCAACCGCCAACCCATTCCCTGACAACGCAGAGTTTTGACCGCCGGGCAGAGCGGTAGTTGCCCCGCGTACGGGTTCCGGGCTCATCGCCATTGGATTCGAACCTTTTGTTAAGGCGGCGCCCGTAATGACGCGCCGCGCTGAGCGGACCCTTGCTGATTCGGTGCAGGCGATCTGGTCGATTTTCGACAATCTGTCGTTTTCGATCCCTTCCCCGAAAATCATCTCTTGGTTATGGTCGGATAACCACAACCGCTGACCGCCTATGCCCAGATTTGCCGCCAACCTTTCGCTTCTGTTTACCGAAATGCCTTACCTGGAGCGGTTTCAGGCGGCGGCAGATGCCGGGTTCACCGCGGTCGAGGTTTTGTTTCCCTACGACATCGCCGCGACGGAAACCCGCCGCGCCTTGCTTGCCAGCGGGTTGGAGCTTGTGCTGATCAACGCGCCACCGCCCAACTACACCGGCGGTGCGCCGGGTTACGCCGCGATCCCCGACGGTCAATCGCGGTTCCAGTCGGATATCCGCCGTGTCCTGCGATATGCCGGGGTGCTGCGCCCCGGCCTGATCCACGTCATGTCCGGATACGCCACCGGAACGGATGCATTGAATTGTTTTGTGCAAAACCTGCAATGGGCCGCCGATTTCGCCCCCCAGCAAAAATTCACCATCGAACCGCTCAACCCGGTTTCACAGCCCGGATATTTTTTGAACGACTACGATCTGGCAGCAGATGTGCTCAACCAGGTGGATCGCCCGAATGTCGGCCTGCAATTTGACAGCTTTCACGCTCATATGATTCATGGCGACGCGCTGGCTGTCTGGGACCGCTTTCATCCGCAGGTGGTCCATGCCCAAGTTGGCGCAGCCCCGGATCGCACGGAACCGGGTCGTGGACCAACGGATTTCAAGGCCTTGTTCTCGACCATGGACGCGGTAGGTTATAGCGGCTGGGTCAGCGCGGAATACACACCCACAACACAACGCACCTGCGACACACTTGACTGGATGCGGGACTGACACTGGTAATTTTCATTCAAATACCGCACATCAGCGGCATTGTGACCATTAGGATGCCTGCCATGATACCAGCCCGCTATGCCCGTGCCGTTTTCAGCCTGATCATGTCCGGCCTCATGTCCTTGATTGTAACAGGGATCGCGACGGTCAAAGCGATTGGGTTTAACCCTGGAACAGTTGGCGACTGGATGGCGTCCTGGGCTTTTTGCTGGCCTATCGCCTTCACCGTAATCCTGCTGTTTGGCCCGTCTGTGCAACGAATGGTGAACCGCATGGTCAGGCCGCAGGGCTGACCCGATGCATGCACAGCCCGCCGAGACCTGATGAACAACGCCGCTAGTGCGCCTCGGCCCAGTTCGCCCCCTTCCCGGCATCCACGACCAGCTTCACATCCAGCTTGACCGCAGGGTCCGAGGCGCCCTCCATCACGTCACGGGCCACGTCGATCACCTGATCCACCGCATCTTCGGCCACCTCGAACAACAACTCGTCGTGAACCTGCAACAGCATCCTGGCAGGCAATCCGGCGATCGCGTCCGGCATTCGCACCATCGCGCGCCGGATCACATCCGCCGCAGTACCTTGAATTGGTGCATTGATCGCCGCGCGGCGCGAGAACCCGGCATGTGGCCCCTTGGCATTGATCTCGGGCGTGTGGATCTTGCGCCCGAACAGGGTTTGCACATAGCCGTGCTCTTTCGCGAATTCGACTGTGTCGTCCATATAGCTGCGAATGCCTGGGAAACGTTCGAAATAACGATCAATAAAGCCCTGCGCCTCGGCCCGTGGAATACGCAGGTTCCGGGCCAGTCCAAAACCCGAAATGCCGTAGATCACACCGAAGTTGATTGCCTTTGCCTGACGGCGGATATCAGGCGTCATCTCACCCAACGGCACATCAAACATTTCGGACGCAGTCATGGCGTGAATATCCAGCCCGTCCGAAAACGCCTGTTTCAGAGCCGAAATATCAGCGATATGGGCCAGAATCCGCAACTCGATCTGGCTGTAGTCGAGGCTGACCATCACATTGCCCGGCTCGGCGATGAATGCCTCACGAATACGCCGCCCTTCTTCTGTCCGCACCGGAATGTTTTGCAGGTTCGGATCGGTCGAGGCCAGACGCCCCGTGTTCGCTCCGGTGATCGAATAAGACGTATGCACCCGGCCTGTGTCGGGGTTGATATGGGTCTGTAGCGCGTCGGTATAGGTCGATTTCAGCTTGCTCAGCTGCCGCCAGTCCAGAACACGGCGCGGCAACTCGTGTTCGGTTGCGAGGTCTTCCAGAATATCTGCCCCGGTCGAGTATTTCCCGGTCTTGCCTTTCTTCCCGCCTTCCAGACCCATCTTGTCGAACAGGATTTCGCCCAACTGAGCGGGTGATCCGACATTAAAGCTTCCCCCGGCCAACTCGTGAATTTCAGCCTCTAACCCGGCCATTTTCTGGGCAAATGCGTTGGACATCCGGCTCAGGACATCTCGGTCGACCTTGATGCCATGCATCTCCATCTCGGCCAGCACCGGCACAAGCGGCCGTTCCAGCGTCTCATAGACCGTTGTCACCTGCGCCCGATGCAATTGCGGTTTGAACAGCTGCCACAAACGCAGGGTGATGTCCGCATCTTCGGCGGCATAGGCCGTGGCCTCGTCAATCGCGACCTTGTCGAAGGTGATTGCCGACTTCCCCGACCCCAGCAGCGGTTTGATCGGGATCGGTGTGTGGATCAGATAACGTTCGGACAGAGTGTCCATCCCATGCCCATGCTCACCGCCATGCATGGCGTAGGACATCAGCATCGTATCGTCGAGGGGTGCCACGTCGATGCCATGCCGCCTGAAGATCTTGGCATCATACTTCATGTTCTGCCCGATCTTGAGGACCGACGGATCCTCGAGCATCGGTTTCAAAAGCCTCAGGGCTTCTTCCAATGGCATCTGCCCCTCGGCCAAAGCATCCGACCCAAACAGATCATCCGCTGATCCATCGCGGTGGGTCAACGGGATGTAACAGGCTTCTCCGGCCTCGACACACAGCGAAATACCCACCAGACCGGCAATCATCTCGTTCAGGCCCGTGGTCTCTGTGTCTACAGCAACCCAACCACGCTCATAGGCCTGGTCAATCCACTTTTGCAGGGCCGCTGCATCACGCACGCATTCGTATTTCGAACTGTCAAACGGGATCACCTCGGCCTCGACCTCTTCCACCGCTGGCGCAGGGGCGTCGGCAATCACCGGAGCCTCAACCCCCAGCTTGTCAGCGATACGCTTGGTGAGGGTGCGGAACTCCATCTCGGCCAGAAACGCCAACAGCGTGTCAGCATCGGGGTCCCTCACCTCAAGGTCATCCAAGGTGAAATCCAGCGGAGTATTCTCATCCAGTTGAACCAGTTTCTTCGAAAGCTCGATCTGGTCTCGCATTTCGATCAGGGTCTGGCGGCGTTTGGGCTGCTTGATCTCATCTGCCCGGTCCAGCAGGGTTTCCAGGTCGCCGAATTCATTGATCAGCAAGGCCGCCGTCTTGACCCCGATCCCCGGCGCGCCAGGAACATTGTCGACGCTATCACCAGCCAACGCCTGAACATCGACCACACGTTCCGGTCCGACCCCGAACTTCTCGACCACGCCATCCCGGTCAATGCGTTTGTTCTTCATCGCATCCAGCATTTCGACGCCGTCACCGACCAACTGCATCAAGTCCTTGTCGGAACTCACGATGGTCACGCGGCCACCGGCATCCCGTGCCTGAACAGCAAGGGTCGCGATGATGTCGTCAGCCTCATAGCCCTCCATCTCCTTGCAGGCGATGTTGAACGCTTTCGTCGCCTCACGGGTCAGTGGCATCTGTGGGCGCAGGTCCTCGGGCATCGCCTCGCGGTTGGCTTTGTAGAGGTCGTAAAGATCGTTCCGGAAGGTATGGGAGCCCTTATCAAAGATCACCGCCACATGGGTCGGCGCATCTGGCCCCGTATTTCCCTCGACATATTTCTGCAGCATGTTGCAAAAGCCCGAAACAGCCCCAATTGGCAACCCATCCGACTTGCGGGTCAGTGGCGGCAGCGCATGATAGGCCCGGAAAATAAAGGCCGATCCATCGATCAGATGCAGGTGACACCCTTTTCCGAAATTCGTGGTCATTTCGCGCCCTCTCTGATCACTTGCGAAAACACTAATGCCACGGGCGCAACGATAGAGCCACCCGCACCACGGCCGTAATCTTCATCTTTTCATAAATACTCAATGCCCGCACCGGGCAACACGGGCTCAGGCGTCAGTCTGATGCCCGGCCAGAACATATTTGCAGTCGCAATAGGGGCACTCGACCCAGCCCGCGTCTTCGGGGATCTGCAGCCACACGCGCGGATGACCCAACGCACCTTCGCCGCCATCACAGGCAACACGGGCGGTTTCGACGATCTTGGTTTCCGGCGCTTCGATGGTCACGGCTGGCGATCCTTCTTCGGTTGTCGGCCTCGCGGGCATGTATTAGGTGCGTTTATGAGCGATGATCAAACCGGGGGCAAGTGCCACATGTATGACGCGGCAATCAGGATCGAAGGGCTGCGCAAAACCTATCGCGGTGGCAAGGGTCAGCCCGAGAAACATGCGCTGAATGGCATTGACCTGACCGTCCCGCGCGGCTCGGTTTTTGGTCTGCTGGGTCCGAACGGTGCAGGAAAATCGACCCTGATCAACATCCTGGCTGGTCTGGTGGTGAAATCGGCGGGCCGCGTAGCGATCTGGGGCTTCGATCAGGATCAGAATCCACGCCAGTCACGATCGGCCATTGGTGTGATGCCGCAAGAGCTGAACCTCGACCCGTTTTTCACCCCGCGCGGCGCGCTTGAGGTTCAGGCTGGTCTCTATGGTGTTCCGAAATCCGAACGGCGCAGTGATCGGATTCTGGAACTGGTCGGTCTCAGCGACAAGGCCGAGGCCTATGCCCGCACTCTCTCGGGTGGAATGCGGCGGCGGTTACTGTTGGCCAAGGCACTGGTGCATCACCCGAAAATCCTTGTGCTTGATGAGCCGACAGCAGGTGTGGACATCGAACTGCGCCAGATGCTCTGGGCCAATGTTCGCAAGCTGAACGAACAGGGCATGACCATCATCCTGACCACCCACTACCTGGAAGAAGCGCAGGAGATGTGCGACGAGATCGCCATTATCAACCACGGTGAAAAGGTCGCGCAGGACAGCACCGCCAACCTTTTGGGCCGCATGGATAGCCGCACTATGGTGATTGTGCCCGACAGCCCGATCATTGATCTGCCTGCGTCGGAAGGCGTCGAGGCAGCTCTCCGCGATGATGGCAGCCTTGTCCTGCAATACCGCAACATCCAGACCAGCGCCGAGCAGGTTCTGGAATCGGTGCGCGCCGCGAATATCCGCATCCGCGACGTCCGCACCGAAGAGGCCGATCTTGAGGATGTATTCCTTGCCCTGACCTCGTCCCGTACCGAGGATCATCCGGCGGATGATCAGGATCAGCCACGCCGGGGCATCCACCGGGTCAAGCTTTAGGCGCGGTCTATTCGCGCCTGATAGCAGTTATTCCGCGCAGACCGCACGTGAATATAGGCGACGTCGGATCGGGAAAAGATTTCCCTGACTTTTGCGCCGATCTGGTCCGTCGGCGTGACCGCCCCGGTGCCATAGACGATCCTGTCATCCGCACCGTAGCCCTTGATCAGATAGTCGGGCGAGTTGGTCAGAATTTCGGGCAGCGCGTCTTCCTCGTACCGTTCACACGGTGTTGCACACAGAAAGATCGGGCCGGTTTCCGCATAGGGATGTGTCTCTGAAAAGGGCCGATGCGCCAATATCAGCATCTCATCGCCCTCTGGAATATGTCGCAGGCAGTGGCGGCACGGGTTACCTGTACCCGTCGACACAGCGCGCTCCGGCGTTGAACCATATGCATCCGGGCCACCCGCCTGAAGAGCGCGTACATCGTTTGTGGGCAAAGCGGTGATTTTGAACATCTCGGATCTCCTTTTTTGCTGACCATGCCCGTGTGACCGGACCCAATCGACCCGTTTCCTGCGCAAAGGACTCGAAAAAGAACAAAACGTGAATATAATATGGAATCGCCATGTATGCCGAGCTGTCGATCACGTCGAATTTTACCTTCCTCACCGGGGCCTCGCACCCCGAGGAGTATATGGAGCGTGCCGTCACCCTGGGTCTGCCTGCCATTGCGATTGCCGATGACAACTCGGTCGCCGGGATCGTCCGCGCCCATACTCAAGCACGCGAGATCACCCGCAAGGTCCGCGAACGGCTGGCGTGGGAGGCGCAGAACACATCCATCGGTCCACCCTGCCCCGATCACATCCCCAAGCCGCCCTCCTATCCCATCCACGCGGTTCCCCGCCTGATCCCGGCGGCGCGGCTGATCTTCACCGATGCGCCCACTGTCACCGCCTTACCCCTGAACCGACAGGGCTGGGCCAACCTGTGCCGCATCCTGTCCAGGGGTCGCCTGCGCGCCGAGAAAGGCGATTGCATCCTGCACCTGTCTGACCTGCTCGAATTTTCCGATGGCCTCCACCTGCTGCTGTGGCCACAGACAGCGGGCTCTCCAGGCGGCGCGGGCGCGTGGCGGACACAGGCGCAGCAGCTGACGCGCCGCTTTGCCGGGCGGATGCATCTGTTGATGCACCCTCGGTATGATGGCGCCGATGGTTCGTATTTCTCTTTATTAGAGATTGAGGCAAAACAGCTTGGCATCCTCACGCTCGCCAGCGCGACACCGCTGATGCACCACGGCACCCGCCGCAAACTGGGCGATGTGCTGACCGCCATCCGCCTGCGCCGCAAAGTGGACGCATTGGGCCGGGACGCTTTGGCCAATGGTGAACAGCGCCTGCGCTCCGAGGCCGAGATGCTACGCATCTTCAAGGGTCATGAAGGTGCCGTTGCCCGCGCCCATGTGCTCAGCGAAGAGTTGAAGTTCTCGCTGGGTGAGCTGCGTTATGAATACCCCAGCGAGGGCAGCGAACAGGAAACCCCGACCCAGCGCCTGCACCGTCTGGCGCATGAGGGGCTGAAATGGCGCTATCCCGCCGGGGCGTCCGAAAAGGCGAAAAAAATGCTGGTGCATGAGCTGACGCTGATCGGCAAGCTGAAATACGAACCCTACTTCCTGACCGTCCGCGATATCGTCCATTTCGCCCGTTCGCGCAGCATCCTGTGCCAGGGGCGCGGGTCAGCGGCCAATTCGGTCGTCTGCTTTTGCCTCGGCATCACCGAGGTCAGCCCCGAGATGGGCACCATGGTGTTTGAACGCTTCGTCTCCGAGGCGCGCGATGAACCGCCAGACATAGACGTCGATTTCGAACATGAACGCCGCGAAGAGGTGATCCAGCACATCTATGACCGCTATGGCCGCGAACGCGCAGGCCTTTGCGCCACTGTCGTGCATTATCGCGGCAAACGCGCAATCCGCGAGGTTGGCCGCGCCATGGGCCTGACCGAAGACACGATCTCGGCACTTTCCTCACAGCTTTGGGGGTTTTTCTCGGCCTCGGGGCTTGAGGCACAACGGATGCGCGAAATTGGCCTCGACCCCGAAGATCGGCGCCTGAAACAGACTTTAATGCTGGTTTATGAGATCGACGGCTTTCCTCGCCACCTCTCGCAGCATGTCGGCGGGTTCATCATCACCGAGGGTCGGCTGGATGAGCTTGTCCCCATCGAAAACGCCACGATGGAGGGCCGCACTGTCATCTGCTGGGACAAGGACGATATCGACAGTCTTGGCATCCTCAAGGTCGATGTCCTCAGCCTCGGGATGCTCACCTGCATCCGCAAGGCGTTTGACCTGATCGGCCAGCATCACCAGACCAGCTACACCCTTGCCACCCTGCCGCCCGAGGATCCGGTGGTCTATGACATGCTCTGCAAGGCGGACAGCATCGGCGTGTTTCAGGTGGAATCACGTGCACAGATGAACTTCCTACCGCGAATGCGGCCGCGTAATTTCTATGATCTGGTGATCGAGGTTGCCATCATCCGCCCCGGCCCTATTCAGGGCGACATGGTCCACCCCTATATCCGCCGCCGTAATGGCGAGGAGGAGGTCTGCTTCCCCTCGGACGCGCTGGGCGAGGTATTGGGCAAAACGCTGGGTGTGCCGTTGTTTCAGGAACAGGCGATGCAGATCGCCATTGTCGGCGCGGGCTTCACCCCGGAACAGGCCGATCGGCTGCGGCGGTCGCTGGCAACCTTCAAGAAACATGGCAATGTCAGCGAATTCCGCGCGCTCTTTTTGCGCGGGATGAAACGCAACGGGTATGAACAGGATTTCGCGGAACGTTGCTTTTCCCAGATCGAAGGCTTCGGCTCGTACGGTTTCCCGGAAAGCCACGCGGCCAGTTTTGCGCTGCTGGTCTATGCCTCTGCCTGGATCAAATGCCACCATCCGGGCATCTTCGCCTGCGCCCTGCTGAACTCGCAGCCGATGGGGTTCTACGCGCCGGCCCAGATTGTGCGGGATGCGCGCGAACATGGGGTGCAGGTGCGCCCGGTCTGCATCAATGCCAGCTTTTGGGACAATGTGATGGAGCCTGATGGCCATGGCGGTCTGGCGCTGCGGCTGGGCTTTCGCCAGATCAAGGGCCTGAGCGAGGAAGACGCCAGCTGGCTGACCGCCGCACGCGGCAATGGCTACACCCAGGTCGACGATGTCTGGCGCCGCGCAGGCCTTGGGCCGTCGGTGATCGAACGGCTGGCCGAGGCTGATGCCTTCGCCGCCTGCGACCTGACCCGGCGCGAGGCGCTCTGGCAGGCCAAGGCAATTGCCACCGCCAAACCTCTGCCACTGTTCTCGCAGGACTTGGAGGGCGAGGCGCTGGATGAACCCAAGGCTTACCTGCCACAGATGACGCTGGGCGAGCAGGTGGTCGAAGATTACGTCGCCACCCGCCTCAGCCTGCGGGCGCACCCGGTGGCCCTGCTGCGGCATCTGCTGACGCCGGATGGGCGCGACAAAACCACCTCTGTTCCGTAACGCCGGAACACCCTATCTGCCGAAAACAGAGTCGAAATTCAGGCTGTCATGACCAGACCCATCCTTCCCCCGCGCTTTCCCGCGACGCCCGAGCAAATCAACGCGCAAGTTCGCGCCTTTTATGCCCGTGTCCGGCAAGACGCGGTACTTGGGCCCGTATTCGCAAACCACGTCACCGACTGGCCCGCGCATGAGGACAAGATCGCCGCCTTCTGGCGCAATGCCATCCTGTATGAGCGCTGCTATGACGGTAATCCGCAACGGGTCCATATCGAACGGCCCGATGTGAAACCGGAGTTCTTTGCCCATTGGCTGGATCTGTTCGAAGAGGTCGCCACCCGGACCCTGCCCGCGGAAACGGCCACCCCATGGGTCGTCTTGGCCCGCCGCATCGGTGTCGGCATGAAGGCAGGTGTTCAATCCGCACGACAGCCCAAAGATGCGCCGCCGATCCTGCGATGATCCCAGATCATGGTAGTTTTGACATGTTAGCGGTAAAATAAGGGCTATTCGTGCCCTCAGAATAGGGTTAAGCAGCAATAAAGACAGCCAGGAACCCTGCCTGCGCTGCCACGATGTATCGTCACCACACCAACATAGGCCGAGGCCGGATCGATGAGCGCTCAAAACAACACCCTTGGGGGGCTTGGCTATGCATTTCTGGGATTTGCCGTCTTTGCCAGCCACGATGCGCTGATCAAGGTGCTGGGCGGCACCTATTCAGTGATGCAGATCATCTTTTTTGCCACGCTGTTTTCTTTCGTTCCAATGGCGGTCACGATCCTGACCGACCGAACGACGGGGAACTTTCTGCCGCATCACCCATGGCTGGTATTGCTGCGCTCGGGCCTGATGGTTACGGCCATGTCCTGCGCATTTTACGCGTTTTCGGTTCTGCCACTGGCCGAGGTCTATTCCCTGCTGTTTTCATTCCCGCTGATCGTCACGGTGCTGTCAATCCCGATTTTGGGGGAAGTGGTCCGCGCCCAGCGCTGGGCTGCGGTTGGCGTCGGCCTGATTGGCGTCCTGATCGTTCTGCGCCCCGGTGCAACGGATATCACATTGGGCCATATGGCCGCCCTGATGGCCGCCTTCTGCAGCGCCTTCGCCTCGGTTCTGGTGCGCAAGATCGGGAATGAGGAACGCTCGGCCGTGCTGATCCTCTATCCGATGCTATTGGCCATCGTTGTGATGAGCCTTGCCCAACCGGCTGTATATCAGCCGCCTTCCCTGCTGCATCTGGCGATGATGGCGCTGGTCGGGGTGTTCTCGGTCATCGCGCAACACCTGATCATTCTGGCCTACCGCGCCGCGCCCGCCGGTGTCGTCGCCCCCAGCCAGTACAGCCAGATCATCTGGGCAACGCTGTTTGGCATGATCTTCTTCGACGAGCGCCCTGACATCTGGGTCGCCGTCGGGGCCAGCATCATCATCGCGTCCGGCGTCTATGTTGTGTGGCGAGAAAGCCGGGCCAACACCACCTCGGCCAATACCCCGGTTCTGCGGGTTCGTTCACCCCGGGCAGACACAGGGGCAACACGACCTGGAAAGTAGGTTCAACAAAAACGGCGCACCGATCAGCGCGCCGTTTTCGAGAACTTTGGTGTTTACCCTTAGTAGATAACCACCGACCGGATGCTTTCGCCCTTATGCATCAGGTCGAAGCCGTGGTTGATGTCGTCCAGACCCATGGTGTGGGTGATCATCGGGTCGATCTCGATCTTGCCCTCCATGTACCAGTCGACGATCTTGGGCACGTCCGTGCGCCCACGCGCACCACCAAATGCGGTACCGCGCCACGACCGGCCGGTGACCAGCTGGAATGGCCGGGTCGAAATTTCGGCCCCTGCAGGTGCCACGCCAATGATGATCGACTCACCCCAGCCCTTATGCGCCGATTCAAGTGCTGCACGCATCACGCCGACATTGCCTGTGGCGTCAAACGTATAATCCGCACCGCCCTTGGTCAGGTTGACGAGATACGGCACCAGATCGCCTTCAACCTCTGACGGGTTCACGAAGTCGGTCATGCCGAACCTGGTGGCCATTTCCACCTTGGAGGGATTCAGGTCGACGCCAACGATCTGGTCTGCTCCGGCCAGACGCAGGCCCTGAATGACGTTCAGGCCGATACCGCCCAGACCAAACACGATTGCACGGCTGCCGATTTCCACCTTGGCCGTGTTGATGACCGCGCCGATACCGGTTGTGACACCACAGCCGATATAGCAGATCTTGTCGAACGGCGCATCCTCGCGCACCTTGGCCAGCGCGATTTCAGGCAGAACCGTGTGGTTCGAGAAGGTCGAGCAGCCCATGTAATGCAGGATCGGATCGCCATCCAAGGTCGAGAAACGAGAGGTGCCATCGGGCATCAGACCCTTGCCCTGGGTTTCCCGGATCGCCTGACACAGGTTGGTCTTGGGGTGCAGACAGTATTCACACTCGCGACATTCCGGCGTGTAAAGCGGGATCACATGATCGCCCGGCTTCAGGCTGGTCACTCCTGGGCCGACCTCGACCACCACGCCTGCGCCTTCATGGCCCAGAATGGCCGGAAACAAGCCTTCGGGGTCGGCACCCGACAGGGTGAATTCGTCGGTATGACAGATGCCGGTGGCCTTGATCTCGACCAGAACCTCGCCCGCCTTGGGGCCTTCGAGGTTTACATCCATCACTTCCAAAGGTTTGCCTGCCTGAATGGCGACGGCGGCACGGGTACGCATGGTACTTATCTCCCTGTCACTTTTGCCCCGACCCTGCGTCAATTGCAGGGTGTTTTCAACCGTGCTTTCATGGCAGATTGGCTAATTAATTGATATTGCAGAAACGACATTGCCAGAATGAGGAACGCCAATGCACCGATTTTTCCCGATCCTGATCTTTCTGGCGGCCTGCGCTGAGACTCCGCCTGCGCCCGAAGACGCTTTGCTGCCGCCGGAACCTGCCCCGGTCGATCTGGCCTTTTGTCAGGGCGAAGATTTTTCGGATACCGTTGGCCAGCCGGTTTCAACCATTCAGGCAAACCTGCCCGCGCGGTCGCGCGTGCTGGGGCCGGATGACATCGCCACGCAGGATTACCGCATCGACCGGCTAAACGTATACGTGAATGGTGACGGGATCATCCAGCGGCTGACCTGCGGATAAGGGCGGACTCGACTCAGGCATCGATTCTAACTTAAGAACAAAGTAAGAACATTATGATGCTTGAAAATGCCCAAACGCCGAATACTTTCGCTATGGTTCCCCCGTCTGGGGGCTGAACGGCTGATCCGCGCTGCGCGGGGGCTGCATACCGGACCTTTGGCCATCGTGGCCGAGCAGTCGAACATGCAGGTTATTACCTCAGTGAATGCCGATGCGCAGGCTGCCGGGCTGCGCGTAGGCCAGCCGGTGCGGGATGCTCATGCCATGTGTGCCAACCTGATCACGCGCCACCGTAACGCCCCAGCCGAAGCCGCGTTCCTGGCCGCATTGCGTCGCTGGGCGGGAAAGTTCAGCCCATGGGTGGCCGAAGAGGCCCCGGACGGGCTGATCGTCGATCTGTCAGGTTGCGCCCATCTGTTTGGCGGAGAGGAGGCGTTGCTGAACGTTCTTGAAACCGACTGTGCGGATATGGGCCTCAGCGTACAGATGGGCATCGCCGACACGCTGGGCGCAGCCTGGGCTTTGGCGCGCTATGCGGGGCAAGCGGCCACATCCGACCGCAATGGCGACGCCATCAGTCAGGAGGCCCGTGCCACCCGCGCCCGGGCGGGCAAACGGCGGCACTGGACCAAAGGCGGCACTGCGCCGCAAGTGAGGGCCCTGGGTGGAGGCGCGCGGGTCGCACCGGCGGGGCAATCTTATGGCGCACTCAGCCCCCTGCCCATCGCCGCGCTGCGGTTGGAAGATCAGGTTGTCGTGCAGCTGAACCGTCTGGGCCTGCGCCGCATCGGCGATCTGCTGGGCCAACCCCGCGCCAGCCTTGCGCGGAGGTTTGGGCGCGGGCTGGTTCTGCGGTTGGATCAGGCCATGGGCAGCGCGCCCGAGCCTGTCTCACCCGCCCGCCCGCCGCATCACTTCGCGGTGCGGATGACCCTGCCCAACCCGATTGGTCTGGTTGAGGATGTCATGGCTGCGGTTGATCGGGTTCTGCCAACGCTTTGCACCAAGCTGGAAGAAAAGGGGCGCGGTGCCCGCACCCTGCGGCTGGAGGCTCACCGTGCCGATCAGGCGGCTGAGGTTATCGAGGTCGGTCTGGCCCGCCCAACTTACGATAAACACCGCATTCGCCCTTTGTTAGAGATGAAAATCGACAAGATCGACGCAGGCTACGGCATCGACATGCTGCGGCTTGAGGCGGTGCAGACGGAACCCATCCACGCCCGTACCGTGGCCGGCCATGCCGAAGCCCGCCGTGTGGCCCGCAACCGGCTGGCGGGCAATACCGCCGTGGATGACCTGATCGGCAAGCTGGGCGCGCGGGTGGGGCTTGAGGCGATCACCCGGCGCCATCCGGCGGCCTCGCACATCCCTGAGAAAACGGCGCAAACGCTGGCGGCGGCATGGTCGGAACCTGCGCGCGACTGGCCTGTGCCGCCACGCCCGCGCCCCCTGCTGATGTGGCAGCCTGAGCCGGTAATGGCCCCGGAAACCCCCGACGTGCCCAGCGCCTTTCGCTGGCGCGGACGTAACTGGCAGCTGGCGCAGGCCACCGGCCCGGAACGGATCGCACCGGAATGGTGGCTGGATGACCCGAACTGGCGCAGCGGCGTGCGGGACTACTGGGTTGTGGTGACACAGCAGGGCGAGCGGTTGTGGCTGTTTTACGGCCATGGCGGAACCGTGTCTGCAGGCTGGTTCTGTCACGGGCAGTTTGGTTAGGGTCTATTTCCCTCAGTAAATCTACAGATCCGGCGAGCGGCATTGCCGTTTGTAAACAGCCAATCCCGTCCAGACCTTGCCATCAGAAGAAAATGAACTCGTCCACCGGTATCTGCACCAACCTTCTGGTTGCGCCCGCCATGTTTACACTTGGCCCGTCCGGCGTTGCAGCGTCCTGACGGCCTCCGTCTTCAATTTTCAAACGGGCGCGCTCAATCTCGCCCCACAAGAAAAAAAGACCGTCCCGTTTGCCTACAAGACCGGCAGGTATCGTGGTCCGCAAAACACGAGTTTTTGCCTGTGACATCTGCTCTCTTACTGCCTCCGGTGTTTTCCACCTTTTACAGAAAATCTACCGGTTATTTCGGGAAAAGCCAAATTTTTATGGGCAGAACCCAATTTTCAACCCTCCGTTGACGGGCGTGTTCGCAGCTCTCTCTGAAGAGCGTTGTCTTGACTGAGAATTTGCAGATACCGCCGATTGCCACTCCTTCGGTTGACGGCGGGTTTCCCCGCCTTGTCGACAGTGGTCCCTGCTTTGATAACCTCTAGGCTATGGAACGCTCCGGATCATGCAGCCGACTGCTCTGACACGATCTCTCCGAACCGCGTAAAAAACTTTGCCGACAACTTCTTGGCGGTTCCCGCAATCAACCGACTGCCGAGCTGAGCAATCTTGCCACCAACATCAACCTTCGCCGTGTATTTCAGCACGGTTTCGTCCCCTTCTTCGGTCAACGATACGTCTGCGCCGCCCTTGGCAAATCCAGCCGCCCCGCCCTTGCCTTCACCCATCAAGGAAAACCCATTTGGTGCATTGGCCGTGTCCAATGTGACCTCACCTGCAAAGCGCGCTTTGACCGGGCCTATTTTCAGAACAACTTTCGCCTCAAGCTCGGTTGGTGATTTCTGCGTCAGTTCCTCACATCCCGGGATGCATTCCATCAATATGTCGGGATCGTTAAGCGCGCGGTAAACGACGTCCCGTGGCGCTGCGATACGGATTTCATCAGTCAGTTCCATTCAGGTCTTTCCTTTGTTCAACAACATCTTCGGAATACGCACGTTGCAACCTTGGCTATCCTTTGTTCCAGCCACGCAGGCCACATGCGGTAAAGGCGTTCAAGCAAGCTTTTCATCATGCGACACCTTTGCTGCCTTTTCACCGTTCCGCCACATCACGATCTCAGCCAAAATCGACAGGGCGATCTCATGCGGGTCTATGGCATATAAGTCCAAGCCCGCCGGAGATTTCAGGCGCTCAACCTTCAAAGGGTCCAATCCCTGGGCGATAAGCTTTGCAGTCAGGGCAGCTGCCTTGCGGCGACTGGCCACCATCGACACGCGTGCCGCATCGGTTTCCAATGCAGCCTTCAAGGCGGACGCATCGCTGCGCCCCTGCGCAGCCACCACGACATAGTCCCGCGGCTCCACGCCCAACACATCGACCTGTTCCAAGGCGAACCGCACATGGTTTCCAGCAATATCAAGCCCATCCTCGACAACCGTACGAAACCCCGCCAAAGATCCATGCGCCGCCAGAGCTTTGGCAATCAACCCCTCGCCGAAAATCACCAGCCGGGGCGCGTGTTGATAGGGCTCGACCAATAGATCAACGGTACCGCCGGACGGGCACCCACTTCTGAATGTTTGTACACCATCGGGATCCGTCATGTTCACCACCTTTTCCGAAGGTTTGACACGGATTATCTGCGGCATTCCGGACGCCCAAGCCTGTTGCGCCGCTGCCCGGACCGCGCGTTGCACACAAGCCCCACCAAGATGACCCAGAATTTCACCCGCCTGGGTAACCGCCGCCTTCCCCCCAGCTTTGGCCGAGGTCGCATCCGCCGTGCGCAAAACCGTCGCCACACAAAAGGCCTCTCCGGTTCCGCGCAGCTGATCGATGGTGTCAAAAATGTCGAAATTCGCCAAGGTCAGACTCCTTTCACAGCTTTTGGAACTGCAGCTCAAGCGCCGCCAATGCATCCAGCGTATTGGCCGGTAAATGCGCATCCAGATAGGGTTCAGCCGCCTGCATCGCTGCCGCAATTGGTTGATAGTCCTTCCAGCCCTTCAAGGGGTTCAGCCAGACGATACGGCGTGCCTTGCGCCTGATACGCGCAAGCATATCCCCCAGAGCCTGCGGATCAGAACTGCAATATCCGTCCGACAGGATCAGAACGACAGTACGCCCGTTCAGTGCCCGCGCGCCGTATCCCGACAGAAATCGCTCAAGACTGCCGGAAATATCGGTGCCGCCGCCGAAGCCTTCGGCCATCAGCGACAACCGACCCGCGGCCCGGAGAGTATCATGGTCGCGTAACGCATCTGTAACCCGCATCAATCGCGTGTGAAACAAATACGCATCTGCTTTGATCCCGCTGCCGATCAACCCTTTCAGGAAAGCCAGAAACACACGTGAGTACACGGTCATCGAGCCGCTCACGTCGCACAATGCCACAATCTGCATCGGGCGCGGCGGCCGCGCTCGGCGATACAGGTCCAGCGGCTCACCGCCTCGCGCCAGACTGGCGCGCTGTATTCGGCGCATGTCCAGAACAGCCCCGCGCAACGCCCGTTTCCGGCGGCGCGATCGCCTGTCCCGAAAAGCCCGCGCCAAGGCCAGCGCGGCTGTTTCAGCCTGCTTTAGGGCCTCGTCGTCCATTAACTCTCGCAAATCCCGGCGTGACAGGTTGGCCGTTCGCGTGGCGATCAACTTGCCGTCCACCCCTTCGGCTTCCCCTTCACCGCAGTCAGGCATAGTGGCCTCTTGTGCCGACCCGGATCGTGGTTCGTCTTCAGCTTGAGTTCTGGTCTGCCAGATCATTGGCTTGGCGGACTGCACCCGCACATGCTTGTTTTTCGCTTTTCCCGAACGCTGCGCACCAGCGTTGAACCAATAAGCATCGTACAGTTCATCAAACCTGCGCCAATCGTCCGCGTCTCCGGTCAAGACCGCGCACATGGCTTGCCGGGCTTGATTGGCATCCGTTGCATCCACTTCGGATAGGGCGGCAAGCGCGTCCCCCGCATACAAGGCGCCCAATTGCATGCCATTCATGCGCAAATGCGCTATGAAACCCGACATGCGGTCAGCAAGCCCCAAGGCCCGGGCGGGAAAGCGCGTGGCCTGCATCACGCGACCTTTCCGATCAGGCGATCCATCACTTCGGGCGGTGCCGCATTGTAATCTGCGGCAGTTTTCAGCAAACACACTAGCGTCGCCTGCACGTCTTCGCGGGATTTGGCCAGATCATTGACACCCAACCCGGACAGGGCCGCTGCCCAATCCAGCATCTCGGCGATGCCCGGTTTCTTCTCAAGGTCTTCCTGACGCAGCGCCTGCACAACCCCAATGATCTGACGCGCTAGAATCCCCTCAATTTCAGGCAGTCGTGCCCGCAGGATCGCCAATTCGGTCTCTCTCGAAGGATAGTCAAGAAAGCTGTACAAACATCTTCTGCGCAGCGCATCCGACAAATCCCGCGTCCCGTTGGCCGTCAGAATGACGACAGGCCGAACTTGTGCCTGCACAGTTCCCAGCTCGGGTATCGTGATCTGAAAGTCTGACAGGATTTCCAGAAGGTAGGCTTCAAACTCCTCATCCGCCCGATCAATCTCATCAATCAACAGAACCGGAGGTTTTGTTTCCGAGATAGCCTCTAACAAAGGCCTTTTCAGCAAATATTCATCCGAAAACAGCTGCGCCTCCGCGACGCCACCCTGCGCTTCGCTCGCCCGGATCGCCAATAGCTGTCTTTGATAATTCCATTCATAGATGGCATGGCTGGCATCCAGACCTTCGTAGCACTGCAGACGTATCAATCGCGTATCGCGCCAGGTTGCCACCGCTTTCGCAACTTCGGTTTTCCCCACACCCGCCGGCCCCTCCAGCAACAACGGGCGCCCAAGTTGTTGCGCGAGATGCAACGCCATGGCCACCCGATCATCGGCAACATAGCCCTGCGCAACCAACCCGTTCTGCACATCTTTCAAGGTCAAAACCAGGATCCTATCTTCATCTGGCCCCAAATATCCCGGGGGAGGTTCGGAGGGGGCAGAGCCCCCTCCGTCGGGGGGGG
>NZ_JBXWQT010000034.1:0-2500 GCF_059612525.1 Ruegeria sp. SAZD013 | reverse complement strand
GCTGGTTCTCTGCGAAATCTATTTAGGTAGAGCGTCATCCGAATACCCCGGGGGGTAGAGCACTGGATGGGTAATGGGGCCCCACAGGCTTACTGATCCTAACCAAACTCCGAATACCCGGGAGTACTAGATGGCAGACACACTGCGGATGCTAACGTCCGTAGTGGAGAGGGAAACAACCCTGACCTACAGCTAAGGCCCCCAATTCATGGCTAAGTGGGAAAGCAGGTGGGACGACCAAAACAACCAGGAGGTTGGCTTAGAAGCAGCCATCCTTTAAAGATAGCGTAACAGCTCACTGGTCTAAATAAGTTGTCCTGCGGCGAAGATGTAACGGGGCTCAAGCCATGAGCCGAAGCTTAGGATGCCGTAAGGCATGGTAGCAGAGCGTAGTGTGACATAAGACTTATCCTCTTTAGTGTCTTTCGGGGCACCTTGGAGGATCGAGTCTTTTCGATGAAGCCGGCCTGTGAGGGATCCGGTGGAGAGATCACTAGTGAGAATGATGACATGAGTAGCGACAAAGAGTGTGAGAGACACTCTCGCCGAAAGTCCAAGGGTTCCTGCTTAAAGCTAATCTGAGCAGGGTAAGCCGGCCCCTAAGCCGAGGCCGAAAGGCGTAGGCGATGGGAACTAGGTTAATATTCCTAGGCCAGGAGGATGTGACGGATCACAGGTGTAGTTCAATCTTATCGGATTGATTGGGCTGCTGAGTGGTTCCTGGAAATAGCCCTCCATCAGACCGTACCCTAAACCGACACAGGTGGACTGGTAGAGCATACCAAGGCGCTTGAGAGAACGATGTTGAAGGAACTCGGCAAAATACCTCCGTAAGTTCGCGAGAAGGAGGCCCGGTTCCTAGGCAACTAGGGGCTGGGGGCACAAACCAGGGGGTGGCGACTGTTTATTAAAAACACAGGGCTCTGCGAAGTCGCAAGACGACGTATAGGGTCTGACGCCTGCCCGGTGCCTGAAGGTTAAAAGGAGAGGTGAGAGCCTTGAATTGAAGCCCAGGTAAACGGCGGCCGTAACTATAACGGTCCTAAGGTAGCGAAATTCCTTGTCGGGTAAGTTCCGACCTGCACGAATGGCGTAACGACTTCCCCGCTGTCTCCAACATCGACTCAGCGAAATTGAATTGCCTGTCAAGATGCAGGCTTCCCGCGGTTAGACGGAAAGACCCCGTGCACCTTTACTACAGCTTCGCACTGGCATCAGGATTGTGATGTGCAGGATAGGTGGTAGGCTTTGAAGCAGGAACGCAAGTCCCTGTGGAGCCTCCCTTGAGATACCACCCTTCGCACTCTTGATGTCTAACCGCGGTCCGTTATCCGGATCCGGGACCCTGCGTGGCGGGTAGTTTGACTGGGGCGGTCGCCTCCTAAAGCGTAACGGAGGCGCGCGAAGGTTGGCTCAGAGCGGTCGGAAATCGCTCGTTGAGTGCAATGGCAGAAGCCAGCCTGACTGCAAGACTGACAAGTCGAGCAGAGTCGAAAGACGGCCATAGTGATCCGGTGGTCCCGAGTGGAAGGGCCATCGCTCAACGGATAAAAGGTACGCCGGGGATAACAGGCTGATACTGCCCAAGAGTCCATATCGACGGCAGTGTTTGGCACCTCGATGTCGGCTCATCTCATCCTGGGGCTGGAGCAGGTCCCAAGGGTACGGCTGTTCGCCGTTTAAAGAGGTACGTGAGCTGGGTTTAGAACGTCGTGAGACAGTTCGGTCCCTATCTGCCGTGGGTGTAGGAGACTTGAGAGGAGTTGCCCCTAGTACGAGAGGACCGGGGTGAACGATCCACTGGTGGACCAGTTGTCGTGCCAACGGCAGTGCTGGGTAGCTATGATCGGACAGGATAACCGCTGAAGGCATCTAAGCGGGAAGCCCCCCTCAAAACAAGGTCTCCCTGAGGGCCGTGGAAGACCACCACGTCAATAGGCCGGAGATGTAAGCGCAGTAATGCGTTCAGTTGACCGGTACTAATCGCCCGATAGGCTTGATTTGATCCAGTAATGGAAAGACAAATCAAAGACATACACACCTTGAGTTGGATAGCTGTGTCGCGCCAAGCGACACTGTTGATTGACATAACAACCGTGCAGGAACGCGCATCCGCTTCGCGAATACGCTGCCTCCTGCGCGTCGCCTTTTTGCAAAGCAAAAAGAGCGACGGGGATTTTCCTCGGTTTGGTGGTCATAGCGCAAGTGAAACACCCGGTCCCATCCCGAACCCGGAAGTTAAGCACTGCCGCGCCAATGGTACTTGGGCTTAAGCCCCGGGAGAGTAGGTCACCGCCAAACCTAGTAAAATCCCCAATCTCTCAACACGATCAAAACATACTCGACCCAGGCCTCAAATCGCGTAAGCAACAGGCCAGCCAACGGTCTCAAGTAGCCGAACAGGCAATAGACCACTAAAGTGTCGCGGGATGGAGCAGCCCGGTAGCTCGTCAGGCTCATAACCTGAAGGTCGTAGGTTCAAATCCTACTCCCGCAACCA
>NZ_JBXWQT010000033.1:0-46059 GCF_059612525.1 Ruegeria sp. SAZD013 | reverse complement strand
AGTCCGTCAGGCCAACCTCAGCTGCGCCGGTGAAGGGGTATTTACGGATTAGACTCCCTACCCGCAAGCGGAAAATGACGATATTGATCTTTTTTTTGAGTTTTCTTTGTTTATTATTTTATTTCAATAACTTATACCCCATCACAATTGCCCGCCACCCTTCCGTCCGGGTGCTATTAGGCATGATCTGACCGGCAAGCCCCTAAAAACAAAAGGGGCCGACACAAGATATAGAGTCTCCGCGATTTCAAGATACAAGTCAGGGCGACTCGAAACGGGAAAACGAGTCGGATTTGCGGCCAGAATACGGTCAAAAACCTCTCACCCCCGACGGACGCCTTGTACTGCGGGTCGCTCCCTGCCGGGATGTGGACGCATCAGGCACAATGTCGGCTATTGAACGCCCTGTCTTGCGCATCCCCTAAAGATGCGGTCAGGTTCCACCAATTCACTCTTCGATCCGAAAGCAGATCAGCAATGGCGCGCAATGTTCAGTTTCCTTTGGTCAGAACCGTCGGATTTGATGGCGCGCTGGTGACCTTTGCAGACAAGATGACCGACACCGCGAACCGGGCAGCGCTGGCGTTTCGGGCAGAAGTGGATCGTCTGCACTGGGATGAGGTGACCGAGTCGTCAGCCTCCCTGGGCTCGGCCTTTGTTCGGTTCGACACGCAGCGCATCTCTCATCAGAAGATGCTGCAAAAGCTTAGGGAACTGGTTGAGCAAAAGGACTGGTACACTACACCGCTGCCTGCCGGCCGCAGGTTGTGGCGCGTTCCGACGGTTTACGGGACCGACCTTGCGCCCCAGCTTGACAATGCCGCCGCTGCTGCCGGCCTGACACCAGACGAAGCAATACGTAGGCTTGGACAGTCCCGCGTTCGCGTTCTGACCATCGGCTTCGCTCCGGGGCAGCCTTACCTTGGACCTCTGGGGCCCGAGTTCAACATTCCCCGGCTGCAAAGCCTGACCCCCATGGTGCCGGAAGGGGCTTTGGTTCTGGCGATCTCGCAATTTGTTCTGTTTTCCGGGCCGACACCAACCGGGTGGCGGCATATCGGACAGACCGCCTTTCGGTGTTTCCGCCCCGAAAGGGCCGAGGCCTTTACCCTTAGACCCGGCGATGAGCTGTTGTTCAAGCCCGTTTCCCGCGACGTTCTGGAACACATCAAGGCCAACAACGAGGACGGCACAGGCGGCGCAACCTGTGAGGAGATTGCACCATGAGCCTGATCGTCCACCGGATTGGCCCGGCCTGCACCATTCAGGATCAGGGGCGCACAGGGTATCTGGATCAGGGGCTGTCCCGATCAGGGGCCGCGGACATTCTGGCCTTGCACGAAGGGGCGGCGTTGCTGGATCAAAGCGCAAACCTTGCGGCGCTGGAAATGGCCGGGATGGGAGGCGAGTTCGAGGCGACGCATAACATGCGCATCGCCCTGACTGGCGCGCGGATGCAGGCCAGCATTGATGGCAGCCCTGTGGCCTGGAACGCGTCGCACCAACTGATCGCCGGGCAAAGGCTGGTCATCGGGGCGACGCTGGCTGGAAACTATGGCTATCTGCATGTGGGCGGAGGTATCGATGCCGAGGTTTTTCTGGGGTCCCGCTCAACCCATCTGACAGCGCGGATAGGCCGGGCGCTACAGCAGGGTGACAGGCTGACCTGTGGACCGGATGCAGGCAACAGCGGGATGAAACTGGCTGCTGCCGAGCGGTTTTCGGGCGGGGTGCTGCATGTGATTGCCAGCTTTCAGACCCCTTTGTTTGATGGCGAAACACTTGAACGGTTTGCCCAAACCAATTTCCGGCGCGGCGCACGCGCCAACCGGATGGGCATGCAGCTGGACAGCGACGGCGACGGCTTTGCTGCCTCAGGCCAGCTGAATATCCTGTCCGAGGTGATCACCCCCGGCGATATCCAGATGACCGGTACTGGCGACCCGTTCATCCTGTTGCCGGAATGTCAGACCACAGGCGGGTACCCTCGTATCGCGACCGTTCTGCCATGCGATATGCCCCGCGCGGCACAGACACCCGCAGGCAGCGACATCCGGTTCGAATTTGTCAGCATGGAACAGGCAGAAGAAATGCACAAAGCGTTCCTGTCAGACCTTGCGCGCCTGCCCTCAAAAGTCGAGGCGCTGGTGCGTGATCCCCATGACATCCCGGACCTGTTGTCCTACCAATTGATCGGCGGAATGATCTCTGCCACAGACTAAGGAGATGTGCCAATGCCAAGCGTCGATCTGAATGCCGATATGGGGGAAAGCTTTGGCCCCTGGAAAATGGGCGATGACGAAAGCCTGCTGAAAATCATCACCTCGGCCAACATCGCCTGTGGGTTTCATGCCGGTGATCCGGATGTGATGGCATCAACGATGAAACTGGCGGACGAAAACGACGTCGGCATCGGCGCGCATCCCGGCTTTCCCGATCTGCAGGGATTTGGTCGGCGGAACATGAAGCTGCCCCATGACAACCTCCGCAATCTGGTCCGGTATCAGTTGGGGGCCGCAATCGGCATGGCCAACGCGGTTGGCACCAAAGTACGGCACCTGAAACTGCACGGGGCGCTGGCCAATATGTGTTCAGCCGATATCGATATGGCGCGCGCCTGTTATCAGGGCGCATTGGATGTTGATCCCGATATCATCGTCATGGTGCTGGCCGCGACAAAACAGGAAGAGGCCGTGCGTGAGCTCGGGTGCAGCTGGGTGGGCGAGATTTTTGCCGACCGTGCATATAATGACGACGGAACACTGGTTGACCGCAGCCTGCCCGGCGCCGTCATCCACGATGCCGAGGTCGCAGGCCCGCGCATCCTGAACATGGTCCGCGAAGGTGCGATCATCACCGAAAGCGGCAAGCGGCTGGAAACATCCATCGACACGATCTGCCTTCATGGAGACGGCCCGACCGCGGTTCAAATCGCTCGCTCGGTTCGCGACAACCTGATCGGGGGCGGTGTCGAGGTCACGAAATTCACCCGCTGAACATCATGCGTTAACGTCGGCAACCCAATTTTACGACTGTTGCCCGTACAGGTCTCAGCGCCTAGCATGACGGGCAAGCACATGTTCTGAAACCTACAATTTCAAACGATAGCTCGCCCCGGTCGGGGTTCCGCGCAAGGAGGTAGTCGAATGTCCTTTGATCTGATGTCCTATCAACCCCGGGGCGACAAGAAGAACTCGGACTTCTTTGCGCAATACCTTCCGAAAATCTACGAGCGCCGGACAAGTTCGGGCATCGCCGATCAGGTCGGGCCAATGCGCGCAATCTGTATGCAGATCGAAACCGACGCGCTGTTCGATACCCTCGTCGAGCTTTACGTCATGACACCCTATCGCCACACCGCCAGCTATCTGGGGCAGACCCACAAATTCTCGATCCTGCATTCGCATCCCGACTATCCCGCGCTGATCGTGATGGCCCCGCTCAGCCCGGGTTTCGAAGACTTTATTCCCCGCATCAATCGCATGTACCCGCTGGCCCGCAACACACCCCAAACGCGGTATGTTGGCGAGGTTTTCGCGGCCTGTGATCTGAAGGCGCTGACCGGGACGCTTGAGGATCAGAACATCCGCTTCGAATATGCCGGAGACACCGAAAACCCGTTCTACACATTGGACGGCTTCCGGTTCACGACCCCTTCGGATTTCACCTGCAACCGGGTCGGATATTCGACACATGATTTCAACGACACAGACAGCCTGGGCCTTGGTGATCGCGTGTTGCTGAGTGACGCGGAACAAGCCCGGCTGGATCAGGCCGCCGCTTTCGGATCGGATAGCAAAATCGCGCCTTTGATGCTGGGCATTGATCATCTGGCGACGCGCGTGCTGGCGGGTGAGCGCGAGGATGCGATCCTCGAATTCCTGACCATGGTGCCCTACTATTTCTGGGGGGCCTACAACATCTTCGACATGAACTCGTCCACCAACGTGAACCGCAACGCCAATGTGGATGATGACAAGAAATCCCCGGCCAAGGTTTTCACGGCCAATAACACGCCGTCCTTCGTCAACTCATTCGCCAAGCTGCCGATGCCGACCGAAGATTTTGTGCGCAATTTTGGCCGTCGCCTGCATCACATGGCAGTTGAGATCAAGGATGGCGATCATGGCGCCGGGGAAAAGAATGTCGACTTTGTCGTGAACACGCTGAAGGACAAGGGCGTGCCGTTCCTGGCGCATGTAGTGGGCGAATGCAAAGACGACCCGAACCTGAAGCAGATCTTCTCAAAACACTCGAAGAACACGCTGCTGATCACCGAATATATCGAGCGGTGTCACAAGTATGACGGGTTCTTCACCAAGGACAATGTCGCCGCCCTGACCGCCGCCGCGGGACAGGACGAGCAATATCAGCACGGTCACGTCTTCGATTAAAAAAAGGCTGCGGATGACCGCAGCCCAGACCCAACAGGAGAGAATATGCCGGACCTTATGATGGCCCGATCATGAAACAGGTGACATTGCGGGCTTGCAGGCGGCGACACGCCAGATCGGCCTGTTCCCGCGTCATGCCTTGGAATGTCGCGTCAAAGCCGCGCGAGCTCTGACTGACCTTGCGCAGACTGCCATCCAGCGTGGTCATCTCCGACAGCGCCGTTTTCAGCAGAACCTTCTCGGCCTCGTATCGTGTGGTGTAGCGGCCCACATTGACCCCCCACAGATGCCCACCGGACGAAGACAGGCGGGTAACCACTTCCTGCTCGGGCTCTGGCTGGCTGACGGGCTCGGTCGAGGCCAGCACCAGATTGTCCGGGCGCAGCGCCGGTCGGGTATCGGATGTTTCAACTGGTGGGGCGGCTGGGGTTATATCCGCTTCGGCAATCGCTGCGGCAATGCCGCTGCTGATACGGTCGCTGTTCTGGTCTGCCGATGCCGCAACCGCACTTGCAACCTGTGTCGCGGCGCTGGGGCGCCCAAGCGGGCGCAGGCTGGATTTCGGTGCGCCGCTCAGCGCTGCGACCTGGGTATCGCCCCCCAACCCGGCATTGCCCGCATAAACCGGGCGCTCAGGCTTGCGAATGGGTGCGCGCGACGGGGCAAGGCGAAACCCCAGATCCAGCAGTTCCGCAACCTTGGCGTTCCGCGACTCTCCGGATTTTCCGCCAAAGACAGTTGCGATGATACGCTCATCCTTGCGTTTGGCCGACGCCACCAGGTTGAACCCCGCCGCACGTGTGTATCCGGTCTTTATTCCGTCCGCACCCTTATAGGCTGCCAGCAGGCGGCGGTTGGTGTTGGGAACAGTCTTGATACCGGCATCCGTCGATTGGCGCGAGAACAGGTTATAATACTGCGGGTAATCGTACAGCAGATGCCGTCCCAGCGTGGTCATGTCGCGCGCGCTGGACAGGTGCCCTGCCTCAGTCAGACCATGCGCATTCTTGAAAGTTGTGCGGCTCATGCCCATCGCTTTGGCGGTTCGGGTCATGCGGCGGGCAAAGGCCGCTTCCGAGCCACTGATGGCAATGCCGATCGCCGTAGCCGCGTCATTGGCCGATTTTACCGCAGCAGCACGGATCAGATAGCGGAACGCAATCGTCTGGCCCGCGCGCAGGCCCAACTTCGACGGGGGCTCGGCCGCTGCCTTCTGGGTAATCCGAACGGGTGTATCCAGCGTGATCTCGCCGTTTCGCACCGCCTCAAACGCGATATACAGCGTCATCATCTTGGTCAGCGAGGCCGGGTGCAAGCGCGCATCCGCATTGCGTGAATGCAGCTCCTCGCCAGTTCGGGCGTCGATCACCATAGCTGCATAAGGCGCCGCCATGGACCTGAGCGGCGCAAACGCCAGCACACATAGCAACGCTATAAGGAAAAAGCCCATTCGGGCCGGAACTGTCCGCCGAATCTGCACGATCTTTGCCTCTGTCTGCCTCGCGCCGCCGGGTTTTCCCGGTCAGCAATGTTTGTTTTATTATCCCCAAGGCTATCACAGCGACCCAATGAAATAAACCGAAAGCTGAGGTTTTCGCGGTTTCGTTTCATGTCCCGGCAGAGGCTATATCTTGCGGATTCAGCCATCAAGACCACCAGATGCGCGATAAAAGCGAAGCTGCGTCAGGATGCGGCTGGGTTTATGCGAAACTGAGGCGAAAAGGCAACATCACTTCAGGTCGCGCAGCAGATCGGCCAGATCGCCCAAATCTCTCAACTCGCGGAATCGGGGGCTGTCGACAGGGGCTTCGGCATGTTCCACCTCCCAAACCAGACCGTGGGGCACATAGACACCCCAGCACCCGGCCTGAATGGGGGCCACGACATCCGAGTGCATGGAATTGCCGATCATCATCGCGGCAGTCGGGCCATCACCGTGACGGTCGAATACGAACCGATAGGTTTCGGGGGTCTTTTCGGATACGATTTCGACACCATCGAACAGATCGCCCAGCCCGGACTGGGCCAGTTTGCGTTCCTGATCGATCAGGTCGCCCTTGGTGATCAGAATGACCCGGTACGCATCGGCAACACCTTCGACGGCCTCGCGGGCATGGGGCAACAGCTCGATCGGATGGGCCAACATTTCTTGCCCTGCTTCGATCAGCTGCCGGATGACCGACGCAGGAACGAGGCTTTCGGTAACTTCGATCGCAGTTTCGATCATCGACAAGACAAACCCCTTGATGCCATACCCATAGCGCTGAATGTTGCGTTTTTCAGCAGCAAGAAGTCGCTCCATCAGGTGATCACGATTGGCATGATCGGCCAAGAGTTCAGCAAAACGAGCCTGCGTCAGCTGAAAAAACCGTTCGTTATGCCAAAGGGTATCGTCCGCATCGAACCCGATTGTCGTCAGCTTGGTCGTCATCCTGTTTACGTCCGCTTGCTCTTTTCACCGGCCATGCACACGTTATATAAGCGCCAAGATAAACCCCAAGCCTGAATCGGACAGTTGCACACGATGCTTGAAATGACCTGGATGATGTCTGACAAGCCGGACGACGACAGTGACGCGTCCGTCCTGGTACAGACACGCCCAAAAACCAAGCGTCCGCCTTTATACAAGGTCCTGTTGCTGAACGACGACTATACACCGATGGAGTTTGTGGTGCATGTACTTGAACGCTTCTTCGGCATGACCCATGCACAGGCGTTCGAGATCATGCTGACCGTTCACAAGAAAGGTGTAGCCGTTGTCGGGGTTTTCAGCCACGAGATTGCCGAGACCAAAGTTGGTCAGGTGATGGATTTTGCCCGCAGGCACCAGCACCCTTTGCAATGCACAATGGAACGCGAAGAGTAAGGCCTTTGGCCTGACGTTTTCCCTTCACTCAGCCGGAATTGCCCATGTCCCCTCGTCTGGAACTTGCCTTGCAAAACGGCCTGACGCTGTCCCCCCCTCTTAGTGTGATCTGCCCTACACCGGATCATGATCTGTCTGCGCTGGCGGGCGGGGCGCAAGTTGTGCAGCCCTTCAAACCCTTTCATGACCATTTCACCGCGCAGGGTTTTGAAACGGTGCCCGACGCGGACGGCTCTTGTCAGGACGCAATTGTCTTTCTGCCCCGCGCCAAAGCACTGGCACGGTCGCTGATTCAGCAGGCCTGTGCGCGGGCGAGCGGCCTGGTTGTCATCGACGGTGCCAAGACCGATGGTGTGGACAGCATATTGAAGGATGTGCGCAAGCGGGTTCCGGTCGAGGGACCGATTTCCAAAGCACATGGTAAGATTTTCTGGTTTCAGGCCGATGATCTGGCCTTTGTGGACTGGGCCGCGCAGAAACAGCAGATGGTTGGCGGATACTACACGGCACCGGGTGTGTTTTCAGCGGACGGGATTGATCCTGCCTCGGCCCTGTTACTGAAGACCTTGCCTGACCGGCTTGGCCCCCGCGTGGCCGATCTGGGGGCGGGATGGGGATATCTGTCTGCGGAAATCCTGAAACGCGGTGGGGTAAGCTCGTTGCATCTGGTCGAAGCGGACCATGCGGCGCTGACCTGCGCGCGGCTTAATGTCACCCAATCCCAGGCGCATTTTCACTGGAGCGATGCCGTATCCTGGACCGCGCCGGAGCCTATCGACACCGTTGTGATGAACCCGCCATATCACACGTCACGCAGCGCGGATCCCGCCTTGGGGCAAGGGTTTATAACCTCCGCCGCCCGCAATCTGACACGCAACGGAACCCTTTGGATGGTCGCCAACCGGCACCTTCCCTACGAAGCTACACTGAACGAACATTTCGCTCAGGTCGGTGAAATTGCCGGCGACAACCGGTTCAAGGTATTCCAGGCCTCTCGCCCTCGGCGTTAAGGCCCGTTAACCTGCGCCCCAATTCAGGAGGATTCGGATGTCCTTTTCCATCGCTGGCAAGACAGCAATCGTAACGGGCGGGGCAAGTGGCATCGGCCTGGCCATCGGGCGGCATTTCGCGGATGCGGGCGCAAATGTCATGTTTGCCGACATAGACGAAAAACGCCTGATCGACGAACTTGGAGAACAAGCCGAAGACAGCAATATCCGATATTTTGCGGGCGATCTGCGCGAAAAGCTGACCATTGCCAACCTGTTATCTGCGACGCTGGATGCGTTCGACCAGGTGGATATTCTGGTCAACGGTGCACGGCAAGTGATCCCGTCTGATCCGCTGGATCCGGATGACGATTCGATGCGCACCCTGCTGAACCAGAACCTGATGCCCGCCTTGCGGCTCAGCCAACTGGTTGCAAAGCGCATGATCAAGCAGGCCGACGGCGATCTCGAAAACCCGGCAGGGACGATCATCAACCTGTCCTCGATCGCGGCCCGACGGACCCACCCCGATCTGATGGCCTATTCCGTCTCGACCGCAGCACTGGACCAGTTGACCCGATCTCTTGCGGTCGCGCTGGCTCCGAAGCGGATCCGCGTCAACTCGATTGCGCTGGGTTCGGTCATGAGCGCATCACTGCAATCGACCCTCAAGGACAATCGCGATTACCGCGTCGATATCGAAAAGCACACACCCCTGGCCCGTATCGCCTCGGCCACGGAACTGACGGAAACCGCGCAATATCTTGCGTCTGATGCCGCCGGTTTCGTCACCGGGCAGATCCTGACAATCGACGGTGGCCGTACCCTGCTTGACCCAGTCGCGGCCCCTGCACATTAAGACCCATGTTCAAAACAGAAAAATCTACCGCCTCCGCCTGGTTTCGCCAATTGCGCGATGACATCGTTGCAGCGTTCGAAGCCCTCGAAGACAGCCACACCAACGGGCCGTTTGCCGATGCCGCACCCGGGCGGTTCGAGGTCAAGGAAACCAAACGCCAGTCGGACGATGGGTCAGACGCGGGCGGCGGGTTGATGTCGGTCATGCGCGGCGGTCGAGTGTTTGAAAAAGTAGGTGTCAATGTCTCGACCGTCTACGGCACGCTGGGCGAACGTGCGCAACAGGCAATGGCGGCGCGCAAAGGCATCCCCGGAATGACCGAAGACCCGCGCTTCTGGGCGTCGGGGATCAGCCTTGTGGCCCATATGCAGAACCCCCATACCCCGGCGGTTCACATGAACACACGCATGTTTTGGACACCCCATGCCTGGTGGTTCGGTGGCGGCTCGGACCTCAACCCCTGCATCGAGTATCGCGAGGACACCGCGCATTTCCACGCCACGCAAAAGGCGCATCTGGACCCGCACGGACCCGCCCATTACCCGCGCCTCAAGGACTGGGCCGACGAATATTTCTACATCCCTCACCGCAAACGCGCGCGCGGCGTCGGCGGGATCTTCATGGACGACTATTGCACCGGTGACTGGCAGGCGGATTTCGCCCTGACACAGGATATTGGCAGAGCCTTTCTGCCCGCCTTCCTGCCCTTGGTTGAAAAGCGCCGCGTTCAGAACTTCTCAGAGGCGGACAAGACCACCCAACTGGTGCATCGCGGCCTTTATGCGGAATACAACCTTGTCTATGACCGGGGCACAAAGTTCGGTCTGGAAACCGGGCATGACCCGGATGCCGTTCTGATGAGCTTGCCGCCGATGGCAAAATGGGTCTGACGATCAGAACGGGTCCGTGATGAAATTGTCGTAGCAGTAGTTCTGCGCCGACACCGCCGACATGTTTGCTCCGACTTTCTTGACCGTGATCGAATAGCCGGGTTTCGTATCGGCCCCCGGCGGCGGGGTCATGGAGAACTGCACTGTTCGCACGCCGGGTTCATACGCCCGCCAGATATAGATCCTCTGCGAGTTCGGAACGCCAAGTGTGCGAATGGCATAATCTCCGATCCCGCACCAATAATTGACAGGCGCGGATGATCCGACAGCCTTCACCTCGTAAACGCCGTTCGGCAAGGGCGTGATCTCGGTACGGAACTGCGGCCGGACTGACAGGCCGAACCCAACGGCCCCGGCCACCGCAGGCGCTAAAATAAATGTGGCAGCGATGAATGGCTTGAGAAAACGCATGATCCAGATATCCCAAAACAATGGCACCAATACCGATAGCATAACCACGACACCCTACGAGTAAAGTGGGGCACACCAGCTACGCGGACACAGTTATTTGGGGAATTCCCACTATTCATATCGCCGGAAACGAGTACACTACCCGAAAGCATTTATAACACATCAAACTATCGGCAATTCCGTTGACCAAGAGCTTTCCAAAAGACTGGTTCGATTTCCCGCCTGAGAAATATGCGGATCTGGGTGCGATGTTCTATCTCGCGGGGCTTACGAAAACGCACCAGAAACGTAACCTTGCGCAGGTTCTTTATGCGTTCGAAACCCCGTTTCGTCTGGGCCAATACCAGATCTTCAGACAGAATGGCTTTCCCCGCGGATTTGTCACTTTTGCCGGTCTCAGCCCCGAGGCCGAGTATCGCTATGCGGTGAAAGAAACCTTTCTGACGGACAAGGATTTTACCAGCGGGTCATCCTTTTGGATCATCGACCTTGTCGCGCCGTTTGGACAGACCAGTCAGATTGTTGATATCCTCAAGCAAGAGATCCCGCATCCGCGCGTGCGCACCAACCGAATGGACAGCGACATGACACGCAACCGGATTGTCGAATGGACGCGGGACGAAGCAGGCGAGGTTCATATGCGCCTGTACCGAAAAAAGGAATTTGAGCGGGTGTTGCAACAAGGCGAGGTCTAGTTGGTTTCAGTTCCGATCACTGGTGAATTGACCGGCGACGTGACCGGGTCCCCACCCAATGTGGCGATGGGGCAACCCACCCTGAACAACGGAAACTTCACGCCGCTGACCCAAACCTGGACGATTGCGACACCTCCTGCCAACGGCACCGCGACGATAGACCCAAATACCGGAGAGTGGACCTATACGGTCGATCCGACGTATTTCGACAGCCTCGACAATGGTGAAGTTGTCTTTGACTCCTTCTTCATCAGCGTCTCAGGGACAACGCAAACCGGTCCTGTCACACTTCCGTTTACCGGCTCTCCGGATCCGGTCGAAGTGGTCATAAGGATCGAAGGCGTCTGTTTCGCAGCTGGAACCCTGATCGAGGCTGAGGACGGTCCCCGTGCCATCGAGTCCCTGAACGTCGGGGACAAGGTGGCGACAGCCGATCACGGGTTGCAACCTGTTCGTTGGATCGAAAGCAGCACGATCCCGCCCGACCGATTGCGCACCGAACCTGCGATACGGCCCGTTCGCATCTCGGCAGGCAGTCTGGGGCCTAACACCCCCGCGCGAGACCTGCTGGTGTCTCAGCAGCACCGTATTCTGGTGAAGGGCCCCTGGGTTGAGCTGCTTTTCGGAACCGCCGAAGCGCTGGTTGCCGCCAAGCACCTGTGCCGATGGCATGGAATAGGGCTCGATACCTCGGTTGAAACGGTCGAGTATTTGCACATCCTGCTGGATCGGCACGAAATCCTTTCGGCGGATGGAGCACAAGCAGAAAGCCTGTTTCTGGGGGAAGAGGCGCTACATACACTTTCATCCGACGCGCTTCAGGAACTGGCCGCAATATTTCCCGACCGTCCCTGCTCTGGACATCAGGGGTTTGGACGCGCCGCACGCCTTATCCTGCTGGAACACGAAGCCCGCGCACTTGCCTGAGGTCAGGTGCCGGTACCGATGCGGCCACCGACATTCTGCGGGGCCAGCGCAACCGTCTTGATCACGGCATGGCATGTGCTGCCCGGCTGCAAGTTCAACGCCGCAACCGACCGGCGCGTGACCCGCGCCAGAACAGTCCCCGCCGGTGTCCTGACCGACACGATCGCACCGGGACCTTCGCCCGACCGAATCGAGTCGACCGTCCCGCTGAGCACGTTCAATGCCGACAGACCCTCGGGCTTTTGGACGGACAGGATCACCTCCTGCGCCGGAATGCGAATTCGCAGATGCGTGCCGACCTCCTGCCCGATACGTGGCAGAAACAGACGCGCGCCATTTGCGTTCAGCTCGGTCAACCCGTCGGTGTGGTGCTTCAGCACCTGCACCTCCAGCACGGCACCGATTGCGCGCACACCTGCCGGTGCCACAGTCGGGTCAGACAGAACCTCGGACGCGGGGCCGTGGCGGACGACCCTGCCATCCTGCAAAGCGACAACCGATGTGGCCAGACGGGCCACCTCGTCGGCCGAGTGGGTCACATACAGGATCGGGACAGACACCTCATCCCTGAGACGCTCGAAATAGGGCAGGATCTCCGCCTTGCGGGCCTCGTCCAGCGCCGCAAGCGGTTCATCTGCAAGGATTAGTCGCGGGCTGGCCAGCAACGCCCTGCCTATCGACACTCGCTGTTTTTCGCCCCCTGACAACCCGGCTGGACGGCGGTTCAGAAGGTGGCCGATCCCCAGCATCTCGATGACCTTTTCCGGGTCTTCCCGCCGCGCGCTTTTAGGGGCGAACCACCGGCCATAGGCAAGGTTCTGGCGCACGGTCAGATGCGGGAACAACCGCCCCTCCTGAAAAATATAGCCCAACCGCCTCCGGTGCGGCGGCAGCCAATGCCCCCTATCGGTGTCAAACAACACCCAGTCATCCACGGCCACCCTGCCCGCGCGCGGCCGCAGCAATCCGGCCACCGCGTTGACAATCGTGGTCTTGCCCGACCCGGAACGCCCGAACAGCACGGTCACACCGGATGGGGCGTCAAAACTGACCTCCAGATCGATCCCCGGCAGTTGATGGTGCAAACGAACAGACAAGCTCATGATCCGGCCACCCGCGCGGCGGCGCGCCGTCCCACATATTCCGACAGCAGCAACGCGCCCATGGCGATGACGATCGAGATCAGGACCAGCCTTGTTGCAGCAGCCTCGCCCCCCGGTACCTGCAAAAAGGCGTAAACAGCCGATGGCAATGTCTGCGTCTGTCCCGGAATATTCGACACGAATGTAATCGTGGCCCCAAACTCACCCATGGCCTTGGCAAAGGCCAGAATGGCCCCGGCGATGACACCGGGCAGGATCATCGGCAAGGTTACGGTCAGAAACACCATAGGCCGCGACGCCCCCAGCGTCGCCCCAGCCTGTTCCAGCTTCGGGTCAACCGCCTCGATCGACAGACGTATCGCCCGGACCATCAGCGGAAACGCCATGATACCTGCGGCCAGCGCGGCCCCAGTCCAGCGAAAGGCGACCACAATGCCGAACTCGGCCAAAAACCGCCCCAACGGCCCCTGAATGCCGAAAGTCAGCAACAGCAGATACCCCGTCACTACCGGCGGCAGGATCAAAGGCAAATGCACCAGACCATTCAGAACCTGCCGCCCGGGGAACCGCCAGCGGGCCAGAATGTAGGCAACAAAAATGCCGAACGGCAAAGTGGCCAGCGTCGCCCAGAACGACACGCGCAGCGACAGCTTCAGCGCTTCAGCTTCAGCGGGGCCCAACCACTCCAACTCGATCACCCGCCCGGCAGGGAAAATCCCTGCTCCTGAAAAATTGCCAAAGCCGCATCGCCGTGCAGATGATCCAGAAAAGCCCGCGCCGCACCTGTGGCATTACCTGTCATCGCCGCCGGATAGATGATCGGAGGGTGCAGGTCGGTGGGAAAACTGGCCACAACACTGACCCGCTGTTCCGCCTGCGCATCCGATCGATAAACGATCCCCAGAGGCGCGGCACCCGTTGCCACAAGGGCCAGCGCAGCGCGCACATTGTCGGTTTGTGCCACTCGGTCCTGCACCGCCTCCCACTGGTTCAGCCCCTGCAAAGCCGCCTTGCCGTAGATACCGGCGGGCACCGCATCGACCAGCGCCATGGCCAGAAAGCCTTCGCCCAGCTCGGCCCTGAGGTCATGAACCACCCGAATGTCACCCAGAACAGGACGCCCCGCAGCGCCGATCAGAACCAGACTGTTGCCCAGCAAATCCGACCGTGTCCCTGGCCGCAACAAACCCTGCTGTTCCAGATAATCCATCCAGTCGGCATTGGCAGAGAAGAAAATGTCCGCAGGCGCACCCTGCTGAATCTGACGCGCCAGCACTGAAGACGCTGCGTAGGACACGGTGACATCGTGACCCGTCCGCTCTGTGTATTCCGTCGCGATTTCGTCCAAAGCGGTCTTGAGGCTGGCTGCGGCAAAAACCAAAACCCCTTCTGCCCCGGCCCGGACCGGAGCCAGCACAAATGCGCCAAGGACCAGTGCCACCATCCAGATACGGCAGGCGAAGGGTAGGATCATGTGTGCTCCCGACCGGAAAGTTGCAGTCTCTTCGGGCATATCGGAGGCCATAGGGCGCTTGCAAGCGCCTTTGATCTTTTACACCCGCTGATCCAGATCAGGCGCTGGCAACCCACCCCGGCCAGCCTCGTCAACCTGTGGTCACCCCAGGCACGCGTTGATGGGGGCGGCATTTCCTATCCGCAACCCATCGCGGAATAAAAATCTCACAGACCCTCTTGCGCACGCCCGCTGGCTTGGCTACATGCAGCGTCACGGGTGATTAGCTCAGTTGGTAGAGCGCTTCGTTTACACCGAAGATGTCGGGAGTTCGAGTCTCTCATCACCCACCATCCTTTCCCCACAGTGTATCAAGGTCTTACGCGACTGGCATCTATTGCTATGCTGCGCATGAAACCGTGTCCGCTGCGCATTGATCGCCCGGCAGTTTAAATAGCGTTTTCTTGATTAGTGACGCGTATCTCAGCATGATCCGAATATGTCGGTTGAAATGGACACGTGGCTTAACGACCTCGGACTGGGTCAGTACGCAGATGTTTTTGCGGTAAACGACATTGATGCGCGGGTTCTGCCACTGCTGACAGGCGACGACCTGAAAGAGCTTGGGGTAAGTCTTGGTCACCGAAAGATCATCCTTGCGGCAGTTCAGGATTTGGCTGGCTCTAGTCACCTGTCTTCATCAGCGCCTGCCGCAGGAGAGCCCACCCGCGAGAATACTCGGCCATCCGCCGTTGATGTCGTGCAGGGCGAAGCTGCACCGACGAAAAAGCCCATCGCGCCCGCGGCTGAACGGCGTCATCTGACAGTCTTGTTTGCGGATCTGGTCGGCTCGACAGAGCTGACCAACCGTTTTGATCCCGAAGACATGCGGGATCTGCTACAGAACTATCAGGATACCGTCGCGGGGGCAGTGAGCAGGTATGGTGGCTATGTTGCGAAATACCTTGGCGACGGTCTTCTTGTGTTTTTCGGCTGGCCAACAGCCTACGAAGATCACGCCATTCGCGCAATAAAGGCGGGGCTTGAGTGCGTCCACCGGGTTGAAGAGCTCAACACTCCTGACGGTGAGCGTTTGTCGGTCAGACTGGGTATCGCGAGCGGCGATGTCGTGGTCGGCGACACGATCGGCGAAAACTCGTACGAGGAAGGTGCCATGACCGGGCCGGCGGTCAATCTGGCGGCGCGGATACAGGAACACGGCCTGCCGAACTCGGTGGTTTTGTCTGCGGAAGAAACCGAAGCCGCCTTGCACCGGATATTCGAGTTCGAGACCCTTGGATCAACTCAATTGAAGGGGTTCAAAGACCCTCGGACCTTGTTGAAGGTCGTATCGGAACGCAGCGCGGAAAGCCGGTTTCGCGCGTCGTACAAGGATGACGCCGACAGTACCATGATTGGCCGGGACTACGAAAAGGGTATCCTGTTGCAATCGTGGCAGCGCGCCCAAAGCGGTCATGGTGAGGTGGTTCTGCTGTCGGGTGAGGCGGGAATAGGAAAATCGCGCCTGACTGAGGGGTTTCTTGCGGATGTCACGGCAACCGGACAGGCCGATGTGATAAGGCTGAACTGCTCTCCCTATCTGACCAGCAGCCCCTTTCATCCGGTCACCCAGCGAATCTCGCAGGATGCAGGTGTTGAACCGGATTTTGATGACAATCAAATTCTGGAGCATGTCAGGAAGCTGCTGGAAGGCCGGGAAGGTCTGGACTGGGAACAGGTTCTGCCTGTCTTTGCAGCGCTGGTCGCGCCGCGCAGCGCACTGGCTCGTGAAGTTCTCGAGATGTCGCCGCAGGAGCAACGCGACATAACGATCCAAACCCTGATCCATACGGTGCAGGTCCGGGCAAGCGTGCGCCCGGTTATTCTGTGTGTTGAGGATGCACATTGGATCGATCCCTCGACGCAAGCCCTGCTAGAGCGGTTCAAGGCGATTTGCACCGATCTTCCCCTGATGATCCTGATGACCCACAGACCCGGGTGGGACCTGGCCCGCGATGACGGGGACACGCATGTTCAAACACTCCTGCTGCGCCGGTTCGGTTCTGCTGATGTCGCGGATCTGGTCCGCAATATCACTGGCAAGGACCCGGACGATGCCTTGATCGCGACGATCATCGAAAAGACGGACGGTGTGCCCCTGTTTGTCGAAGAATTGACCCAGGCGATCGTGAATGCTGATGAGCAGGGACAAGTCCGCATACCATCGTCGCTGAAGGGCGCCTTGATGGCGCGGCTTGATGCAGTTTCGCCCGAGGCCAAACAGGTCGCGTTGACGGGGTCAGTCATTGGGCGGGAATTTGAACCAGATTTGTTAAGGGCCGCGATGGGGCTGGAACGCGCAGATATCAATCTTCGCCTCGAAGAACTGTCGCGAACGGGACTGATCTTTGAAAGCGGAAACAACCGCGGGCATTTCGTGTTCCGCCATGCCCTTATCCGCGATACGGCATATCAATCCATGTTAAGCTCTACCCGCAGGCAGCAACATTCAGACGTTGCCCGCGCACTGATCGCGATGCGATCTGCTGAAATCGAACGCCGGCCCGAGCTGGTGGCCCGTCATCTGTCAGAAGCAGAAGAATGGCGCGCCGCATTTGACAAATGGGAAGCTGCGGCTGAAATGGCGTTGGCCCGGTCAGCCAGCCAGGAAGCGATGACTAATGCGCAGGAGACGCTCAAAGCGGCTAAGCAGCTGAACTCGGAAACCGGCCGGGAAATGGTCAGGGGCATGATCCTGGTTGGCCGCAGCCATGACAGCCAGGGTCAGTTGTCCGAGGCGATAGCGGTTCTGAAAAGTGCATCTAACGCTGCCCAGAAACTCCACGATGTGGAGCTAGCAGCCGATGCAGCCAATCATTTTGCTGACTCGTGCATGATGACGAGCAAGCGACATCACGAAGCGATTGACCTTTGTGAAAAGGCGCTAAAAGACCTGTCTGACAATGACGAAGTCAGGCGGTGCCGGTTGATGAGCCAACTTGCGCGGGCGTATATGTTTGTCGGCCAGTTTTCCGTAGGCACCCGCTTTGGTCAGCAATCCATGGAACTGGCGGCGAAGCTTGGGGATCATAAATCCCAGTTTTCGGTAATGATGATGCATTTTGGGGCGCCATTCGTTGCGCGCAACGGGCAAGAGGCACGACATTGGCGTGAAAACCTGGACGCCATGCATCAGGTAGCGGAACACCTTGGCAGTATTGATCAGGGCCGCGACCGGACGCTCAGCCTGTTTGTCGGCGCTGAAATGGCCGACCGCGACCTGTTGGACAACTCACTCGAATTGCTGACAGCGATTTCCGAAAAGGACAATCATCTGCAACTCTATTGGGTTCAAAAACACGCACGCGCCATGGTTGCAATCATGGACGGCGACTTTGTTCAGGCTGAAAAGCACGCCACCGAAGCGGTCAAGATCGGTCGAAAAACGCACGGCGAACATGTCGAGGGCGTTTTCGGCGTTCAGATGTTTACCATCCGCCGCGAGCAGAACCGCCTGCACGAGGTCGCGCCTGTGATTAAGAAACTGATGACCGACAGTCCCGAAGACATCTCGTGGAAGCCTGGTTTTGGCCTTATCGCAGCCGAACTGGGATACACGGAACCGGCTGAAAGAATACTGAATGAAATGGCGGAAAACGGCTTCGACCTACCGCCAGATGCCATGTATTCAACAACTCTGTCCTATCTTGCTGACATCTGCGTGGCTGTCGGGCATCCGGGTCATGCCCAGACGCTTTACAGTATGCTGCAACCTTACGAAGACCTAACGATCACCGCAGGGGCAACCACAGTTTGCACAGGTGCCGCAGCCAGACGCTTGGGGAGACTGGCAACGGTGCTGAAAGACTGGGAAATTGCCGGGAAGATGTTCCGGAAAGCCATCGAGATTGACATGCGGATGAATTGCCCACCTTGGATTGCGCATTCCAAGGCAGCGTATGCATCAGCACTCAGACAACAGGGCCGCCCCAGCGATTTGGAACTGGCGTTTCAACTGGAAGGGGAAGCGTTGGCAATATCACAGAAATTGAGTATGGTTTCCCTTAAGTCAAAGCTCGAAGGGGTAGCCAGTTAAGGTCCGGAAAATGCTTGGGGGGCATAATGCCACGATACATCATTGAACGAAATTTTGCGGAACAGCTGAATATCAGCGACAACGACAAAATTCACATCAAAGAAATCAATGACGAAGTCGGCATTGAATGGATCTTTTCCTTCCTCAGCGCAGATAAGCGCAAAACATACTGCCTTTACGAAGCCCCGGATGAAGAAAGCCTGCGAAAAGCGGCCGAGCGTCTAAACATTCCTGCCGATGTCATCACGCCGGTAGATCGGATCGATCCGGGAATATTTGCCTGACGACCAGCTTTCCCCCACAACCAAGTATCCCCTTCTCAGGGCAATAACAAATTCACGAGGCAGCCGTGCGCGAAACCTTTCCTGAAACAAGGGAGGCCTAAGCATGTTTGACCTGAAAGCACTCGACGGACGTATCGCGACTGTGGATCAAGGCGATTTGGACGCGCTAGATGCCTCACTGCGCGGCGGGGTCTACCTGCCGGGGACCCCGGAATATGAAGAAGCCAGGATTACCTGGAACAGCATGTTCGAGCGTTACCCCGCCTTCGTGATCCGTGCGTTGGGGGCAAGCGATGTCCAGAAGGCAATAAACTTCGTCCGACAAGCAGGCCTCATGATGACCGTTCGATCAGGTGGGCACCAGATTGCAGGGCACGCCGTCGCGGACAAGGCCGTCATGCTGGATCTGTCCCAGATGCGTTCGGTTCACGTGGACCCTGCCGGCAAAACTGTCCGGGTTGCACCGGGTGCGTTGCTTGGCGACGTTGATCGCGAAACACAGGCCCATGGTCTTGTTGTCCCCACAGGCATCAACTCGACAACCGGCATCGCAGGGCTGACCTTGGGTGGCGGTTTTGGCTGGACGACGCGGAAATTCGGCATGACGATCGACAACCTTCTGTCGGCAGAAGTCGTGACGGCGGATGGCGCGATCGTCACCGCCTCGTCCACGAGCCACCCGGAACTTTTCTGGGCCATTCGTGGTGGTGGCGGAAACTTCGGTGTCGTCACCTCATTCGAATTCCAGTTGCATGATCTTGGGCCGGATGTCCTGTCCGGCCTGATCGTGCACCCGATCGAAAAGGCACCAGAATTGCTTTCCGCGTTTGTGGCCATTGCGGACACCGCCCCCGATGAGCTCACCGTCTGGAGCGTGATGCGAAAAGCGCCGCCGCTCCCGTTCCTGCCGGAAGAGTGGCACGGGCGCGAGGTGCTGATTTTCGCGGCGTGCTATAGCGGCCCGATGGATGAGGGTGAAAAAGCGATGTCGGCCTTGCGCGCGCTGGGTGAACCGATTGTGGATGTCATTTCACCGCACAGGTTCGTGGACTGGCAGGCGGCTTTTGATCCCCTGTTGTCGCCGGGCGTCCGCAACTATTGGAAAAGTCATGACTTCAATACGTTGCCCCCGGCCGCCATCACGGACCTGCTGGACGCGATTTCCACCCTTCCTGACCCAGCATGTGAGATTTTCATTGCTCATGTCGGTGGCGCGATGGCCCGCGTTGAACCCGCTTCTACCGCCTACCCGCAAAGATCTGCGCATTTCATCATGAATGTCCACACACGATGGGAGGACCCTGACAAGGATGACACCTGCATCGGGTGGGCACGCCAGCTGTACGAACAGATGAAACCATACTCAACAGGCAGTGCCTATGTGAACTTCATGCCTGAAGACCAGGCAGACCACGTGACCGGCGCTTATGGTGTGAACGGCGAAAAACTTTCCAAGATCAAAGGACAGTACGATCCCACCAATTTGTTCAGGATGAACCACAATATTCTACCAACGTAAGACAACCAGAGTGGCAATTCCCGAACTGCATTGATGTTGGGACCGCTGTCTTAGCACCACTCAATTTTCTCGCTGTTCGGCTATCGCGCCAAGCGGTTCCTCTCACCTATGGCCGCGCTGGCACTCATGCCCTCTTGTCGTGCAGCTACCCTAGATGCTGTATCATTAGAGCGTTGAATTTACGGATCGCGAACGAAACCAACTTCCCTGATCCCGTTTCAAACACCTGTTTTACGCTTAAGCCTGCAATCTCGGTCGCTAGGAGCAATTCATCGAATAACCGCTTCGCTAATCGCAGAGCAAGTTTCCTTCGGCTTCTTGCTAGAACTATCCGATGGGCCCATTGCGGCGTCCGGTTCCCAAAACCTTCACCTCCAGCCAGTGGAACACCAAGGCAATTACGCCCGCTACGAGAATGTAGAATACGGCCAACAGGATAAGCGGTTCGTAGACGATAAACGTATCGGCGCGCACACGGGACGACACGGCATAGATATCAACCACGGTTATTGTGGCGACCAGCGGTGTTGCCTTTAATTGCAGGATGGTTTCACCGCCCAAAGTCGGCAGAACATTGCGGATTGCCTGTGGTAACCAGATACGGCGAAACATCGTCAGCCTTGGCATACCAAACGCCTTGGCCGCCTCCAGCTGTCCTTTGGCAACGCCCTTGAAGGCTCCGCGCATGACCTCACCTTCGTAACCCGCATAAGAAAGTGTCAACGCCAGCACCGCATAGGGCCAAGCCTGACGCAGGTACGGCCAAAGATCAGACGATCGTATCCATGGAAACTGCGGAAACAGAGAGCCGAGGCCATAATACAGCAGCCAAAGCTGCAAAAGCAGCGGCGTGCCGCGAATGATTGTGCAAAACGCCTTTGCAGGTGCCGCAAGGTACCATGGCCCAACGGCCTGCGCTAACCCAAGGGGTACAGCCAGTAAAAAACCAAGAACGATCGTGACAACCAGCAGCCAGAGCGTGGTCCAGATTCCCTGCAATGCAAGCGGCGCATAATTGGGTATCCAGTCCCACCGCAATGTCATCGCGCACCAAACCACGATCCCGGCAAAGATCAGCATCATCACGATACGATGAGGTTGCATCAGAGATCTGAGGTCGATCATCTGCTGCCTCCGTTCAGAGCGGGTTGGCCGCGACGGGCCCATTTCTCAATCCGCGCAAAGATCCCACCCGAAAACAGCGTAACCATCAGATAAAGGAAGCCCGCCGCCAAGAAAAAGGTGAAGTAGGCCCGCGTGCTGCTGGCCGCCTGGCGCGTTTCCAACGTCAGCTCGTTAAAACCGACTACAGCCAGCAATGCTGTGTCTTTGGTTGCAATCAGCCACAGGTTGGCCAGACCAGGTACGGCGAAGCTCATCATGGCAGGGATCGTGACGCGCCGCATGGTCATGAAGGCCGGCATTCCGTAGGATTTCGCCGCTTCGATCTGACCGGGCGGAACCGCCTGAATGGCGCCGCGCAGAATCTCGGTCGCATACGCGCCCTGAACGACGCCCAGCACCCAAATGCCTGCGGCAACGCCGTTGATCTCAACCCGGCCACCACCCATGGCAGCAGATATTTTGTTGATAATATCGGATCCCACGTAATACAGGATTAGGATCAGGACCAGTTCCGGCACGGCCCGGATCACGGTCGTGTAAATGGCAAGAAGGTCGCGCGTGACCTTCCCGCCGTAAAGTTTGCCATACGCTCCGAACAATCCGATCACGAGGCCCAGTGCATATGCGCCAAAAGCGATCTGCAATGAGTGGGACAATCCGCGTAGCAGATTGGCCCCCCACCCCGGTGGCGAGAGCGACAAAAGCTCTGCGCTCTGCGCCAAACCAAGTGATTCCAGAAATCCGGTCACGGCAACGGCTTAGTAGATGCTGGTCGAGAAATAGTTCGACGTGATCTTCTCGTGCGTTCCATCGGCAAGAATTGCCGCGATGCCCTTGTTCAACGCCGCAAGCAGGTCATCCTGCCCTTTACGAACGCCCGCACCGACACCACGCCCCAAAATGGCGGGATCGTCCTTCACGGCACCTTTGATTTCGCAGCAAGCACCGGCATCCGAATTCACAAAATCGGCCATCGCAATGCTGTCAGCTTGTGTGGCGTCGATCCGACCGGCAAACAAGTCCTGATTGGCCTCATCCTGAGTTTGATAGACGCGCAGTTCGGAATCCATGAAGTATTCCTGCGCATAGGCTTGGTGGATCGTCGAAGCCTGAATGCCAATGACTTTACCCGCCAGCGATTCCGGGGTTGCTTCGATATCCATCGATTTATCGGCAACGATAACCGCAGGTGTGTTATAGTAAGGATCGCTGAAATCAATGGTTTTCAACCGTTCCTCGGTGATCGACATCGAGGCCATGATGGCGTCGATCTGCTGTCCGGTCAGCGAGGGGATAATACCGTCCCAGGCCACCGGCGTGATAACACAGTCAAGTTCCGCGGCGGCGCAAACTGCATTGATGACATCGATCTCCCAACCAACCCAGTTGCCTGAGCTGTCCAGCGACGCGAAGGGCGGATAAGGCTCGGCCGCGATGCCGATCTTGACCTCTTCTGCACTGGCAACACCAGCCGAAAGGACAGCGGCGGCAAGACCGGACGCGAGCAGTTTTTTGACGTTCATTTTGTTACTCCCTTTGGTTCATTATGTTGTTTTTCTGGATCAGGCGACCGAGCTGAGGAACTGCTTCAATCGCTCTGATTTTGGATTTCCGAAGACTTCGGAAGGTGGGCCTTGCTCTTCAATGCGGCCCTCGAAAAGATAGACGACGTGGTTCGCGACTTCGCGCGCAAATTTCATTTCGTGGGTCACAAGCAGCATTGTGCGCCCTTCCGCTGCAAGATCCCGGATTACGGTCAGAACTTCGCCTACAAGCTCTGGATCAAGCGCCGAAGTTGGCTCATCGAAAAGCATTACGGAAGGATCCACCGCAAGCGCGCGTGCGATGGCAGCGCGCTGTTGCTGACCGCCTGACAGATAGGCCGGATACGTGTCGGCCTTGTCCCCCAGCCCTACCCTTTTCAGCAGGTCATGCGCCCGAGCGATAGCTTCGGCCTTTGGTACCTTAAGGACATATACCGGCACCTCGATCACGTTTTCCAGAAGCGTACGGTGTGTCCACAGATTGAACTGCTGGAAAACCATCGCCAGCCGTGTACGGATACGTTCGATCTGGCGGCGGTTCGAGGGGCTGCCGTCGGCATGCATTTCAACCAGCTCACCGCCGATCGTGATCTTTCCCGAGCTTGGTGTTTCCAGAAAGTTGATACAGCGCAGCATCGTGGATTTGCCCGAGCCTGAGCCCCCGATGATGGCAACGACATCGCCCTTGTTCGCTGTCAGCGAGACACCTTTCAAAACCTCCAGCGTGCCGAAAGACTTGTGCAGGTCCTCAACCCTTATCGCCTCTTCAGACGTGGTTGCTTCGCGTGCGGGTGTTGCTGCTTTGGCTGTGTCCATATCCAAGAATCTTCTGATTTCAGCTTGCAGTAAGCCTCGAATCTCGCAATTATGCAAGTGTATAATAATTCCGTACCATGGATGGCCCGGACGTGCAGGACGACAGCCGTAAATTTACACGTGAATCTGCCGAGTTTCGGCGCGAGGCGCTTATCCTGGCGACTTTGGACCTGATTGCCGAGATGGGCGTTCGGGGTGCCACTGTGCGTCAGATCGCGGCCCGCGCGAACGTGACCCAAGGGCTGATCCGGCACTATTTCTCATCCAAGGAGGAACTGGTTCAGGCTGCGTACGAACATCACATGAATACGCTGACCGATCAGACAGCTGCGTCGTCAGGGAAAGGCAGCGCAGTATCTCAGTTGACCAACTTCGTTGATGCGTCGCTGCGACCGCCAATCGTTGATCCAAGCGCTGTGGCCTTGTGGGCCGGCTTCCTGAACAAGGTGCAGCGTGATCCGAAAATGCAACGCATCCACCAGCAAACCTATAACTATTTCCGGGATCAGCTTGAAAAGCTGATCGTCGCCGCATTGCAAGAAACCGGACGTCCAGTCACCACGCCGCAAGCCGTGCAACTGGCCATTGCCTGCAACGCGGTTATCGATGGTCTTTGGCTGGAAGGCGGTGCGCTTCCAGATGAATTTTCCGAAGGTCAATTGGCGCAGATCGGATTGGATTCCGTCAGTGCTATCGTCGGTATCCCATTGATCAAAGAGGTGGAACAACCATGAAGACCACATCTGTGACAGAACGGTTAGCGGGCTTGGGTGGCGCCAAATGGGGCGTACATCTGAAAGCGCGCGACCTTATTAAGGCCGGAGCGGACATCGTCGAAATGACGATAGGTGAACCGGACGTGCCGGTGCCGGACGCGCTGGTCGAAGCCACCGTAACCTCACTACGGGCCCAGCGAACGGGCTACTCCAATGGCCGTGGCGAAGCTGGCTTGCTTGACGCGCTTTCCGCCCGTTACTCGGCTTCCCGCGGACGCGTTTTCGGGCCCGAGAATTTTCTGTGCTTTCCCGGAACGCAGACCGCATTGTTCGCTGCCATGGCCGGCGTTGCCGAGGCCGGTGACGAAGTTCTGGTCGGTGATCCGATGTATGCAACCTACGAAGGGGTCGTGCGTGCTTCTGGGGCGGAAATGGTGCCCGTACCGCTGCGCCCGGAACACGGGTTTCGCATGCAGGCCAAAGATATCGCCGTACGCGTAACACCGCGCAGCCGCGCCATTCTTCTGACCACGCCACACAACCCAACGGGCGCGATCCTGACCGCCGAGGAGCTAGCCGAGATCGGACAGCTCGCGATTGCGCATGATTTGTGGATTATCTCGGACGAGGTCTATGAAGAACTGATCTTTGACGGGGCCAGATTTGTGTCGCCACTGGCAGACCCGGAACTGGCGGATCGTGTCATAGGCGTATCATCCATCTCGAAATCACATGCCGCGCCGGGGTTCCGCAGTGGCTGGTGTGTCGGGCCAGCCGCGTTTTGCGAAGCGCTACTGCCCTATTCCGAGACCATGCTTTTCGGCAATCAGCCCTTTATCGCCGATATGACTGAAAAGGCGATCCGCGACGGGTCCGAGGTTGCCTCCGGCATGGCCGCCCGTTTTTCAGCGCGCGCCACGCTTTTGGCTGATCGCCTCGAAGCAGAAACGGATCTGACCGTTCACCGGCCTCAGGCGGGAATGTTCGCCATGATCAACGTCTCCGCCACCGGGCTGGACGGCGAAGCCTATGCCTGGGACTTGTTGCAGACCGGGGTGGCTGTCATGCCGGGATCCGCCTTTGGGGACAGCTTGAAAGACTGGGTGCGAGTGGCCCTGACGATCAGTGACACCGACTTTGCCACTGCGGTGTCCCGCCTCATCGATCACGCCAACAGAAAATCACGCGAGGTTGCATGAGTGAAATGACCGTGGGCGAAGCATTGGTTGCCAGGCTTCGCCAAAAGGATGTGACCTGCGTGTTCGGAATTCCGGGCGTTCATACGGTCGAGCTTTACCGCGGGCTTGCAGGCTCGGGCATTCGTCACGTTACACCCAGACACGAACAGGGTGCAGGGTTTATGGCCGACGGCTATGCGCGCGTGTCAGGCAAACCGGGTGTGGCCTTTGTGATCACCGGGCCTGGATTGACCAATACATTGACGCCGATGGCGCAGGCCCGCGCGGATTCAATACCGATGCTGGTGGTGTCCGGTGTCAACAAAACCGCATCTCTTGGCAGGGGTTTAGGGCATCTGCATGAATTGCCAGACCAGTTGGGACTGGCCAGGACCGTTGCGTTGCTGTCCGAACAAGTTTCCGCCACCAACGCTCTGGACCCGGTCTTGGACCGCGTGTTCCACACCCTCGCCAACGGTCGATCCGGACCGGTGCATATCGAAGTTCCGTTGGATATCGCAGCTTCAGATTATCAGGAAACACCGGTCGAACCGCCTGTCTCGGTCTCACCGATTGACCCGGCTTTGATCACCCAAGCCGCAAAGCAACTGGCCAAAGCGAAGAACGTTGTCATTCTGGCGGGCGGCGGCGCAAAGCATGCAGAGGCTGGATTGCAGGCACTGGCCGAAGCTCTGGATGCCCCCGTGGTGCAAACCGTCAACGCGCGCGGCCTGATGCACAGGCATCCACTGACCGTTCCGGCCAGCCCCAGCCTGAACGCGGTACGCGGCTTGATAGAAAGCGCCAATTGCATCCTTGCGCTGGGAACTGAGTTGGGGCCAACCGACTATGATATGTATGCCACCGGCCAAATTGCTGAAATGTCAGGGTTGATACGGGTTGATCGATGCAGCGAGCAACTGACGCGACATGAGGCAGCGCTCATCATTCAAGGTGACGTCAACTTGGCTGTATCAGCGCTGGTTGACGCTTTACCGCACAAGCCAAAGCAAAGCGACGGTACGGAACGTGCAGGCAAAACACGTGACGCCGCCTGGGCGGAGATTGGTCCGGACTATCGCAAACAGGTAGAAATCCTCAACGCAATGCGCTCTGCGCTCCCGAACGCGCTAATGGTCGGAGATTCCACCCAACCGATCTATGCCGGCAATCTTTTCTACGACCACGACCGGGCCGGAGGCTGGTTTAACGCGGCAACTGGGTACGGCGCACTGGGCTATGGAATCCCCGCAGCCATCGGCGCTTCGGTCGCCGATCCCACAGCACGTGTGATATGCATCGCGGGCGATGGAGGCGCGCAGTTTTCTCTGCCTGAGATTATGGCAGCAGTCGACGAAGACCTGCCGGTCACCTTCGTGATCTGGAACAATCATGGATACCAGGAAATTGCCACGTCAATGCAGGATGCGGGCGTAACAGTCATAGGATGTGATCCCTCGCCTCCCGATTTTTCAGCAACGGCCAAGTCATACGGCATTCCATTCGCTTCGGTTCCAGCTGAACCGCAGGCTGTCGCGCAGGCATTGCGCCAAACTGCCGCCCAGAACGGGCCGGTAATGATCGAAGTCACCACTCCGAAATTCGCAGCTCAGAAAGATTGAAACATGTCAGACCCAACCTTTGAGTTTTCCCGCGCCATCACCCGCCGTCCGGCTCCGACTATTGCAGGCGGGTTGCGTGCAGAAGATATCGGAAACCCGGATTTCGACGGGATGACAGCGGCGCATAAGGCATATGTGGCAGCACTGAGAAGCACCGGGGCCGAGGTAATCGAACTGGATCCCCTGAACGCGTTTCCCGACGCACAATTTGTCGAGGATACAGCCCTTTGCCTGCCGCAAGGTGCGATACTGATGCGACCTGGCGCACCTTCGCGGATGGGTGAAGTGGCTGAAATGGCACCGACCCTTCACGGCTGCTACGATACGGTTCTGGAAATCCAGGGCCCCGGCCATATCGAGGGTGGAGATATCCTTGTTACCGGTCGCGAAATTCTGGTGGGCCGGTCAGACCGTACCGACGCGGAAGGTGTCGCCGAGCTGGCGAAAATCACCTCGGAGTGGGGGCACAAACTGCGCGAGGTGTTCACGCCCGAGGGCGTCTTACACTTCAAGACAGATTGTTCACTGATGGACGCCGAAACAATACTGTCGACCCGACGGCTGGATGCCTCGGGCTGTTTCGAGGGCTACCGGGTGCTGCATGTTGCGGACGGAGAGGAAGCTGCCGCCAATGCGATCCGCTTCAACAATCTGGTGCTGATGGCCGCTGGCTTCCCACGCACAGCTGAGATGTTAGATCGTGAAGGGTATGAGGTCGTTGAAATCGACAACATCGACTGCGCAAAGCTGGATGGAGGAATGTCCTGCCTTTCGCTAAGATTTTAGGAGTGTAACCGGTAGCGTTCGATCCTTGGTGTTTCTTGCGAAAACTGTCGCCCGTACCGGTCTTTCCTTTCCCGCCATTCGCTCATAAACATAGGTGGCTGTCGATGATCTCGTCCGCCAAGTGCGACCTGCAACCGGTTGCAAGACTTTTGCGATGGTGCATAATGAAGCTCTGATGCAAAACACCTTGATATCTCTGACCATCAACGACCGGAGCCGCACTGCGTGAGCGTGACCCTGAAAGACGTCGCCGCCTTGGCTGGCGTATCGCGATCTGCGGTGTCGCGCACCTTCACCGAAGGCGCCTCGGTCTCTGCAAAAACACGCAGTAAAGTTGAAAAGGCCGCGCGAGAGCTTGGCTACAGCCCCAATGCCCTCGCCTCGTCCCTGACAACCGGGCGCACCAAACTGATCGGGTTGATTTCGAACAACTTTCACAACCCTATTTTTCTTGAGGTGTTCGATCAGTTCACCCGCGCCTTGCAGGAACGCGGGCTACGCCCTTTGATTGTGAACCTGACGGACGAGACCGAGCCCGCAAACTCGGTCCGCATGCTGCGCCAGTATTCGGTTGACGCGGCCATCGTTGCGTCTTCGACGCTGCCGCCCAGCTTTGCCAAGGCGTTCCACGATGCGGGCGTACCGGTGGTGCATACATTTGGCCGCTCGGCCACCTCGCCCGAAGTGCATGTGGTGGGAATCGACAACGTCGAATGCGGGCGCATGGCCGCGCGCGAGCTTTTGGCGCGCGGATACAAGCGTCTCGGCTATCTGGGCGGGCCCGAAGATGCAACCTCGGCACTTGACCGGTATCGCGGGTTCATGGAAGAACTGGCAGACCACCCCGATATCGAAGTAAGCCATTGTTTCGCAGGGGCTTATTCCTTCGAGGCCGGCCGCGCCGAAATGTTGCGCCTGTTGGCCAACACCCCGTCCGAGGCGTATTTCTGCGGCGATGACATCCTGTCTGTTGGCGCATTGTCCGCACTGGCCGATCACGGGCTGAAACCGGGTCAGGACATTGGAATCATCGGTCTGAACGACATGGAGATGTCGCGCTGGGAAAGCGTTAACCTGACAACGATCCACCAGCCGATCAAACAGATCATCACTTCATCCGTCGATCTGGTCGTTGAGATGCTGAAAGAGCCTCAGCGCTATCCCGAGGCCCGCATTTTCCCCTGCCGCGTGATCGAACGGGGCACATTGCGGCCCCGCCCCTGATCAGCGAAACATCGGCGGGCGCGCGTCCTGCCATGCGCCATCGGCCTTGCCCGACGCAACAGCCGCGTGGACGGCCGCAATGGACCGCAGCCCATCTGCCGCACCGGGCAGACCGTCGCGTCTTTCACCACGGATCGCATCCGCCAGATCGCAATAGATGTTGGCGACCGCCAGCGGAAAACCCTCGGGGTGCGCAATGGCGACACGCGACAGGCGTTGCACCTCATCGTGCAGACCGCCCTCACCCTTTTCGATGATCTGAGTACGCCCGCCGACCGGAGTATAGATCAACTGATTGGGCTGCTCGGACGCCCACCGCAGCCCACCGGTTTCGCCAAAGACCTGAATGTCAAAGCCATGCTGCCGCCCGATCGCCACTGATGACGTCCAAAGGCGTCCAACCGTGCCGCCCTCCATCCGGAAGTTGATCATTGCATCATCTTCCAGCTCACGGCTGACGATGGTCGAGGCCATGTCGGCAGACAGGGTTTTCACCTGATCGTCACAGATGAAACTGGCCATGTGCAACGCATGGATGCCGCAATCGGCAAACTGCCCTGAAACCCCGGCCATCGCAGGGTCATAGCGCCAGCGCACGCGCGGGTTATCCGCATCTGTGGCATCGCCATGATGGCCGTGGCTGAAATTGGTCACCACCAGACGCACCTTGCCGATATCGCCTGCGCGCACCATCGCACGGGCCTGACGCACCATCGGATAGGCGGAATAACAGTAGTTCACTGCACAGATCCTGCCCGAGGCTTCGGCCACGCGCACAATCTCTTCGCCCTCTTTCACCGTCATGGTCATCGGCTTTTCGCACAACACGTTAAAGCCTGCCTCAAGATAGGCCTTGGTAATCTCAAAATGGGTCGAATTGGGCGTCGCGATGGTTACCAGATCAATCCGATCCTCGCGGTCTTTTTCGCCCGCCAGCATCTCTTGCCAATCGCCATAGGCACGATCGGCAGCAACACCCAATCGCTGCGCGTATTCGCGGCCCACCTCGGGCCGGTGATCCAGCGCGCCAGCCGCAAATTCGAACAACCCGTCAGCCTGTGCCCCCAAGCGGTGCGCGGGGCCAATCTGGCTGCCTTCACCACCCCCGATCATGCCCCATCTCAACTTAGCCATGGTCATTGTCTCTCATTGGAATTGTCTCGTAGAGCGATCAGAAATCGCTGATGTCCTGCCACTGCCGCTGATCGGACGAGGCCAGCGCAGCGGCCAGCACGCGGTTGACCTCATGCCCGTCGCGGAACGTGGGCCAGATCGCCTCGCCGGTATGGATGGCCTGTAAAAAGTCCTTGGCCTCGATGATGATCTGATCCTGATAGCCGGTTCCGTGACCCGGACCCTGACAGAAGGGCTCATAATCCGGGTGCGCGGGGCCGGTCAGGATCTTGGTGAACCCGCGCGCGGCTTCGGGCCCTTCGCGCTTGTACAGCCACAGCGCATTCTGGTCCTCCTGATCGAACCGGATTGCGCCTTTTGTGCCTGATATTTCATAGGCATAGCCCATTTTCCGCCCCGTCGCGACGCGGCTGAAATACAGGCTTCCCATGACCCCGTTTTCGAACCGGCACATCATCTGGGCATGGTCGTCATTTGTTACCGCACCACCGGGGCGGGTTTTGTGAACGGTCTCAACATCGGCCATCACCTGCGCAATGGGCCCGACCAAGGCCAATGCGCCATTGACCATATGCGGGGCAAGATCGCCGATTGTGCCGTTGGCCATACCGGTCGTGCGCCAGGTGGCCGGGGCCTGCGGATCTGCATAGAAATCCTCGGTATGTTCGCCCCGGAACCACGTGATGTCACCAATCGCGCCATCGGTAATCAACTGGCGGGCATATTGGCTGGCGGGTGTGCGGATATAGTTGAACCCCACCATGTTCACCGCCCCCGAAGCCTCGGCCGCAGCAACCATCGCCCGACTGTCTTCAAGCGATGCGCCCAATGGTTTCTCGCACAAGACCGGTTTGCCCAAGGCAAAAGCCGCTTCTGCGATCTGACGATGTGTTGACTGAGGCGAGGCGATCACGATTGCCTCGGCCTTGGGGTCTTCAACCAACATGCGCCAGTCATCGGTTGCCCGCTGAAATCCATAGGCCGCCCGGTAGCGTTCGGCACTGTCCGGGCTCGACGCGCAGATGACCTCAAGCCGGGGGCGCAACGCCGTGTTGAAAACCGCTCCGACGGCCGACATCGCGACGGAATGGGCCTTGCCCATATAACCGCCACCCACGATTCCCACTCCGATTTCAGGCATCTGCCATGGCCTCGCACATTGTGTTTGCAACCGGTTGCAAAATCAGTATCGTGTGAATCGATTCAACGCAAGGTCCAAACTTTGCCCACCCACTTTGCCGGAGGACATGACGTGAGCGCTTTGATAGACGGTATCAAAGGAAATCGCTTTGCCGTTCTGGGGCGTGCGGGTATGGACCTTTACGCAGACCCGGTCGGTGTCAAAAGCGAAGAGGCCGATACGTTCCATGCCGATCTTGGCGGCTCGTCCGCGAATATCTGTGCCGGTCTGGTCAAGCTGGGCAGCCAGGCATCCTTGATCACCTCCATCTCGGACGATGCAATTGGTCGGTTCTGCCTCAACCGGTTGCAACATTACGGGGTAGATACCTCTTATATCCGCGTGTTGGGGGGCGAGTATCGCACCTCTCTGGCCCTGTATGAAAGCCGGACCGAGAACTTTCAGAATGTCATCTACCGCAACGGAGCGGTCGATTTTCAGGTTACTGACGCGGATGTGGACAGGGTTGATTACTCATCCTTCTCGGCCTTGATTTCGGCTGGCACCGTCTTTGCATCCGAACCCTCGCGCAGCGCCACGTTCCGAGGGTTTGAAAATGCGCGCAAAGCTGGTCTTCCGATCATTTTCGATGTTGATTACCGCCCCTACAGCTGGCCTTCGCCGGAAATTGCCGCTGACGTTCTGTCCCGTGCGGGCGAAGCCAGTGACCTGATTGTCGGCAATGATGAAGAGTTCGGCTTCATGGCCGGAGGTCTGGAAAAGGGCTTTGCCAAGGCACAGGACCTCGCCAAAAAACCGGGCCGGGTCGTCATTTACAAGATGGGCGAAAAAGGCGCCGTGACGCTGGCGGATGGGCAGGAAATCAAAACCGGGATCTACCCAGTGGACGCTATCAAGCCCGTCGGGGCCGGTGACAGTTTCATGGCAGGGCTTCTGGCTTCGATCGCGGCGGGGCACGCGCTGAAAGACTCGGTGATGCGCGGTTCTGCCTGCGCATCCATTGTCGTATCCAAACCCGGCTGCGCCCCCGCTATGCCCACGACCCCCGAACTGAACGCGTTCCTCGCCTCTCACTCCGGTCCGAACACATAGGAGTATCCCATGCATATCGCGCCCTATGACAATCAGAACAAGCCCATCGTTGACGCCGGCGATCCGACCGTTCCGCTGAACTATTTCAACATCGTCAAACTGAAAAAAGGCGAGGCGTTCGAATACCGGGTGCCGGGCTACGAGACCTGCATCGTCCCTGCAACCGGCAGCGTCGATGTGGATGTCGAAGGCGTTTCCTTCCCCAGGCTGGGCAACCGGGGCGAAGATGTCTGGGATGGCGAGCCCGAGGGCGTCTATGTTCCCGTCGGCGCAAAGGTGCAGATGGTCTGCCTTTCTGACGCGACCGAGGTGTTCATTGCCGGTGCGAAATATGACAAGGTGCTGGACCCGTTCGATGTGCGCGAACACGACCTTGTGCAATATGGCAGCGACGACACCAAAACCCACCGCAAGATCAAACACATCCTTGGCCAAAAGCAACACGACAAGGTCGGTCGCCTGCTGGTCAGCGAGCTGTTCACCGTCGGTCAGGGCGGCTGGTCGGGCTTTCCCAGCCACAAGCACGACACCAACCGCCTGCCGGATGAGACCCGCCACGACGAGACCTACAATTTCCGGTTCAAACCCAACTGGGGCTCGGGTCTACAGATGCTTCAGCGCGAAGATAACCAGCCGGGCGACGCCTATCACATCGTGGATGGATCGACCGTTTGCATCGACAAGGGCTATCACCCCTGCTGCGTTTTGCCGGGGTACGAGATGTATTATTTCACCATCCTCGGCGGCCTGACCCAGCGTTCTCTGGTGCAGTATTTCCAGCCCACACATGCCTATCAGATCGAAACCATTCCCGGCATCAAAGACATGATTGCGAAATTCAAATGACCCTCGTCACGCTGAAAGACGTCCTGCAACCCGCTTATGAACAGGGCTATGCCGTAGGCGGGCTGGTCACACTCGGCTGGGAAGATATGCGCGCCTATGTGGCCGCGGCCGAGGCCGAGAATGCGCCCGTGATCCTGCAAGCCGGACCCAGCTGCCGCGACCACACTCCGCTACCCGTACTGGGCAAGATGTTCCGGTATCTGGCGGAAAACGCCTCGGTGCCCGTCGTTGCGCATCTGGATCACGGCTATACGTTCGAAGACTGCAAGATCGCGCTCGACAGCGGTTTTACGTCCCTGATGTTCGACGGGTCGCGCAAACCCCTGCAGCAAAACATCGATGAAACCGCCGCAATTGCCGAGATGGCCCATGCGGCAGGGATTTCCTGCGAAGGCGAGATTGGTTTTGTCGGGTACTCGGGCGGTGAAGGATCAAACGGCACCGACCCGGCAGAAGCGGCCCAGTTCGCACGTGAAAGCGGTGTGGATGGGATGGCGATATCGGTTGGCAACGTCCACCTGCAACAAAACAAGGAAGGCGGTCTGGACGAAGCGCGCATTGCCGAGATCGACGCCTTGACCACCGTGCCTCTGGTCATTCATGGCGGATCGGGTGTGCCGGTAGATCAGCGTATGAAGTTGGCCCGCGAAACCTCAATCTGCAAGTTCAACATCGGAACCGAGCTGCGCATGGCCTTCGGCAATGCCCTGCGAGACGCTGTCAATCGCGATCCCGAACGATTTGACCGCGTGACCATCCTGAAAGAAACCCACGATCCGGTCGAAGCCGCCGCGCGGATGGTCATCCGTACCTTTGGCGCGCCGCCGCAACGTTGACGCGCGCTTTCGTCCTCAGATCGAACCCCCCTCGACCATGAAGTTGCCCGCGCTGCACATGGCGGCGTCGTCCGAGGCCAGAAACAGCACCATGCGCGCGACATAGACAGGCTCAATCGGATCGGGCAGGCATTGGCGGTCGACCTGTTTGGCCAGCGCCTCGGGCGTGACCCAGAGGTTCTTCTGGCGCTCGGTCATGATCCAGCCCGGCACCACCGTGTTCACACGAATGCTGTGATCGCCCAATTCGCGCGCCATGGTGCGGGTCAGGCCATGCACCGCCGATTTGGCGGTGGCATAGGCCGGAAAACCTGCCCCGGCCTCCCACCAGGAATTCGATCCTATGTTGACGATCGAACCTGCGCCCTTGGCGATCATACCCGGGGCCACAGCCTGAATGGCAAAGAACATATGGCGGATATTGGTCGCCATCCGCTCATCCCAATAGTCCGGCGTCACCTCGCGCCAGTCGTGGCGGTCATCCTGGGCGGCGTTGTTGACCAGCACATCCGCCTCGCCCAGCTCCTCGACCAGTTGCTCCAGCGCAGCCCGCGTCCCTTCGATATCGCGCAGGTCACATTGCGCAAAGGCGTGTTCACCGTCCAGGTCCGCCAGCAGAGCATGGCCCGCATCCGCATTGATATCCAGAAACCCGACCTTCGCCCCTTGCGCGGCAAAGGCGCGAACGGTTTCCGCACCAATTCCCCCGGCCCCGCCCGTGATGATAACCGTTTTGCCCGCAAGGCTAGGGTAATTGGCGAAGTCTTGGCTCATCCGTCACGCTCCATGATCCATTCGACCTCAGGGGCCAGGGCAAACCGCCATTTGCGCAGGGGGCCCGCCATGACGTTCAGGTAATACATCTCAAACCCATAGGGCGCGCCGCAAGGGTGATGGCCGCGCGGAACAGTCACAACATCGCCATCGGAGACAGCCATCGTCTCATCCAACTGGCCATCATCGGTATAGACCCGCTGAATTCCGAACCCGTTGGCCGGGTTGAGGCGGTGATAATACGTCTCTTCCAGATAGGTGATGCGGGGAAAATCATCCTCATCATGTCGATGACTGGGGTAAGAGGACCAGTGCCCATTGGGCGTAAAAACCTCGGTCACCAGCAGGCTGTCGGCATAATCCTCGTTCTCCATCGCGATATTGTTGATATATCGCGTATTCACGCCCTTGCCGCGTTCGGTCAGGGTGATGCCATCCGGCCCGATCCGGCGCGCTTTGTGGCCGCCCTTGCTCGGGGCCGAGCACACCGCCACAACGCAGTCGGTTTCCGCCACAGCCTCCCACTCGGTTCCGTTGGGCAGATACAGGCTATGCGGCGGTGTCTTTTCGAACACTTTCATCCGACCGCCCAACACGCCCCAGTCCTGCCCGGCCCCGGTGATCCGCGCCTTGCCTTCGACCATCACCAGAATGACTTCGCGGTCTCCTGTCGCCTCGGCCGCCCGGTCGCCCGCTTGCAGATGATAGAGCCCAAAACCTACATATCGCCATCCGGCACTGTCCGGGGTGATGTCATGTACTTTGCCACGGGTTCCAATAGGCTTCTTCAGCAGATCTGCCATTCTTGTTCTCCTTATTGGGCGGGCCTAAACGGCCCGCCTGTATTGCCCTCAGGCCGCTTGCCGTGCTTGCAGGGCCAAAAGCGCGGCAGACAGCTGAGCCTCGGCCCACCCTTCCGATACGGCCCTGTGCAATATGTCGGCCTGGCTTTCGGGCGCGTTGCCACCAATCGGCGGGTCGGTGTCCAGATTGGTCGGGAACGGATAGCCCTCAGCCGTTGCGGCAATAGCGGCATTCAGCTCTGCCGCACTCAGCGCCCCCCGTTGTTTCAGGGCGACCAGCGACGGAAACACCGCCTGCGACATGGACTGCCGGTCAACCATCTCCATCGCGCGGCCAAAAGCGGATGAGACCTGCAACAGGTTCGCCATCCGCTGAATATCCGTACTGCTGTTTTCCCCGGCAGCGTGGAACAGCGCCGGGTTGAAGAACACCGCATCCCCCTTCGCAAGGGGCAACTGAATGTAGTTCTCTTCAAAAAACGCCCGGTGTGCCGCATCGTGAAAGGCCAGATATCCCGGCGCGTAAAGCTGCGAAAACGGCAACAGTTTGGTTGGGCCGCTTTCCACGGGCATGTCACAATGCGCAACCGCGCCTTGCAAGGTCAGCGAGGCCGTCACCAGATGGGCATGGGCCGGATACCGGGCGGCGCTGTCGGCGGTTTGAAAGCCCAGATGGTAATCCCGATGCGCCTGCTGTGCCTTGCCGCCGGGGCGCACCTGATTGATTTGCGCGGTCATTTGATAGTTCGGCCCCAGCCACGCCTCGCAAGCCGCTGCAATGGCCACATTCCCGAAATAGAGTGCAAAGCCCTCGGGGTCGCGCAAGCACTGTTTCTGCAATGCGTTCCATATGCGGTCATTCGCGCCCGAGGCCGCGAAGTGGTCGCCTTCTCCGGCCCCGCCCTGACGTTCTTCCACGATGATCTGCTGGAACACAGCCGTCGCCCGGTCGATCACGGACGTATCCGCAAATGCGCCTTTTAGAACGATCACACCCGCAGATTTGTCCAATACGCCTGCCCATTCCGCCAGCAGCGCTTTTCTTTGATCTGCCTTCTCCAGCGCCGGGCGCAGAGCGTGCATATCATAGATCGGAACGTTCTTTTGCACCGATGCGGCATGAGGAACCGCACCGGTTGTCAGGTTTTGCGAAGTCAACACCTTGAATTCATCCAGATCACAGGATTCCCGGTCAAAATAGCCGACATATCCAAGGTCTTGATGTACCATGACAAACTCCTCTTTCATGGCTTCGGTGTTGCCCCGAGGGGCGGTGATTAAACGGTGATCTCCAACCCTGCCTTGCCGCAAACCTCGACGATGTGGTCATAGCCCAATTTGGAGTACTCATAGGGCGGCGCCTTGGCGGGGTCCTGCTCTGCCTCGACCACGATCCAGCCGCTGTAATCCATTGCTTTCAACGCGTTGGCTACGGCCTGAAAGTCGATGCAGCCATCACCCGGCACGGTGAATGCGCCGGCAATTACGGCATCCAGAAAGCTGCGATTGTTCTCGCGCGTGTCCTGCACGATGTCTGGGCGGATGTCCTTGAAATGCACGTGATGCACCCGGTCGCCCCAACGGTTCAGCGTGGCCATCACGTCGCCACCGCCAAACAGCAAGTGACCCGTATCGAAACACAGCTTCAGCTCGGGGCCTGAACCTTGCATCAGCCAGTTCACATCCTCTTCGCTTTCGATGATCGTGCCCATATGATGGTGATAGGCCACCGGCATACCCTGATCTGCCATCCATTTGGCAAGCTCGGTCAGCTTGCCCGCATAGGCCAGAACCTCGTCTTTGGACAGCTTCGGGCGGTCATTGACCGGTGTTCCGATCTGCCCCTGAACGGTATTTGAACACTCGGCGTAAACAATGCAGGGGCTGTTCAGCGCAACAAATTGTTCCACCTGCTCGCGCACGATGGCGATCTCGGCCTCAAGGTCATTGACCAGAGTACTGCCCGAACACCAACCGCCACACAGCGCGATGTCGTTTGCGTCCAGATAGGCGCGCAACCCTTCGGTGTCGCCGGGCATCCGCTGGCCCCGTTCAACACCGGTATAGCCGATCTCGCGCGCTTCTTTCAGCGCCTGCTCCATCGTGTAGGCTGCGGTCAGGTCCGGCAGATCGTCATTCTGCCAGGCAATCGGAGAGATACCGATCTTCACGCTCATTTCGTGTTTCTTTCCTTGATGGCGACCTCATAGGCCGCACGTTTTTCGTTTACTTCCGGACGGATGCTGACCTCGGGCACCGCCACTTCCCACCACGTTCCGCCATATTCGGTCGATGGGTAGGGATCGGTGTCGATCACCACCACATAGGGGCCTTTGATGTCACTTCGCTTGGCCAGTGCCTCCTCAAGCTCGGTGATCGAGCTGACCTTGAGCGCGGTCGCCCCCATTGCTTCGGCATGTTTGGCAAAGTCGATCACCGAATTTTCGCCGCCGATTGCGTGATCCAGCAGGTTGTTAAACTCGGCCCCGCCGGTTCCCATCTGCAAACGGTTGATGCAGCCAAAGCCGCGATTGTCGGTGACCACAACGGTGAACGAAATCCCCATCATCGCCGCCGTCGCCATTTCCGAGTTCGCCATCATGTAAGTACCGTCGCCGGTAAAGCAGATCACGTCGCGGTCGGGCTGGGCCATCTTGATGCCCATCGCACCGGCGATCTCATACCCCATGCAGCTGAAGCCATATTCCATATGATAGGCACCGGAGCGCGGTGCCTTCCACAGCTTGTGCAACTCACCCGGCATCGTGCCCGCGGCACACATGGCAACGGTGTTTTCATTGGCCGCCCGCTGCACGGCACCAATCACCTGCATATCCGTGGGCAGCGCATTGCTGTCTGCGGGCGCGTTGGTCAATGCGTCGACCTTGGCAAACCATTCCGACTTCAGCGTTGCAGGCATATCAGGCGCGCGGTAACCGCCCAACGCGTCGCTCAGTTCACCCAGCCCAACGCGGGCGTCAGACTGCAGCGGCATCGCGCCGTGCTTTGCCGCGTCATAGGCGGCGGTGTTCAGGCTGATCAATTCCCGCTCTGGGTTCGCGAACAATCCCCAAGACCCGGTGGTGAAATCCTGAAAACGGGTGCCGACGCCCAGCACAAGATCCGCCTCGGCGCAGATATCGTTGGCAGGCTCACCGCCGGTGACGCCAATCGGACCAAGGTTCAGCGGATGATCCCAGGCCAGCGCGGATTTACCTGCCTGCGTCTCGGCCACCGGCACATTGTGCGCCTCGGCAAAGCGCTGCAAAGCGGCGGTCGCGTCCGAATAATGCACACCGCCCCCGGCCACGATTACAGGGCGCTTGGCTGCCTTAATCGCGGCCACGGCCCGTGTCAGTTCACCCTCATCCGGACGAATTCGGCGCTGATACCAGACGCGCGGCTCAAAAAAGCTTTCGGGATAGTCATAAGCCTCGGCCTGCACATCCTGACAAAAGGCCAGCGTCACCGGACCGCAATCCGCCGGGTCCGTCATCGTGCGGAAGGCGCGCGGCAGCGCCGTCAACAGGTGCTCCGGCCGGGTGATGCGGTCGAAATAGCGGCTGACCGGTCTGAAACAGTCATTCGCGCTGATGGTTCCGTCCGAGAACACTTCGGGTTGCTGCAAAACCGGGTCGGGACCACGCGTGGCGAACACGTCACCGGGCAGCAACAAAACCGGCAGGCGGTTCACATGGGCCAGCGCCGCAGCGGTGACCATGTTGGTGGCCCCCGGCCCGATGGACGAAGTGACCGCCATCGCCCGCCTGCGCCCCAACTGCTTGGCATAGGCAATCGCGCAATGTGCCATGGTCTGCTCATTATGACCGCGATAGGTGGGCAGGCTGTCTTTCACACCGTGCAACGCCTCGCCCAGACCGGCCACGTTGCCATGGCCGAAGATCGCCCAGACACCTGCGATAAAGGGCTCTCCGGCCTCGTTCATCTGCGCGCCCAGATAGCGCACCAGAGCCTGCGCCGCGGTCAGTCGGACTGTCTTGCTCATCATGATCCCTTTCAACTCAGCTCCGCCTTTGGCGGCCTGCGGGTTTTCTCATTTGCGAAGGTGCCAGCTTTTGTATCAAAGCCTGAAAACAGAGTGGCGTCACGTGCCACCGCCCGATGGATGCCCCATTGGGGCATCCAAGTTCTGTACTTTAAACCGTGCCGCCCAGCGATCCTTCTAGCTCGGCCATTTCCTGACCGCCTGCCATCAGGTCCTGCAACTGCTCTGGCGTGATCTCGCCCCGCGTTGCTGTGCCCAGCGTCTTGCCCCGGTTCAAAACGGTGAACCTGTCACCCACCGCCAGCGCGTGACGCACGTTGTGGCTGATGAAAACCACGCCGACGCCCTGACTGCGCACCTTGTCGATGGTGGCCAGAACGTTCGAGGTCTGGCGCACACCAAGGGCCGAGGTCGGCTCGTCCAAGATCAGGATCTTGGCACCAAAATACACGGCGCGGGCAATGGCAACGGTCTGCCGTTCCCCCCCAGACAAGGTGCCAACAGCCTGATCCGGCCCGCGCAGGTTGATGCCCATCTTGCGCATCTCTTCCATGCAGACCTCATTCGCGTGTTCAACATCGAACCGTTTCAGCAGACCCTTACCCTTGGTCGGCTCGCGCCCCATGAAAAAGTTGCGCGTGACGCTCATCAGCGGGATCATCGCCAGATCCTGGAACACGGTCGCAATGCCTGCCTCCATCGCATCCCGCGGAGTGTCAAAATGCAACGGCTTGCCCTCGAAAAAGATCTCGCCCTTGGTGGGTTTATGTACCCCGGACATGGTCTTGATGAAGGTCGACTTGCCCGCGCCGTTATCGCCCAGCAGGCAGTGGCATTCACCCGGTTTGACGTCGAAACTGACGCCCGCCAATGCGATGATGTTGCCAAAGTGCTTCTCGATATCCTTCATTTCCACGATGGGGGCCTGATCGCCCGCCGCATCGCCGTGGTGGAACTTGGTATCTTCGGTCATATCAGCGCTCCCCGGTTACGCGTTTGCGGATCGCGTTGTTGAACAGAACGGCAATCAGCAGCATTGCGCCCAGGAACACCTGGAACCAGTCCTGATCGAAATCCGTATAGGTCAGTCCGATGACAACCATGCCAAAGATGATCGAACCAAAGAACGCCCCGATGGCCGAGCCATATCCGCCCGTCAGCAGACAGCCCCCGATCACGGCAGCGATGATCGCCTCGAATTCTTTCTGGAAACCACGCCGTGCGTCGGTCGAGCCCGCGTCGATCACCGTAATGATGGCCACCAGTGCAGCGCAACAGGCAGTCAGCATGAACAGAGACACCTTGATCTTGCTCACGGGAACACCGGAATTCGATGCCGCAGTGCTGTCACCGCCCGCCGCGAAAATCCAGTTCCCCGCCGGGGTTCGCAGCAACACATAGGTGGCGGCCAATGCCAGCACGATGAACCACAGGATTTCGACCGGAACGCCGGGCACCTTGGGTGCTCCGCTTTTGAAGGTGTCAATCATGCCATTGGCCGCCAGCCAGGCAAACAGGCTGCCAAAGGCTTCGCCCGAAAAGAACGGCGCCAGCCAGTCGTTTTCAACCACGTCACGCACACCGCGCAACTGGGTCGACCCTCCGGTCGCCGCTTTGAGGCCAACAAGGGACAAGCCACGCAGAATGAACAGGAAAGCCAGCGTCACGATAAAGGACGGCAGGCCAGATCTTATGACGATATTGCCGTTCACTGCTCCGACGAATGCCGCGAATACAAATGTCATGGGGATCGCAATGATCAGTGGCAGATGCCATGTCACCACGCAGACGCCGAAGAACAGGCCCGCAAACGCCACCATCGATCCGATGGACAGATCAAACTCACCACCGATCATCAGAAGGGCCGCACCGATTGCTAGAATGCCCAGCTGTGCCGCAGGTGTCATGAAATTCATGACCCCGGCCAGGGTAAACATCGAATCGTCTGCTGTGATGGCAAAGAAGATGACCACCAGAACGACACCGGCCATCGCACCGAGTTCGGGCCGTTTCATGAGCTTGGTCATGAAAGGTTCTTTCTTGACCCTTTCGTCCCCGGCGATTTGCGCTGAGTCACTCATCGTTTCCTCCCACTTGGGTGGGAGCGGCGCCACCGCGCCGCCCCGTTTAGTTCAGGTTGCGGTATGGATCAGCGGATGCCCTGCGCGGACAGCTCGATCACCTGCGCGGCCTTGTCCTGAGTGATCAGGTTCGGACCCGAAGGAACGTTGCCACCGGGCATCAGGCCGTATTTGGCGTGCAGGCCCATGAAGTTCACCGACAGGTACCCTTGCAGATACTGCTGCTGGTCAATGGCAAAGGCCGCGTCGCCATCCGCAATCGATTGCAGGAAGTTGGCCGACAGGTCGAAGGATGCAACGTTCACATCACGGCCCGACGCTTTGACAGCGGCAACAGTCGGCTCACCGGCCGAGCTTGCACCCAGCGCCATAACCGTATCGACGGCTTCGTTAGCAGCAAGAGCAGCCGAGACCTTCGACTCGATTTCCGACGGATCGTTCGAGGTCGGCAGAACTTCGACATTACCGCCAAAGCCTTCCGCGAAACCTGCGCAACGCAGGTCCAGCGCAACGTTGCCCACTTCGTGGTTCACACAGATCGCGGTTTTGCCCCCCATCGAAGCCAGTTGTTCACCCGCAGCTTTCCCGGCGTCAAACTCGTCCTGACCCACGTGCAGCAACGCACCCAGCTGTTTCGACACATCCGACCCCGAGTTGATCGAGATCACCGGGATGCCTGCGGCAACGGCACGTTCGATTGACGGGCCAAGCGCATCCGCATCCGGGATCGAAACGATCAGGCCATCAGGTTCCTGGTTCACCGCAGCGTCGATCAGCTGCGACATGGCCACCATGTCGAAGGTTTCCGGTGCGCGGTATTCCACATTCACACCGACATCCTTGCCAGCCTGTTCAACACCGTTCTTCACGACGTTCCAGAATGCGTCATTGGCCTGGCCATGCGATACGACCACGATGTCCTGCGCAAGAGCGGGTGTAGCCAGGGCCAGTGCCCCCGCGGCAAGTGCACCTATAACGAATTTCTTCATTTCAGTTTCCTCCCATTGGTTCAGTCTGATCTTCTGTTGGGGTACCGGCCCCAATCATCCGGCTGTGCCGAATCTCAGTGGCTGCGGCGCAGGGCCGAGCTGTCGTTAGTTTGAAGAATTTTGGTCATTTTGCAACCGGTTTCAAAATTTCCTCCATCCGGACGGGCTTTCCCGTCTGCGCTGACAGGGTCGCGGCCTCGGCCATCGCCAGCGCCGCCACACCATCCTGCAACGTGACGGGAACGTTGGAACCGCCGCTGACGGCATCAACAAATGCGGCCCATTCCACGCGATAGGCCGGCATGTAGCGTTCCAGAAAGAAATAAGTCGGCTTTGCGCCCACAACGCCATCTGCCGTCGATTTCACGACGGTGTTTTCCAGCATGTTATGCGCCTGCAACAACCCTTCCGAACCCAGCACCTCGACCCGCTGATCATAGCCATAGGCCGCCCGGCGCGAGTTCTTGATGACCGCAATCCGGCCGTCTGCGTAAGTCATTGTGACCACAGCCGTATCCACATCGCCTGCCGCGCCGATCTCCGCATCCACAAGCGACGATCCCACCGCCGTGACGGTCTGAGGCACATCCCCCATCAGAAAGTTCGCCATGTCAAAATCGTGGATCATCATGTCCCGAAACAGTCCTCCGGACACTTTTACATAGCTGACCGGAGGCGGTGCCGGGTCAAATGACGTGATCGACAACAGTTCGGCCTTGCCGATTTCACCTGCGTCCAAACCGGCCTTCAAAGCTGCAAAATTAGGATCGAACCGCCGGTTAAACCCGATCATGACAGGTTTGCCGCGCCCCGCGACGGCTGTCAGACAGTCTTGCGCCCTCTGAAGGCTCAGATCGACGGGCTTTTCGCACAGAACGGCTTTGCCAGCGCCCGTGGCCGCCTCGATCAGGTCGGAATGCGTATCCGTCGGCGTTGCAATCAGAACCGCGTCAATCTCGGGATCAGCGATTATTTCTTCTGAACTGCGTGCCTCGGCCCCATATTCACGCGCCAGGCTGGCTGCCGCTTCGGGCAGCGCATCGGATACGGCACACAACCTGCTCCCCGGATGGGAAGATATGGCCTGCGCATGAACACGCCCAATACGCCCGGCACCCAGCAATCCGACCCTCAACATGCAGCTCTCCCGAATCTTGTTGTTGTGCGTAACAATGATTTTCTTTGCAACCGGTTGCAATATATTTTTTGCATCGCCCCCGGTTTTGCCAGCGGCTCCCGCAGCCTCAACGCGAATACCGCGCAAAAACCCGGTCTGATCTCAACAGGATTACCCCGCCCGACACGCATTTTCCGCGCAAATGCCAGCCTACGGGAATCCCCCAATATCGCCGCCCGGTGAATCACGTTAGATTGTACTTAAGGAACACATACTACCACTCTGTGACCCCTTAGAGGGGCTGGCATGACCCCCTCGTCCAGCCCCTCATACCACACCAAACAGCCACAAGATCACATCGCGCCGACCAAAGCAGGCGCATGTCCGGTATTGATCTGGTTTGACAATGGCGATCCCTGAAGGACTCGAACCCTCAACCTGCTGATTATAAGTCTTACTACTCTCCTTTCGATGCAGTTCCAGGCACTTCTTTCAAACACCAAATCTCTTTATTTTTATGGAACTTATGGACTACCGCCTACGATCGAGCTCTTGTCAACTCTCTTTCTTGTGCTTACCTATTGCTTATCTAGCGTAGAATACTCTTACGATGCCAAACATCCGACTGACAAAAACAAGCATTGATCGCCTTTTGCCCACAAATCGTGAGGCAATCTATTGGGACGAGAGTTTACCGGGCTTCGGACTGCGGGTGAAAACCACTGGCGTGAAGAGTTTTGTCATTCAATACCGAAGCAAGCAAACTGGTCGGTCGAAACGTAAGACTTTGGGCAAGTATGGGCCAACGCTTTCGCTTGGCACAGCACGTGAGATGGCGAGAAACCTTCTCGCCGAAGTTATCAGAGGTGGGGATCCGGTCTCAGACGGGCAGTTGCTGCGAAAATCGCCAACAGTCTCCTCACTTGCCGAGCAATACTTGACCGAACATGCGGTCCCAAAGAAAAGGCCCGGTAGCGTACGGAATGATCTTTCCATGTTGGAGAGGTACATTTTGCCTAAGCTGGGTGAATTGAAGGTCATTGAAGTGACACACCAGCATATCCAGAAATTGCACAACCAAATGCGCGACACTCCTTATCAGGCCAATCGAACGCTCGCGCTTGCTTCAAAAATGTTCCAACTGTCGGTACGCTGGGGGATGCGATCTGACAATCCCGCGCGTGGTGTTGAAAAATACGTAGAGGAAAAACGTGATCGCTGGCTTTCCGATGCGGAACTTCAACGGCTTCTATTGGCGCTATCCGAACACCCCAATCAGACTGCTGCCAATGCAATCCGCTTCCAGCTTCTGACAGGCGCGCGGATTGGAGAAGTTCTGACAGCCAAATGGGAAGACATTGATCTAGAACGTCGCGTGTGGACGAAACCATCGCATCACACCAAGCAAAAACGGCGAGAACACCTACCTTTGTCTTCGGCAACCACTGCCTTGCTGTCGGAAATGCAAGTGTCGAATACGCTAAACAGCTCATGGCTCTTTCCCGGACGCGATCCTGGGCAGCCGTACAAGGACTTGAAAGGGTTCTGGCGGTCAATAACGAAGTCCGCAGGTTTCGAAAACTACAGGGTACATGATAACCGGCATACACACGCTTCACATCTGGTTTCTAGTGGTTTGAGCTTACCGATAGTGGGCAGGCTTTTGGGACACACGAACCCGTCTACCACGCAACGCTACGCGCACCTCGCAGATGACCCGTTGCGGCAGGCAGCGGATGTGAT
>NZ_JBXWQT010000032.1:0-1507 GCF_059612525.1 Ruegeria sp. SAZD013 | reverse complement strand
GATGCTGTTGAAAAAGTCGATGTGTAAGCGCGGCGGAAATAGCGGCTGAAGTCTTCCTGCTCGGCTCTTCACGCCGAGATTGGTCTGAGCTTTGCAAGTTTGCGGAGGTTCTGGACTGTTGCTGCGAGGTGGAACTCATCCTTGGCGCCGTTTGGTCCTCTAAGGCGGAGGCGGTCGAGGCCGATGATGCGTTTGAGGTGGGCGAAGAGCATCTCTACCTTCTTTCTGGCGTAGCTGGAGACGACATAGGCATCGGTCTTCGCGATATCCCGTGCTTTTTGGCGGGCGTCTTCATGCCTGGATCGGGCGATTTTCCGGGTCGCCTGGTTGGGCGTGCATCGGGGCTTCAGCGGACACGCCGCGCATTCCTGTTTCCGGGCGTAGTATTTCTTGAAGCCATCCTTGCCGAACGCCGGGCGCCCCTTTGAGATGTTCCGCCAGTACGGCTTCAGCTCCTTCCCGCCGGGACATTTGTAAGCATCGGTGTCCGGATCGTAGGTGAAGTCGGTGGCAGGAAACGCGCCGTCCTTGCGCTCGGACTTGTCGAAGACCGGGATGTGGGGTTCGATACCTTGCTCTTTCACAAGCCAGCCAAGCATCTCCGCCGCACCATAGGCCGTGTCTGCGGCCAGCAGCCATGGGTGCAGGTCGAAACGGTCTTGGGTTCTCACCAGCATGTCTCGCACGGCACCCACTTCCGCCTGACGTATCGGCGCAGTCGCTTCGACATCGACGATGATCGCATGGTCCAGATCGACCAGGTAGTTGGTGCTGTAGGCAAAGAAGGGCCTGTCGCCATTGGCTCCGGTCAACCGCGCGGCCGGGTCGGCGGGCGAGATCGCCTTCGGCTTTACCGGTGTCGCAGCGCCGAAGGCCGCATCATCGAGCGTATCAAGGTATTCCTGCGTCGCCCGGTTTGCAGCATCTGCTGCAGACCATTCCGAGAAGTCCACCTTCGTATAGCGGCTGGCATCAGCCTTGATGAGCGAAGCATCTGCTCCAAAGCTCTCGCCGCCGACCAGTCCCTCGGCAATGCAGCGCGCCAGCACCTGCTCGAACAGATGCCGGAAGAGGTTGCTGTCCCGGAAACGTCCATGTCGGTTCTTGGAAAAGGTGGAATGATCGGGCACCGGATCGGCCAGATCGAGGCGACAGAACCAGCGATACGCCAGATTCAGATGCACCTCTTCACACAGCCGCCGCTCTGACCGGATACCGAAGGCATAGCCCACAATCAGCATTCGGATCATCAGCTCGGGATCAACCGAGGGCCTGCCTGTTGAACTGTAGAACGGCGCGAGATGTCGGCGCATGTCAACAAGGTCTACAAACCGGTCGATCGCGCGCAAAAGGTGATCCGTCGGAACGTGATCCTCAATACTGAACTCGTAGAACAGCGCACCCTGCGCAACTTGCCTCGGTCCCATCATCAGCAACTCTCCTGCAACTCAAGAGAATTGAATCAGCAGCCAAAGCATCGCTCAAGCAGAGTTTTTCAACAGTATCT
>NZ_JBXWQT010000031.1:0-71114 GCF_059612525.1 Ruegeria sp. SAZD013 | reverse complement strand
GCGGTTTCCTTCTCCCCAAGAACCCGCTCCGCAAAGTCCATAAACGCCCGTATGATCTTGACGTCACGACGCTGGGAAAGTGAGATCATGCTTTCACCCATTTGCAAATTCACACCCTTCAATTTGATTTGCCGCAGTCGATCATCGTGCCCATATTCCGCCTGAGATACAAAACCGATACCTGCACCCGAGGCAACAAGTTCGCGAACGGCTTCTCGGCCTTCAGCTACAATCGCCGGGTTTAACCTGATACCTTGTTTCTCGGCTGCTTCTTCCAGTTTCTCGCGTGTTTTTGACCCGTGCTCTCTGAAAATCAGGGGCAACTCGGCCAACTCCTTCAGGGTCAGGGTGGGTTTTGATGCCAAAAGCACGCCCTGGCCAGCAAAGGCCACGATTTCAGTGGACCCCAAATTCAATACGTCCATGTCCTTGCCAGGAGACAGGCTGCCAACAACACCGATCTCTGCATTGTAAGACCGAAGCTCTTCCAGGATTTCTTCGGTGTTGCCGGATCGCACAGTGATCGTGATTTTAGGGTATTTCTTTTGGAACGGCGCCAGAAAAGATGTCATGTGATGCGCCGAATCGGCAATGATCCTTAATTCTCCATCGATCGCGGCTTTGGTTTCAGAGAGGTAATCCTCAATCTGATCTTCGATCTCGAAATACTGTTTGGTGAATCGGTAAAGCTGTTCGCCTTCGGGCGTTAGGTTCACGCGTTTTCGTTCACGCTGGAACAACAACAGGTCGTGATCCTGTTCCAGTTTTCGGACCTGCTCTGAAATCGCTGGCTGGGTCAGATACAAAGCCTCTGCCGCACGGGAAAATCCCCCATGTTTGGCCACGTAATGAAAGGCTTTCAACTGGCTGTGTCGCATTACAGTTCCCTGAAGATGAATGCATAGGCTGCGCCTATGATTAGATTGATAATTGCAATTTCACATATAGCAAGCGTTGCTGCAATTGTGTTCCTGAAAACGCTGTTCTGGAGCCTGGTAATGACGCCATCCAAACCAAAATTAGAGCAACCGCGCCTCGGCGAACCCTACCTTTTGACCCCCGGTCCTTTGACAACCTCCTATGCGGTCAAAGAGGCCATGCTGCGCGATTGGGGAAGCTGGGACGATGATTTCCGCGCCATGACGCGAGAGGTGCGGTCAAGCCTGCTGAACCTGCTTGGCGAGGGTGCCGACGAGTTTGATTGCGTGCCGATGCAAGGCAGCGGATCGTTTTCTGTCGAAGCGATGCTGGCATCCTTTATTCCGCGGGACGGAAAAGCGCTGGTATTGGCAAATGGTGCCTACGGGCAGCGTTCGGCACAGACGTTGCAGTACCTGGGTCGTGATCATGTCGTGTTGGACAAGGGCGATTACCTTCCGCCGAGGGGTGACGAAGTGGCGCGCATTCTTGCGGATGACCCGGACATCACGCACGTCGTCGCCATTCACTGCGAAACCAGCTCGGGTATCCTGAACCCGGTCGAAGAGATATCGGAAGTCACATATGCCGCCGGGCGCAAGCTTTTGATCGACTCGATGTCCGCATTTGGAGCGATTGAGCTCAAACCCACTGAAATCCGTTACGAGGCCATGGTGTCTTCGGCGAACAAATGCATCGAGGGCGTTCCGGGTTTTGGGTTCATTGTGGCCCGCAAGACCGAGCTTGAAGCCGCAAAAGGCAACAGTCATTCGCTGTCTCTGGATGTGTATGCGCAGTGGTCGCATATGAATAAAACGGGCCAGTGGCGGTTTACCCCACCGACGCATGTGGTCGCTGCCTTCATCGAGGCGCTTCGGGCGCACACTGCCGAAGGAGGTGTTGCAGGTCGCGGTGCCCGCTATACCCGCAACCGGGACGTCATGGTCGCGGGCATGCGTGAACTGGGTTTCGAAACACTGCTGGATAATCGTTGGTTGAGCCCCATCATCGTTACCTTCTTCTGCCCGGCTGATGAGAAATTCGTCTTCGATCAGTTCTATAACCGGATGAAGGAAAAAGGGTTCATTATCTATCCGGGCAAACTTACTGTCGTCGACAGTTTCCGCGTCGGTTGCATCGGTCAGATGGACGAAGATGTCATGCGTAAAGTTGTGATCGCCGCAAAAGAATCTCTGGAAGAAATGGGCGTGACAAGCGCTGCGCCTCCTCTCCGGGCACTGGAAGAACGCGCCAAGTTGGCCGCATAAAAATCAAGGAAAAACAGATGACCATTCAAACCCCTGTCGAAGCAAATGAGCGCGTCTACCCGACGCCCAAAGTGCCCGCAATTGCCATCTGCCTTGATGGATGTGAACCAGAATACCTCGACGTGGCGATTGCCAATGGGCTGATGCCCAACCTCAAACGGATGCGGGAGGAAGGTACGGACCGTCTGGCGCATTCTGTTATCCCGTCGTTCACCAACCCCAACAATCTTTCGATTGCCACCGGGCGCCCGCCGATCGTGCATGGAATCTGCGGCAACTACCTTATCGATCCCGATACTGGTGAAGAGGTGATGATGAACGACGTCCGCTTCCTGCGTGCGCCGACCATCTTCTCGCAGTTCTATGATGCAGGTTTCCGCGTGGCGATGGTAACCGCCAAGGACAAGCTTCGCGCGCTGCTTGGTGCCGGGCTGAAGTTTGACGAGGGCAGGGCGGTTGCATTCTCTTCTGAGCGTTCGGGCGAAACGACGCTTGAGGAACACGGCATCGACAATGCCAGCAAGTGGTTGGGCATGGACGTGCCCGAGGTTTACTCGGCCGAACTGTCCGAGTTCGTTTTTGCTGCTGGCGTCAAGCTGCTGAAAGAGTTCAAGCCCGACGTCATGTATTTGTCGACCACCGACTATATCCAGCACAAGTTTGCACCCGATCAAAAGGGCGCACTGGATTTCTACGCCATGTTCGACCGCTATCTGGGCGAATTGGACGCATTGGGGGCCGCCATCGTGGTGACGGCTGATCACGGCATGAAGCCAAAGCACTTGGCAGATGGATCCCCTTCGGTCGTCTATGTGCAGGACCTGATGGACGAATGGCTGGGCGAGGATGCGGCGCGGGTCATCCTTCCGATCACTGACCCGTATGTCGTCCATCATGGTGCACTGGGCTCGTTCGCGACCGCATATCTGCCGGATGGCGCGGATCAGAGCGACATCATTGCCAAACTCAAGGCGACCGATGGGATCACCCATGTGCTGACCAAGGCTCAGGCCATTGAACGGTTCGAATTGCCCGGTGACCGGATTGGCGACATTGTAATGGTTTCTGGCGAAAACATTTGCATCGGAACGTCCGAGCATCGCCATGATCTGGCAGCGCTCAAAGAGCCCCTGCGCAGCCATGGTGGTTTGACGGAACAAGAAGTTCCCTTCATCGTGAATCGTGTCATCGACCTGCCAAACCAACCCGTGCTGCGCAACTTTGATGCCTTTTTCTACGCAACTACAGCGGCGGCACAGTAAGCCATGAAAGACCAGACCATGTCGAAAATCGAAGTTCGTAACGAAGGAATGCGGATCGGTGGCGAAATCGTCTTTACCGATGAAACCATTCCCGTCCTCTACCCGTACACCAACGAGGTCGTGGGCCATGTTCCCGCTGGCACCTCAGAACACGCACGCAGGGCTTTCGAAATTGCGGCGAATTACAAACCCAAACTTACCCGGTACGAGCGCAGCCAGATTTTGCAGCGCGCAGGCGAGCTGATCGGTGAAAAACGTGATTATCTTGCGAAATGGCTGACGTTAGAGCTGGGCATCTGCCACCAGCATGCGATCTACGAAACCAAACGTGCACAGGATGTTTATCAGTTTGCGGCGGCTGAGGCGTTAAAAGACGATGGCGAGATCTTTTCTTGCGATCTGACCCACAATGGCAAAGCCCGCAAGATTTTCACCACCCGAGAGCCGGTGAAAGCAATCAGTGCGATCACCCCGTTCAATCACCCTTTGAATATGGTAAGCCACAAAATCGCGCCATCTATTGCAACCAACAATTGTATGGTTTGTAAACCCACGGAACTGACGCCGCTGACCGCGCTGACATTGGCCGACATACTTTACGAGGCAGGCCTGCCGCACGAGATGTTCCAGGTGGTGACCGGCTGGCCGGCTGACATCGGCGATGAGATGATCACCAATGAACATATCGATATTATCACCTTCACCGGGGGTGTGCCGGTGGGCAAGTTGATCGCTGAAAAAGGCGTCTACAAGCGTCAGGCGCTGGAACTTGGGGGCAATGATCCTCTGATCGTTCTGAATGATCTCAGCGATGCGGATTTGGACAAAGCCGCAACAATCGCAGTGGCGGGTGCGACCGGAAACTCCGGTCAGCGGTGCACGGCGGTCAAGCGCATCCTCGTGCAGGAAAGTGTGGCCGACAAGTTTGTACCGCTGGTTCTGGAGAAGGCCAAGAAGATCAAATTTGGCGATCCGCAAGACCCTGAAACCGAGCTGGGGTGCGTGATCCACGACAAAGCCGCGGAGATATTCGAAAACCGCGTTCTTCAGGCTGAAAAAGAGGGTGCAGAAATCCTGTATCACCCGGGCCGTCAGGGCGCATTGCTGCCGCCTATCGTCGTCGACAAGGTTCCCCATGACAGCGAGCTGGTGATGGAAGAAACTTTCGGTCCTATCGTGCCGATCGTGCGCGTGCCGGACAACGACGAAGAGGTGATGGCGATCTCAAATTCGACCGAGTTCGGCCTGTCTTCTGGGGTCTGCACCAATGACCTGAACAGGGCCATCGCCTTTATCAACGGATTGAATGTCGGCACCTGCAACATCTGGGAACAACCGGGTTACCGCATTGAAATGTCACCCTTTGGCGGCATCAAGGACAGCGGAAACGGCGTGAAGGAGGGTGTTATCGAGGCGATGAAGTTTTTCACCAACGTCAAAACCTATTCGCTGCCCTGGCCCAACTAAACCTTGCGTCCTTTCCCCACAGACGGGAAGGGCGCCTCATATCCTCCCTGATACTGGCGGGCCTTTAGGGGCCCGCATCTTTTGATGACAGAAACGAGGAGCGGACATGCCACAGATTGTCCACACGGAAGGGGAATCAAACACATCCGAGGCGCGCAAGGCGTGGTTGAGAAAGTCCATGGGACCAAAGTCGACACCTCTGCTCAAACGCGATGCGGATGTATTCCTGCATCAATCTCTGTCATCACCCTGCGTCAGCACCATTGCAAAGGCCGAGGGGATCTGGATCGAGGATATGGAGGGTCGCCGGTACATGGACTTCCATGGAAACTCGGTGCACCACATAGGCTACGGGCACCCGCGTCTGGTTGCCGCAATCAAGGCGCAGCTTGACGATCTTCCTTTCGCGCCCCGCCGCTTTACCAATGATCCGGCAGTGGATTTGGCGGAAAAACTGGCAGATATCGTACCTGGCGATCTGGGGAAAATGCTCTTTACCACAGGCGGCTCTGACGCCAACGAGGTTGCTCTCAAGATCGCGCGCGCCGCTACCGGTCGGTTCAAAACGATCAGCTTCTGGGATGCCTTCCATGGCGCGGGCTTTGGCGCCGCAAGCGTCGGTGGCGAGGCGACATTCCGCAGTCATATCGCGGGCCCCCTCTTGTCGGGCACTGAACACGTCGCGCCTTTCGCCTGCTACCGTTGCCCATACAATCACACGGGACCGGAAACCTGCGGGTTGGCCTGCGCGAAAATGGTCGAATATGTTCTGGAGCGTGAAGGAGATGTGGCGGCGGTCATAGCCGAACCGATGCGTGCGGTGCCCTATGTACCACCGCCGGGGTTTTGGAAATCCGTGCGCGAGGCGTGCAATCGTCACGGCGCGCTTTTGATCATGGATGAAATCCCGACAGGCCTTGGCAAAACCGGCAGGATGTTTGCCTTTGAACATGACGAGATCGTCCCCGACATTGTGACGCTTGGAAAAGCGCTTGGCGGGGGCATCCTGCCCATTGCCGCTTGTGTTGCCCGCAAACAATTGGATGTCTGCGGAGATTTTGCCATTGGTCATTACACACACGAAAAGAACCCGGTTACCGCGCGGGCCGCTTTGACAACGCTTCAAATCATCGAAGATGAGGGGTTGGTTCATCGATCGGCCACGTTGGGTGAGCACGCAATTGGCCGTCTTATGGACGAACTTCAGAACGTACCTACCGCCGGAGACATTCGGGGACGGGGTTTGATGTTCGGGGTCGAAATCGTCGATGATCGCGCCGACAAAACGCCGGGTAATGCGCGTGCCGAACGGATTTACTATGCCTGTCTGGAGGCCGGTTTGAGCTATAAGATCAGTCAGGGATGCGTTCTGACATTGTCGCCGCCGCTGACCATCTCGCAATCGGATCTGGACCACGCAATCGACATTGTGGTTGCTGCGATCAAGGCCGAGAGTTGACACGTCGGATCAGTCAAAATTCGGCAGTTGGGAAAAAGAGGCTAGCCGGGACAGCGACGAAGACCCCAAAATGCGACGTAAGACAACGAGTTCGATGGCGCACGGCGTACAAAAAAATTTGGATCTAGCCGAAGGCGTTGTAGTATCCAACTGCACTCAGGCTTCAAGCGCTGACGAAAGTGACAGGAAAGGCAAAATCTTCAATTCGGCCTCTAGTACAAATGAGACTGAATAAACTGACGGGATTACAGGAACTCAATATCAACAGAGCGGGGTCTTTCATGGTATCGAATGTAATTCAGAAGCTGAAAGACCTGTTGTCGCTGTGCTCCACAGATCGCAGCCCGTCGTCTTTGCCAAATGGTGGAAAAAAGATTCAGTTCAGCAGGCGACTACTTTTTACCTGCCATAGGGTATTCAAACTCCCTTTGCCGCGAGATCCTTGAATACAGATTTCACCAACTTGCCCATGCCTTCATCCGTTTCAGGCGGTTATTCTCTTTTTCCATCCTCGCAAATACTGATCAGATCTAAGGTCTAATCGGCATTACTTCTGTGTGTCATGATTCATCCTTGCAAGGGTGGATGATCAACACCGAGATAGTCTGATTTCAGGGGACTGGGTCACCCGTTCAGCTTCTTTGACAGGGCTGGGAGCGCAGAAGCTCAACTGGCTTCCAACGGTTCGCTGAGTTCTATGGCCCACCCTCTCGACGCATGTCGGGAACGCCGATTGAAAATGTAGCATCTTCCGCCGCCGGGACAGATGGCTTGGAATTGTACGGGTGTTCAGCGCAAACCCGCCACCGAGATAGCAAGGTGGCGGGTCAGGTTATCGTTGTGACAAATTGGTCGGATCAGAGCTTGATGCGGAAGGCTGCGAAACCGTCTGCACCTTCCCCGGCGTCCTCGATTGCCACTCCTTTGACATCGCCCATATAGTCACGGGCTTTTGGACCGGTCTCGAACAACACCGTGGTGTCCGCCAGCGGCGAAAACGACCAGTTGGCATCCGCTTTGGGATCGATTGTGCCCTGTTCGACAATGTAGCGCACAATGACGTCGCGGTTGGTGTCCGGTGCTTCGAACACGATTGTGTCGCCCATTGCGCCCGGGAACGCGCCACCACCGGATGCGCGGTAATTGTTGGTGGCAATGATGAACTCCATATCATCCGTAACAGGCGAGCCATTGAAGGCAAGGTTCACGATCCGTGCTGCGTCGGGGTTTACCTCTTCGCCCTTTGGCCCAAAGCGCGACGGTTGCGACAGGTCGATCTGATAGGTCACGCCGTCCATCACGTCGAAATTGTACGACGGGAATTCAGGGTTCAGAAGGATCGCATCCTTGGATCCAGCTTCGACCTGATTGAACATACCGGCCGAGCGTTCCAACCAGCCACGCACCTGCGCCCCGTTCACGCGAACCGCACGGACCGTATTCGGATAGAGATACAGATCGGCCACGTTCTTTATGGCAACGTCCCCGACCGGGACATCGGTGTAATACTCTGGACCGCCTCGGCCTCCGGCTTTGAACGGTGCCGCCGCAGACAGGATCGGCAACCCTTCATGCTCGGTGCCTTTCAGCATGTCTTCGACGTACCATTTCTGCGCGATCGAGACGATCTGCACAGACGGATCATCCGCGACCAACGCAAAATAGCTGTGCAGCGGGGCCGAGGTTTTGCCGACCGCGCGCCGAACATAGGCCAGCGTTTCGTCATGAGCTTTCGCAACCGACTCCAGAACCTTCTGATCATCTTCGACCAGAGCGGAGATCGAGCGGTCTTCGTTGCGTTTGGAAATCGGTCGCGCCTCTGACGTCGTGGTAACGACGCGCCATTCCTTGCCATCCCGTTCCAAAAGTAGGTCTAGTAGGCCAAGATGCGACCCCCAGAAACCGCCCATGACGGCAGGTTTGCCCATCAGCGTGCCTTTTTCCACATCGATCCCTGGGCGGTCAGCAAATGTCGGTGACGGGAAAACCAGGTGATTGTGGCCGGTGACCAGCGCGTCGATCCCGTCGACACCTGCCAGAACCACGGATGCGTTTTCCATGCCGTCCTCATAATCGGCACCCCCGATCCCCGAATGCGACAGGGCGATGATCAAGTCACATCCCTGTTCCTTCATCTCGGGCACATAGGCCTGAGCAGTCTCGACAATATCGCGGGCCTGGACATTGCCCTCCAGATGCCTGCGGTCCCAGTTCACGATTTGTGGCGGGGTAAAGCCGATGACACCGATCCTGATCGGATGATTGGTGCCGTCGCCCATCGCGATTTCACGGTCGAGAATGGCATAAGCCTGTACTAGGGTCTTGTCGTCACGCGGGTTCGTACCTTTTTCCTTGGCGACATTGGCCAGAACAACAGGGAACTCGGCACCGGCCAAAGCCTTGTCCAAGAACTCCAGACCGTAGTTGAACTCGTGATTGCCCAGCGTCGCGGCATCATACCCGACCGTATTGAAGGCCGTGATGATGGGATGGCTGTCGCCGTCCTTCATGCCGCGCTCGTAAGCGATGTAGTCGCCCATCGGATTGCCCTGCAGGAAATCGCCGTTATCCACCAAGAGCGAGTTTGTCGCCTCAGACCGGATTTCGTTGATGATCGACGCTGTGCGGGACAGGCCTACTGTGTCGCGGGGTTTGTCCGCATAATAATCATAAGGGAAAACATGAACATGGATGTCGGTGGTTTCCATGATGCGCAGATGCGCCTGATTACTGGCCGCTGCCACCGAAAACGGGTGCAGGGTAATTGCCGCTGCACCAGCAGTTGTCGTGGCAAGGAAACGGCGTCGCGAAATTGTAGAACGGCTGGAGAAAGACATAGGTCACCTTTCAGGTTTGTGGTCAACGCGCCTTTTTGCCTGTAATTCACAACAACCATATGAAACGGGGTGCCAGCGCTTTAGACGCGTCATGTGTAGGCGCAATGCTAGGTACAATAGCCCAACTTCCTGTACTTGATAAGACATGGCAGAAGGGGAACCCGTGCCCTGCGATTGCCAAGACAATGCCTCGCAATCAGTGCTTTGCGACATATCTAACCCGCGTCATGTGGGCATCCGACCACTGACCGCCAACCGTGTGGCTGGGACAGCCCGGTTATCGACGTACTGACCCCAGGACAACACGCTCTTTCGGGAAGCTGGTCAGTGATTGGCACCCGTCTTCTGTGACCAGGACGTCATCTTCAATACGGACACCAAAACTGCCCAGGTCATACAGACCCGGTTCGTTGGTCCAGACCATGCCTGCGCGCATTACCTGGTTGTTTCCGCGCATGATATAAGGAGCCTCGTGCAAATCCCGACCCAAACCATGGCCTGTCTTGGTGCGTATGCGATTGGCGAATGGGGATGCTTCAAGAACGCCGATGACTGCATCATCGATATCATGGGCGGTCACACCGGGGCGACACACGTTCAGACCCATCTGGTTTGCTCGCAATACAGTTTCGTAGACGGCCTTGCCCTCATCTGAAACTTCGCCAACGAAAAAGGTTCGCGTAATATCAAAGACAAGTCCATCCTTGCGCGCGCCAAAGTCAAAGAGTAGCGCATCGCCAGTTTGAAGCCGATAATCCATACGCGCTTTCCCGCGCGGTCGGGTCGAGTTGTCGGCTGCGACCACAATCGGTGTTAAGGCCTGTGAATCGGCGCCTTCGGCAAACATTGCCTGGATCAAAGCCTATTCGATCTGTTTCTCGGTCTGGCCTGCACGTACAGTCCCGATTACCTGCTCAAGCGCACGTTCCGAGATGGTGATTGCAGCTTGCAGGGAAGCCACATCCTTGCTGGACTTGATCAGGCGCAGTTTCGAGACTTGGTGCTCTGCATCAATTATCTTTAACCCAGGCATAGCTTCGGTCAGTGCATCAGAGACAAAAACACGCATGACCTGTCCTTCAACTGTAAGGGACATGATGCTCAGGTGGTCCGCCAAAGCGGCGAAAGCCCCTTTGTAACCGGCCTCATCCCGCCAATCGAATACCGCTCCTTCGAACCTTAATTGATCCCACGAGCCAAGTTCCAGATTTGGAACAATGGCGGCGGATTCTCCTGAAGCGGGTATCACAACCACGATGAGGCGTTCGTTGGTCATGAAAGACTTGCCCATGGCACGGTCGAAATTTGGACCCGGCACCAATGCCACGGCATCGACAGAGATTTCACGGGCCAATTGGCGATATTCTGATAAATCTGGTAATCTTACCAACCCTTAATGTGACCAAAACCACCCGCTTCGGCGATCCCGGCACATCTTATTGTTCTTACTCCACGCGCGAGCCGTTATCGGCTTGGTATTCTGACGGTTGGAAACGTCGCCACTCGTTTCGCCGCACAGCAGCATACAGCCCGGCCAAAAGTTCGCTTCGTGTTTCAGATTGCAGTCGTCACTTTTGTCAGCCACTCTTTTGCGGGATCACTCAATCGCGGTGAAAGCATCTGTCTGATTTGACGATGATATTGATTTAACCAGTGCCGCTCGGGCATAGTCAGGTTTTGAACAATCAACATGTCAGCCTGAATTGGCACAAACGTCATATTGCGGAAGGCAAGGAAACCGTTGTCTTCTGTGACGACCTCAAAGACGTTTTCTATGCGGATGCCGAAGCTGGCGGCCTTGTAAAACCCCGGTTCAATCGACATGACCATGCCCGGTTCCAGATCAATCGGGTTATAGGGTTTTCCTATTCTCTGCGGGTGTTCGTGCACTGACAGTCGATGGCCGATGCCGTGACCGGTCCCATGGTCATAGTCCAGCCCGAGATCCCACAAAGGGCGGCGGCAGATCCCGTCGATATGGTGCCCTTGGGTACCAGGCGGGAATCGCAAGGTGGCCAAGGCACAGAAGGCCTTGAAGACTGCCGTGTATGCCTCATCATACCCGTCAGGCCGTGCTCCAAAAGCATAGCACCGGGTGGTATCGGTCGTTCCCGTCTCGTATTGTCCGCCGCTGTCCATCAGATAGGTTTGATCCGGTTGGATAGGATCATTCCGATCCGCGGTCGCGCTATAGTGGCACATCGCCGCGTTCCCGCCTGCCGCTGAGATCGCATGAAAACTGTCACCTAGGAAACCTTGCTGTGCGCAGCGCAGCGCCTTCAATTTTTGCTCTGCTTCACGCTCGGTCAGGGGGTCACCACTTTCGGCGCGAACGGGAACCGTGTCTGCAAGCCAGGCACCAAATTCTGCCCACGCGATTCCGTCGGTGAAATGGCAGGTTCGAAGACCCTCCAGTTCGATCGTGTTTTTCAATGCCTTAGTCCGGGTAATCACACTGCGTTCAGAACCAAGTTTCGCACCGGCTTCTTCGATGGTTTGTCTTACGGCGACAGGTGAGAAATCCGGATCAGCCAATACCAGCTGATTTGGCCGAAATCTGGCCTTGAGCGTGGGCAAAAACTCTACCTGTGGAACTATCTGAAGACTTGAGGGCAATGCACTCTCTACGAAATCATCCAGCTTTTGCGGATCGACAAACCAAATCAGCGTCCCGTCCCGATGTGCCAGAAGAAAGGAGTTAACTACCGGATTATAGCCAACATCCGCGCCGCGGATGTTCAGTAACCAGGCGATATTGTCAGGTTGTGTTTCGACAACAAAGTCGGCCTGTCGCTGAACCAGATAGTTCGCCAGATCAGAGCATTTTTCTGCACAGTTTTTCCCGGCAATCTGCGACGGTAAAACTGTCACACGACCACAGGGTGGCGCTGGTTGATCTGTCCAAACCGCGTCGACCGGATTGACTTGTTGCGGCACCATCATTGCGCCCACATCCTTGCAGGCTGCGTCAAACCGGTCAAACCACGACGGGGGTATGTGCATCGGGTCATATCCGAGGCGCCAACCTGTACGCATCTCTTTTCTCAGCCACTCTTCGGGCGTCTCGCCATGAAGATGATGATGAGAGAATAACGCGCCTTTGCACTCTTGCGTAGCCTGCAAGCTGTATCGACCATCGACAAAAAGGGCGACGGTCTCAGGTGTTACAAAGGCAAGTCCGGCAGATCCGGTGAACCCGGTCAGATACGCCAGACGTTCGTCATGCGGTGCGACGTATTCGCCTTGATGGGCGTCAAATCGTGGTAGTATAAAGGCATCCAGGTCCTGCACGCTCATTTGGTCGCGGAACAGCGAAATTCTTTCGCTCGGACATAAATGAAACCTATCCAGCATGTGCTTTGATCTCTTCCGCGTGGTGGCAGGCGACCTCTCCAAACTCCCCAAATTGTCTGAGTGCGGGAACGCCGCGTTGACAAAGACTTGTGGCAAAACGACAGCGCACGTGGAACGGGCATCCGGGCGGTACGTTCATTGGTGACGGCAACTCACCCTCCAGTCGGATGACGTTCCCTTTGTCATCCGGATCAAGCGATGGCGCAGCGCTGAGCAGAGCTTGGGAGTAGGGATGTGAGGGATCGGAGAACAAGGTTTCGCTATCGCCGATCTCCACAATCCGGCCCAGATAAATTACGGCCACCCGGTTCGAGACGTGACGTACTAGTCGCAAGTCATGTGCGACGAAAAGAATTGTAAGGTTCAGTTTGTCCTGCAATTCAAGCAGAAGATTGACGACTTGTGCCTGTACTGAAACGTCCAGCGCTGAAACCAGTTCGTCGGCAATCAAAACTTCCGGCTCGACCGCCAGCGCACGTGCGATAGCAACTCGCTGCCTCTGCCCCCCTGAAAACTCGTGTGGAAATTTGTATGCGGCGTCCTGTGGCAGGCGTACCAGATCCAACAGTTCCATAACGCGCGAAGGAATTTCACTCTCGGGACGCATCTTGTGAACACTAAGAGCCTCGGACAGAATCTGACCAGTCGTCATCCGAGGGTTCAGGGACGAATAAGGATCCTGAAACATCATCTGAACGCGACGGTTGTAGTCGCGCTCGTTACGAAAATTCGGGTCAAAGATATCTTTTCCTGCGAAACGGATACTGCCGGTCTGAGGCTGGTGAAGCCGAACGATGCAACGCGCGAGCGTGGACTTGCCACACCCAGACTCGCCGACAACGCCCAGTGTTTCTCCTCGCTTGAGCTCGAGGCTGACACCGTTCAGCGCGTTGACAACCCGCCCGGGTCGCTGGCGGATCAGATCAAGAACCGATCGTGACAAATGAAATTGAAGACCCACATCGTTTATCTCCATGACCGTATCTGTCATGCGACGTCTCCCTGAGCTGCAGGCACATGATTGAAGCACGCCACATGACGACCCTCGGATATTGCCGACAAGGGTGGGCGCGCGTTCAGGCACGCGTCGACTGTGCTGTGGCACCGTGGGGCAAAGGCGCATCCGACAGGCAATCTCTCGAGGCTCGGAGGCGTGCCCGGCACCGAATAGAGCGGTGTGCGCGGCGGCACATTCTGAGGAACAGACCGCATCAGTCCAACAGTATAAGGGTGACGTGGTGCATTCAAAACCTGACGCACTGCCCCCTGTTCAACCACCCGTCCGGCATACATGACAGCCAAGGATTCACAGGTTTGAGCGACCACACCTAGATCATGCGTGACAAGAACCACGCCCATCTGAAGCTCATCGGCCAAGGACAGGATCAAATCAAGAATCTGCGCCTGAATCGTAACGTCCAATGCGGTGGTTGGTTCATCCGCGAGCAACAGTTTCGGGTTAGCTGCCAGAGCAATCGCGATCATAACGCGCTGCCGCATACCACCTGAAAACTGATGTGGGTATTCGTTCAAACGTGACGCGGCAGATGGAATCCCTACATGATCCAGCATCTCAACCGCCCGGTCACGGCGCGCCGCGCGATTGAGGTCGGTATGCGCCTTCAACGTCTCGGTCAGTTGCATACCAACCGTCAACAATGGGTTAAGCGATGTCATCGGCTCCTGAAAGATCATCGCAATTTCGCCACCGCGAATGCGCCTCAGTTTTCGTTCGGAAAGCGGAACAAGGTTTTGCCCCTGCCAATTCACAACTCCTGTGACTTCGCCATAGCGCCGCGATAGCCCCAGAACCGAGCGCAAAGTGACGCTCTTGCCAGAACCGCTTTCACCGACCAGTCCTAGGACTTCGCCACGTCGAACGGAAAAACTCACGTCTCGCACGGCTGGCAAAGGGGTCCCTTCTTTCCAGAAGGTTGTACTAAGGTTTTTCACTTCGAGGATAGGTTGCTGATTGCCTGTCATTGCCAACTCCTTACCCGCGTGGCCTGAGCAGGTCTGCCAACCCATCGCCAATAAGGGAGAATCCAAGACCTGTGATAACGATCGCGATCCCGGGCATCAGGCTCAACCACCAGGCCGTTGTGATAAAATTGCGGCCTTCTGCGATCAGGACGCCCCATTCCGCCTGCGGTGGCTGTGCGCCAAGACCCAGATACCCAAGTGACGAACCCAGCAGAATTGCCAGCGCCATATCCGTCATCCAGTAGACGATAACCGGCGTAATCGCATTCGGCAGAAGGTGGCGAAAGATAATGCGCCTGTCGGAGTATCCCATGACGATGCCTGCAGCGGCATAGTCGTTTCCCATCTGCGCAATGATCTCGGCTCGCATTAACCGGGCATAGTAGACCCAACCAACAACCGTTATCGCAATGTACATATTGACCAAGCCCGGACCAAGTACGGCGACGACCGCAATGACCAGAACCAGAAATGGGAACGTGATGATCGCGTCCACGACACGCCCGAAGATCATATCAGCGATCCCGCGGTAGTAGCCGACAAGCGCGCCAACCACGACGCCGATGATCAGAGCAAAGACCGTGGCCAGGACAGCCATCTGCATGTTTACCGAATAGGCTGAAATCACGCGGCTCAGACTGTCGCGCCCCAGCAGGTCGGTGCCGAAGGGATGGGCCCAGCTTGGTGGCTGTCGGACCGCAGTGTAATCGATAAAGTTGGGATCATACGGGGCAAACGCATTTGGCATGATCGCAAGCAAAGTCGACATTCCAATGATGCAAAGGCCTATTATGAAACCCGGTTTTCGTAGCGCCGCTGGTATGCGCGTCTTTGGCGGTACGCCCGCTCCACCTGGAGAAGTGGCAGTGTCGGTCATGTCAAACGCATCCTCGGGTCCAACGAGCTTTGAAACAGGTCCGTAAGCAGGAATACGACCGAGACCAGAACCGCAAATGTCAGCGTCAATCCCTGGATGAGCGGGTAGTCGCGCGCGAAAATCGCCTCAAGCATCAAGCGTCCGACACCGGGTACGGCGAAAACTGTTTCGGTAACCAGCGTTCCACTCATGAGGTTGCCGATAGACAGACCCAAAAGTGTAACGGTCGAAATCAGTGCGTTACGTAACACGTGGCGCCCCAAGATCAGCCTGTCGGGCAAACCCTTGGCTCGGGCAAACTGAACGTATTCGGCATCAAGGACCTCGATGATGGCGGCGCGCAGGTTTCGCATGATGATCGCCGACGTGTACAACGCCACCGCTACGGCAGGCAGGAACAGATGATACAGCCTGTCCATAAAGGTGTCGCCATAGCCGCCAACCGGAAACCACCGCAGTTGGGCGGCAAGAAAAGTCAGCAAGATCAGACCGATGTAAAACACAGGCATCGACAACCCCACTTGGAAAACCGTGCGGATCACTGCGTCGGGCCACCGTCCGCGGTTCAGAGCTGCAACAAACGCCAGTGGTCCTGCAATCAACAAAGACATGAGGACTGCATAGATTGTCAGAAAAGCCGTGGTCGGCAGGCGGTTGATGATGACTTCAGTAACCGGTGCGCGCATCAGGATAGACCGGCCCAAATCGCCTTGCATCGTATTTGTCAGAAACAGCCAAAACTGCACCAACAGCGGCTCGTTCAGTCCCAACCGTTCGCGGATAGCAGCAAGATCGGCATCCGAAGCCCGGTCTCCTGCGATGGCGATGGCCGGATCCCCCGGTAGAAGACGAACCAGAACAAAGATGATGATCATCACGAGGATGAATGTGGGGATCATCAACAACAAGCGTTTGAATGTGTATTGAAGGGTTGCCATCAAGGCCTCCGTCAAATGAACCGCCGGCAGGTACTGCCGGCGGCATTTAAGCGATCAGCGGCTGACGGTCGCCTGATCGAAGACGTTATTTCCCAGTGGTGTCTGAACGTATCCGTCCACGCTGGTCGATACTGCCACCGCAAAGGGCGTCTCATACATGAAAAGCAAAGGGGCTGCATCTGCATATATTTCCTGCATTTCAGCATACTGGGCCGCTCTTTTTTCAGCGTCTATTTCTGTTGCCGAAGCCTCAAACAGAGCATTGAATTTCGCGTTTTCCCAACCAGTGCCGACCGCATTGGCTGTAGGGGTATAACCTAACCAGCCGACGACCTGGCTGGGGTCGTTTACGTCGTTCACCCAGCCATAGGTGTGGATGTCAAATTCGCCCGAGCGGTTCTTGGCGCCACGTGTCGGCCCATCCACCTGTTCGACTGACAGATTGATCCCCAACGGAGCCCACATCTGCTGAAGGGCCGCAAATATGGTGCTGTCATCCGCAGAGCCAGCCAAAGTCGTAAAGGTGATTTCGGTTCCCGGCGCTACGCCTGCCTCGGCGATCAGAGCTTTGGCCTTGTCAAGGTCGTAGGCATACAACGGACCAAGATTTGCGGAAAGCTGGGTCGCCGCTGCCATCAGAGGTGAGGTCATTGGCTTGCCGGCGCCTTGCAGCACAAGCCCGATCAGTGCCTCTTTGTTGGTGGCATAGTTGAGTGCCTGCCGAACCCGAGCGTCTGACAACGGGTTAGGCGATCCGTCAGCACGGGTTTCACGCGTGTTGATCGGCGAATATATGATCCGTGTTGACGGATAGAGGTTCATGTTGATCGCTTGGTCTGCTTCAAGCTCCGGCACACGTGAAAACGGAATGAATTCAGCGGCATCCACTTCACCAGCCTGAAGCTTCAGAATCCGGGTTGCGTCATCAGGTATGATCTCAAAATGCACGCCGTCCAGGTAAGGCAGCGCTTTGCCGTCGGACCCTTTGCGCCAGTAGTTCTTATTGGCACAGAACTCCATGGAGGTTCCCTGCTCAAATCCACACAGATAGAAGGGGCCGGACCCGACACCGGGGCCTTTGGCTGCAAAGATTGCGGCGGACTTTTCCTGGTCAGTGGAACCTTCGGCCGCCTCAAAGACGGCTTTGGAGACAATACCGGTTGTGAAAGTGGCAAGCATTGAGAGGATTGTCGGGTCAGCCGCTTTCAGACTGATCGAGACGACATTTCCTTCCGCGCTTACATTGTCGATGGATCCCAGAAGTCCGGCCCAGGGGCTTAGATCGGGATTGCGGGCGCGATCCAGCGAAAAGACAACGTCTTCTCCGGTCAAAGGCGTTCCATCCGAAAAGGAGACGCCGCTGCGCAAGGTAAGCGATACAGACTGTCCATCATCGGAGATACTGTATTCTTCGGCCAGTCCTGGGATGACAGAGTTTCCATCTTCACTGGGGCGCAATAGCGTGTCGAAAAGGCTGCCAACCATCCAGATGTCAGAGTTTCGATCGGCATAAATCGGGTCAATCAGGTTTGATCCGTCATATCTGGCGAAATTCAGAATGCCACCACGCTCTTGTGCGAACAAAGGTAGGGCCATTGCGGTAGCCACGACGGCAGTCGCTGCCATCAAATTACGTTTCATTGATGAGTTCCTCCCAAAGCGATTCTCGATCGCATGAAGGCGGTATACATTAATTTCAATACTGCTAAAACAATTTTTAGTTAGACGTAAATTGCATATTGCGATCACAGGAGCATTGATTGGAAACCCAGGATGCGCCACGACATTCTGGGCAGCACTTTCAAGTGCGACCCCACGATAGAACTCGGAGAACTGTCGATGAACGGTTCGGCCGACCTGATTAGTTGGAGGAATTATTGATCGGCGTTGTATTTACCCACAATTCAACTGCTTCAGTGTCTCCTAGGACAATCGAATAATGCGGCTTGGAGGTGTCGTGATGTATCGTGTCACCGCTCGACAAGATGTGGACTTCGTCACCCAGATGGTATTCCAACTGACCCGAAATCAGATAGCAAAAGCTCTCGCCTTCGTGGCACATCTTCTCGGACATGTGGCCCGCAGGACGATGAACGATGCACGGATATAAAAGCGCGCCCGAAAACCCCGGACCCAACTTTTCATAGAACCGCCCGTTGACTCCCAATGCATAGGTTTGACGTCGATCTTTGCGAACGTATTCGGTGTATTCCTCGGGAACGCTGACAAGCTGTTCAATGCTGGTCTTTAAAGATGCAGCAATTGCCATAAGCGAAGACAGGGACGGGGCACTGATGCCGCGCTCGACCTGTGATATGAATCCTGTGGTCAAACCAGCTTCATCCGCAACCTCGACAAGTGTTTTGCCAAGCGCTTTCCGGCGGCGTCGAATTGCTTTTCCCAGTTGAGACGGGTGATTTTTCTGATCCATCATTTCTTCTCTAGTGGTCGAGCTCGACGGCTCTCTGGGGCCTTGTTTCAGCAAATCCTGTACCTGTGACCGACGGGAACAGCGATTCGCTTAACTAGGCAAACTTCATAACCGGTACGGTTATCATTGGCTAAGTTTCTACTAAAAGCGTTTTTAACCCGGAAAAGCAAATTAGGTTCCTTCCTTCGTGTCGCTGCAAACTTCTGAATGAGAGGCTTAGTCTCGGCGATCACGTGGGAGGAAGGTAGCCAAATCAGCCCACCGCTATGACTGGCTCGGATCTGACGAAGGACCTTGTTGCGGCCGACTTACTTCACCGCGCGCACAGAAGAAAATCAGTGAATTTGACGCCTTCATCCCAGAATGGAAGAAGAAACAGCCGCGTGCCCGTTACGTTGAAGTATCTTAGGGCCAAGTGCCAGGAATTCTGCACTGAGCGTACCTTCGAATGCGCCCGTGCAAAGACCAACGGTGAAAAAACGCAACTCGATTGTTGAGGGTCGCCTGATCAACTCTCGGACTGCGTTCGGCCATGATCTCTGTTCGATTGCGACAGGAAACTGTGTGCCTCAAGTGGAATTGCGCAGTATATTGAGCCGTCGTTATTGGGACGTTGCGGCCCCTCAAAGAGCTCATTGTGAAACCTGTTCGAAACCCATTTGTCCGAACCAATCTTTCATTTCCACATGCCAGTCATTCACCAAAAGATTGCAACTTATCCATCTGCTTTATTCGGTCGCAACTGCCTGAACATGCGCTGCGAAAGCAGGATCAAACATCAGTGCCTTGCACCTGTCGAACCGACCCGTTGCATAGGCCCAGAAATCTTCGGCGGGGTTATCATCGGCATGTTGGATCAAGCCCCAGAGTGTCCACAGAAGATCGCACATCGCCTTGTAGATCACCATTCGCCCGAATTGAGCCGCTGTTGGTGCCGCGCCGAAATAGGACGTCAGCATCTCGATTTCTTGCGCCTCGGTCAGCCCGGCTTCGACCGACAAATCGCCGAGGTCCCAAAGGGCATCATTCATGCCGGAATATTCGAAATCCACGATCCACATACGGTCACCGTTGTCGAGAAAGTTCTCGCAAAGCGGATCGCAATGGCTGGGAACCAGCATGCCCGGCCTGTCTTGCAGCAGCTGTTTGATCGGCGCAGCTTCCGCGACAATTTCTGTATAGCCTTCGGGCAGGGAAATATCCTTTGTTGACAGGACTTTCAGATATTCATCGATCATCGAAAAAAGTTCGAACCGAAATTCGAAAGGGCGGGGTGACTCGTGTAGTTGCCGCAGGGCATGCCCGGCACGTGCGGCCGCTCCGGAGCGCGTTGCGAAAAGCTCGGGTGTCATGGTGACGATACCGTCAATGCAGTCACTGATCATCACACCGGTATCTGCATCCGCCCAAAGCACAGCAGGACCGATACCAGCTTCGGCTGCGACCTTGGCATTGTGAATCTCAACGCCGCGATCGATATAATCCGCGGTGCCATCTCCGGGGATACGAACGATCATGGTGTGCCCGCCGGTTTCCACTCTGTAGACCAGATTGGTCAACCCACCCAGCCGTTTGATTTTGCTGTCTTGTGCTGAGATTTCCTCAAAACCTTTCAGGTTGCGAAGTTCACTCAGGACACGATCAGTGTTTCCGTCAGTCATTTTCTGCCCTCCCCCTCAGGCTTTTAGCCGCTCATTGGTCGGATCGTACAGAGGCCCATCCACCCGGTGGATCTGTTCGCGGTCTCCGAACAATTCGAGTTCGAATTCCGTCTGGTCCATCAGCGCCACCGGAAGATAGCCGTAGATGATCGTTTTCCCGACATGGTACCCATAGCCACCGCTGCTGGCGCGCGAAACGGTTACGCCATTGTGCAGGATGGTTTCCCCCCCGGTCATCGGCAGTTTTTCCTCGGTCACGAAGGTACAGAGTTTCTGTGCTGCGCCATTGGATTTCTGGCCCTCCAGAACATCGCGCCCGAAAAAACTTCCCTTGGATTTCAGGTGGACGCGAGAGCTCAGGCCCGCTTCTACAGGTGTATAGTCCGGGGTGATATCGGTGCTCCAGTAAAGATACCCCTTTTCCAGGCGCAGCGAGTCTATGGTCCGGTAGCCAATGTCGCGGATGCCATAGGCCTGTCCTGCCTTCCAAAGTTGATCATAGACATGAAGTGCAAATTCGGTTGGGATGTGCAGTTCCCAGCCCAATTCGCCGGTATAGCCGATGCGCACCGCACGCACTTTTGCTGCTCCGACCGTAATGTCGCGCGCTGTTGCAAAGGGAAACGCAGCGTTTGAGATATCCTCTTCGGTTACCGCCTGCAGGACGTCGCGCGCTTTTGGTCCGCAGATATTGATCACCGCCCGGGATGAGGTAACCTCGATCAGATGTGCCGATCCGTCTTGCGGCAGATGGCGTCGGATCCAGTCGGAATCGTGCACCCCGAATCCGGCGCCGGTCACGATATAGAAATGGTCGCGCCTCAGGCGGGTGATGGTGACATCCGCCTCGACGCCGCCTTTGTCGTTACAAAGCTGGGTATAGATTACGCTGCCATCCGGCTTGTCCATGTTTGAGACCGCTAGGTGTTGCAACACACCCAACGCGCCAGAGCCGATCAGTTCGAACTTGGAAAAGCTCGACTGGTCGATCAGAACGACACCTTCGCGGGCAGCGCGGTGTTCTTCGGCCGCGAAGACATTCCAACCGGGATTGAGAAAATCGAGTTGATCCACTGGGGCGACCCCAGCTGGCGCAAACCACAAGGGCCGCTCCCACCCGTTCTTTGACCCATAGACCGCCCCGTGTTCTTTCAATCGGTTGTATAGCGGAGACAGTCGCAAATTGCGTGCGGTCTCGGCCTCTTGGCCCGGATAGCGCATCTTGTAGTGATGCGCGTAATGTTCGACGGCTCGGGGATACATAAAGGCCTTGGTCGCATGATGTGGGCTGAACCGCCGCACGTCCAATGGCCAAAGATCCAGGCTTGGACGCCCGTTCAGAATCCATTCCGCGATCATTTCCCCCGCGCCCCCGCCAGCCGCAATACCGTAGAGGAACCCGGTCGAGAGCATCAGGTTTTTAACCTCAGGGGCCCAGCCCATGACAAAATCACCATCGGCGGAGTAGGGGATTGGTCCATTGATGATTTGCCGGATGCCGACCTGGTTCACGACAGGCGTGACGACACCGGCAAGTTCAGCCAGCGGCGCGAAACGGTCAAGATTGTCCGGTAGCAACTGGCGCACGAACTCTCCGGGAATGCCCCGTTCTCCAAATGGCAATGTGTCGTCTTCGTAACCTCCGATGACCAGACGCCCGCCAGCATCGGGCTTGTAATAGACCAGACGCTCAGGGTCGCGCAGCGTGGGCAGGCCCTTGACCAATTCCGGCTCTGGCAACGGTTCTGTTACGACGTATTGGTGCTCGACAGCGCAGGCTGGCACCACGACGCCCAGTTTTGCGGCCAGTTCACGGCTCCACATGCCCGAGGCCAGCACAACGGTTTCCGCCTCATAGTCGCCGTTGGTTGTCATCACTTTGGTTATGCGGCCATTGCGGATTTCGAAATCCTTGACCTTCACCCCCTGCCTGATCTGTGCGCCGTGGCTCCGCGCACCGGCTGCAATCGCCAGACACAGGCCAGCGGGGTCAACGTGGCCATCCGATGGAATAAAGGCAGCCCCCTCTAACCCGTCGGCATCAATATAGGGAAACAGGGCTTTCGCTTCGGCTGGTGAGATGATTTCCATCTCCAGGTCAAAACTGCGTGCCATTGTCGCCAGACGTTTTGCCTCCAGCAGCCGTTCCTTGGTTGCCGCCAGCCGCAAGCTGCCGACTTTCTTCCAGTCGAACTCCATACCGGTCTCGTCGGCCAGCCGGTCATAGAGCGCGACCGATCGTTTCAGCATCCGGGTCGTATTGCGGGAAGACCGCAGTTGCCCAACCAGCCCGGCAGCGTGCCATGTTGCCCCCTCTGTCAGAGATGCCTTTTCCAGAAGGACGACATCCGTCTCACCTGCCCGGGCCAGATGATAGGCGATTGAGCATCCGATGATGCCGCCGCCAATAATAAGGTGTTTTGCAGAATGGGTTGTCATGGCCTCGCCCCTGTCGACAAATTTGATGCCAGATCATCGTATCGACCAACAGAAATCAACAACAATTAAAAAAGAGTGTTGAAATATGTTGATTTAAAGATGTATCAACAATTCATCCTGTTAGAATCCAACATCCGAGTGGCTGAATGTCGAAATACGAAAAGGACATCCTAAGCGCGGTTAACATTCATGGCCGAATCTCGGTCATGGACCTGGCGCAGAGGCTTAACGTTTCCGATCAGACAATCCGTCGAATTGTGAAGCCGTTGGTGGATGCGGGGCACATCGACAAGGTTCACGGCGCGTTGGTCAGCACCCAAAAGGTTCTGGATCCCCCTTTCATCGCGCGTATGACAACCAACCGCGCGGCGAAAGTCGCCATTGCAAAGTCCATTTTGAACCTTGTGCCTGATAACGCGTCCATTGCTATTGATACAGGATCTACGTCGGGTTTTGTGGCTCAGGCTCTCAAGGCGCGCAGAGATCTTACCGTGGTGACGAATTCAGCGTTCATTGCAACAACTCTGGCGATGGGGAACGGCAACCGGGTATTTATGGCGGGCACACAGCTTAGAAATCATGACGGCGCAGCGTTCGACCGCGCGGCCTTTGACGTTATTGCAAATATGTCGGTGGAATACTCGATCCTGTCGGCGTCGCGTGTGCATCCGAAACAGGGTTTTTTGGTGTTCGAACAATGCGAAGTCGATATTGCGGTCGCAATGAAGGCGATCAGCGAACGATGTTTCATGGCAGTGGACTCGACCAAGTTCCAGGCATCCGAACCCAAACCGGCCTTGCATCTTCCAGCTCTTTCGGCAAGTGACTTCCTGATAACCGAGCGGAAGCCTACGTCAAAATTTGAAGGCGTTATAGGTCGGGCAAAGACAGTAATCGCCGCAGATTAGTTTCAAGCTTTTGACGAATGAGCGGCTAAGAAAGGACGCGGCCCACCTGCACGCCGCGTTCAGTCATGTTCTGGACAGAGTGTACCGGGGTTATAAGTTAACAGCGTGCAAGACTGTATCCTTGGGGAAGTGACAGGGCTTCAATGTGATCAAGTTGCGAACTGTTAACGAACTGTTTTATGGGAACAAACGTCAGATCACCTATGCTCCCCAACTGTATTTTAAAGTTGGCAACATAGTCTTCGTCCGCAAATGCGCGGCGTACGTCGCTCCGCCGCGCGTGTTTTCGGGCATCTAGGTCCGGATTAGAAGATAAATTGGCCAGCTGTAGACATCCGGATCTGCTTCAGTGGCTGAGAATCTTGGAAAGGAAATCCTGAGCACGCGGGCTTCGCGGGGAACCAAAAAACTCGGCCGAGGGCGCGTCTTCGACGATTTCGCCATGGTCTATAAAGACCACGCGGTCGGCCACCTTCTTGGCAAACCCCATCTCATGCGTGACGACCATCATCGTCATGCCTTCCTTGGCCAGTTCCACCATGACGTCCAGAACCTCGTTGATCATCTCTGGGTCGAGCGCCGATGTTGGTTCGTCAAAGAGCATTGCCATCGGCTCCATCGCAAGGCCGCGGGCAATCGCCACCCGCTGCTGCTGGCCGCCGGACAACTGAGAGGGGTATTTCTGCGCATGTTCCGTCAGGCCCACGCGCTCAAGAAGTGCGAGCGCCTTTTCCTCCGCCTCTTTCGGATCGCGCCCCAGCACCTTGATCTGGCCGATCTTGATGTTCTCGGTCACGTTCATATGGGGAAACAGCTCAAAATTCTGAAAGACCATACCGATCTTGGAGCGCATCTTGTCGAGATTTGTCGATTTCGCGGTGATCGAGGTGCCCGCGACGGTGATCTCGCCATCATTGATCGGCTCAAGCCCGTTCACCGTTTTGATCAGCGTGGACTTGCCCGAACCAGAAGGGCCGCAGACCACGATCACCTCACCTTTGGCGACGCTGAGGGTACAGTTCTTCAGAACCTGAAAGGTCTTGCCGTACCATTTGTTGACATTCTTCATCTCGATCATGTGGCAAGCCTTTTTTGCAGATACCGGACGCCCATGGAGGCGAGGAAACAGAGGGTGAAGTAGACCGCAGCGACGAAGAGGAACATTTCCACCAGCTTCTGGTCACGGTTTGCAACGATCTCGGCACTGACAAGGAAATCGCTTAGGCCGACGACATAGACGAGCGATGTGTCCTGAAAGAGGATGATCGCCTGTCTCAGCAGGATCGGAGTCATCGCCCGGAAGGCCCGAGGCAGCACGATATAGCGCATCGACTGGCTGTAGGTGAGGCCGATGGCGCGCGCGGCGGCCAGTTGTCCAGGGCGGACAAAGTTGATGCCGGCCCGGATGATCTCGGAATAATAGGCGGCCTCAAACAGGATAAATGCCACGAGAACCGAGGAGAAGGCGCCGACAGGTCGCCCGACGATAAGCGGCATAAGGAAGAAGAGCCAGAAGATCACGAGGATCAGCGGCAGCGAGCGGAAGAAGTTGACATAGGCCGCAGCAAACTGCCCCAGAACCGGTACCTTTGCGATGCGCAGAAGGGCAAGGACCGTGCCAAGGACGATACCCCCTGCCACTGCGAGGCCCGTCAGTAGAAAGGTCATTTTCATGCCGTCCCACAACAGTTCGCCATTGACGGGAATGACGGAGAAATCGAGTGTCATTACGCAGCCCCTTTTGCGAAGGTGCCGGGCAGGGCGGTCATCCTGTCGACCCGCCGCATAACCGCCATCACCGTGAAGGTGACAAGGCTGTAGACCACAGTTGCTGCGGTGAAGGCTTCAAACCCCTGGAACGTATATTCCTCGATCTGTCGTGTCATCGCCGTCAGTTCGACGACACCGATGGTCAGCGCTAGCGAGGAATTCTTGAAGATCGTCAAAAACTCGCTTGTCAGCGGCGGGATGATGATGCGGTAGGCATTGGGCAGAAGAATATATCGATGAACCTGCACCTCGGTCATGCCGATGGCGCGGCCTGCCTGGCGCTGGCCACGGCCCACGGCCTCGATTCCCGAACGGACCTGTTCGTAGACACGCGAGGCGGTATAAAGGCCGATAGCGACAATGGCGGTGGTCAGTGCCGGGAAGGGCATGTCGCGCTTGACCTAACGCGACCAGTCATCCGGCAGGACTTCGGGGAAAACGAAGTACCACAGGAACAGCTGTACCAGCAGCGGAAAATTGCGGAAGATCTCTACATAGGTGGTGCCAACGGCCCTGAGGACCGGGCTGGATGAGGTGCGGAAGACACCGAGCGCTGAGCCCACCGAAAAAGCGATTGTCCTGGCCAGAAGCGAGATAACTATGGTCCAGCCGAAATAGGGCTCGCGGAACAGAATGCCCCAGTCCCAATTATAGTTCATGTCATCCCCCTGCCGCAGCTGGGGAGGGGCGGATGTACCCGCCCCTTCTTTTGTTGCTTATTCTGGCAGTGCCTGAATTTCGAACGCGGTCGCCAGTGTATCGGAAAGCGGCATGTCGATGTTTGTCGGGCCCGGCTCGAACCAATTGGCGTAAATCTCCTTGATCTCACCAGAGCGCATCAGACCGGCCATGACCGTACGTCCAAGACGTTCGAATGTGGAGTCGTTGCGCTGCACCATCAGGGCATAGGGATCGAAGGACAGGTACCGCCCGGTGACCTGATAGCCAGTCGGATCGGACGCCTTTGAGATCAGGCCATAGAGCGGAACATCGTCCGAGCCATAGGCGTCGATGCGGCCCGTTTCCAGCGCCAGCCAGCCCTGGCCGCGATCTTTGACCGGTACGATCTCGACGTTCAGGCCCTTTTCTTCGATGATGGCCTTGATCGCCTTTTCGTTGGTCGTGCCCGCAGACAGGCCAATGACCTTTCCTTCCTGATCCTCGATCTCGGTGATGCCCGACCCGGTTTTAGAGGCAATCTTGGTGCCGGTGAGGAAGGTCGTGGGCGGATATTCCACCTGCAACTGGCGGGTCAGGTTGTTGTTGGTGGTATCGCATTCCATGTCGATCGTGCCATTGGCATCAGTGAGATGCAGGTCTGGCCGGTGACCGGCACATAGTGGACCTCCAGATTGTCTACGCCAAGCTCCGCCTTGATCGCATCGACAATCTTCAGGCACAGGTCGATCGAATAACCGATCGGCTTGTTAACAGGGCCGATACAGGAGAAAGGGATCTAGGTTTCCCTTTGGCCGATACTGACCACGCCGCGTTCTTGAATGCGCTGCAATACCGGGCTCTCGCCGGCATCGGCAAAGGCCGGACCCGCAAGGGGAAGAATCGCCGTGACGGTCACTTGTGCAAGCATGTGCTTCATTTTCGTCTCCTCCCAAAAGTCTGTCTCTATTAGGCTATAGCTTTCATATGGTGCAGTTTCCGCGACCATCTTTGATCCGCCGGGGCTGCACCCTAGCCCCCATCCATCACGCCGAATACCGCGCACCACCCCGACGGACTCGCATTATCATTACTCAATACATGCGCTATCTGAAATTTGTATCGCTATTTAGGCAAGTTTATATGCAGAAACTGAATGCTAATGTGTCGCCGTGGACAAAGACTCAATACTCGATCTGCTCGCGCTGATCCGCGCCGAAAGCGTTTCGCTTGCCGCGCATAGCCGCATTTCTTCGCAATCCGCCTATTCCAGGCGACTTCAGGCCCTTTAGCATCTGTTTGACACTGAACTGTTGGACCGGTCGCGACGACCGTCAGGCCCGACCTATCAGCTCAGGTCCCTACAGGTGGAGCTTGAAGCAGCACTCGTCGGCCTCAACCGGCTTTCCGACGCTTTTGCGATCACGTCCGCTGAACCATTGCGGATATCCGCATTGCATTCGATCTCGGCCAACATCCTGCCTCGGGCGCTTGCCGCGTTCGGCGACACGCTGGCATCTCACGACTTGCGGCTGCGGTCGGCCAATCAGGAAACCTGCTTTCAGATGCTGATGACCGAAGAGGTCATGGTTGCCTTCTCCTACGAGGCTGAAACCCGCAGGCTAAACCCGCCAAAGGATCTGGTGCATCGCGCACTTGTCGGCAAGGACGGGTTCGTTCCCGTGGCAGCCGCGGGGGATGTTGCAGGAGTTTCAGGCGCGTAGCGAGCGGGACGAGGTGTTGCCGATCATCTGCTATCCATCCAACGTCTTTATGGGTGATCTCACCCGCTCGGTGCTGTTGCCGCAAATTCCGCAAAGGGTCTCGTTAAAGATCGTTTCGGGCCTGACCCAGACGATCGCCAAATGCATTGAGCACGGGCTGGGTGTCGGATGGCTGCCACGAAGTTCCATCGAAGACCAGTTAGCGAATGGAACCCTGGTCGAGCTTTCCGATCTCGGCTTTCCGACCGCCTTGATCGACCTGACCATGATGCGGCTCAAGACGCGCAGCTTTTCCCAGCCCGAAAAAGTGGTTGAGGCGATCTCTGCCGAAATATCGGCAATCTTTTCGCGGCAGGCCTGACGCCTGTTCGTTGCCGTCGGCGGTTTCGGCGGCCTTGTCGAAATCCGTCCGTTTCAGCAGTTCGCCCAACTGTCAGTGTAGTCAAGACGCCATCTCCACTGATGCTGACATATATAAGTTACTGCGGCAAAACCGGTGACGCCAAGTCGACGCACCGCCTGAGTAACGTCGGGCTCAGAGGCCAGTGCAGTCACTCCACGATGCCTATCCGTTCGATCTGTTGCACTAACGTACCACAGCTGATCAGGGCCTGCCCCGTTGCCAGGATCATCTGGGGCAGGATCATCCATTCTAGCGTCCAGGCAACGCCGGAACGTTCCTGCTCGTGCACCAGCGCCTGATGCATGCCCGACAGTTGGGTTGCGTTGAAACGAGCCAGTGCGACCAGCAGTTCCGCACGGACCGGGTTGCGCTTGTGAGGCATCGCCGAAGATCCGCCGCCACCTGTCAGCGAAACCTCGTCCACCCCTTGCTGGGCCATGAGCGACACGTCCTGACCAATCTTCCCCAGCGATCCGGTTATCAATGAAAGCCATGAGGCAAGTTCTGCAAGATTGTCCCGGCGGGTATGCCAGTTTGCATTGCAGCTGGCCAGGCCAAGCCTGTCGGCCATATGATCTGCGATTGCCTGTCCGGATCCGAGCATCCCAACGCGGTCGCCAACGGCGCCGCCAAGTTGCAGCACAAGCAATCTGGGCTGCAATTCGGTCAGGCGTTTCTGGTGATCGGCCAATGGCAACCGCCAGTTTCGCAGGCGCGTGGCAACCGAAATCTGCAATGCCGCCTGCATTCGGGTTCGCCCCATCATCACGTGTTCGCCATATGCCTGCTCCAGCGCCACAAGCGCATCTATCAGGTCTGAAAGACGGGCCGAAAACACCTCCAGAATGTCTTTGATTGACAGAACCAGAGCGTTGTCGACAACATCCTGCGACGTCATCCCCTTATGCAGCGCGACGTGGCAATGATCGGGCAATGCCGCTTTGAGTGACCGCACCAGCGAGGGCACCACCACGCCATCCAATGACGTCCCGTCGCGCAGCGCCTGCATGTCGGGACGGTGTTGTCGGATAAGTTTAGCCGCGGTATCCGCCACCTCTGTTGGTACCTTGCCGACCGCCGCCAAAGCCTCAGAATATGCGGCCTCGACGGACAGCATGTGTCTTAGCTGAGTCTCTGCGCCCAGCATCTCTGAGGTCTGCGGGTCCTCAAACAGCCCGCTGAGCCAGGGATGAGTGGAAAGCTGTTCCATCCTATATGTGGCCTTTGAATTGAAGCGGGCGGATATCAATCGTCATGGCGCCATTACTCCCTGCGCTCAAAGAGCCAAAATCTCGCGGGCCTGTTGCCAGGTGGCGACCGGACGTTCGTGCTTTGCGCATAACTCGGTCACGCGATTGACCAGCGCAGCATTCGAAGGCGCAAGCGTGTTTCGGTTCAGCCGGACATTGTCTTCCAAACCTGTCCGCGTGTGCCCGCCCGCAGCAACGGCCCATTCATTTACCACAATCTGGTTTGGACCGATCCCGGCGGCACACCATTCGGCATCCGGTGCGCGATCCTGCATGGATTTCACGTAAAAGTCGAACACGGCCCTGTCGACCGGCATCGCGTTTTTGACACCCATGACAAATTGAACATACAGCTTGCCATACAGCTTGCCTTCCTTGTGCAATCTGATCGCTTGCAGGATGTGGGACAGGTCAAACGCCTCGATCTCGGGTGTGACTTTGTATTTTTGCATTTCGGCTGACAGCCAGTCCACCAGGTCGGGTGGATTTTCGTACACCCGGGTGGGAAAGTTGTTCGACCCGACAGACAGCGACGCCATGTCAGGGGCCAGGGGCAGCATTCCGCCCCTGGCCTGACCGGCGCCTGACCGCCCACCAGTGGAAAACTGGATGATCATTCCGGGACAGTGTTTTTGCAAACCCTCTTTCAGGAGAGCGAATTTGTCGGGGTCGCTGCTGGGCGTCTGATCATCGTTGCGAACATGGGCGTGGACAATGCTGGCCCCGGCCTCGAACGCCTCTTGCGTGCTTTCGACCTGTTCCGCAACCGAGATCGGCACCGCGGGGTTGTTGTTTTTGGTAGGCAGGGAACCGGTGATGGCCACGCAGATGATGCAAGGTTTGGTCATGGTGACTTCCTGAAATGAGTGCCGCCTTGGGAAGGCAACACCAAGTAATCAGATATCAAAAAAGACGGTCTCATCTTCGCCTTGTATCTTGATATCGAAGCGATAGACAACTTGACCGTCCCGATTGGTGCGTTTGGCCAGCAGCGTTGCGCGGCGGCGTTCCCATTCGATGAGATTAAGGACCGGGTCCTTGCTGTTGGCCTCTTCCTCATCCTCGAAATAGATACGCGTATTCAGACCGACATTGATGCCCCGGGCTACAACCCAAAGGTTTATGTGAGGCGCTTGCTGGTCCACGTTTCGTCCCGGTGTCGGGCCGGGTTTGACTGTGTCGAACGCCCATTCGCCGGTTTCAAAATTGGTGATGACGCGTCCCCAGCCGCGAAAGCCGTCTTCGACATCGCAGCCGCCCTCAGGATGGGCATAGACGCCCCTGGCATTTGCCTGCCAAGCCTCAAGCAAGACATCCTTGATGGGCGATCCTGCCCCGTCCACGACCAGTCCTTCGACCCGAATACGCTCACCTTCGGCATTTGGTCCGGCTATATCCCAGCCCAGTTCCTGCCTGTAGATCTCAAATCCGGCAGCCCCAGGCGCCAGACCGATATGGACGTAAGGCCCGGCTGTTTGCGAGGGGGTTTCCTTTAGATAATCCAGCTGTTGCATCTTCAGTTCCCCTCCAGACGGTTTTCAAACAGGGTCGAGCGCCGACCGCGCAAGACCACGTCAAATTTATAGGCGATGGTATCCAGAGGGATCGTTGAATTCATATCGAGCCGCGAAATCAGGCGGCTGATCGCATCGGCATCAGGAATAGTTTTCACGATCGGACACCTGTTGATCAGCGGGTCACCTTCGAAATAGCATTGTGTGATCAGGCGCTGTGCAAAACCTGTTCCGAATATCGACATGTGGATATGGGCGGGACGCCAGCTGTTCACCCAATTGCGCCAGGGGTAGGCACCGGGTTTTACGGTGCGGAAGAAATAATACCCGTTTTCATCTGTCAGGGTGCGGCCACAACCACCGAAATTGGGATCGATCGGTGCCAGGTAGGTATCCTTCTTGTGGCGATAGCGCCCACCCGCATTCGCCTGCCAGATTTCCACCAACGTGTTTGGCACCGGACGTCCGTTTTCATCCTGCACCCTGCCGTGCAGAATAATTCGCTCGCCAATCGGGCTTTCACCGGGCTGCGCATAGTTCGAGATCAGGTCCTTATCCAGAGGATCAACATCGTTGTGGCCAAAAACCGGGCCGGTGACCTCACTGATCGAGTTTTGCAGCGAGATCAGCGAATATTGCGGTGAACGGGTCACGCTGGTCTTGTAGTCGGGCGTCAGTGCAGGTGGGTGCCACTCGCGGTCACGCTGGTAGAATTCACCTTGTTTCAACATTGTCGGATCACACTTCCTTTTTGTCTAACTGGGGTTTCTGCGCGTTTCCCATTCAGTCCTGTTCCATTTCGTCATACGTTTGTTTTGCCAGCCTGAGGGCCTGATTGGCGCGTGGTACGCCCGCGTAAATCGCGACGTGCTGAAACGCTTCAAGTACATCCTGCTTGCTGGCGCCGGTACGGGCTGTGGCGCGGATATGCATCGGGATTTCTTCGAAATTGCCCAACGCAGCCAGCAAAGCCAGCGTCAGCATGGATCTCTCACGGTCGCTGATCCCGTCCGAAGCCCAGACAGTGCCCCACGCGCCTTCGGTGATAAGCGTCTGAAATGGACCGTCCAGATCAGATTTGGCGGCTTCGGCACGATCCACATGGGCATCGCCCAGAATTCTGCGCCGCACTCGCATACCGGACGCGTATTTGTCACTCATTGCGGTTCTCCATCAGGAATGCGGACAAGTGTTCAGCATAGGTGGCGGGGGCTTCCACGCATGGCAGGTGCCCGGTGTTGGGTATTTCGGCATAGCGCGCCCCGGGGATCATAGCACAGGTCTGCCGGACCAGTTCGGGCGGGCAGGCGCGGTCATCTGATCCGGCGATGGCCAGAACTGGCAATCGCAGCGCCCAGGTCATGGATTCAAGATCAACATTTGAAATCGCGTTGCAGCATCCCAGGTACCCAGAAACAGGGGTACGCACCAGCATGTTGCGCCAAAGCAGCACGTTATCGGTTGCCCTGAAACCCGCTGCAAACCAACGGTCCAGAATTGCGTCAGCCACAGACTCGATGCCGGACGATCGGATTGCGCCCATCCGGTCACGCCACATCTGGGCCGTCCCCATTTTTGCGGCGGTGTTGGAAAGAACAAGGGCGCGGATCAGGTCTGGTCGGCGCGAAGCCAGCGCCTGACCGATCATGCCGCCAATCGACAGGCCGACAAACACCGTGTCGCGAACCCCGATATGTTCAAGCAACGCCTCGGCGTCATCTGTCAGCTCAGCCAAGCTGTAAAGTGCCTGAGGGCATTCCGACAGGCCGTGACCACGCAGATCGAACCGGATCAGGCGCAGCCCCTTGGGCAGCAAGGGCAAAACTTTGTCCCAAAGGCGCAGGTCAGTTCCCAGCGAGTTGGCAAACACCACAGGCGTGCCATCTGGATCGCCATCCTCACGCCAATGCAGGTGAATGTTATTCAGCGCCGCAATCTGCATCAGTAGGGCAGCCCGACGTAGTTTTGTGCAAACACCGATTGGGCCTCTTTGTTTTCGCGCAGGAAATCAATGTCAGCCTTCTGTATTTTCAGGTCAAAGCCGTTCTGTTCCGGAAAACGGTGCAACAGGTTGGTCGTGGACCAACTGAACCGCTCGGCTTTCCAAATTCGGGCCAACGCTTTTTCGGAATAGCGGTCGATGCCTTCGCTGTCGTGGTTTTTATAGAATTGCAGCAGGGCGTTGTGCAGATAGTGGATGTCGCTTGCCGCCGTGTTAAGCCCCTTGGCCCCGGTGGGGGGCACGATATGCGCGGCATCACCACACAGGAACAAACGGCCCCAGCGCATTGGTTCAGTCACGAAAGACCGCAGCGCCGCAATTGATTTTTCGACAGATGGCCCGGTGATCAGTGTCTCAGCATATTGCGCGGGAATCCTGCGTTTCAGCTCCTGCCAGAAGGCTTGATCAGTCCAGTCATCGGCACTGTCAGACAGCGAGCATTGAATGTAGTAACGGCTGAGGTTCTCATTGCGCATGGAACAAAGCGCAAAACCGCGTTCCGACCCGGCATAGATCAGTTCGTCATGGACCGGGGGAGTTTCGGACAAAACGCCCAGCCAGCCAAACGGATAGACCTTTTCATATTCCCGGCGCACGGTCAGCGGGATGGTTTGACGCGACACCCCATGAAACCCGTCGCACCCGGCGACAAAATCGCAATCAATCCGGTGTCCGGTCCCATCCGCTTGATACGTCACATAAGGTGCATCGCTGTCAGCCCCATGAATCTGAAGATCATCGACGTTAAAAGCAATCTTGCCGCCCATCGCATCGCGTACATCATACAGGTCGCGGGTTACTTCCGTTTGTCCGTAAACAACCACATGTTTGCCCGTCAGCTCTTTAAAGTTGATGCCGAATTCGATATCGCCATACGAGATCACTGTGCCGTCATGGACAAAACACTCCTTGTCCATCCGATCTGCTACACCGGCTTCGCGCATCAGCTCCACAAAACCGGTTTCCAGAATGCCAGCGCGAATGCGACCCAGAACATATTCCCTGGTTTTGCGCTCTAACACGATGGTGTCTATGCCGTTGCGGTGCAACAACTGGCTGAGCAAAAGACCTGAAGGTCCACCGCCGATGATCGCGACCTGAACGCGCATGTTGGCTCTCCTGATTTCGCGTGTCTAATAATTGAACGTCATTTCTCGATATGTAAAATGAGTTCTGCTTGGACTTAGTTGCTATAATTGGAAAGTTATGATAGATCGCCGCATCAAAGTTAGGCATATTCAATGTTTTATTGAGATATGTCGCGAGAAAAGCCTGAAAGTTGCGGCAGAGAAGCTGTTTCTCACGCAACCGGCGATATCCAAGACGCTTAAGGAGCTTGAGGATATTCTGGGCACTGTGCTGTTGTCCCGTAACCGGTCCGGTGTTTCTCTGACGCGGCAGGGCGAAGTGTTTCTGCATTTCGCCGAAATGTCGCTGGCCGCTTTGCAGCAGGGCTTTTCTGGTGTAGAGCAGATCGAAGCGCGCGGCAGGGCCAGTCTTCGGGTCGGGGTGCTGCCTTCGGTTGCGGCCCGTTTGATGCCAGCCGTTGCCACCGAGTTTTCCGAACTTGCGGGCAATGCCCGACTGAGCGTTTTCGACGGTCCACATGGCCATTTGATGGAGCGTCTTCGTCTGGGCGACCTGGAGCTTGTTATCGGGCGTTTGGGTCGCCCTGAAACCATGCAGGGCATTTCCTTTACCCAGCTTTACGAGGAGAAGGTCGTCTTCGTCGTGCACGCGGATCACCCGCTGCTGAAAGCCCCCGATCTCAGGCGGATTACCGAGTGGCAAGTGCTTTATCCACCTGAAGGATCGGCAATCCGGCCCTTGGTGGATCGCCTCATGATCGCGCATGGGATTGGTGAAATCGAAGATCGTCTGGAAACTGTCTCGGGTGCTTTCGGACGGGTGTATACCCGACAGACCGATGCGATCTGGATTATCTCGGCAGGGGTGGTCGCCAATGAAATCAGCGATGGCCACCTTGTAGCGCTGCCGTTTGATACGTCGATCACACGCGGGCCCGTTGGGCTGATGCGTCGGCCTGACCAGGTTCTGTCACCTCAGGCGCAGGTTTTCGGGTTGGCTTTGGACAATGCAATTGCGAGGTTGGGCTTGTCGCCTGATGGTGCGACCTCTGATAACTAAGGCTGGTCCATTCTGCCGGGGTGGCGCGAGGACAGGAGCACAAGATGGATGACAAGGAACGCAGAATCCGTGAGGCGATTATCGAGAAATGCCTTTTTCTGAATTCCAGTGGTCTTAGCCAGGGAACATCCGGCAATATCTCGGCCCGATACGAGAACCGGATGCTGATCACACCTTCGGCGACGCCATATGACAAGCTGACCCCCGAGATGATCGTCTCAAGGCCATTTGATGGAGACTATGGGAGTTGGGATGGCCCGCTCAAACCTTCGACCGAATGGCGGTTCCACTTCGACATCCTCAAGACCCGCCCCGATATGGGCGCTGTTGTCCATGCACATCCGACCTATTGCACGGCGCTGGCGATTGCACACAAAGAGATCCCGGCAGCGCATTACATGGTCGCGGCCTTCGGTGGTACTAATGTTCGCTGCGCACCCTATGCGCGCTTTGGAACGCCCGAGCTGTCGGAGCTGGCGATCGAAGCGCTGCAAGACCGAACCGCCTGTTTGCTTGGCAATCATGGGTCCATTGCCATGGGTGAGGACCTGGACAAGGCCATGTGGCGCGCGGTTGAGCTGGAAACCATTGCCCGGCAATATTACCTTTCCTTGGCCCTCGGTCCGGTAATCCTGACCGATGAACAGATTTCTGAAACGCTATCCGGTTTCGCTTCTTACGGCATTCATGACGACTACAAGGACGTCGCAGAAGGTACTGCCGGGAAGCAAAATGAGCCTGAACAGACCTGACGACCAAGGTGGTTGCGCTGGGGGTCGATATATTGGGCTCAAGTCCAAAACGCCGCGACTTGATCAGGAGGTTTTCGGCTGTTCGGCGTTGGCGTCACGCGTCTTACCGTTCGCGCGGATACGGCAGCCTATTGATTTATTGCCGCGCGTAAAGAAAATGTAAGGTCAAAGCAAAAGAATTCCGTAAGCGGGTAGGTATGGCAAAAATAAGAAATATGGAGGAGTTTGCGGCCCTCAGCGGGATTTCTCGGCCAACGGTTTCCAAATATTTCCACGACCCGGAAAGCGTTCGTTCCTCTACGCGGGCGCGTATCGAAGAAGCTTTGGAAAAGTTCGATTACCGCCCCAACATCTATGCGGTGAACCAGAACCGAAAGCTGACCAAGAATATCGGCATCGTTGTTCCCTATCTAGCCGATCCATTTTTTGCCGAGATGGCCAGATACCTTGAGCAGAGCTGTATTGCTGCCGGGTATCGTCCATCTCTTTTCAGCTCGCATGGTGAACAGAAGCTGGAGAATGAAATTCTCGATAGTTTGCGCTCTCTGAAACCGGCGGGAGTGCTGTTTGCCCCATTAGGGCGTGCCTCAGACCGCGCTTACATCGAGAAGTTTTGCGCCGAGGTGCCTACTGTTCTGTTTGACAGCAACCTTGAAGGGTTGGGCGCCGCATTTATTGGATCGGACAATTTCAGTTTTGTGTCCCAAACCGTGGAATACATGACCCGGACGGGTGAACCTCCGTCTTTCTTTGAAATGCGCACGCCAGCAAACCCAAACGCCAACAAGCGACGCAAGGCATATATAGAGGTTATGGAACGTCTGGGGTTCGAGCCCGATGTCATTAAAATTGATGGCGAAGGCTGGGCGTTTGAAGAGATTGGGCATCAAGGTGCTTTGAGAGTGTTGGAGAAAGGCGCTCTCAGGACGAACTCGGTTTTGTGCAGCAATGACCGTCTTGCGATCGGATTTCTGGCAGCCTGTTATGAGCAGGGGATTCGGGTTGGGCGAAAGGAAGATTGCTCACTCCGCGTCGCATCAAATGACGACCACCCCTTTGCAAGATTTACTTGTCCATCGCTGACAACAGCTGCGCATGATTATGACAACGTGGCTGGGCGCAGTGTGGATACCTTGTTTGAACTCATTGAAAGCGGGGGAAAATTTGACGATCGGACGGAAACTCTGTTTCCAGCACGGCTTGTCTTGAGGGAATCTGCATGAACTAAAATTTAACGCGCGTAAAGTTTATATTGACGCCGCGACAATTTATAAACTAGGGTCTCTGTACAGCATCCAAGCTCAGGGAGGACAGGGATGTATTTGAAGAACGCACTTCGTGCGGCGACTGCGTTGACTTTCGTCGTTACGGCAGCAGCCCAAGCGGAAACCATCACGATCGCGACCGTCAATAATGGTGACATGATCCGGATGCAGGGCTACACAGACAACTTCACCAATGCGACAGGCATTGATGTCGAATGGGTGACGTTGGAAGAAAACGTTTTGCGTCAGCGCGTCACGACCGACATCACCACCAAAGGCGGTCAGTTCGACATCATGACCATCGGCATGTACGAAACCCCGATCTGGGGTGCGAACGGCTGGCTGGTACCGCTGGACGGTTTGTCCGATGAATATGATGTTGGTGATCTGCTGCCTGCGATGGCAGGCGGGTTGAGCCATGATGGCACGCTTTATGCTGCGCCTTTTTATGGCGAAAGCTCGATGATCATGTACCGCACCGACCTGATGGAAAAGGCCGGTCTGGAAATGCCAGAAGCACCAACATGGCAATTCATCCGTGAAGCTGCGGCTGCCATGACTGATCGCGACAACGACATCAACGGCATCTGCCTGCGCGGTAAGGCGGGCTGGGGTGAAGGTGGTGCCTTTATCACCGTAACCGGCAATTCCTTCGGTGCGCGCTGGTTTGATGAAAACTGGAAGCCCCAGTTCGATCAGCCTGAGTGGAAAGAGGCGCTGACGTTCTTCGTCGACATGATGAGTGAATCCGGCCCGGCTGGCTATGCCACTAACGGTTTCAACGAGAACCTGTCTTTGTTCCAGCAAGGAAAGTGCGGCATGTGGATTGACGCCACCGTTGCCGCGTCTTTTGTGACAAATCCGGAAGACTCAACCGTAGCTGACAAAGTTGGCTTCGCACTTGCACCAAATTCTGAAGGCGTCGACAAGCACGCCAATTGGCTTTGGGCTTGGGCGCTGGCGATCCCGGCGGGAACTCAGCGGGAAGATGCGGCCAAGCAGTTCATCGAATGGGCAACCTCGAAAGACTACATCGAGTTGGTGGCTGAAAACGAAGGGTGGGCCAATGTGCCTCCGGGCGCGCGGACCTCGCTTTATGAGAATGACAACTACAAGGCAGTCCCATTCGCAAAAATGACCCTGGAATCGATCCTGAAGGCTGACCCGCAGAATTGCTGTGTGCAGCCGACGCCCTATACCGGTGTCCAATTCGTGGCCATTCCGGAATTTGCAGGGATTGCCACACAGGTAAGTCAGGAATTCTCGGCCGTTTATGCCGGGCAGCAAACAGTGGATGAGGCGCTTGCCAAAGCGCAGGCCTTCACAGCAGAAGAGATGGAAGCCGCAGGGTACTGAGGCAACCTTCCCAGCGGGGGGCAGATCTTCTGTCCCCTGCTCCCACTTCCACAATTCGTGTTTTTCTCGCAGGCTGTCTTACGCCTGAACAGAGAGGTCTTGCGCAATGGCAACTCAACATTCCAGATCAGTAGCACGCCTGATGATGGCACCCGCAGTGGTGCTGCTGCTTGGCTGGATGCTCGTGCCGCTGACGATGACCCTGTATTTTTCCTTCAAGAAGTATCTTCCCCTGCGGGGCGGTGATCTCGGATGGGTGGGTTTCGACAACTATATCCGATTTGTTTCGTCCAGTTCGTTCTGGCCCGCCGTTCAGGCAACGCTTGTCATTGTTCTCGGCGTGTTGGCGATTACGGTCATTCTGGGCATCCTGCTGGCGATGCTTTTAGATCAACCGATGTGGGGCCAGGGGGTGGTGCGCATCCTTGTCATTGCGCCATTCTTCGTTATGCCGACCGTTTCGGCTCTGGTCTGGAAAAACATGTTCATGGACCCGGTCAACGGGTTGCTGGCCCATCTGTGGCGCTTTTTTGGGGCTGAACCGGTCTCGTGGTTGTCCGAAGCTTCAATGACCTCAATTGTCATGATCGTGTCGTGGCAATGGCTGCCATTTGCGACACTGATCCTTTTGACCGCAATCCAGTCGCTGGACAGTGAGCAACTGGAAGCTGCTGAAATGGACGGCGCTCCGCCGCTCAAGCGGTTCTACCACATCATTCTGCCGCACCTTAGCCGTGCAATCACAATCGTAATCCTGATCCAGACAATCTTTCTGCTTTCGATCTTTGCCGAGATTTTCGTCACCACAGGTGGCGCGTTCGGCACCCGTACACTCACCTACCTGATCTTCCAGCGCGTTTTGGAAAGCCAGAATATCGGTCTCGGATCAGCCGGAGGTGTCTATGCAATCATTCTCGCCAATATCGTTGCGGTCTTCCTGATGCGCATTGTCGGCAAGAACCTGGACGCGTGAGGAGATAAAACCATGGCCCGCACCGTCACAATCCAACGCAAGTCGGTGAACACAGCCCTGGCTTGGGCCGTCGGTCTGCTGATCTTTTTCCCGATCCTCTGGACGATCCTGACCAGCTTCAAAACCGAAGCGCAGGCCATTGCGAGCCCGCCACTGTTCCTGAACTTTGACTGGACGCTTGAGAACTATGCTGTCGTACAGGAACGCTCGAATTACATGCGTTTCCTTTGGAACTCGGTCATCATTGCAGGTGGGTCAACCCTGTTGGGTGTGATCATTGCCGTACCGGCAGCATGGGCAATGGCGTTTGTTCCTTCGAAACGTACAAAGGACATTCTGCTTTGGATGCTCTCTACCAAGATGTTGCCGGCAGTCGGTGTCCTTTACCCGATCTACCTGCTGTTCATCCGTCTGGGGCTGCTTGATACACGAGGTGGATTGGTCGTCGTGTTGATGCTGATCAACTTGCCGATCATCGTCTGGATGCTCTACACCTACTTCCGTGAAATTCCCGGTGAAATCCTTGAAGCCGCACGGATGGACGGGGCGACACTGAAAGAGGAAATCCTGCACATCCTGACACCCATGGCTGTTCCGGGCATCGCTTCGACTGTTTTGCTGAACTTCATTCTTGCCTGGAACGAGGCGTTCTGGACCCTCAACCTGACAGCCGTTGACGCGGCCCCGCTGACCGCATTTATCGCCAGCTATTCCAGCCCCGAGGGCCTGTTCTTTGCCAAGCTCAGCGCGGCTTCGACAATGGCGATTGCACCGATCCTGATCCTTGGCTGGTTTAGCCAGAAACAACTTGTCCGCGGCCTGACTTTTGGCGCTGTGAAATAAGGAAAACTTATCATGGGACGTATTCAACTCAGGTCCGTGACCAAAAGCTTTGGCGACGTACAGGTTATCCCGCCACTGGATCTGACCATCGAAGACGGAGAGTTCACGGTGTTCGTCGGGCCATCGGGTTGCGGCAAGTCCACTTTGCTGCGTCTGATTGCGGGGTTGGAGGACATCACGTCAGGTTCCATCGACATTGACGGGGCCGACGCGACAAACGTACCACCCGCAAAACGCGGTCTGGCGATGGTGTTCCAGTCCTATGCCTTGTATCCGCACATGTCCGTTCGCAAGAACATCGCCTTTCCCTTGCGCATGGCAAAACTGGATCAGGCCGAAATCGACAAACGTGTGAAAGGGGCCGCGCAGGTTCTGAACCTGACCGACTATCTGGATCGCCGCCCCGGCCAGCTGTCCGGTGGCCAGCGTCAGCGCGTTGCTATCGGGCGTGCCATTGTCCGTGAACCCGCAGCGTTCTTGTTCGATGAGCCGCTGTCCAACCTGGACGCTGCGCTGCGCGTTGGCATGCGGTTGGAGATCAGCGAGTTGCACGAACGGCTGGCGACCACCATGATCTATGTGACCCATGATCAGGTTGAAGCAATGACGATGGCCGACAAGATCGTCGTGCTTCAGGCTGGTGTGATCGAGCAGGTCGGAAGCCCGCTGGACCTGTATCGTACGCCACGAAACCTTTTTGTCGCCGGGTTCATCGGTTCGCCCAGGATGAACTTTATCGAAGGCGAAGAAGCTGCAAAACACGGCGCACATACAATCGGCATCCGCCCCGAACATATTGCTGTGTCCGAGAGCGACGGAACCTGGAGCGGTGTTGTAGGCGTGTCCGAGCATCTTGGATCAGATACGTTTTTCCACATACATGAAACCGGTCTGGCGGAAACAATCACGGTGCGAGCAGACGGAGAGGTTGGATTTAGGCATGGCGACCGCATCTACCTGACACCACGTGCCGACGTGCTTCATCGTTTTGACGCGCAAGGGCTGCGGATCGAATGAAGCGACTGGACGGAAAAACCGCGCTTATCACTGGTGCTGCGCGTGGAATCGGGCTGGCCTTCGCAAAAGCTTACGTCGCCGAAGGTGCGCGTGTGGCCATTGCCGACATAGATTTCGCGCGGGCGCAATCCGCAGCCTCGGAAATCGGTGACGCTGCAATGGCGGTCGAAATGAATGTTGTTGATCAGGACAGCATCGACATTGCTGTTGCGCGCGCAGTGGATCAGTTCGGCCAGATTGACATTCTGATCAACAATGCTGCCGTTTTCTCAGCAGCGCCAATCATCGAAATCGACCGCTCCGATTACCAGCGCGTTTTTGATATCAATGTTTCGGGCACCTTGTTTACAATGCAGACCGTTGCGCGGCACATGATCGACGCCAATGTCAAAGGCCGGATCATAAATCTGGCCTCACAGGCTGGTCGGCGTGGCGAACCTTTGGTCGCCGTTTACTGCGCCAGCAAGGCTGCCGTAATATCTTTGACGCAGTCAGCGGGGCTCAATCTGATCGCTCACGGGATAAATGTGAATGCGATCTCACCCGGTGTTGTTGATGGAGAGCATTGGGACGGCGTCGACGCCTTCTTTGCGAAGTACGAAAATAAAAAACCGGGGCAGAAGAAGCGTGAAGTTGCATCAGCGGTACCGTTCGGCCGTATGGGACGGGCCGAGGATTTAACCGGGATGGCGGTGTTTTTGGCGTCTGATGAAGCGGAATACATCGTGGCCCAGACTTACAATGTCGATGGCGGAAACTGGATGAGCTGATGACCCCTTTGGCGGACATAACACCGGTAGAGCTGTGCCTCGAACGCCTCGGATCGCTTCCTGCGGATGTCAAAATACCCGGATACCGGCGTGAAGACCTGACCCCTGGAATTGTTCATATTGGGCTTGGGAATTTTCACCGTGCGCATCAGGCGTGGTACATCCACAGGCTGATGCAAAAAGGGCAGGCCCTGGACTGGGCGATCATCGGGGCGGGCGTTCGGGCTTATGACGCGGACATGCGCGAAAAGCTGATTGGGCAGGACTGTCTGACAACTTTGATCGAGCTTGACCCGTCCGGTGTTTCGGCCGAAGTCATCGGTCCGTTGATGGACTATCTGCCCATTGAACCCGAAAATGCGCCTCTGATCCGGAAAATGTCCGATCCCGCCATTCGGATCGTGTCCCTTACCGTAACGGAAGGTGGCTATTTTCTGGATGCCAAGTCGGGTGTTTTCGACGTGGATCACGATGATATTCGACACGACGTGCAAAACCCGCAACAGCCTCGCACGGTCTTTGGTGCCATTGTGGCGGCACTTGGCAATCGCCGTGCCGCCGGGCATCTGCCCTTTACGGCATTAAGTTGTGACAACCTTCAGGGCAACGGTACTATCTTGCGCAACTGTGTTGTTGAACTGGCGCGCCGGACGGACCCTGATCTTGCGGATTGGATCGATCAGAACGGGGCGTTTCCGAATTCAATGGTGGATTGCATTGTTCCCGCCACCTCTGATCAAGTTCGGTCGCAGGCTCGAGCCCTAGGAATTGAAGACTGCGTTCCGGTGTCACACGAGAATTTCCGCCAATGGGTGATTGAGGATGATTTCTGCGCCGGGCGGCCAATGTTGGAGAATGTCGGCGTTACGATCACCAAGGACGTACACGCATATGAAACACTGAAACTGCGTATTCTGAACGGCGGGCACCAGATTCTGGCGAATGTGGGCGAGGTTCTGAACATCCCCACAATCTCGGACTGCATGAACGACCGGGAAATTTCGGCATTCTTCCTGAAAGTCCAGACCGAAGAAATTCTTCCTCATGCCAGTGCGGTTCCTAGGATGACACCGGAACAGTATCTGGATCTGGTTAAACGCAGATTTTCGAATACAGCTATTCACGATACCACGCGACGCGTGGCCTTTGATGGGTCTGCACGCCACCCCGGTTTCCTGCTTCCGTCCATTCGCGATGCTCTGGCCTCGGGTACATCTGTCACTGGGCTGGCACTGGTTGAAGCTTTCTGGTGCCGGATGTGCGCCGGTCTGCGTGAGGATGGATCAGAGATTGCGCCCAATGATCCCATCTGGAGCGATTTGCAGAGTGCGGCCCTTGCCGCCAGGGGACGGCCCGAAAAGTGGCTTGAGGTAGCAAACCTGTACGGAAGTACTGGCCGTGAAGCCCAGTTTGCAGAATCCTTCACACGCTGGTTGCCACGGATCTGGCAGCACGGATGCCGGTCGACGATCAAAAGCTATGTGAATGCGCTTTCCTGACGGTTGTGATCTCGGTTCAGGTGGTTTCTATCGTTTCGCTGGTCATGGTGATGGGAAATATCACGACAAAAAAGAATGAGTATTGCACTGTGCTAGCCGGTACCGGGTCATTTCGAGTGATCACGCGGCAGGGCAGGGCGGAACACCGCCAGCAGCGGCAGAAGACACAGAACAGCCAGACCATAACGGATCGCAAGCATGGTCATCGGTTCCACATAGGGCAGCCCCATCTTGGCAAAACTGTAGCCACCCGCCCAGAACAGCACGAACAGACCGGTGCACCCAACCAGAATATCGATACCGCGCGGACCAAGGTCATCATCTACTCCAGCTTCGAAGATAACCGCCGAAGCATATCAAGGCACTGGGCCATCTGTTCGACCGAGACGTATTCATCCGGTTTATGCGCCTGATCGATTGATCCGGGACCGCAAACAACGACGTTCATCCCCAACTGCTGGAATATCCCGGCCTCGGTACCGAAGGGTACAACGTCGGCTCCGTTTGCCCCTGTCAGTTCCATCACAAGGTCACGCGCCTCGTTGTCGTCCATTGGTTCTAGCCCGTCGACCTCACCGATAATTTCGGTCTTGATACCAGCATCGGGGTGAATAGCCTGCATTGCCGGGATCAGGGTTTGCGCGCAAAACCGGTGCAGTTCGTCTTTGACGTAATCCGCATCCGCCTTTTGCACTGGTCGCATCTCCCAATCGACCCGCGCCTTACCGGGGATCACATTATGGGCCACCCCGCCCACCAACGTACCGGTATTTATTGTCGTCCATGGTGGGTCGAACGGGCTGTTTGCCGGTGCTCTCCTTTGCAAATCAGCCTTCAGCGTCAACAGTTTCGAGACGTATTGCACCGCGTATTCGACGGCGTTTACACCGCGCTCGGGGGCCGAGCCATGGCCTTCGAACCCGGTAAAATGCGCTGTATATTCATAGCAGCCCTTATGGCCCTCGATGATGCGCATCGAGGTGGGCTCGCCAATGATGACCACAGCGGGTTTGATCGCTTTCTTCCGCAGGGTCTTGGCCAAAGCCTGCGCGCCAAAACAGCCGATTTCTTCATCATATGTAAAGGCGAAATGCAATGGGCGCTGAAGATCCAGCTTTGCGTAATACGGGGCCATGACGACTGCCGCCGCGATAAACCCTTTCATATCGCAGGTGCCGCGACCAAACCACTTGCCGTCCCGCTCCTCCATCACGAATGGGTCCGAGGACCAGTCCTGATCCGTAACAGGCACCACATCGGAATGGCCTGATAGGACGATACCACCGTCGCGCTTGGGGCCCAATGAGGCAAAAAGATTGGCTTTGGTGCCGGTTTCGTCATGCCATATTTCCACCTCTGCACCGCAATCGCTCAACCGGTCCGCGAGGTGCTTGATCATGTCCAGGTTACTGTCTGACGAAACCGTGGGGAAGCTGATCAGTTCGCCCAGCAGGGTCTTGGCGTCTTCGAGGGTGCTCAAGGCTTAGTCTTTCACAAAGAGCTTTCGCTCGATATTGCATAGGGCTTCGGCGGGGCCGTTTTCAGTGATAAGAATGGTTTCCGTGGTCTCAAGGCCCCAGCTGTCCATCCACAACGCAGGCATGAAATGGAAAACCATGCCCGGTTGCAGAATGGTCTCGTCTTCGGCGCGGATCGACGCTGTCCGTTCGCCCCAATCTGGCGGATAGCTCAAACCGATAGGGTATCCCATGCGCCCCTCCCGTTCGATTCCGTGACGGGCAAGAACCTTAAGAAAAGCGTTTGCAATGTCGCTGGTCCGATTGCCAGCCCGGGCAGCCTCTAGACCCGCAGCTATCCCTTCGATCTGTGCGTGTTCCGCGTCCCGCATTTCCGGCGGCGGAGTGCCAAGATAAACCGTGCGGCAAAGCGGAGCGTGGTAGCGCCGATAGCAGCCTGACAGTTCGAAAAATGTTGCTTCACCCTTCTTCATCGGTGCGCCATTCCATGTCAGGTGCGCGGCTGTGGCATCCAGCCCTGAGGGTGTCAAAGGGACAATGGCTGGGTAATCCCCCCAATCATCCTCAACCCCGGTAATCCCGGCATGAAAGATATCTGCGACAAGGTCGTTCTTGCGCACTCCCACTGCAGCGCGATCAATGGCCGTTTGGATTACTTTTTCCGAAATCCGGGCCGCCTTGCGAATAAAGACAATTTCTTCTTCCGACTTGATTAGACGCTGCCAGTTTACCAGTGCCGTCGCATCCACCAGCGTCGCTTCGGGCAATTCCGTGCCCAAAACCTCGTGTGCCTTTGCGGAATAGTAATAGTTCTCCATCTCAACGCCGATGCGGGTTGTACCCAGCCCGAGCGCGCGAATGTGGCCCGCCAGATCCTGCATGGGATGGCGTATGGTTGATTGGACGTAGTGGTCTGCATAGCCGCGAATGTTGTCCTTGGACATCCAGCAAGTGCGCAACCCACCCAATGCATCCATCTGGCGTCCCCACCAAATCGGCTCACCTTCCATGCCGAGCAATACGCCCTGATGCACATAAAAGGACCAACCATCATAGCCAGTCAGCCAAGCCTGGTTCGAAGGGTCGGTGACAAACAGTAGCTCTAGCCCCGCTTTTTCCATAGCGCTTCGGGTCTTGGCGATCCTGCGGTCATATTCCGCTTGGCTGAAAGGGGCGTGTTCAATTGGCATGGCATCCTCGGAGGCTGAATCTGACATGTACTTGAGCGCAATCTTACCAATTTGTACACAAATGAACTTGTGAGCGATACCTGAACCGCGACTCCTTTTAGAAACCAATGGATTATCTGATGGGGCGATCCCGGTATGGGAACAAAGTAGCCGCACTCAGCATCGAAGGACGCCGTAGAATGGAGCGCTGGATGCACGCGAAGGTCCCAGTTCAGCGGATAGCGCGCATCCGGAACCGCGCCAAAAGCCATGAGTCACCGAGGGTCACGAATAGCTCTTCAGACCTCATCTGATCGCGGTATTCACGGGTCTCTCGGCTATGTGTGCGGTTTTATGCTGCGCCAGAGCGAGGATCGGCATTTCTCCGCTGGATATGATTGCAAGATGGCAACGGTGGCGCCTGATTTCGTGGGTGGCATGGTGCGGGAGGTAGTTGTCCTGAGGCACAGTGAAGGCTCGCTGCCAAACCCCAGATGTCCAAGGACTCAACCAATGTTACACACTGCGCCCGCCTGTCGAGAGGCGGCCCCTTGTTTCGATGCATGTCGATCCAGCGCGCTCGACACCAACGGCACTCTCAATTCAACGTGTGCCGCGTCCCCCGTGGTGAACGAGGCAGAGTGTCAGAGCCTGCGCAACTCGACCGGTCAGGGGAATGCGCGCAATCTTTGGGGAATGGGTGCGTGGGGTGTGTTGGTGATAGTCCAAATCGCCGCATACGCCGCCATGTTCTATGGCGTGTTGGTTATGCATATCTCGCTGCTTCCTTACGTATTTCTGGTCACACTGACAGTCTTATTCTGGCTGGGTTACGATTGCATTCGCGATATGCGCAAGGATACTTCCTCAGCTACCGGTCAGAGATAGCTATCCATTCTTACCAAAATGACTTTGGGTCAACGAGAGTCGATATCTGTGGCCAAACTGCCGGAACCTGTGAAATGTTAGTGTCGCCCTTCGCGATTTCCTAGGGGCAGGGCGCTTTCAGGTTCATGACACACCCTTTCAACGGGGCATCATTCACGAAAGTCAGTGACAGAGCCGGTTGACAACAGGTTTTGTATTTTGGATACATTTGTCAGGGATATCGCAACGACCTGTATTGTCACTGAACGCTCTGACGACAAAGAGCCATGCGATTGTCTTGCCAAGTCCATTTCTGGGAGAAAATCATGAAACTCAATCTTCTGGCCGCAACCACGGCAATAGCCCTGTCGGGTGCCGTGGCACAGGCAAATACCCTGGTGTATTGTTCCGAAGGTTCACCCGAGGGGTTCGACCCTGCACTGTTTACCGCAGGAACAACCTTTGATGCCTCGTCGCATCCTATTTATAACCGGTTGCTGGAATTCGAAACCGGTACAACCAACGTGATCCCCGGTCTGGCTGAAAGTGTCGAGGCCAGTGATGATGGCCTGGAATACACCTTCAAGCTGCGCCAGGGTGTCAAATTCCATTCGAATGATGAATTCACCCCGACCCGCGATTTCAACGCCGATGACGTAATCTTCTCGTTCATGCGCCAAAAGGACGAGAACCACCCCTATAACCAAGTGTCTGGCGGCACGTGGGAATACTTCCAGGGTATGGGGATGCCGGATCTGGTCTCTTCTATCGAAAAGATTGATGACTACACGGTGAAGTTCACCCTGTCCAAGCCAGAGGCGCCTTTTGTTGCGAATATGGCGATGGATTTTGCATCGATCATGTCAGCCGAATATGGCGATGCCATGATGGCTGCCGGCACGCCTGAGAAACTGAATACCGCGCCCATCGGGACCGGGCCTTTCTCGTTCGTGGCCTATCAGAAAGACGCGGTGATCCGCTATGCCGCCAATGGCGATTATTGGAAGGAACCGGCGCAGGTCGAAAACCTGATCTTTGCCATTACGCCGGACGCGTCTGTTCGCTACCAGAAGCTGAAAGCTGGCGAGTGCCATGTGATGCCTTACCCGAACCCGGCTGACATTCAGGCGATGAAGGATGATGCAGACATCAACATGATGGAGCAGGAAGGGCTGAACGTCGGGTATCTTGCCTACAACACCACGATGGCGCCGTTCGACAACCCCAAGGTTCGCAAGGCGTTGAACATGGCGATCGACAAGCAGGCGATCATCGACGTGGTTTTCCAGGGCTCGGGCCAGGCTGCCAAGAACCCGATCCCGCCAACCATGTGGGGCTATAACGACGCTATTGTGGACGATGCCTATGATCCCGAAGCGGCCAAGGCCATGCTTGAGGCCGAAGGCGTCTCGGACCTGTCGATGAAGGTCTGGGCGATGCCGGTTCAGCGCCCCTATAACCCCAATGCCCGCCGCATGGCCGAGCTGATTCAGGCCGATTTTGCCAAGGTTGGTGTGGGCGTCGAAATCGTTTCGTACGAATGGGGCGAATACCTGTCACGCTCGAAAGAACTGAACCGCGACGGTGCTGTTCTGCTGGGCTGGACCGGGGATAACGGCGATCCGGACAACTTCCTGGCCGTTCTGCTGGGCTGTGACGGTGTCGAAGCATCGAACCGCGCGCAATGGTGCCACCAGCCGTTCGAGGATCTGATCCTGAAAGCCAAGCAAAGCACCGATCAGGCCGAGCGGACCAAACTGTATGAAGAAGCGCAGGTCGTGTTTAAAGAGCAGGCCCCATGGGCAACCATTGCTCACTCGGTTGTATTCATGCCGATGAGCAACAAGGTGCAAGGTTACAAAGTGCACCCGCTGGGCGGCCACATCTTCTATGGTGTGAGCGTCGAGTAAGCCACCACTCACTCACCGGAGCCGCCTGTTTGGCGGCTCCGGCTTTCTTATTGAGGAGGTCGGCCTGAATGCCGGATCTGTCCGAATATCGTCAACTGGCACGGGACATGTCAGTCGACGCTGTTGCTCTTGTACCTGGCCCGAATTTCACCCGCGCTTTGGGAAAAGCTTTCATGAGCCACGAACGGCCCTTCGTGGTTGTTGTCCCGCCTGAGGGACAGGCCGCAGCGATTGTGCCCAATCTGGAACTGGCCTCATGGGATCTTGTCGGATTCGAGGGCGCTGTTTTCGATTGGCGCGATCAGACCGGTTATGACGATGCGTTTACCGCATTGGCCGCACAAATGCCGATCCGCTCGCTTGCGGTGGAAGGTCAGGTGATGCGGGTTTTCGTCTCTGCGGCGTTCACCCGTGCTTTGCCGGGCTTACGGATCGTCGACGGTGAACGCGAAATCTCGGGCCTGCGCATAATCAAGACCGATGAAGACATTGCTGCGATGCAGGCGGCCATCGATATCTCGGAACGTGCTCTGGGTCGTGTGATTGCAGATGTGCGTGTCGGCCAGACCGAAAAACAGATCGAGCAAGCCCTGATACAGGCGCTGTTTGCAGAAGGGGCCGAGTCACTGGCGTTTTCACCCATCGTAGCGGCTGGCGACAATTCGGCACGGCCGCATGGGAAAGCGCGCAACGACTACCAGATCAGGGCAGGCGACGCGTTACTGTTCGATTTCGGTGCCCGCAAAGATGGTTTCGCCGCCGACATTACGCGAACCTTCTTTGTTCAGGACGTGTCGGACGAGGGCAGGGAAGTCTACGACACCGTTCTGCGCGCCAACAAAGCCGGGTTCGAAGCCTGCCGCCCTGGTGTAGCGGCCCATGACATAGACGATGCGGTCATAAGCGTGCTCGAGGCCTCGCCATTTGCGGATCGTATTCGCACCAAAACGGGTCACGGGTTGGGTCGGGATGTGCATGAGGCACCTTATATCATGCGTGGGAATCATCAGAAAATCCTGCCGGGTATGGTCTGGACGAATGAACCAGGTCTGTATGCGCTCGAAAGTTTTGGCGTTCGCATCGAAGATGATGTGCTTGTCACTGAGGATGGCTGCCGGTCGCTGACCCATTTCCCCAAAGAGCTTACAATCATAGGTCGCTGATGTTTGGTTACTTACTCACCCGCATTGGCCTGTTCGTCCCGACCTTTCTGGGCGTGACGTTGATTTCATTCATGTTTATCCGGGTGCTACCGGGTGATCCGATCATCGTCATGGCCGGCGAGCGCGGCATGACTGAAGAACGCTACCAGGAAATGGTAGAAAAGCTGGGTTTCGACAAACCGGTGTTGCAGCAATACTGGGAATACCTTGCCGGAGTTTTGCAGGGCGATCTCGGCGAAAGCTTTGTCACAAAAAAACCGGTCTGGGAGGAGTTCTTTTCGCTGTTCCCCGCGACAATGGAACTTTCGCTCTGCGCCATGATCTTCGCCATCGCATTGGGTCTGCCTGCCGGTGTGATTGCGGCGGTAAACCGGGGGAAGTTTTTTGACAGGGCACTGATGTCTTCGGCATTGGTCGGATATTCGATGCCCATCTTCTGGTGGGCGCTGCTGCTGATCATCGTGTTTTCGGGCAATCTTGGCTGGACACCGGTGTCCGGCCGGATCGACCTGCTTTATTACTTCCCAAGTGTCACTGGCTTTATGCTGATCGACAGTCTTTTGTCCGGGCAGGAAGGCGCATTCGGGTCGGCCGTTCGTCATCTGATCCTTCCGACGATTGTGCTGGGTACTATTCCGCTGGCAGTGATCGCGCGTCAGACCCGGTCGGCGATGCTGGAGGTTCTGGGCGAGGATTACATCCGCACCGCACGTGCCAAAGGGTTGTCGCCGACCCGGGTAAACGGGCTGCATGCGCTACGTAACGCGCTGATACCGGTTGTCACGGTGATCGGGTTGTCGGTTGGTACGTTGCTGGCGGGGGCAATTCTTACTGAAACCATCTTCAGCTGGCCGGGCATCGGCAAGTGGATGGTCGACAGTATTTTCCGCAGGGATTACCCGGTGGTGCAAGGGGGTTTGCTGATGATCGCGGTGATCGTGATGCTGGTGAACCTGCTGGTCGATGTTTTGTACGGCATCATCAACCCCAAAATCCGGAGACGATGATGACCGAGCTTTCGTCGAACCAACCAATGGCCGAAAATCGTCCCAGCGCACTGCGAGAGTTCTGGTACTATTTCAGCGAAAACCGCGGTGCCGTGATCGGGTTGTGGGTTTTTGCCGCCTTTGTGTTCTGTGCGGCCTTTGCCCCTTTGTTGGCCCCCTATGATCCGACCGAACAGTTCCGGGACCATATCCTGCAACCCCCTGCCTGGCAGGAAGGCGGAAGCTGGGCCTTCCCGTTGGGCACCGATCCATTGGGCAGGGATATGCTGTCGCGGCTGATCATGGGTTCACGCTATTCCTTCTTTGTGGGGATCGTTGTGGTCTGTGTTGCCGTAACGGGCGGCGTAATGGTCGGCCTTCTGTCGGGTTTTGCGCCCAAATGGGTTGATACGTTGATTATGCGGGTGATGGACATCGTCCTGGCTTTCCCGTCTCTGCTGCTCGCCCTTGTTCTGGTCGCCATTCTGGGCCCATCACTGACCAATGCGATGATTGCTATCGCCATCGTGTTTCAACCGCATTACGTGCGCCTGACCCGCGCGTCGGTTCTGGCGGAACGGCAGAAAGACTATGTGACCTCGGCTCGTGTGGCCGGTGCTGGCAAGTCGCGGCTGATGTTCATCACGGTATTGCCCAACTGTCTGGCGCCAATCATCGTTCAGGCGGCCCTGTCTTTTTCGACTGCCATTCTGGACGCGGCGGCCCTTGGGTTTCTGGGCATGGGCGCGCAGCCCCCCACACCAGAATGGGGCACCATGCTGGCTGAAGCGCGCGAGTTCATCCTGCGCGCATGGTGGGTTGTAACCTTCCCCGGTCTCGCGATTCTGGTCACCGTGCTTGCCATCAATCTGATGGGTGACGGGTTGCGGGATGCGCTGGACCCGAAACTGAAACGGAGCTGATCGCATGAGCCTTTTGCAGATCCGTAATCTGACTGTCGAGTTCGCCACATCTTCGGGTAGTTTCCGCGCCGTGGACGGTGTTGACCTGTCGGTCGACAAAGGCGAATTGCTGGCCATCGTCGGCGAAAGCGGTTCGGGCAAGTCCGTGTCGATGCTGGCACTGATGGGCTTGCTGCCCTGGACCGCCACGATCACCGCCGATGAGATGAGCTTTGAGGGCCGTGACCTGTCCGGTATCTCGGCCCGCGAACGGCGCAAGATCATTGGTAAGGACATGGCGATGATCTTTCAGGAACCGATGTCCTCGCTGAACCCCTGTTTTACTGTCGGGTTTCAGATCAAAGAGGCATTGCGCATCCACCTTGGCCTGAACCGAAAAGAGCGTCACGAGCGTGCGGTCGAATTGTTCGATCAGGTTGGCATTCCCGCGCCTGAAAGCCGCCTGAATTCCTTTCCGCATCAAATGTCAGGGGGCATGAACCAACGGGTTGTGATCGCGATGGCCATTGCCTGCAACCCCAAGCTGCTGATCGCCGATGAACCGACCACGGCGCTGGACGTGACCATTCAGGCGCAGATTCTGGATCTGTTGATCCGGTTGCGTAATGAGCATGGCATGGGTCTGGTTCTGATCACCCATGACATGGGTGTCGTGGCGGAAACCGCCGAGCGGGTTCAGGTGCAATATGCCGGGCAAAAGGTTGAAGAACAGCCTGTCAGGGATTTGTTTCGAACGCCGCGTCATCCCTATACCACGGCCCTGCTAAGTGCTTTGCCGGAGCGGGCAACGTCCAAGATTCTGCCGACGATTCCAGGTGTTGTACCTGGGCAATTCGACCGGCCAAAAGGATGCCTTTTCAGCCCACGGTGCCGCTTTGCCGATGCGACCTGCGCTCAGACCCCGCCGACCCCTCATGCCGAGGCATTTGGCAAGGCGCGCTGTCACCATGTTGAAAAGATTGCCGCCGGAGAGCTGGTATGACCACACCTATCGTTCAGGCCAACGCCCTGGCCCGGTTTTACACGGTCAAAGGCGGGTTGCTGTCCAAACCCGCAACCGTAAAGGCGCTGTCGGGGGTGGATTTCGACCTGCAACCGGGAAAAACATTGGCCATTGTCGGAGAGTCAGGCTGTGGCAAGTCTACGCTGGCCAGACTGATCACAATGATCGAAGAACCAACCTCGGGCAGCCTGACGATAAACGGGGTCGAAATTACCCCTTCGCAATGGAGCAAGATGCGAGAGACGGTGCAGATCGTCTTTCAGGATCCCTATAGCTCGTTGAATCCGCGTCAGCGCATCGGCCAGATCCTGCAGGAACCGCTGATCATCAACCGGCCTCAGATGACGGCCGCCGACCGTGAAATGCAGGCACGCAAGATGATCGAGATGGTGGGCCTGCGCCCGGAACATTATGACCGCTATCCGCATATGTTCTCGGGTGGGCAGCGCCAGCGGATCGCCATTGCGCGGGCGCTTATGCTGGACCCAAAGGTGCTGGTTCTGGATGAACCTGTCTCGGCACTGGATGTGTCGATTCAATCGCAGATCCTGAACTTGCTGGTCGATCTTCAGGAACGGCTGAACTTGGCCTACCTGTTCATTTCACATGACTTGTCGGTTGTCCGGCATTTCGCCGACGACGTGATTGTCATGTATCTGGGGCGCGCGGTCGAAAAAGGTCCGAAAGAGAAGCTGTTCGCTGCTCCCCGACATCCGTACTCCAAGGCGTTGCTCTCCACGACGCCCCGTGCCGACCCGGATGCCCGGAAAGAGCGGATCAAGCTGGAAGGCGAGTTGCCGTCACCCATGAACATCCCGAAAGGGTGCGCATTTGCGCAACGATGCTGGCTCGCGACTGAACAGTGCAGGCAAACATTGCCTGAACTGGATGATGAAATTCATCAGGTCGCGTGTCTGCATCCTCTTTTCTGAAAAACCAGATGGCCAGCGAAAACGCCCGGGCCTTAGGACCGGGCGTTAGAAAATCCGCACGTCCTTGAAGGCGTCAGAGCCCCCATTTCTCGCGGTTTGCTTCAAAGAAGCCTTCCGCTTTTTTCACTTCGATCCAGTTGTTTACATAATTTATCCAGATCTGGTCGCCTTGTGGCAGGATCATTGCAATCGGCGAAGGTGACCGGGGGCCGGCGTTTTTCACGCGCTCTACTGGAAACTTCTCCTCTAGTGTCGATCCTTCGATGTTCGACGTGATGAACACATCAGCACGACCGGCGATAACTTCCTGAAAACCGCGGGCTGGGGCCTCGACCACCTTGATCTCGGCGTTAGGGAACCACTCGCGGACCCGTTTTTCAAACGTGGTGCCCAAAGTCGTCGCGACCTTAACTCCGGGTTGATTGATCGAGTCATATCCGTCGAATTTTTCGACCTTGTCCTTGGTGGTGTAGGGGAAGAGTTCCACCGAGATATAGCTGTCTGAAAAACCCGCAACTTTCATGCGCGGTGGTGAAATCGATGCCGACCCGGTCAGGTGGTACTTGCCCGCGACCACACCATTCACCAGTGTTTTCCAGTCGGTGGGGACAAATTCTACCTCAACCCCAAGATCGGCGGCCAGTGCATTCATGATGTCGATGTCGTACCCTTTGTAGCTGTTGGTTGCCGGGTCGCGCAGTGTCATAGGGTTCCAGTCACCTGTGGTGCCAACCTTGAGCACGCCGGAATCCAGAATCTCGTTCAGCGCAGATTGCGCCTGTGCGGAACCTGACAATACAAGCCCCAACACGGCAGCCGCCGCGGCTTTCCAAAAAACGCTCATAGGTATCTCCCGTTGGTGGCGTTACGATCTTGTGATCGTATTCTTCATTGATTTAAGTCTAAAGGGAAAGATAACCTCAAGAAAATTTTATACTGAGGCTAAAATAGGGGCAATTCAGCTTATGCCAGACGCCGCAATCGAACTTGTGGATGTGAATAAGTGGTTTGATACCTTTCACGTTCTCAAGGACATCAATCTGACAGTTAACAGCGGCGAAAAGGTGGTAATTTGCGGACCTTCCGGGTCAGGAAAATCGACCGTTGTGAGATGTATCAACCAGTTGGAAAAGCACCAGAAAGGTACCATTCGTGTAGACGGGATTGAGCTGACGGATGATGCAAAATCTGCGGCAACCATTCGGTCAGAAGTCGGGATGGTTTTCCAGCAATTCAATCTGTTTCCACATTTGACCGTTTTGGAGAACCTAACTCTGGGCCCGATCAAAGCGCGCGGCCTGAGCCGGAAGGACGCGGAAGAAAAAGCGCGCCATTATCTGGATCGGGTACATATTCCCGATCAGGCGGACAAAAAGCCCATGCAGTTGTCCGGTGGTCAGCAACAGCGCGTGGCCATCGCGCGGTCCCTGTGCATGGAGCCACGCGTGCTGTTGTTTGATGAACCCACGTCGGCGCTGGACCCCGAGATGATCTCGGAAGTGTTGGAAGTTATGGTGGAACTGGCGAATGAGGGCATGACCATGGTGGTCGTGACCCACGAGATGGGGTTTGCCCGCAAAGTGGCTGACAAGATGATCTTCATGGATGCTGGTGAGATCGTCGAAGAAGGCAAGCCGGAACATTTCTTCACCAACCCTCAGTCTGATCGGTGTCGCAAATTCCTGTCTCAGATACTACAGCACTAAGAGGGGCAGATGAAAAAACTCTTTATGATAATGCCCCTGCTGATGCTCACAGGCTGTTCGTCGTCCCAGACCTGGGGTTGGTATGTGATCAACCCGACCACAGCATCGGGTTGGATCAATGTAAAATTCCTGATCTCAGGGATGGGGGCAACGATCCAGATTTCACTGATCGCGGCCGTGTTGTCGATCGTACTGGGGCTGATGGTGGCCCTGCCGGGATTGTCCGAGAAACGCGGCTGGCGGCTGGTCAACCGTGTTTACGTTGAATTCATTCGCGCCATTCCCCTGCTGCCGATGCTGTTCTGGGTCTTTTACGGATTGCCCATTGTGTTCAAGTCGATGGGCATGAACGTCCCCATCGATCCCTTTTGGGGTGCGATCATCACATTGGCGATTTCTGACAGCGCCTTCACTGCCGAGATTTACCGCGCAGGAATTCAATCCATTGCGCGTGGTCAGAGCGAAGCGGCGCAGACCATCGGGCTGAACTATATGCAGACCATGCGCTATGTGATCCTGCCGCAGGCAATCCGGCGCATTCTGCCGCCCTTGGCAAACCAGTTCATCTACATCGTCAAGATGAGCGCATTCGCCAGCGTTATCGGGATGCAGGAACTGACCCGGCGCGCGAATGAGCTGGTGGTCACGGAATACCGCCCGTTGGAAATCTATACCCTGTTGATCTTTGAATACCTGATCCTGGTTCTGATCATCAGTGCCGGTGTGCGCTGGCTGGAGCGTCGCATGGGCGCGGACGAGCGCGGTTAAGGAGACTGGATATGGACTGGAAAGCTTTCATGGCCGAGACCGAGGCCAATATCGGAACTTTTTCGAAGGAGGTGCCCGAAACCGTGCGCGGCTTTGGCATCATGGGCAAGGCCGCCAAGACCGATGGCGCGCTGAGTGAGAAAACCAAGGAATTCATGGCCCTTGGCATCGCCATTGCGACCCGCTGCGACAGCTGCATCGGATTTCACGTGCGTTCCCTTGTCCGGCTGGGTGCCACCCGAGACGAGATGTGCGAGGCATTGGCGATGGCGACCTATATGGGTGGCGGGCCGTCTTATGCCTACAGCGCCAAAGCGTTGAAGGCTTATGATGTGTTTTCTGGGTAATTGCCACGCAAATCACTAAAGCGGTTAGTGATCATCCGTTTGGTTCCGGTTTCATTTGCCCCATGCCTCCAGCGTTTTCTTCGGCGGTTTTGCGAATAATTGCGCCAATTTTCAGGAGGTTTTCGCCCAGCGGGTTGGTCTTTCGCCAGATCAGGCCGATGGTCCGGGTTGGTGGAGTATCCTGAAAGCGGGCGATGGACACGTCGGCAGACCGGGTTTCCAGCCCCACGGCCATTTCCGGTATCAGCGTCACACCGATGCCCGCCCCGACCATCTGCACCAATGTGGACAGAGAGCTGCCCTCCATAATGTGTTGCGGTTCGATATTGCGGATCGAACAGAATGAAAGCGCCTGATCCCTGAAACAATGCCCTTCTTCCAGCAACAGCAGCCGCATGGTTCTGAGCTGTGACGAACTTGGCATTGGCAACCCGGCGTCCCGCGCCGGGCGAACCAGCAGAAAGTCTTCGTTAAACAACGAAAATTCCCGAAGGCTAGGTTCCGAGACCGGCAAAGCGACAACGGCAAAATCCAGTCTGGAGTCCAAAATTTCGCCGATCAGGGTTTGGGTGATGGTCTCTTTGGGTTCGATCGTCAGCTGCGGGAATCGTTGCGACAGTGCCTTAATGATTGATGGCAGCAAATAAGGCGCGACCGTGGGGATGACCCCGATTCTGATGCGACCCGACAAGGGACCAGCGGAAGATTGCACAAGATTCCCCAAATCTTCGACCCGCGTCAGGATTTCGCGGCCATGTTTTAGGACATCTTCGCCAAGCGCGGTCAGGCGGGTTTCGCGTGCTGCGCGTTCGACCAAGGGGCCACCCATTATGGCCTCCAGCTCCTTGATTTGTATGGAAAGCGCGGGTTGCGATATCGCGCTGGCTGCCGCCGCCTTGCCAAAGTGGCCGTGGGTGGCAAGCGCTTCGAAGTAGCGCAGGTGTTTAAGTGTGAGTGACTTCATAGGAAAAATTAATCGCAATGATAGTAATTACAAATTTCCAATTATCGAAACCGTAAGGTACGAGTCAAGACATCTGAACCCCTCGGTAAATACTCAGGAGATTTACAATGGACGGTAATCCCCACAATCACCAATCCGGCGGCTGCCCAGTCTTGCATGGCGGGAACACGGGCACGGGCAACTCTGTCACCAAATGGTGGCCGGATGCGCTGAACCTGGACATTCTGAGCCAGCACGACACCCGCACCAACCCGATGGACGCGGATTACAACCACCGCGAGGCAGTCAAAGGGCTGGATTTCAACGCTGTTCGTGCTGACGTCGAAGCGTTGCTGACCGACAGTCAGGACTGGTGGCCGGCCGATTGGGGCCACTATGGCGGCCTGATGATCCGACTGGCGTGGCACTCTGCCGGGTCGTACCGTCTGGGGGATGGTCGTGGTGGCGCAGGCTCGGGCAACATCCGTTTTGCACCGCTGAACTCATGGCCGGATAATGCCAGCCTTGATAAAGCGCGCCGTCTGCTCTGGCCGGTGAAAAAGAAATACGGCAATGCGCTGTCCTGGGCAGACCTGATTGTTCTGTCGGGAACGGTTGCCTACGAAGCCATGGGTCTGAAGACCTTTGGCTTTGGCTTTGGCCGCGAAGATATCTGGGGCCCGGAAAAAGACGTCTACTGGGGTTCGGAAAACCAGTGGCTGGCTCCGTCCGAGAACCGCTATGGCGATCTGGAAACCCCCGGCACGCTGGAAAACCCGCTGGGCGCGGTGCACATGGGCCTGATCTATGTGAACCCCGAAGGTGTGAACGGTAATCCGGACCCGGCGAAAACAGCGCTGCACATCCGCGAAACCTTTGCCCGCATGGCGATGAATGACGAAGAGACGGCGGCGCTGACCTGCGGTGGTCACACAGTCGGCAAAGCCCATGGTGCGATGGCAGGCGATCATATCGGTGCCGAGCCCGAAGCCTGCCCGGTCTCCGGTCAGGGCCTGGGTTGGAACAACCCCGATCAGAACGGCAAGGCAACCAACGCATTCACCTCTGGTATCGAGGGTGCGTGGACAAAAAACCCGACCAAATTCGACATGGGCTTTTTCGATTACCTGTTCGGATATGAGTGGGAATTGGGTAAATCGCCCGCGGGTGCACAACAGTGGCAGCCTATCGACATGCCGGAAGATGAAAAGCCGGTCGACCCGACCGACCCTTCGGTTCGGCGAATGCCGGTCATGACCGATGCGGACATGGCAATGAAGATCGATCCGATTTACAACGCGATCTGTCAGAAGTTCATGGCTGACCCGGATTACTTTGCTGACACCTTTGCCCGCGCTTGGTTCAAGCTGACCCACCGCGATATGGGGCCACGCGTCAACTACTATGGCCCAAACGTCCCGTCAGAAGAGCTGATCTGGCAGGACCCGGTCCCTGCCGGTTCGACCGCGTATGACGTCGGTGCCGTCAAGGCAAAGATCGCCGACAGCGGTCTGACCACGGTCGAGATGATCACCACAGCATGGGACAGCGCCCGCACCTTCCGTGGCTCGGACAAACGCGGCGGCGCAAACGGTGCACGTATCCGTCTGGCGCCACAGAAAGACTGGGCAGGGAATGAGCCCGAGCGTCTGGCAAAAGTGCTGGGCGTGCTGGAGCCGATTGCAGCGGAAACCGGGGCCTCGATTGCAGACGTGATCGTTCTGGCGGGCAACGTCGGTCTGGAACAGTCGATCAAAGCCGCAGGTTTTGACATGACGGTTCCGTTCTCGGCTGGTCGCGGCGACGCAACGGACGAGCAGACCGATGCCGTCAGCTTCTCGGTGCTGGAGCCGCTGGCGGACGGGTTTAGAAACTGGCAGCTGAAGGAATACGCGGTATCCCCCGAGGCGATGATGCTGGACCGCGCGCAACTGCTGGGTCTGACCGCAGCCGAGATGACGGTTCTGGTTGGTGGCCTGCGTGTGCTGGGTGCCAATCACGGTGGAACAGAGCATGGGGTCTTCACGGATCGCGTGGGTCAGTTGACCACCGACTTCTTCGTCAATCTGACGGATATGTCGCTTAGTTGGCACCCGGTTGACGGCGGCACCTATGAGCTGCGTGATCGCGCCTCGGGCGAGGTCAGGTTCACCGCAACCAGCGCGGATCTGGTCTTCGGCTCGAACTCGATCCTGCGTGGCTACGCCGAGGTCTATGCCCAGGACGATAATGCCCAGAAGTTCGTGCGCGACTTCGTAGCGGCCTGGACTAAGATCATGAACAACGACCGGTTCGATCTGGTAGCCTAAGTCAAAAAAAATTCAGGCGAGGGAAACCTCGCCTGATATCGTGTTCGGGCTGATATCTGGTAGTGCCCGATTATCCCGCGATCACATTCTGTTTTTGAACACCCAGGCCTTCGATGCCCAGTTCCATCGTGTCGCCGGGTTTCAGATAGACTTGCGGGTTTTGCCCCATGCCCACACCCGGCGGAGTTCCGGTCGAGATCACATCGCCCGGCTGCAAAGACATGAATTGCGACAGGTGTGAGATCACAGTTGCCACCCCGAAATGCATCGTCCGGGTCGAGCCGTCCTGATAACGGTGGCCGTTGACCTCAAGATACATCGGCAGGTTCTGTGGGTCTGCAACCTCGTCCCGCGTCACCAGCCAGGGACCGATGGGGCCGAATGTATCTGCCGACTTGCCCTTGACCCACTGCCCCGAGCGGTGAAGCTGAAAATCACGTTCCGACAGGTCATTGACCACGCAATAGCCAGCGACGTGATCCATCGCTTCGGCCTCGGAGATGTATTTTGTTTCCTTGCCGATCACCACGCCCAACTCGACCTCCCAGTCGGTCTTGACGGACCCGCGCGGGATTTCCACCGTGTCGTTCGGCCCGATAATGGCCGATGTCGCCTTGAAAAAGATCACAGGTTCCTGCGGCAATTCCATACCGCTTTCTGCCGCGTGGTCGGCATAGTTCAGGCCGATACAAATGAACTTGCCCACATGGCCGACACACGCCCCTAAACGGGTGTTGCCTTCAACCATCGGCAAATCTTGTGCATTCAGCGCGCGCAGTCGCGCCAACCCTTCGTCGCTGAGAACGTCGCCCGAAATATCGTCGATGACGCCTGACAGGTCGCGAATTGTGCCATCGTCGTGCAGCAGCCCGGGCTTTTCAGCACCCAAGGCGCCAAACCGCAGTAGTTTCATATTGTGATCCCTTTCAGCTTAAATCGCCCATCCGCCATCAATGGCAAAGGGCTGACCAGTGGTAAATGCACTGCTGTCGCTCGCAAGGTAGAGCGCCAGATCGGCAATCTCGTCCGCGGTTCCAATGCGCCCCATTGGCTGGCGGGCGATGAAATCCGTCATCGCCTTTTCGTAGTCGCCCGTCGCCCGCAAACGCTCGTGCAGGCTGGGGCTGTCGACAGTGCCGGGACAGATGGCGTTGCACCGAATGCCCTGCGTGACGAAATCGGCGGCGATCGACTTGGTCAGGCCAATTACGGCAGCCTTTGATGCGCAATATACAAACCGGTTTGGAACGCCCTTCATCGACGAGGCGACCGAGGACATATTGATGATCGACCCCCCGCCGTTTTTCAACATCGCGGGCAGGGTCAGACGGATCAGGCGATACATGGCCTTCACATTAAGATCGAAACTGAAATCCCAGTCGTCCTCTTCGCACTCAAGAATGGTGCCGTTTGCCACGTATCCAGCGCAATTGAACAGGATATCCAACGGTGGCAATTCAGCCACGGCACGTTTCACGGCATGCGCATCTGTCACGTCGAGATGGATCGGAGAGATCCCGTCGATCTCCGAAAGCCCGGCCAAGTTGGTTTCGTTGATGTCGCTGGCAAAGACATGCGCGCCTTCGGCTGCGAACAGTTCGGCCGTGGCACGTCCGATGCCCTGTCCAGCGGCGCTGATGAATGCGGTTTTGCCTTTTAGTCGGTCAGAAGGCTGATGCGATGTCATTCTGGTCCTCATGATTTTCCCGAAACCGGGTGGTGTGGTGGGGATAACTGCCCTTCTGTTCGCGCCTCAGGGAAAACACTGGGCAGGATAAGCGGGCGCAAAACGGTGCGTCGCGTGTTTGGAGTCCGGTGCAGCACCGTCAAATCCTGATGTGATAGGCCTTTGCCGCATTCCCTCCGAGGATGGTTTCGCAGTCATCGGAGGAAAGTGCGCTTAGCAGTTCAGCGGTTGCATCGATCCAGCGTTCATAGCTGCTGGCCAGTGTGCAGACCGGCCAGTCGCTGCCCCAGATCAACCGCGATGGTCCGAACGTGTTCAGTAGGTGATCTACATAGGGGTACAGGTCCCGAACCGTCCAGTCAGGCGCAGCTTCGGTGACAAGACCGGACAGTTTGCAGAACGCGTTGGTGTCCCGCGCGATGGCGGCCATGTCTTCGGCCCACCCGTCAAGTACACCCTCCCGGATCAGAGGTTTTGAGCCATGGTCAATCACAACCCGCATGTTTGGGTGCCGCGCCACAAGTTGACGTAACGGGCCTAGGTGTCGGGGTAGGGTGAGGGCATCAAAAGTCAGATCGTTTGACTGGATGGCCTCAAAGGCAGGCGTCAGTGCCGCGCCGAGCATCCAGTTCGGATCAGCGATGTCCTGAATCATCGGCCGCAATCCAACCAAAGCGGGATGAGCGGCAAGTCTGGTGATTTGTGCACGCGCATCAGGGGCGTCAAAATCGACCCAGCCAACCACACCTTTGATAAAAGGTGTCTTGTCGGCCAGTGACGACAGGTACTCCGTCTCGGCGACGGTCGGCGCGGCCTGAACCAGAATTGTCCCGTCGATGCCCTGTGCTTGCAACAATGGCGCAAGGTCATCTGGCCCGAAGTCCCGGTAAATCTGGCCCAGGTTGGGTGTCAGCCACCCATAGTCACCACGCGACAGCGCCCAAAAATGCTGATGGGCGTCGATCTTCATGCGATCACGCCCTTCTTCAGGATGATGTTGCCGTAGAGCCTGCGTTCGCCGGTCTGAATGATGGCAAATGCGGATGCCGCGCGTTGGTAGAAGGCGAACCGGTCCAGACCCTGAATTTGCGCGGGGTTGTCAGCCCGCGCGTTGATGATCTTCTGGAAATCCGCGACGGCCTCGGGCACGACTTCGGGATCACCGACAACCTGCATGGTCAGTGCGGGGTCGGGCACGAATGTATCCAGCGGCATGACAGACAACACGGCGCCAAGCAGGTCGCTTGCCGTTGAACCGTCTGCACGGATGCAGTCGGGCCCAAGGCTTGAGCCCGGGAAATTGGCATCTGCAATAACGATGTCATCGCCATGGCCCATGGCGCGCAGGGCGTACAGCAATTCAGGAGACAGCAGCGGGTCGAGATTACGCAGCATTGACAGGTTCCTTGGGCAAGGGGGCATCTGACCGGATCAGGCCTTCGGTATGCAGGTCTGACCAAAGCTGGGCGGGGATGGAGCGTTCCAGCAGGGCGACATTGGCTTGAACCTCGGCCGCGTTAACAGCGCCCGGAACAACCGTTTTCACGGCGGGGTGTCCCAGAACAAATTGCAGCGCGGCTGCGATCAGTGGTGTGTCATGGGCCGCACAGACGGTCTCGATCCTGCGCACCCGTTCAAGAATATCCTCAGGCGCATCGGAATAGTTATACTTGGCCCCTGACACCGCTCCGGTGGCGAGGATGCCCGAATTATACGGCCCGCCCAGAATGATGCCCACATCGCGTTTCTCGCAAAGCGGCAGAAAACTGTTCAAGGCTTCCTGCTCCAAAAGCGTATACCGACCCGCCAGAAGAAACCCGTCGAAATCGCCAAGACCCAGCAGTTTCTCGCAAACCTGCCATTCGTTCACGCCCGCGCCAATCGCGGCGATCTCGCCTGCGTCTCGCAGTTCAACCAGCGCCTTGTAACCGCCGTCATCGAACAACTCGCGCACTTTGGCGTCTGACATTTCCTGACTGCCCTGACTGAAAGCGCAGACGTCATGCACCAGAAGAATGTCTGCATTGGCAACACCGATCCGGTCCCGGCTTGCCTCATATGACCGCATGACGCCGTCATAGGTATAGTCGAACACAATGCGTTTCTGCGGAACGTCCACAAACGCTTCGGGCGTCACCTCATGTGGTTCGCAATCCAGCAGCAGACGACCAATTTTGGTCGATAGCTGGATGTTCTCACGTCCAAACCGCCTGATCGCTTCGCCAAAGCGATACTCGGACCGGCCCAACCCGTATTGCGGCGCGGTGTCGAAAAACCGGATGCCTGCGTCAAATGCGGATTGGAGCGCAGCTTGCGCATCAGCATCCGAGACCTTGCGATAAAGATTGCCCAAAGGTGCGCCGCCAAACCCCATGCGGGTCAGCGGCACGGGCCGGGACGTTTTGTTGTTCAGAAGAGCGGTTTGCGAAACGGTCATCCTGCCTCTCGGGTGGTTTGGGGCGTTAAGTTAAACAGCTGCGGTCTTTCCTGTTGCAGCCGTTCGATCCGAGGCATCAGTTGCCCAAGGTGATGGCGCATGGCGTCTTGTGCCGCACGTTCGTCATGGGCACTGATGGCATCGAATATCGCCCGGTGTTCGGACAGTGTTTCCGCAATGCGGCCGGGTGTCGGCAACAGCAACATCCGTGCGCGGCTGACCTGTAGCGACACGGTCTGTGCCACATCCGGCAGGCGAAGCATCCCGGTGAACGCCATCAACAGGGCGTGGAATTCCTCATCTGCGTGGTAAAACCCGGCAATGTCTTCATCTTCGATCAACAGCTCTTGCAGGCGCACATTGCGGCTCAGCTTTTTGCGCTGATCTTCGGTCAGGTCACGCGCAACCTTGGCCACTGTTGCCAGCTCCAGGGCCTCTCGCAGAAAGGCGCCTTCGCGAATTTCCTCCATCGAGAAATAGGACACACGTGTACCCGATTGCGGCACCACATCCACCAGCCCTTCGGCGGAAAGCCTGGTGATGGCGTCCGCGACAGGTGCGCGGGACACACCCAATTGCGCGCAGATCGGCGCCTTCCGAAGGTTAGCGCCGGGGGGGAAATCCAATGCCAGGATCGCCTGTTTGATGGATTGGTAAACGCGCTGCGCGAGCGACCCCTCAAATGTTGAAATGTCGGGCAGGCGGGTGGCGTCAATGTCGTATGGGTGGTTCATAAATCTGAACTATCATACTAACATGTTAGTTGACAAGAGAGGATTATCCCCGTAGCTCTGTGGCGAACAAGCGGGGAATCCATGCACCCAGTTTCAGAGATCAAAGCCCAGGGCGGCCCCGCCCGTGACACAATCCGGCTGAACCCGGATGACAACGTGATCATCGCGTTGCGCGACCTGAAAGCCGGCGCGCAACCGGATGGGTTATCGGTGCAGCTTCCCACGGAAATCGCACGCGGGCACAAGATCGCCACCGCCCCGATTGCGGCAGGTGAGAATGTGATCCGCTATGGACAGATCATAGGTCAGGCCAAAGCGGATATCGCCGCAGGCGAGCATGTTCATGTCCATAATCTGGGTATGGGGACGCATCAGCAGGACTACGCATATGCAAGCGCGAACACGCCGCTGCCCGAGATTTCAGGCTCCCGTATCTTCCAGGGCTTCCACCGCGCCGATGGCAAGGTCGGCACGCGCAACTACATCGGCATTTTGACAACGGTGAATTGCTCTGGCTCCGTGGCGAGGTTCATAGCCGAAGCCACCGAGAAACGGGGCTTGTTGGACGCGTACCCGAATGTGGACGGTATCGTCCCGATCGTTCATGGCACCGGATGCGGGATGTCGGGAAAAGATGAAGGCTATGCCACACTGTTCCGGACATTGGCTGGATATGCCCAGCACCCGAATTTCGCCGGTATCCTTCTGATCGGTTTGGGGTGCGAGGTGATGCAGGTAGCCGATCTGGTTGGGGGTCGTCCGATCCGTCCTGATGGCGTGCTGCGTTACATGACCATTCAGAGTGAGGGCGGTACGCGCCGTACCATTGAACGTGGATTGAACGAACTGCGCGGGATTGCCGAACTCGCGAACAAGGCCGAACGCGAACCTGCGCCGATCAGTGCGATAACGGTTGGAATGCAATGCGGCGGGTCGGATGGCTATTCCGGGATCACCGCCAATCCCGCTTTGGGTTATGCCTCGGATTTGCTGGTGCGGCATGGCGGTACGACGATCTTGTCCGAAACCTCGGAAATCTACGGTGCAGAACACCTTTTGACCCGGCGGGCCGAGACCGTTGAAGTCGGGGAAAAGCTGATAGAACGCATTCGCTGGTGGGAGGGGTATACTCACCGCAACGGTGGTGAGATGAACAACAACCCTAGCCCCGGCAACAAGCGCGGCGGGTTGACGACCATTCTTGAGAAATCGCTGGGCGCTGTCGCCAAAGGCGGAACCGCGCCCTTGCGCGGTGTTTACAAGTTTGGCGAGAAAATCGACAGGACCGGGTTTGTTTTCATGGACAGCCCCGGTTTCGACCCATGCTCGGTCACGGGGCAGGTGGCATCAGGCGCGAACCTGATCGTGTTTACCACAGGGCGAGGCTCGGTTTCGGGTTATCAACCAACGCCCTGCATCAAGCTGGCAACCAATTCCGAAATGTATGCCCGGATGTCAGAAGACATGGATCTGAACTGTGGGGACATCGTCACAGACGGCGTGAGCATCCAGGCAAAAGGCGAAGAGCTGTTCGAAATGCTGATCCGCGTTGCATCGGGTGAACAAACAAAAAGCGAAGAACTTGGCTTTGGTGGGGTCGAATTTGTCCCCTGGCAAATCGGCGCAGTGATGTAGGCCGCACCACCCCTTGGGGAGAGGGGTGTTTGGGAGGGTAAATGACAAAACTGGTCGACATGTCGGGGATCGAGAAACACTTTCCCGGAGTCCATGCGCTGAAATCAGTGCAGTTCGATCTGGTGCCCGGTGAAGTCCATGCGCTGATGGGCGAGAACGGTGCAGGCAAAAGCACGCTGATGAAAATCCTCTCGGGGATCTATCAGCGCGACGGCGGCACACTGCAAATCGAAGGGCGTAATGCAAACCCAACCACGCCACGCGAGGCGCAGGCTTTGGGTATCGGTATCATCCATCAGGAACTGAGCCTGATGAATGATCTGACGGTGGCACAGAATATTTTTATTGGCCGCGAACCTCGCAAACGGTTTGGCCGACTGAACGATGCCGAGTTGAATGCACAGACAGCCGAGATTTTTGCGTCCATGAACCTAAACCTCGACCCCAGGGCGCAGGTCGGCAGTCTGACCATCGCCAAACAACAGATGGTCGAGATCGCCAAGGCCCTGTCTTTCCGGTCCAGGGTTCTGATCATGGATGAACCGACCGCGGCCCTAAACGATGCTGAAATTGCCGAGCTGTTCGTCATCATCCGCCGTCTGAAGGCCGAAGGCGTGGGCATTGTCTATATCAGCCACAAAATGGATGAGCTGAAGCAGATCGCTGACCGGGTCACGGTGATGCGCGACGGAGAATACGTTGGCACAGTTGACGCGGCAGCAACGCCGATCAGCCAGATTATCGCGATGATGGTGGGTCGCGAAGTCAAGGAAGAGCCGCTGGTTCCCCCCGATCTGAGCGATGCCGAAGTTTCGCTGGAAGTGACCGGGCTGTGTCGGGGTCACGAAATCCACGATGTCAGCTTCTCGGTTCTGAAGGGTGAAATCCTGGGCTTTGCCGGGCTGATGGGGGCCGGACGTACCGAAGTTGCGCGGGCAATCTTCGGGGCAGATCCCAAGGATAGCGGAGAAATCCGGGTGCATGGGCAGGTGGTCTCGATCCGCACGCCATCCGATGCCGTCAAGGCGGGCATTGGCTATCTTTCCGAGGATCGCAAGCATTTCGGCCTCGCCACTGGGATGAGCGTTCGTGACAATGTTGCCTTGGCGTCGATGGATATGTTCACCGGACGTGTCGGTGTTCTGAACGACAGTGAAATCAGCACGACGGCCAAGAGTTACATAATGCAGCTGGGTATTCGCACGCCTTCGGACACGCAGGAGGTGCGTCTTCTGTCCGGGGGCAATCAGCAGAAAGTTGTCATTGCCAAATGGCTGCTGCGGAATTGCGATATCCTGATTTTCGATGAACCCACGCGTGGCATCGACGTGGGCGCAAAATCTGAAATCTACAAGCTGCTGGAAGAACTTGCCGGGCAGGGCAAGACGATCATCGTGATTTCGTCGGAACTGCCCGAGATCATGCGCCTAAGCCATCGCATCGCTGTGATGTGTGAAGGCCGGCTGACCGGCATTCTGCCGGGCGGCAAAGACACCACTCAGGAAGATATCATGCATCTGGCGACCCAGCGGGTGGCAGCGATGCAGGTAACAGGAACAGCGTAATGACCTCAGCAACGGATATCGAAAAGAAAAGCCCGCTGGCGGGTCTCTCCGAAAGTGGCGCCTATCAAAAGCTGCTGGCCTTCGCCAGCTTGATTGCCTTGCTGATCGGGTTTTCAATCGCGTCGCCGAATTTCATGCAAACCTCAAACATGATCGCCATTTTGCAGGCGACATCGGTCAATGGGGTGCTGGCGGTTGCTGCAACACTGGTCATCATAACTGGCGGGATCGATCTGTCCGTGGGAACTCTGATGACGTTCTGCGCCGTCATTGCCGGTGTCGCGCTGACCTATCTCGGAATGCCGCTGTTGCTGGGGGTTGTGGCAGCGATTGCGGCGGGTGCGTTCTGCGGGCTGTGTTCGGGCACCTTTGTCGCCAAGATGAAAATCCCGCCCTTCATTGCCACGCTAGGTATGATGCTGATCCTAAAAGGGTTGTCGCTGGTGATCTCGGGCACGCGGCCCATCTACTTCAACGACACGCCGGGTTTTGACCAGATTTCGCGCGGGTCGCTGATCGGAGAGGTTTTCCCTGCTTTGCCGATCCCAAATGGCGTGCTGATCCTTTTCCTTGTTGCCATTGCAGCTTCGTACATTCTGGGGCGCACGGTTCTGGGCAGATACACCTTTGCGCTGGGATCGAACGAAGAAGCGGTGCGCCTTTCGGGGGTGAATACCGATCTTTGGAAGATGCGCATTTACGCTTTGGCAGGTGCGATCTGCGGTATCGGTGGAATCCTGATCGCGTCGCGTCTGAATTCGGCGCAGCCCGCGCTGGGGCTTGGCTACGAGCTGGAAGCTATTGCTGCCGTCGTGATCGGGGGCACGTCCCTGTCCGGTGGGCGCGGTACGATCCTTGGCACCCTGATCGGTGCCCTGATCATGGCAGTTCTGACCAATGGTTTGCGGGTGCTGTCCGTCGCGCAGGAATGGCAGACCGTTGTCACCGGCGCGATCATCATTCTGGCCGTTTACGCCGATATGGCGCGGCGCAGGAAGACAGGTTGAACATTCACAAAAATTAGAAACGAAGACCAACTGGAGGAGAAGACATGCTAACACGTCGTTTCATTTTGGGGGCCCTGAGTGCGGCCAGCCTTTCGATACCTGCATCAATGTCATCAGCGGAAGACATATATATTCCGCTGGTGTCCAAAGGGTTTCAGCACCAGTTCTGGCAGGCGGTAAAGTCGGGTGCGGAACAAGCCGCCGAGGAATACGGTGTCACGATCACCTTTGAAGGCCCGGACAACGAAACCATGGTGGATCGTCAGATCGACATGCTGGCGGCGGCCTTGGCCAATAACCCCAAGGCCATCGGTTTTGCCGCTCTGGACAGCCAGGCCGCCATTCCACTGTTGAAGCAAGCTGATGAAAAAGGCATTCCGATCATCGCCTTTGACAGTGGCGTTGACAGCGACATTCCGGTTTCTACAGCAACCACAGACAATCAGGCCGCGGCTGCGCTGGCTGCGGACAAGATGGCCGAGATGATTGGCGGCAAAGGCAAAGTGGCCGTTGTTGCGCATGACCAGACCAGCCGCACAGGCATTGATCGGCGTGACGGCTTCGTCAATCGTATTGCTGAAAAATACCCGGACATCGAAGTTGTCACGGTTCAATACGGTCAGGGTGACCACCTGAAATCGACCGAGGTGACCAAAGCAATCCTGACGGCGAACCCCGATCTGAATGGCATCTTCGGCACCAACGAGGGCTCGGCCATCGGTGTGGTGAACGGGGTGCAAGAACTGGGGGCCGAGGGGCTGGTCATCATCGGGTATGACAGCGGTAAGGCCCAGAAAGATGCGATCAAAAGCGGGTTGATGGCGGGTGCAATCACTCAGAATCCCGTGGGCATCGGGTATGAAACCGTCAAGGCTGCTGTAGCTGCGATGAAGGGCGAAGAAGTTCCTGCCCTGATTGATACCGGGTTCTACTACTACGACGCATCCAACATCGACGATCCGAAGATCGCGGCAGTGCTGTACGACTGATTTTCATTGTCATACTTGTTCCTGGCTCTTGGTTCTCCAAGGGCCAGAAGCTTGTCAGAATCCCTGCATCAGCATGTCGATGCCGGCGGCGATCTGCGCAAAGTGATCATCAAGGTTGTCGACTGGCGATTTTAGAATGCCCACCGGAACGGCAGCCATGAATTGGGTCGCCATTACAAACGGTTTGCCCTGGATATCAAAGACGGGATTGAGCCGGGTGGCTGGGATCGGCGCCGTCGCTTCGGGAAGCAGGGGCACGACGACGCGTGTGTTCAACCCGCTCAGCAGATCGCTCTGGATGTCCAGAAGATACCCGTCACCTGACGGGTTGGGGAACACGTCGTATTTTGGCATCAGAACTGTCGGTAGGTATCCAGCGGTAAGCCATTATGCTCGACATACGCGTTGGAACTCTCAAGTGCGGCCTTGTTTTCGGCTTTCCAGCGTTCAGCTTTTGCGCTGGCGACTGCGGCCCGAATGCCGTCTTCGGCTGCCCGGGACAGGTTGATCTTCAGATCCCGCGCCTCGGACAGTATATCGCCATCCAGTGATAGATTTGTCGGTCTACGAGATGGAGCATTCATTTGGTTACCCTCAAGACTGCGCCATTTTACCACTACGCTATATGCGCGTCAAACATGCGCATATTGCTCGACGCGCGGAAAATCTCTGTTCAACGGCACGTGGCAATCAGGAAGTTATTGGCCTGAAAAGAGCATTGCGCTCTGTTCTTGAGCTCCCCCTATTACTGTGCGACTTTTTGTTTGTGTTTGTTGAACTGTTGGTCGAAGAGGTTTTTGAAGGGGCCGTT
>NZ_JBXWQT010000030.1:0-20682 GCF_059612525.1 Ruegeria sp. SAZD013 | reverse complement strand
CGACCTATGAACGTGTCGCATAACGAACCGGGGAAAGGGGCAAATGCGGCCCAAGCGCTATTCGTGCAACGCGGTCCCCCTCATCCACCTTTTCCTTTACTCTTTCCCATACCGGTCATTCTCCGGACGGTGGCACCTCGGCCCATACCAGATATCGGTACTCGCCGCCCTCGCTCAACGCGCGCTGCACGATGTCGCGGATATTTGCGGCAGATCGCTTCGGATCGATAAAGATCTGCCATTGCCTTTCGTAGCCTGGGGTCTCGTTCGCCAGGAAGTCGTACTCGAAAGCACGCCCTGGCCCTTGGCCCTCGAGCCGCACAACCTCCAGTCTGGCTACGCTATAGCCCCGAGATGCTATGTATTCGTTGAATTCAAGCATCTTGCTAGAAGGCTCGACGTACACGAAGGCCCCCGTTTCGAGCTTGTCCAGCATTTCGTCAAACTCATTTTGCATATTCACTTTCACTCCAACGGCCTGATGATCGGGTCAGGTTCATTTTCTCTGTCCCGAAGAGGACGGTTCCTATTGCTTACGGCGACGACGTGCCCTTCCGGACCCAAGAGTACCCAGTGCCCGTCCTGTCCAGTCAGCAAGGTCATGTCATGACCCCTATAGTCACCACGTCCGGCGACGATGCCGCTGAGATCGGGGCGGGGATTGGCAATGATGTCATCGATCTGTTCGGCAGTGTGCCCTTTTCCTGTGATGTACTCCAGCCCGTCGCCCTTGCTGCCATGGTCGCCAATCGTATTCCCGTCGGGGGTGGTGAAGGCCTCATTCCGACTTGCCTCGACAATGCTCGGACCCGCCGCATCCGGAATCGGCGTGGAAACGATGTTGCCGGTCGGGTCTTCGACGGCGGGCGAGCCCGTGTGGTTCGGCAGACCAAGGGTCTCGACCGGATAGGTTTCCAGCCACTGGTCGATGCGTTCCGGCGTGAAGCCAGGAAGTTCACCCAACCGGCGCTCGCCCTCAGTGAGTTCCGGGAAAACCTCGACCCAACCTTGGGCAATCGTGCCGTCCTGCAGCCGCAACCGGCCTTCCGCGAATGCGTTATAGCCTTGCTGCACGAAGTCTCCGAGGGCAAGTTGTGCGGCAGGATTCCCTTCGACGACACGCACGATGGTGCCAGGGTTCAACATCTCGTAAAGCGCGGCCGCCTGGCCTGCGATCTGCGCGGCCTCAACCGACTTCGGCAAACTGGACCCGAGACCAGAGATGACCGCTTCCTGCACCAGTTCGTGGGCCATAGCCGCAAGGAGCCCTTCGGCCGTTCCGGGATTGACGCCAAGGATCTCCGCCGCACGTTGGAGCCGACGTCCGGTGGCCAGACGCGTGAATTCCTGCAGGGCGCCGCTGGCGGCCAAAGCAGCCAGAGCGGCAGTTCCAAGTGGTGTGATCGCGATGGCGCGGAGACCGAGGCGACGCAAGATGGCGTCCACGGGTGCCTCGACCGGAAGGGCAAGTTCTGCAAGAATTGCATCAGTCCGCGACCCTGGCGTGATCGGCTCTGCATGGCAGCGGCAGTTGTGCGCCTGCCCCGGATGGCCGCCAGCGGGCGGGGCGTCCCAGCGAAACACCTGATCGTCGTATTCGGCATGGCTGTCACGGACTTTCGCGTCGCCCTGAGACCGCCAGATGTAATGCTCGATCCCCAAATCCTGCTGCCGAAGCTGATTGATCAGGCCCGCGAAGGCCCGAAGCAGGCGTTCTTCCATCGCCGCCCGCAACGGACGCAAGCGTTGCGGGTGGGTTTCGTATTCCTCGAAGATGGCCGTCAAGCGCGCATCCCACAGGCGCAGCGCCTCTTCCTTCGCATCTGTAACATCGCGAAGGTTGGCGTCGGTCGCCAATGGCACGGTGTCCGGGGGTGTCAGAGCGTTCAGCAGCATGCGGGTGTTGTCGGCTATCACGCGTTCCAATTGGTCGATGAAATCAGTCCGCAGGTCCGCATAGCCGGGGAAAAGCGATTTGATCGAAATGCCTGCACGGTAGCCGTACACGCCTCCGTTCTGCCGCGCGAAAACGTACTGACCACTGCCACCGTGGCGGAGAAATTCGCTAAGACTGTGTTTCATGGAACCTCCCGCTGACCCGCGCGAAGGTATGTATCGCCAATGTGTTAAGAAGCGATCAGCCGACCGTACGTTGCCTTGATCAGGGGCCATTCTTGCGGACGACGGCATGCGAAAGATCACCAGAGTGAGAGGCGTGCCGGTTTTCCGGTGACGGGTTGAGGGCTGGGAGAGTGGCTCCCGGCGCCCGTCGCGGGAGATCGCAGATGGGCGTTGTGGAAGTTCTGGATCCGGTTCAGCCGGCGCGGGCCGGTGGCTGGAAAGTGGATGTGAGCCGGGGCGAGCGGAACATATCCTCGACGTCGCTTTTGCTTTTTGAGTTTCTGGAGCGCTTCACCGGCCTGGGCTTCGTCATCATATGTCACCATCATGGCTTGCCCGTTTGTCCCAATACGTCCCCAAGTACGAAGGACGGACACTTCCCCAAACAGCGTCGGCTGCAATTCTATTCCATAGAACCGCGCCATGTTAATGTCGGGGTCCACATGGATCAGGTGGACAGGTGTGGTTGCCGTCAGTTCCATGACGCGATTGTCGGCAAACTCAGCCCGTCTGTCCAATGACATTGCGAAATCAATTCCCGTGAATGGATTCTGATCCTGAATGGAAAATGACATTGAATGCATCCGCTACTACTATAGCTGACCAATATGTAGGTAATAGGATCGGCCATGTTTCGTTTTCTACTATTTGCTTTCGTGATAGGTCTTGCCGCCAGCGCAGGCATGGCGCAGACACCGCCTTCGGCTGATGAGGTCGCGCAATACGACGGTCTCTTCGCAGCCGCTCACACCGGCAACGAAGAAATGATCCGGCAACTCGTTGCGGCAGGGGCAAACGTCAACGCACGGGACTCGCGGGGTCGCACACCAGCCCATGTTGCCGCCTTTGCTTCTGAGGATGAGGCGTTGCGTGCGATGGCTGAGGCCGGAGCTGACATGAACGCGCTGGAAGGTCAGGCCTACGACGTGATCACAATTGCGGCCGTTGCAAATGATCCAGAACTGATGACGCTCGCAATCGAGTTGGGAAACGATCCCGGACTAACGACCAGCCCTTATGAAGGAACGGCACTGATTGCAGCCGCGCATCTCGGTCATGTCGAGATTGTCAGACGGCTGATCGCCGCTGGCGCGCCCCTGGACCATGTGAACAATCTGCATTGGACCGCAGTTGTCGAAGCCGTTGTGCTTGGCGACGGCGGCCCAGACCATCTTGCGGTTCTGGATGCTTTGTTGGCAGCGGGCGCTGACCGATCGCTTGCCGATCGAAACGGAACTACACCACTCGAACACGCCGAACTGCGCGGATTTGCTAAGATGGCAGAGCGGCTAAGAAAAGAGGACTGAGGCCAGTCCAGCAGGCTGAAGCGGAGCGTTCCACCTCACAGGTGCCGATGGCAGCTTGGATGAGATCAGCCTCAAATCAAGTTCCTCTCGTAGCGGAGCGGTGACAGAGTTGAACACATCTCACGGGTAACGGCACAATGGACAAGATCAGAAAATGTGAACAGGACTGCCACAGCGACCTCGTATTCGCGAGGCGTGGTTTTCTTGGCGCATCAGGCTTTAGCGCACTGACAATTGGATTGAGTGGCTCCGCTGTAGGCCAAACTTCTACAAGGGCGGACGACGCAATACCTCAACCAAGTGATCCCAAGGATGCCACATTCATGGAGCGCGCTTTCGAAATGCGTCAGTATGCGATTGATCATGGAGATCAGGGGTATGGCGCAGTTGTGGTGCGCGACAACGTTATTATTGGCCAATCATGGAGCAGAGTCATCTTGGATCAAGACCCCACGGCCCACGCTGAAATAACCGCGATCAGGGACGCGGCGCGTCGTCTCAGTGACCGGGATTTGAGCGGAGCGGTTCTGTACTCATCTTCCCGGCCATGTCCCATGTGTGAGGCCGCGGCATACTGGGCTGGAGTCCGCCTCATGTTCTACGGCCGGAAAATCACGAGCGCAGGTTCGCCGAAGCTTTGCAGTTAGAATGGTTCTCAGCCATCAGCGACGTTTCATTTTGCATTCGCCTCCCACGGTGGGAAGTCGGCCCAAACTGGTCATTCATCGCCTCTGGCCACGCTGCGGTGCAGCTTCAACGAACCGGCCATTCGCTTAACCTGCGAGATCGACGAGTTGTCCGACGTCTGCCTTGCGGGCAAAGTGAGCAGCGAAGTGACGCACATGATCCGCAAAGGTCAGCTTACGCCCGGAATCTGTCCGTTTCGCCAAATTGCGGCATTGGCGGCACAAGCAGAGGGTTCGGTACCAACTCTTCGTTCAGTAAGAAACTTTGCAAAAGATCCTAGGACACTTAGTAACGAAGATAAAAGAACACTGCGTGTAGTATCACGTCCCTTGGGAAATGAGCGCCTTTGAATGAAATTGTTACTGTCTGCCTCGATCAAACTCCGAAACGCCATTAACACCAAGACCTCCTAGCCAAAAGTTTGCGACATAGCCCTCATCATTTCCGCATCGACAAACCATTGAGAAACAGGTGCACTTTGCTCGGGTCCGCATTCAATTTGACAGCTTTCCCACGTCGGTTTCGTTCAACGCCAGGAAACTTGGCGACGATATTCTCAGCCCCCGGCCTGCTGGCGAAATACAGCAAGGTCACTTCACCCAGGGCTTCGACAAAATCGACAGTGCCGTCCAGAAACCCAGCGGCGGCGTCGGCAACGAAATCCTCAGGTCGTACCCCGATATTGACCTGCAAACCCATTTGTTCGGGCGTGGTCGAAATGGATGAAACGGCTTTTCCGCCCGCATCAAGTGTGACCTCTGTCAAATCCCCGGTTTTGGAAATTTTGCCAGACAGCAGATTCATAGAGGGCGATCCGATGAACTGCGCCACAAACTCGTTATCCGGCGTTTCGTACAGTTCCAGTGGCGTACCAACCTGCGCGATGCCTTTGTTGGCGAGAACGACGATCCGGCTGGCCAGCGTCATCGCCTCAACCTGATCGTGGGTCACGTAGATCATTGTGCTTTCGGGCATCGCCTCTTTCAGGCGCGCAATCTCGATCCGGGTTGCAACGCGCAGCGCAGCATCGAGGTTCGAAAGCGGTTCGTCGAACAAATAGACCTTGGGGTCTCGCACGATGGCGCGCCCGATAGCGACGCGCTGGCGTTGCCCTCCGGACAGAGCCTTGGGCAGACGATCCAAGAGCGGATCCAGTTGAAGGGTCTGGGCCGCGCGTTCAACGGCGGCATCGATCTCGGCAGCAGGCATCTTGGCGATCTTCAGTGCAAACGCCATGTTCTCGCGCACGGTCAAATGTGGGTAGAGCGCATAGGACTGAAACACCATGGCAATGCCCCTTTGGGCGGGCGGCACATCATTCATGACCTGCCCTTCTATCTCCAAGGTGCCGCCGGTGATCTTTTCCAGCCCGGCAATCATTCGCAACAAGGTTGATTTTCCGCAACCCGATGGACCGACAAAGACGATCAACTCGCCCTTTGCGATATCCAGATCGATATGTTTCAGAACATCGACCGGACCATAGGATTTCGCGACATCCGTAAGTTTGAGTTCTGACATGGTTTACCCCTTGACCTTAGCCATCAGACAAAACTGTGCGGGGTGCAGCGTAACGCTTCCTGCACCGTCGCTACCGCCGAGTTCCCGCCCGATGACCCGCCAATCACCCAAGGGCAAGTCGACCCGCTGAGCTTCCGTTCCAAGGTTGAAAGCACAAAACACCGCTTCAGACGCATCCTCACGCTGGAAAGTCAGCACAGGTCCAACCTGTTTCATGTTGGACTGCGCACCCGAAGTTAGTGCTGGGTGGACGCGGCGCAAGGCGATTGCGCGGCGATAATGGTGCAGCATCGATTGGTCGTTCGCCTCGAGCCGGTCAACGGCTCTTTCCGTTTGGGCCATACTAACAGGCAACCACGGCTCACCGGTGCTAAAGCCTGAATGTTCGTCCTGCGACGCCCAAACCATTGGCGTGCGACATCCGTCGCGACCCTTGAACTCGGGCCAGAACTCGATGCCGTAGGGGTCTTGCAGTTTCTCTAACGGAACATCTGCCTCGTGCAGGCCCAGTTCCTCTCCCTGATACAAACAGGCAGAGCCGCGCAGACACATCATCAGAACCGCGTGCTGGCGAATGGCCGCATCGTTTAGGTCCCAGCGCGAGGCATGACGTTCAACATCATGGTTCGAGAACGCCCAGCATGGCCATGCGTCGCCTGCCTTTTCCTCGAGCTGATCAAAGACCTGCTTTGCATAAGGCGCGGTCAACGCACGCTTTTCCAGAAACTCGAAGGCATAGCACATATGCATTCGTTGATCGCCCGAGGTGTACTGACCAATGATTTCCAGCCCGCGCTGTGCATCACCGACTTCACCCAAACAGGCACGGCCTTCATATTCGTCGGTCAGCGCGCGCAACCTTTCGAGGAAGGCGATATTCTCGGGCTGACTTTTGGAATAAAGGTGATCCTGGTGGTTATAGGGGTTCACCGCAGGCGCAATTGATGCATTACGTTCTTCGACCGGAAGGGCCGGATTGTCCCGCAAATGTTTGTCGTGGAAATAGAAGTTGATCGTGTCCAGGCGAAAACCATCCACGCCCATGTCCAGCCAGAACCGAGCCACGTCCAGCAGTGCGTCTTGCACTTCGTTACAGTGAAAGTTCAGGTCCGGCTGCGAACTCAGAAAGTTATGCAGAAAATATTGCAGGCGACGAGGCTCCCACTGCCACGCTGAACCGCCAAAGATAGACAACCAGTTATTGGGCGGTGTGCCGTCCGGTTTAGGGTCGGCCCAAACATACCAGTCGGATTTCGGGTTGTCCCGATTGGCGCGGCTCTCACCGAACCAAGGGTGCTGATCAGAAGTGTGTGACAGCACCAAATCGATCATCACTTTCTGACCCTTGTCATGGGCCTGATCGAGTAACTCGCGGAAATCTTCCAACGAGCCGAACATAGGATCCACATCGCGATAATCGCTGACGTCGTAGCCGAAATCCTTCATCGGAGATTTGAAGAAGGGTGAGATCCAGATCGCATCGACCCCCAGATCCGCAATGTAATCCAGACGTTGGGTGATCCCTTTCAAGTCACCGATCCCATCACCATTGCTGTCCTGAAAGCTGCGCGGATAGATCTGATAGATCACGCCACCGCGCCACCACTCTGACTTTGCTTTGGTTGATTTGGAGAGTTCTACAGTGTTCTGCACGTTCATCAGACGCCTCTATTTGACGGATCCGGCCAGCAGGCCACGGACCAGGTATTTTTGCATTGCGAAGAAAACAATCAGTGGAACAATGATCGAAACAAACGCAGCGGTGGCGAGGATTTCCCAGTTGCCCCCTCTTGTACCCAGCAGTTCGACAATTCGATTGGTCATGACGGTGGTTTGACCTGATGCATCAATCAGGAAGACTTTGGCCACCAGAAGGTCGTTCCAGGTCCACAGGAACTGCAGGATCGCGAAAGACGCCAGCGCCGGGAAGCTGAGTGGAAGGATCAGTTTCGTAAAGATCTGGAACTCAGACGCCCCATCGACCCGCGCGTTCTCGATCAAATCACGTGGCAGTCCGGCCATGTAGCTGCGAAGAAGGTAAATCGCCAGCGGCATTCCAAAGCCAGTGTGGGCCATCCAGACACCCAGATACCCTTTGCCGATCCCAATATTAAGATGGAATTTCAGCAAAGGGATCAGTGCGAGCTGAAGCGGAACAACCAAAAGCCCGACAATAGCTGCGATCAGCAACGCGCGGCCCGGGAACTCCATCCACGCCAACGCATAAGCGGCGAACGCCGCAACCAGGATAGGGATGATCGTGGCAGGAATGGTCACTGTGAGAGTATTAAAGAACGCCCGACCCATACTGTCGGTGCTGTTCTCGGCCAAGAGAACTTTGTGGTAATTGTCCAACGTGAACTCGGGTGGAAGTTCTGCACTTACGAAAACACGCGGGCCGCGGCTGCCAGTAAACTCCTCTTCATTTTCCGCTTTGTAGTTCCCGTTTGCATCGACCGTGATAGTCCCGCCACGACGCAATTCCGCTGTCTGACCGGGTTCATACGCATCCACCGCGCGGGAGCTGACACCCCACTTTGAGATCGTAGCTTTCTGCCCTTCGTCGAACAGGTTCCCTTCAATCACATACGTCTCGTTTTTCAGAATTTGCGTATTGGGCACGGCCGTGCGTAGCGTCAGGTTTTGTTCGGACGGGAACAGGGATTTCCACCAGCCACTGGTCGCGATCTGGTCAGCCGTGCGAAAGGATGAGATCAACAATCCAAGTGTCGGTACTACCCAAAGCACCACGAGAAAGAGGACCGAGGCCTGGACGATCCATCTAAGGGCGGGTTTGGTTCCTGCAATATCGCTCATCCCCTACTCCATTTCCCGTCGTGCGTTGCGGATGTTCCAGACCAAGATCGGCGTCACCAGCAACATGATCACCATGGCCGATGCCGAACCCACGCCCCAATCATTGGCGCGGAACATCTTGTCGTACATGTAGTTGGCCAGAACCTGTGTCTCCCACTGGCCATTGGTCATCGCGAAAACGATGTCGAAGACCTTCAGGACCAGAATGGTGATGGTTGTCCAAACAACCAGAATTGTGTTCCAGATTTGAGGCACCTTGATTTTAAAGAATATCTGGAAGGGATTGGCCCCATCCAAAACCGCCGCCTCGACGGTTTCTTCGGGGATGCCGCGCAAAGCGGCAGACAGTATCACCATGGCAAAGCCCGTCTGAATCCAGATCAGGATCCCCATGAGGAAGAAATTGTTCCAGAACGGAATGGTTAGCCAGGTTTGCGGCTCGGCCCCACCAAAGAACAGATAAAGCGCATTCAGAATCCCGATCTGGTCTTGCTCGGCCGGACGCGCATCGTAGATCAGTTTCCAGATGACCGAAGCCCCGACGAAAGAGATCGCCATCGGCATGAAAATCAGTGCCTTTGCGATGTTACCCCAGCGTATCCGATCAGTTAGCTGAGCTGCCAACAGACCAAATGCAGTCGACATTGCAGGGACCACGATCAGCCAGAACAAATTGTTGCGCATGGCTTCCCAGAATTTCGGTTCTGCCACCATCTGGACGTAGTTATCGAGACCAACCCACTTATACCCACCACCGGCGATGCGATCCGTGAGCGACAGGCGCAACGTCTCAACTACCGGATAGGCCAGATATAGGCCAATCGCTACAAGCGCCGGAAGCAAAAACAGCCAAGGCCGGATCATATTCGCGCGGTTGATGTTGCGGCCGGCATTCGGCCCGCGCGCAGGGAACAGAACCTTGTCCAGAAACTGGTTGGACAGAAAGAAATAGCCCACACAGCCCGATACGCCTATGGCGATGGTCAGCAGGCCCTGAATTGCCGGATGCATCATGCTCTCCGTTGCGAAGGGGAAAAGGGGTGGCCTGACGCGCAGACCGCCCGGGTTTTAACGCGCTTAGTCCAGCGAATCCCAGGAAGATTGGATCTCGTCAGCAACTTCCTGAGCGGGCTTTCCACCAGCATAGTCAACCATACCGGTCCAAAATGTGCCGGCCCCTACGCCGCCCGGCATCAGGTCCGAACCATCAAACCGGAAGGTGGTCGCGCCCAGAAGAATGTCGTTCATCTTCTTGAGCGTCGGATCCGAGAACACGGAGGTATCAACGCCTTTGTGCGGCGTCAGGAAGCCGGTCAGGGCCATCCATGTCTCATGTGCTTCGGGGGTCTGCAGATAGGCGATCAGATCATGTGCAGCCGGGCTGTCATTGGTGATTGCCCATAGCGTGCCGGCGCCAAGAACCGGGCTACCCAGATCCTTGCTTTCATATGCGGGGAAGTAGAAGAAATCAGCATCTTCACCGACAACCGTGCCTTCAGGAAAGAATGCCGGGATGAACGACGCCTGACGGTGCATGTAACATTGTGGTGGCGAACTGAACATGCCCTTTGGACTGTCACGGAAATCGGTCGTTGCGACCGTACCTGCCCCGCCCGCAACATAGTCATCATTGCGTGCAAACGCGCCGAACTCTTCGATGGCAGCGACCACTTTCGGGTTATTGAACTTCATTTCATTGGACACCCAGGCGTCATAGTCCTCGGGCGATTGAGTGCGCAGCATCATGTCTTCGACCCAATCGGTCGCTGGCCAACCGGTCGCACCACCTGAACCCAAACCGATGCACCACGGCGTCTCTCCGTCTGCGACGATCTGATCGGTCAAAGCCTTCAGTTCCTCCATCGTGGTCGGAACTTCGTAACCGGCATCCTCGAAATTCTCAGGCACGTACCAAACAAGGGATTTCACATCTACCTTGTAAAAAAGCCCATAAAGATGATCCTGCCCTTCGGGCCCCGGAAAAGTGCCCAGATCTACCCAGGATTGTCCAGCTGCGTAATTGTCACGAACCCAATCAGCGGTGCCGTCGCCCAACGGTGTCAGAAAACCCGACTTGGCCATATCCGCCGCCAGACCAGGCTGCGGGAAAACGGCTATATTCGGCGCCGAGCCTGCCTCTGCATCAATCCTGATCTGCTGCTCGAAACTATCTGAACCAACATACGCGTAGTCGTGGCCTGTCGCGGCTGCAAAGCCATCCAGAACCGCTTCGACGTTTTCCTGGTCCGGGCCCAGCCATGGCCCGAACACGGTAACCTTATCAGCCTGAGCTGTTCCCGCCATCAGGGCGAATGTGGCCACACCTGCATAAAGCGCGTGTTTCATGAAATCTCCTCCCAGTAATATCTGCGCATTGCAAGATTTTCAAAGCGCTTTGGATGTTGCACTTTATCTGCTGGCAATCAGATTCTGTCAACATATCGTTTTCTACCCCTCAATTATTGCCGCTATTGACCTCTTTGCCAAAACGGGTTGACGGAAGCAAAAAATCACAACAAAACAAGTGAGCATCCATTTGAAGGCGCTTTGAACATATGAACCTAAAGCAGCTCTCTGAGATTCTCGGTCTTTCGCAGACAACGGTCAGTCGCGCGCTGAACGGCTATCCAGAGGTGAACGAGGCGACTCGTGTGCGCGTGCAGGCCGCTGCAGACAAGCATGGCTATCGGCCAAACAGTCGCGCCAAAGGTCTGGCGACTGGCAAGTCCATGGTGATCGGGCACGTCATCCCTAGTTCGTCCCAGCACGAGATGGTGAACCCGATCTTCGGCGACTTTGTCGCCGGCGCTGCGCGGACATACTCTGCGAACGGCTACGACATGATGTTCACCACCGCGGATGACACTTCGATCGAAGGGGCCTATCGCAGCTTGTTTCAGCGCGGGGCCGTGGATGGCGTCGTTTTGCAAGGCCCCAAGGTCAACGAGCGTCGCATCGATCTGCTAAACCGGATGGCGGTACCATTTATCGTACACGGTCGTTCGACCGGGATAGATGCAGAGTATGACTGGATCGATGTGAACAACAAAAGCTCCTTTCGGCGCGCAACACAGTTCCTGATCGACTTGGGTCACCGCCGGATTGCCCTGATTAACGGGCTTGAGGATATGGATTTCGCACAGCGCCGTCGTGCCGGATACCTACAAGCGCTGGAACAGGCGGACTTGATCCCGGACCCACAATTAATGCGCAGCGCCGAAATGACCGAGGTCTACGGCCATCATGAAACCCGCGATATGCTGCAACTGGACGATCCACCAACCGCCATTCTGGCATCCTCGATGATTTCGGCGATTGGTGTGAGACGGGCGCTGGACGAGGCAGGGCTGCGAATTGGCCGGGATGTCTCGGTCATCGCGCATGATGATGACCTCTCTTATCTCAAAAACGGACAGGATGTGCCCATCTTTACAGCAACGCGGTCCTCAGTGCGGCATGCAGGAGAGCTGGCCGCCGAGATGTTGATTGAGAGGATCAAATCGCCTGACGATCCGGTCAAGACCAGATTGCTTGAGGCGGAACTGGTTGTTGGCAAATCAACCGGCCCAGCACCCAACAGGATCTGACAATGAAACATACGCGCAGCGATTTCCCCAAAGACTTCCATTTCGGAGTCGCCACTTCTGCTTACCAGATCGAAGGTCATGCCCAAGGCGGCGCCGGTTCGACACATTGGGATACGTTTGCAGCGACACCCGGAAATGTAGTGCGGGGAGAAAAAGGCGATCTGGCCTGTGATCACCTGAACCGGTTTGAACAGGATCTTGATCTTGTGCGCGACGCGGGATTCGATTGCTATCGCTTCTCAACCAGCTGGGCGCGTGTGATGCCCGAGGGGCGCGGACCTGTTAATCAGGCGGGATTGGATTTTTATGATCGCCTGACAGACGCGCTTTTGGAGCGTAGCATCCGTCCGTGCGCGACACTGTATCACTGGGAACTGCCGTCGCCCCTGGCCGACTTAGGTGGTTGGCGCAACCGGGATATTGCCGGTTGGTTTTCCGATTTCACGGAGGTCATCATGGGACGGATTGGCGACCGCATGTACAGCGTCGCCCCCATCAATGAACCGTGGTGTGTCAGTTGGTTGAGCCATTTCGAAGGGCACCACGCTCCCGGGCTGCGCGATATTCGAGCCACGGCGCGCGCTATGCATCACGTTCTGCTGGCCCATGGTCAGGCCATTCAGACGATGCGTGGGTTGGGCATGTCTAACCTGGGCGGCGTATTCAATCTGGAATGGGCCGAACCCGCCGATGACAGCGCCGAGGCACAACAGGCCGCCGCTCTGTATGACGGAATATACAACCGGTTCTTTCTGGGCGGCGTGTTCAACAAGGCCTATCCCGAGAATGTTCTGGAGGGGCTGGAGCCCCACCTTCCGTCGGGCTGGCAAGATGATTTCGATAGCATCGGAGCACCCGTAGACTGGTGCGGACTGAACTACTACACCCGTAAACTTATCGCGCCCGCAGAAACAGCGTGGCCAAGTCTCGCTGAGGTTCCCGGCCCTCTGCCGAAGACCCAAATGGGTTGGGAAATCGACCCCACCGCGCTGAGCAGGTTCCTGATCCGAGCAGCACGTGAATACACCGGCGACCTGCCGATCTTCGTGACCGAAAACGGTATGGCCAGCCCCGAGCGTCAACAAGACGATGACCGTATCGACTATCTGGATCAACACTTGTCGGCAGTCCAGGTCGCGTTGGGCGAAGGGGTTCCGGTTAAGGGGTACTTTGTCTGGTCCCTATTGGACAATTACGAATGGGCCTTGGGGTATGAAAAACGCTTTGGCCTGGTTGATGTAGATTTCAGTTCAATGAAGCGAACTCCGAAAGCGTCTTACTTCGCATGGAAGGACATGCTTGCTGCACGGATCTGTTGCAGAGTTTCTTACTGAACGAAGAGTTGGTACCGAACCCTCTGCTTATGCCGCCAATTCCGCAAATTGACGAAACGGACAAATTCCGGCCCGAAGCGGACGTTCATCGACACATGTCGCCGCTGCGGTGCGGCCCGTCGAACCGGCCGTTCGCTGCAGGCGCAAATTTTCAGGGTGCACGAACTCACAGTCTGCGGGACTTTTCTGACGTTGGAAATCTGATGGGTGGCTTGCCTCATCTGTTGGTTGAAAGTCGAGAACCAAATGCGGGGAAGGCAACCAACAAAGCTTGTAAAGGCATCTAGGCAAGCAACATTCTGGTGTATTCAGACGTTGCCTGCGTCGTCACTTGCTTTGTGGCGCCATACTCAATCTGTTCTCCGTGACGCATCACAAGGATGCTGTCAGAGGTGTGGCAGACAACGCCGATGTCGTGCGTCACCGCCAGAACCGACAGGTCGCGCACTTCTTTGAGGTCCTGAAGCAGGTTGAGGATCTGGGCTTGCACCGACACGTCGAGCGCGGAGGTCGGTTCATCCAGAACCAGCAGCCTGGGATCGAGCGCCAGCGCGCGGGCAATTGCGATCCTTTGTGCTTGGCCGCCCGAAAGCTCAGATGCGAGGCTCTTCATGTAATCGGAGCGCATTCCGCAGATTTTCAGGTTGGCCTCGCTGCGATCCGCGATTTCGCTTTGGGAAAATCCGCCCTGCGCAGTCAGCGGCTCCGCCAATATCTTTGCGACAGTCAGACGCGGGCTGAGCGACAGGAAAGGGTTTTGCATAACGACGCCTATGCGCGCACGTGCTTGGCGCATTTCGCGATCGGGCAGCGCCAGCCAGTTCTGGCCGTGAAGCCGGATTGTACCGCTTTCCGCTGGTATCAGACGCAGAAGCGCGCGCAGGATCGTGCTTTTTCCTGATCCGCTTTCGCCAATAATCCCAAGGGTTTCCTTGGGCATCAGGGAAAAGGAAATGTCATTGGCGGCCGGTTTCGGCGGCTCCGCAAACAAAGAGGAACGCTTGTAGCGCACCACCAAGTTTGAAATCTCAAGGATTGGGTCAGGCATGTTTGACCTCAAGATGGCAATCCCATTGATGTTCACCGATAGCACGTCTGGGCGGCTTTGTTTTTGTGCATTCGGGTAGAACTTTCCAGGGTTGTGTTGCAAAGATTTGAGCCTGTTAAGTTGTTTCGGCAATCGCTTGTGAGTCAGGTGGCGAGCTCAGCGAACTGCTGAAATGGACAGAGTCCAGGCGTGAGTTGGCCCTTGCGGATCATGTGCGACACTTCGATTCCGTCGAGCGTTGCCGCCGCTGAATCGAAAGCCTTGAACCCCAGCATTGGCCGCGTGCGTCTCTTGATGAAACGGTGGTCCTGCTCGACGATATTGTTCAAGTATTTCCGCCTGACCATCTCGATCGAGATCGGACAGCCAAAACCTTTGAGCATTTTGTTGATGGCCTTGATGCCTGCGGTGTTAGCTCCGCTTTTGTCGATGACAATCTTTCGAGGAAAGCCATTGGCTTCCAGCATTCGGGCAAAGAATTTAGTGGCAGCAGATTTGTTGCGGCGCCGGGACAGCACGAAATCAAGCGTCTTGCCGCTCTTATCGACGGCTCGGTAGAGATAAACCCAGTTCCCTTTCACTCGGATGTAAGTTTCGTCCATTCTCCACGAACGGTCACATGGCTCTTTGCGGCGACGCGCTGCCTCAGCGATTGCAGGAGAATACCGTGTTACCCATCGGTTTAGCGTGGTGTGGTCCACTGAAACACCGCGCTCGGCCATGATTTCTTCTAAATCCCGGTAGGACACACCGTATCGGACATAGAAAAACACCGCGAACAGGATCACATCCTTCGGATATTGTGCGCCTTTGAAGGAAATCATGAACTGACTTTCGACTGATTTTATCGAATGTCATTCATCCGCAGAATCTGGCTTCGTCAACAGCCAAAAGTTTGCAACAGATCCGTTCGTTGGAGGACCTCTTAACATCGTCGGTCGATCGCCGCAGATCGATCCGTGATCTGACATGCCCGGACTGCGGCGTAAGTTTGAACCGTTTTTCACGAATAATACCTATTCAAGAACATTTTTCATGTGCTAGGAACGGATTTCATGGGTGCAATGCTCTGCAGTAAAAATTCACGCCAAGGGAACGGAATTCATGCCATCGGACCAACAGGTACTTTTTTCGGGCCCGAGAACCGTTTTTCAGGAGCGTCGCCTTCCTGAGACCGCCACCTTGGCAGGCTACAGCGCACTGATTGACGCCTACAGATTGTCTGTGCCACTGCCCCGCAAACTTTCGGCAACAGGGAACCATCACCGGGTCGTTGAGGATGAGGTTTGGCGCATCCTGACGCCGCGCCACGCCCCGAGTGCAGACTTAGATGGCCACCTCACCTTCGCTCTCAAATACGAAGGGCTTGATCTTGCTGTCCTCGCGAAGCTGTTCGCGGCCACCGGGCCTGACGGCATTGTTGACATCGTGCGCAAAAAGCCAACCGGCAGCTACGCAAGGCGAATCTGGTTTCTGTTTGAATGGCTAACGGGAAGCCGACTGAATCTGCCAGATGCAGAAGGCGGTCGCTACGTGCCTGTCGTTGATCCCGACCAACAGTTCGCGACGGAAGGGGAAAACGCTCCCCGATATCGCGTTAAAAATAATCTGCCGGGAACTAGAGACTTCTGCCCGCTGGTCTTTCGCACGAAAAAGCTAGACGAGTTCATCGCGATGGACTTGGCCAGTCGAGCCCGCGCGGTCATCGCCGATGTCCCCCGGGACTTGCTCGCGCGCACGGCTGCTTTCCTTCTACTCAAAGACTCACGTTCCAGCTACGCGATCGAAGGCGAGCGTCCACCACAAGACCGAATTCAGCGTTGGGGCCGTGCGATCGGCGAGGCCGGTCGCCAGCCGCTCGACCGCGATGAGCTGCTACGACTGCAACGGATCGTCATAGGTGATGCCCGGTTCATCAAGCTGGGTTTCCGCGACGAGGGCGGTTTTGTTGGCGAGCATGACCGCGAAACAAGGATGCCGTTGCCTGATCATATAAGTGCCCGGCATGAAGATCTTCCGTCCCTGACTGACGGGATGATCGCTTTTGATCACGGTGCGTCTCGGCACTCTGACCCGATCGTGTCCGCTGCAATCCTCGCATTCGGTTTTGTCTACATACACCCGTTTGAAGACGGTAACGGCCGGCTGCACCGCTACCTGATCCACCATGTTCTAGCGGAACGCGGCTTCAACCCACCAGGGGTGGTCTTTCCGGTGTCCGCCGCGATTCTAGAACGCATAGATGAGTATAGAACGGTTCTTGAGAGCTATTCAGCACGACTGCTGCCGCTCATCGAATGGGAGCCGACGGAAAAATTCAACGTTCGGGTCTTGAACGACACAGGCGATTTCTACAGCTTCTTCGACGCGACGCCACACGCAGAATTCCTCTATTCATGCGTCCAAAAGACAATCGAAGAAGACCTGCCGTACGAGACAGCATTCCTTCGAAATTACGATGCATTCCGCAGCCAGGTCGAAGCTATTGTTGATATGCCTGACCGCACCATCGATCTGTTGTTTCGCTTCCTTCAACAGAACAGCGGCACCCTGTCGCGTCGCGCCCGAACCAATGAGTTCAAGGCATTGACCGACGACGAAACGGCGCGGATCGAGCACGTCTTTGCAGAAACAATGATTTAGATCGAGGTGGCCTTGCATGCACTTGTCACGGATTGTGATCGAGAACTTTCGGAATTTTTCAAAACTGGACGTAGCCCTCGATGGAAACGTTGTTGTGGTTGGCGAAAACAAAGTCGGCAAAAGCAACCTGGTGCATGCCCTCCGGTTGCTGTTTGATCCCTCTCTGCCCGACAGCGCCCGTGAACTTGGCCTCGCCGATTTCTGGGACGGGCTTGAGGGCCTGGAAGAAGACGACAAGATAGTCATTGCTGTCGAAATCGAAGAGTTTGACTCTGACCTCGATATCCTTGCTCTACTCACGGACTTCCGCCTCGACGATGACCCCGACACGGTCCGCCTGACCTACGAATGTCGCGCGCGACCGGGATTAGTCAGTGCACCGACATCGGACAACGACCTGGAGTTCATTTGTTTCGGCGTTGAAAGCGTGACGAAACGTTTCGGCCATGACCTCCGCCGCCGCCTGACCATGGACCTGTTGCCAGCTCTTCGTGACGCGGAAGGTGACCTCGCGGAGTGGCGCCGATCGCCTCTGCGCCCGCTAATCGAGGAAGCTTTCGCCGACATCGACCAAGCAGATCTTGATGAAATCGGTGAAGCAATCGAGGAAGCCACCGACAAATTGACGGCCTTCCAGAGTGTCGGGGATCTTGGACCTGTCACGCTTTAGTGCCGCTCCGGTTGCTCACTTAAGCGACCTTTCTTTCGAAGGCCAAGGGGCTTTTCCAGCCGAGAGCTGAATGCCTGCGTCGTGGATTGTAGAACCCGTTTATGTATTCGAAGATGGCTATCTCGGCATCGCGGCGTGTCTGCCAGGATCGTTGCCAAATCCCCCCAACCAAAACCGTCGGGGAAGTGTGTTCACATGGGTCAATTCTCAGTGACAATTTATGGGCATACCGGGTCAGTTCTCAGTGACAATCAACAACGTTCGATGCCGGTGGAGCAGTAGCCATCCACCTCATCCGCTTTGGGCCGGTCAGTCTTGATCGTTATTTAGCCGAGCTGCAGAAGCTGAAGCCGCCAAAATTATCAAGCTCCAAATGGTCTTGGGTTTTAGCACTTCTAAGATTGGTCATTCTGTTTCTGACGACCGAGCCCACAAATTGATATCTTCTTCCGAACTGATTGCATCGATCCTTGCCAACTCTTCATCACTGAAGGCGAGGTTATCGACTACGCCTGCGCAATCTACGATCTGACCCGGCCGGGACGCACCAATAAGCGCGGTCGTTACGCGTCCGCCTCTTAACACCCAGGCCAGGGCCATTTGCGCCAGAGTTTGCCCGCGTGCCTCAGCCATGTCGTTCAGAGCACGGACACTTGCCAGAGATCGCTCGTTGATCATGCCATCAAGTAGCGACTTCCCTTGTGTAGCACGGCTGCCATCCGGAATATCGCGCAGGTATTTTGACGTTAGAATGCCTTGTGCCAGCGGCGTGAACGCAATCGATCCTACCCCAAGATCGTTCAGGGTATCGAGCAAACCGTCCCGCTCCACCCAACGGTTGAGCAGATTGTAAGAAGGCTGGTGAATCAGGCAAGGTGTGCCAAGGTCGTTGAGAATCTTCACAGCCTCGCGTGTGCATTGGGAGTTGTAGCTCGAGATACCTGCGTAGAGCGCGCGACCCGACCGTACGATATGATCCAACGCGCCCATCGTCTCTTCGAGCGGGGTGTCGGGGTCAAATCGGTGGGAATAAAAGATGTCGACGTAATCAAGCCCCATGCGCGCGAGTGATTGGTCACAGGACGCGATCATGTACTTGCGCGACCCCCATTCTCCGTAGGGTCCCGGCCACATGTCGTAGCCTGCTTTGGAGGAAATGATCAATTCATCCCTGTAGCCCGTGAAATCAGTTCTTAGGATTTCGCCAAATGCCTCTTCTGCCGATCCGGGTGGTGGACCGTAGTTGTTCGCCAGATCAAAATGAGTGATCCCATGGTCGAATGCGGTCCGACACATTGCTCGCTTGTTTTCGTGCGTCGAGTCCGCACCGAAATTATGCCACAGGCCCAAGCTGACAACAGGAAGCTTCACACCCGACCTCCCACATCGCCGATAAACCATTCGCTCATAGCGGTTCGGCTCCGGGGTGTAAGGAATGGGTTTTGGCTTTGGCGGTCGTTGAGCTTTGGTCATGCGCACATAATCAATGGAATGTTGGGCCTGTCAAACGGATCAACTCCGGTAAGATCGACACGAGTTTCTGCGCGTCCTAGATGGGTGCTTATGGTTAGTCTTACTCCTGCACCAATGTCTTACGATTTGATCGATTGCATTCGGTACCGTCGCATAGACGCAGCGAAAGTCCGCAAGCGGGCTGCAACCGCAGCATCAATATGGCGGGTTGGATGTCGGCTCTGGGCCGTTATAACAAGTGGCGGAAAGACATCACGGTATCACCTTAGATATCAGCGCTATCGCTCAGATTGAACTAAGTTGGCTACGCCAATTCGCTGGCCATCGATTTCAGGTGGCGCATGTCGGTACCGCAGCACCCTCCAAATACTTGGATCGACGGATTCTGCCTCGCAATCGAGGCAATCTGTTTACCAAGTTCAGCTGGATCGCCTTCGTCCAGCTCATCTGCTTCGTCAAGTTCCGCATGCGAGCAACTCGAAGCGTTTGCCACCATGCCTTTAAGTCGGGGGTGGTTGCCAAGCGCTCCGGCGAAATGGGTCGGATGAGCGCAGTTGACCATAAAAAACAGCGCCGCCGAGTCCGTTGCCGCGTCAATCTGGTCAATTCCGTCCACAAGTTTGGTTCCGTCTGCCAGGCATCCGTCTGTCTCAACAACCAGAGACATGATGATCGGCAGTTCAGCGTCTCGGGCAGCGAGGATACATCCGGCTGCCTCGCTTGGACGGTTGAATGTGTAAGCAGTGACCAGGTCGACGCTAGTGTCTTTCAGGCTTTGCAATTGAACAGCATGGTATTGACGCGCATCTTCGACGGGTACCGGCGGGATGTCGGCGTAAGGATCATAGCGCGGGCCGATACAGGCCGACACCAGTATATCATCGCGAGCGGCAGCCTGGCGGACGTCCTCCATTAGGCTGACCGCATCTTTGTTCACTTCAACGAGCCGTTCTGCATCGTACCCCAAAGGCGCTGCCCGGTCGGCGTTCGCCATCCATGTGGGCGCATCAAGGATACACCCGACATTCATTTCACCGGCGAGATCAACAAGTGTCTGCATTTGACCGGCCAGTATTGCCCTGGTGCCAGGTTCTTCCAGCAATGGAAACGACGCGAAACCGGGTAAATCAACTCCGTGATTGAATATCAGGTCGGTGCCAGTACCCGCATAAACCAGAAAGGTCTTGTTACCTTCGAGTGGGAACTGTCGCGCCATTCTGATCCACGCCTAAATACCGTTACATCTTCACGAGAAACATACATCGTCTCGGGTCTCCTGTGAACCTTAGGGCGACGACAGGATGAATTCCGTGAGCATGACCTCATCTTCCCGGGTAACTCTCAACCGCAGCGAAATTCTCCTTCGGCGGGCCGCACTGCAGCGTCATCAAGCCATAGCCAACGGCATCTGTGGGTGGCTCCTGCATTGCAAGAGTTTTTTGGCGATTTCTGCGGTCGATTTCGTCAGTACTGT
>NZ_JBXWQT010000029.1:0-284859 GCF_059612525.1 Ruegeria sp. SAZD013 | reverse complement strand
CCAACAGCATGCGGATCAGCAGTTCGGGATCGACGGAGGGCCGGCCCGTGTGGCTGTAGAAATCCGTAAGGTGCGCGCGAATGCTGCCCAGATCGACGAACCGGTCAATCGAGCGCAAAAGGTGGTCTTGCGGGACATGATCCTCCAGCGAGAACTCGTAAAACAGCGACGCTTGCGCTTCCTGTCTCGGTCCCATCATGGCTGATCCCTCCCTTTAGGAAGAATTGAATCAGCAACTTACCAACCGATCAAGCCCGAGTTTTTCAACAAAATAGTCCGAACAGGAACGCCAGTTCGGCTTTTGATAGCTTCAGATCCTGCGTCCCTGATACAGGGTTCGCCCTCCCTGATCCGCCGGAACAATTCCCTGTTCCCGCGAGAAAATTCCCTGTTCCGCTTTTTAGGGAATTTGCAACATAAACCTCTGAAAAACATGCAGTTCTGACAGGAGAAATGACCGAACTCAGACCCGTTTCACGAAAATTCCCTGTAAATTGCCGGGTATCAGGGAAATCCAGCCCAAAGCGACCCCGCCAAAATGCGGCACTGAGACTGCGGCCGGAATTGCGCTCTGAATGTACAGTCTGCTCCGTCTCTGATTGAAAGCGCACGCGCCAACTCGCGGAAATTGCGGCACAATTCCGGGTCAGAAAACACAACTGAAGTGAGACGGGTATGGGTGGCGGGGAGACAGGGATTCGAACCCTGGGGACGCTCTCACGCCCAACGGTTTTCAAGACCGCCGCATTCGACCACTCTGCCACCTCCCCGTCGAAGGCAGGGTCTAAGCGCAAGTTCTGCCAGAGGCAAGTCGAAATCGGGATTTCTTGCCGAAGCCCGCGCAGCGGTCTTTCCATGACTCTTCAGCCGCGTTATGATCCCCGAAATAGACCGAAACAGGCTGGCAAGCAGAACCAGCAGACCGGCAGCGGGGTTCCGAGAACGAGACCCCTTCAGGCAAGGGATAAGCAGATGAAGCGAGCGATCATGACACGCCCGGGACCAAAACGGTTGGCGTATCTGGCGTTGACTTTGACAGTTCTGAGCGGGTGTGAGGACATTCTTCAAGAGGCTGAAAAACCTGAAGAAAACTCAAACAAAACCGAACTCCTTCCCGAGGCGGCCTCGGGCTCGCAGCGTGACGTCGAAGCCCCTGATGTTTTTCAGGTCACCGAAGCGGGGCTTTGGGATGGCAGACCCTCGCTGGGTGGGATCTGGGTTGCCTACCCGGATGTTTCACAGCCCGAGCGTGTCGTGATTACGAACACCGCAAACAACAAGTCCGTAACAGGGGCCCTGTTCCGACGTGAACGCAACCTGCCCGGCCCGGCACTTCAGGTGTCATCTGCGGCTGCGGAACAGCTCGGAATGCTGGCGGGCGCGCCGACAAAGGTCAGTGTTGTCGCTCTGCGCCGTGAAGTTGCAAAGGAATCACCACCAGAGGACGCGCCCAAACCGGAAGACGAAGCGGCGGATACGGCTGCGGTGTCGGACGCCGCAGCCACCGACGATCCATCCGCGGCAGATAGCGAAAAAACTGCCAAGCCGAAATGGTGGCAAAAGGAGGCGCCAGCGGCAGCAGCCGGTGCAGCAGTGGTTGCGGCGGAAGCGGCAAGTTCTGCCAACGAAGCGACCGAAGGTACGGATACGACCACCGACGCGGCATCAGCCACTGAGGATCCGACAGAGCCCGCTGAAGAAAAACCCGCCAAGCGGAAGTGGTGGCAGAAACAAGAGCCAGCAGCGGCGGCTGCGGGAGCCACCGTGGCTGCGGCGGATGTCGCAACAGACAGTGTGGATGTGGCCGCAGAAGTTGCACCGGCGTTGTCCGATGCGCCTGTCGAAGCCCCTGCTGAAAAACCCGCGAAACGGAAGTGGTGGCAAAAGAAAGACCCCACTGAAATCACCGAAACGCCGCTGGACCCCATCGAAGGCGCGGCAGCCGCGATTGACGCGACCGAAGCGATTCCGGCCGCGGCAGCAGCAACAGGCGCTGCGTCTCCGCTGAGCAAACCATTCGTGCAGATCGGGACATTCAGCGTCGAAGCAAATGCCAATGCCGCTGCTGAGAAAGTGCGCCGGAATGGCATGTCGACTGTTGTGCGGGAACTGAAAACCGAAAACAAAACAGTATGGCGGGTCCTGGTTGGCCCTGCCACAACCCGGGCCGAACGCAAAGCCATTCAAAAAGATGTAAAGGATCTTGGTTTCAAAGATGCGTTCACCGTGTCCGACTGATACAGGGAGGCATAACATGCTATCCTCATTGCGAGTTTCTGTTCTGGCCTTTGGGCTTGCCGTGCTGGCAATCCCGGCTCAGGCTTTTGATACATCCGCCCGCGCGGCATATGTGATCGATCAGACCACCGGTACGGTGCTTTTGGCAAAAGACGCTGATCAACCCTTGCCGCCTGCATCCATGTCCAAGCTCATGACGCTGTATGTTGCTTTCGAAGCGCTGCGTGACGGAAGACTGACGCTGGACGAAACCCTGCCCGTGTCCGAACACGCGATGAGCTATGGCGGCTCGACCATGTTTCTGAACACGCAGGACCGGGTTCGGGTCGAGGACCTGCTGCGCGGCATCATCGTTCTGTCAGGCAATGACGCTTGCGTGGTGCTCGCCGAGGCGCTGAGCCCCGACGGGACAGAGGCAGGGTTTTCCCGATATATGACCCAACGCGCCAAGCAGATCGGTATGAACAACTCGAATTTCGCGAACTCGAACGGTTGGCCTGCCGCCGGACATATGATGTCGGTTCACGATCTGGCGGTTCTGGCCGACAGGCTGATTACCGACTTCCCCGAATATTACCCCCTGTTTTCAGAAGAGGAATTCGAATTCGATGGCCGTGCGCCATCGAATGCCCGTAACCGCAATCCGTTGCTGAAACTGAGCATCGGCGCGGATGGCCTGAAAACCGGCCACACGCAGGAGGCCGGATACGGCCTCGTCGGCTCCGCCAAACAGGGCGACCGCCGTGTCATCTTCGTCCTCAGCGGGCTGGACAGCACCGGCCAACGGGCAGAGGAGGCTGAGGCCGTGGTTAACTGGTCGTTTCGAAATTTTGTCGAGAGGACAGTTGCCAACGCGGAAACGCCGATAGCCGAAGCCAAGCTGTGGATGGGCGAGAAAAAGACCGTAGGTCTTGTACCTGACGGCGATCTGACGGTTCTGTTTCCAGTTCTGGGCACACAGAACGTCAAGGCCGAAGTTGTCTATCAGGGTCCCATCAATGCGCCGGTCAAAAAAGGCCAGCAACTGGCCGAGCTTGTCATCAAGCCTGAAGGATTGCCGGAAATAAGACGTCCGCTCGTGGCAGCGGAAGACGTTGCAATTGGTGGATTTGTCGTTCGTATGCTGACCGTTGGTGGCATTGTTCTGAAAGACGTGATCAATAACCCGCTGGAGTCGATGTGACCAGGGCTGGGTTATTTCTGACTTTCGAAGGCATTGACGGATCAGGCAAGTCAACTCAGGCGCGGATGCTGGCAGATCAACTGCGCGCGCAAGGTCATGAGGTCGTTTTGACGCGTGAACCGGGCGGCTCGCCTGGCGCGGAAGAAATTCGTAGTCTGGTGTTGGAAGGTGATCCCGACCGCTGGTCGGCAGAAACGGAAATTCTGCTGTTCACGGCCGCCCGCCGCGACCATCTGGAACGTACGATCGAACCCGCGCTGGCCGCAGGGCAAGTCGTGATCTGCGACCGTTTTGCCGACAGCACACGCATGTATCAGGGCCTATCGCGGGGAGATCTGCGCGGCCTTGTTGATCAGCTGCACAGCCTGATGATCAAGCGCGAGCCTGACTTGACGCTGCTGATCGACATGGACCCCGATACCGGCCTGTCCCGCGCCAAAGGGCGGCAAGGCGCGGAAGAACGGTTCGAAGATTTCGGCCCGGACCTGCAAAAGAAAATGCGGGCGGGCTTTCTGGCGCTGGCCCGTGAGTTTTCCGACCGTTTCCGCGTTGTGGACGGCAACCGGGACATGGACAGCGTTGCACAGGATGTGACAGAAATCGTCCAGGCTGCATTGCGATAGACGATGAATGACGAAATCCCCTCTCCGGATCAGGTGCCTGGTGCGCCGCATCCCCGCGAGACCGCCCAGCTTTTTGGTCAGGATGCGGCAGAACAGGCGTTTCTGACCGCCTTCAACTCGGACCGGCTGCACCACGGCTGGTTGCTGACCGGGCCGCGTGGCGTCGGCAAGGCGACGTTGTCTTGGCGGATTGCGCGGTTCTTGCTGGCAACACCTTTGGCAAACGACGGTGGGCTGTTTGGCGCGCCGCCACCGCCAGGGGCTCTCGACATTGATCCCAACCACCCGGTGTCACGTCGCATACTGGCCGGGGCCGAGCCGGGATTGGCCGCGATAGCTAGGTCACTGAATGATCAGGGGCGGCTGCGCAACGAAATCGTTGTGGACGACATCCGAAAACTGGGAAAGTTCTTTGGCCTGTCCTCTGCCGATGGCGGGCGCCGGGTCGTAATCGTGGATTCCGCGGATGAGATGAATGTCAGCGCCGCTAACGCGTTGCTGAAAATGCTGGAAGAACCTCCGGCGCGTACAGTCCTTTTGCTGGTGTCGCACCAACCCTCACGCTTGCTGCCAACCATCCGCTCTCGTTGCCGTACCCTACGTCTGGGGCCCCTGAGCGCTGGGGATATGCAGGACGCGCTGTCGCAAACCGGGACGACCTTACCGGCGCACCCCGAATATCTCGCCGCATTGGCCGCTGGCTCGGTCGGGGACGCGGTTCGCCTGATCAATCTGGGCGGACTTGAAATCTATGCCGAACTGATTGCCATTCTGGGCACCCTGCCCCGTCTGGACCGGCAGCGCGCACTGGCCCTGGCCGAGGCTGCAGCACAACGCGGCGCGGCCGAGCGCTTTGATCTGCTGCTGACACTGATCGATGTCGCCTTGTCTCGGCTGGCCCTGACCGGGGCAACCGGCGCACCACCGTCCCCCGAAGCCGCCCCGAACGAAGCTGAAACGCTGGCCAGATTGTCGAATTCTACGGATCAGGCTCGTCGATGGGCCGAAGTCGCCGCGACAATCACAGCCCGCGCGCGACATGGTCAGGCGGTGAACCTTGACCCTGCCGCTCTGGTCCTAGATACGGTGTTCAAGATACAGGAAACCGCCGGCCAGGTCAGATGAGCGACACCCCCCAGATCACCGACAGTCATTGCCATCTGGACTTCCCGGATTTTGACGGTCAGTTGAGCGACATCATTTCGCGCGCAGCCGAGGCTGGCGTGACCCGGATGGTGACGATTTGCACCAAGCTGCGCAATGAACCCGCGGTCCGTGCGATTGCCGAAGCCCATGCGCCGGTATTCTACGCCGCAGGGACCCACCCGATGAGTGCCGCAGACGAGCCTATGGTCTCGGTCGATGAACTGGTTGCACTGGCACAGCACCCGAAATTTGTGGGCATCGGCGAATCCGGTCTGGATTACCACTATACAGCCGACAGAGCAGAGCTTCAGAAGCAGTCGCTGCGCATTCATATCGAAGCCGCCCAGTGCACAGGGTTGCCTTTGATCATTCATGCCCGCGCCGCAGACGACGATATGGCCCAAATTTTGGCCGAAGAGTATCGCAACGCGCCCTATTCCTGCGTGATGCACTGTTTCTCGTCCTCGGCCGAGTTGGCCAAAGCCGCGCTGGATCTGGGGTTTTATCTGTCCATGTCCGGCATTGCGGCCTTTCCCAAAAGCCAGGAGTTGCGCGACATTTTCGCAAGCGCGCCAGTGGATCGCATTCTGGTGGAAACTGACGCGCCCTATCTGGCACCGCCCCCTTATCGTGGCAAGCGAAACGAACCGGCCTATACCGCACATACAGCCCGAAAAGGGGCCGAGCTGTTCGGGCTGGAGTATCCGGCTTTTGCCGCCCAAACTCAGGCGAACTTTGACCGGCTGTTCAGCAAGGCGGCAACGTACAGGGCCGCTGCATGACCGAATTGAGATTTACCATTCTGGGCTGCGGATCGTCAGGCGGCGTACCCCGGTTGGGTGGTCACTGGGGTGATTGCGACCCTGCAAACCCCAGGAACATTCGCCGACGCTGTTCCCTGCTTGTCGAGCGTGACGGTCCAGGCGGCACAACCTCCGTGTTGATTGATACGACCCCGGACATGCGCAGCCAGTTGCTGGACACGGGCACCGGGCGGCTTGATGGTGTGGTCTATACACATTCTCACGCGGATCATGTCCATGGAATCGACGACCTGCGCATGATCGTGTTCAACATGAAAACCCGTGTTCCGGTCTGGGCTGATGGTGATACTCAGAACGCCCTGCTGGGGCGGTTTGGATACGCCTTCATTCAACCCGAAGGGTCACCCTATCCTCCGATCCTCGACCTCAAGTCCATCGAAGGGCCGTTCGAAATCAACGGACCCGGCGGTTCCATTCCGTTTCGTCCATTCAAGGTGAACCACGGCTCGATTGATTCTCTGGGCTTTCGTATGGGGCAGCTCGCCTATTTGCCGGATGTTGCCGAAATTTACGACCACGCATGGCCTGAAATGGAAGGGTTGGATTATCTCATTATCGACGCCCTGCGCCGAAGCCCTCATCCCACACATGCACATCTGGAAAAAACGCTGGAATGGATTGGGAAGCTGCAACCAAAACAGGCGATACTGACCAATATGCATATCGATCTGGACTATGCGACCGTCGATGCAGAAACTCCGGACAATACCACCCCCGCCTATGACGGGATGGTGATACATCACGCGTTTCAGGCCCCTGTTCCTTTTGCATAAGATATCGCAACCTGGCCGTTGCACGGGGGCCAAATGCTGCAAAGTCTGATTGACGTCATTCTTCCTGTCTTTCTTGTGATCGGCGCCGGTTACACGGCAACACGAACAGGATATTTCAAAGAAGACCATGTCGACGGGCTGATGAGATTTACTCAAGGGTTCGCGATCCCATGCCTGTTGTTTCTTGCCATCGCGCATCTGGACCTCAGCGCCAGTTTCGATCCCCGGCTTTTGGCCAGTTTCTATTCCGCCGCCGCCATGTGTTTCATCACTGGTCTTTTTGGTGCGCGCATCATTTTCGGCCGCGAATGGGAAGACTGCGTGGCTATCGGGTTTTGTTGCCTGTTCTCTAACTCGGTTCTGCTGGGATTGCCGATTACCGAACGCGCTTATGGTCCCGAGAACCTGACAGGCAACTATGCGATTATCGCCTTCCATTCCCCGTTTTGTTACGGCGTAGGGATCACGGTGATGGAGGTTGTCCGCAATCGCGGAAACGGTGGCGTACGCATGGCGCGTTCTGTTCTGTCTGCAATGTTCAAGAACGCGCTGATCCTTGGTATTGCACTGGGATTCGTGGTTAATCTATCCGGTTTGGCCATCCCGGCTGTGGTGGACGAAGCCCTTGGTCTGATCACGCGGGCCGCCCTGCCTGGCGCCCTGTTTGCACTGGGCGGGGTATTGGTCAAATACAAACCCGAAGGCGATCTGCGCACCATCGCTTTTGTTTGCTGTATCTCGCTGATGCTGCATCCCAGCCTTGTGTGGATATTCGGCAAATCCACAGGGCTACCGCAGGATCTGTTCCGCTCGGGCGTGTTGAACGCAGCCATGGCGCCGGGGTTCAACGCCTATATCTTTGCTAACATGTATGGCCGCGCCAAGCGGGTGGCAGCTTCGGCTGTTCTCATTGGGACAGCCACATCCATCCTGACTGTCTGGCTTTGGCTAACGGTTCTGGGCTAACAGTAGTGTTGACTTCGGTTCGCACAGAGGCACCTAACGCATATCGTGTCAGGAGATCCAAATGCCACATGCCATCATCGTCGCACATGGTCAGCCGTCCGATCCAGAACCGGCCGAGGCTGCTTTGGCTGCGTTCGCGGCTACGGTCGACGCCCTGACCGAGCATGTAACGGTGCATGCCGCAACTCTGGCCGCGCCCGGCGCGTTCGAGGCTAAGCTGAGCAGCCTGCCGGAAAACACGGTCATTTATCCGCTTTTCATGGCAAATGGATGGTTTGTCACCAGCGCTTTGCCCAAACGATTAGGGGATCACAAAGCGCGCATTCTAGACCCGTTGGGTGTTGACCCAGAGCTACCGGAATTGACCGCACGCGCCCTGCAATCCGAATTGTCCGAAAGGAATTGGGCAGCTGCGTCGACCGACCTGGTCATTGCAGCACATGGGTCAGGGCGTAGCCGAAACCCCTCGGTCGTGGCTCTGAACTTCGCATCGCAACTTCAAGAAATGCTGGCTTTCAAATCTGTCCGCGTTGGGTTTGTTGAAGAACCGCCATACATTTCCGAAGCCGCAACCGGCACGGGGGCTCAGGCGCTGTGCCTTCCGTTCTTCGCCTGCACCGGGGGGCACGCAGTGGACGACGTGCCCGCCGGATTGAGCCAAGCAGGGTTCAAAGGCGTTCTGCTGCCAGTGGTAGGGGAACTGCCACCCATCCGGCACCAGATTGCCAAGCAGTTAACAAAGGCCGTTCAGCTCGCTTGAAAATTCGCCTGAAATCTCCGACCCGGAAACAGGAAAAACTCAGGTTTGCGCTTTGATCAGCGTGGAATACAGGCGGTGACAGGACCGGCCGTCTCGCTTGGCCTGATAAAGGGCGACGTCGGCGGCGTGAAGGATGTCGGCGGCTTTGGGAACCTTGAACTGGGTGGACAAGGCCGTTCCGATACTTGCAGAGATACAGCACGGTTGGTCCTGAAATATCATGGGTTCATTCAACCTTGCGATCAGACGGCCGGCGATGGACTCCAGAGTTTCTTCCCGCGTCAGGCCCTTGAAAATTATGACAAACTCATCCCCTCCAACCCGCGCAACCGTATCGTCTCCACGCGTCTCTTCAAGCATGATGCGGGCCGCCTGTTGCAGAACGTAATCCCCGGCGGCATGGCCCAGCCGATCATTCACGGATTTAAAGAAGTCTAAATCCAGATGCATAAGGGCAAATGTAGAATTTGCCAGGATCAGATGCCCCAGCAAATGATCCATCGCGCGGCGGTTCTTCAATCCTGTCAATGTATCGGTATATGCCTGCTCTTCCGCGGCTAGCATTGCCCCCTGAAGCCTGAGATTAAGTGAACGGGACGCTTCCATCGCGGCAGATTTGGCTTCGACCAGATACAACAGCTCGATCGCCAGGTCGGTGCCGGAAAAATCTGCGCTCGTCAGGGCGTAATCCCGAACCGCATCCAAAATCGAAATACCGAATGACAGATTGATGACTGCACCGCCCGTCTCGGGCAAGGGTGCGACCAGGCCTTTCAGGGTCGTACGTGGTTCATCGCGAAATCTCAGATGCAGTTTGGCACCGGCCATCGACATCAATGCGGGAAGGGTGGTGACTGTTCTGGGGCGGATCAGCTCGAACATGTCCAGAACCCCCAGCCCGACCAAAGGCAATTCGGGCCGCAACTTTTGCAATGTCGGGCCCGCTTGTTGAATGCATCCGCTGCGGTCCACCAACATGAACATCGGGCAAAGCGTTTCCAGAAGTTCGGCCAGTTCTTGGGTATGCGTCATCTGTTCCGAGCCCCCAGATCAAAATGGCGCCCCTCGGCAAAGGCGCTTTCGACCAAAATGATTGAAATGATTTCACAAAACTCCTGACGACCCTCATGCGACAGCATCACCAGCGCACCATAATCATCGGCCATCGCTCGTAGGACCCCGACCATAACACTGGAAAATCCCGGTAAGTCCGGAAGGCAGCACAACTGGTATTCCGTGGCTGAAAGCTCTCTCAACTCAAGCGCAGGCAAAGTCAGATCAGAGACAGCCAGTCTCACACGATCCGCAAGATCATCTAGGGAATGAAGAAACTCGACATAGGTGACACCCCCAAACCTGAGCAGTCGGCGCAGCCCTTCCATGTTCGGATGGGACACCAGATATGTTCCTAGATCTTCAAGGATTTCCGCCTGTGGTCGGTTGAGGTCAATACTCAGGGCCTCGAGCAACCGGGTCGTCATGTCATCGTCATAGATGAGCATGGCTTCAAACTCGACAAACCCAAGCCGCGCACCTTCGGTCACGCGAACCCAGCAGGATTGCCCGTAGGTCGCGCCGACAAAGGACTGTATCGCCCGATTGATCAGACCATGCATCGGATGCCTCAGATTGGTGTCCTTGGCACTGTGGTCTGAGAAACCTTAACAAATAGCCAAAATTCGCCCCGAGTTGCTGTGAATGCAGCGGAGTATCAAGACGACACTACCCACCTTGTCAGAAGTCCGTCGGCGCGCCGCCTTCGGCCTTGCGGCGTTCGACGAACTCGGCCAGTTCCTCGCGAATACCATCGTCCATCGGAGGGGCTTCAAAGCTCGAGATGATCTCTTTGAACATGTGATGCGCACGCTCAGCCGTCCAGATGCCTCCGGCGGCCTCCCAGCCTTCATAGTTCTTCCAGTCACTCAGGAAGGGCTGGTAGAAGGCCGTGCTGTAGCGATCCTGTGTATGCTGGATGCCAAAAAAGTGACCGTCATTGCCAACCGCTCGAATTGCATCCAAAGCAATCTCATCCGGCCCGGTCGCGGTCAGATTAGGGTTCATATAGCGCTGAATTTGCTGCAAAACCTCGCAATCCATGATGAATTTTTCCGGGCTGGCGATCAGGCCGCCCTCCAGCCAACCGGCGGCGTGGTACACCATGTTGGTGCCCGACTGTACGGCCGCCCAGAGTGAGTTCGAGGTTTCCCACACGGATTGCCCGTCTGGCACATTGGCCGCACACACACCGGATGAACGCAGCGGCAGCCCATAATATCGCGCCATCTGCCCGGTCATCTGTGTCGAGCGCATGTATTCCGGCGTCCCAAAAGCGGGCGCGCCTGATTTCATGTCCACATTGGATGTGAAAGTTCCGATTACACAGGGGATACCAGGGCGCACATATTGGAACAGAGCGATGGCGCACAAGGCTTCGGCCAGGGACTGTGCAACCGCACCCGCCATCGTTACTGGTGCCATTGCCCCCGCCAGCGTAAAGGGGGTTACGACAATCGCCTGCCCGCGCCGCGCCAATCTCAGGCAACCATCTATCATCGGATGGTCATGCTTCAACGGCGAGGTCGAGTTGATGTTGGTGTACATCCGTGGCGAGGCCTCGAATTCCTCGTGGCTGAGACCGCCCGCGATGCGCACCATCTCCATCACATCTTCAACACGTTCCTTACCCAACGAATAAGCGTGCATCGCCTTGTCGGTCAGGGTCAGCTTGTCATACAGCACATCCAGATGCCGGACACTGGCATGAATATCGACGGGTTCTACAGGATATCCGCCAGCGAAGTGAATACAGTTGAAGTACTGCGTCAGTTTCAGAAGATTCTGGCACATCTCGCGATTGCCCGGCACTTTCTTTCCGATTTCCATGTCCCAGTAATTGGGCGGCGACGAAACGTTGCCAAACAGAATGTTCTTTCCACCTATCTCGATCCTGTGGTCAACATTTCGGGGGGTAATGGAAAACTGGCTGGGCGCCTTGGCGATCATCTCCATGACAAAATCGCGCCCCATGCGGACGTTGTCACCATTGATCGTGCACCCCGCTTCGCGCAGGATGCCGATTGCCTCTTCGTTGTAGAATTCGATCCCGATCTCTTCCAGAATACGCATGGCCCCTTCATGGATCGCTTCGATCCCGGCCTGATCCAGCGGTTCAGTCGGGCGATCTATATTGATGGGTGGGTCCCACGGCATCTGGTCAATCACCGCACTACCCCTGCGCGCTGCCGCACCTGCGCGTCCTCCGCCGCGGCGTTTGCGTGTGTTGGTTTCGGCCATGGTTGCCTCCGTTCTGGCTTGGTACAAGCAAGACCCGAAGACGCGTTTCTGGCCGCTCCATCTGCGACAGAGCTTGTCGGTTTTCTATAATTGTTCGTCGATTTTCTGGATCAACACATCATTTTTCGGCCAGCCACGCTGGAATGTGACCGATATCCGGAAGGACCACATCCGCCATCGGTGCCAGCGCATCTGCTTCAGCCAATCCGGTCAAAACGCCAATGGTGATCATCCCGGCTGCGCGCCCCGCTTGCAGGTCATGAACACTGTCCCCCACCATTGCAATGCGCGACGGCTCGACCCCGACCTGTGCGGCAAAGGCCAGCAACTGACCTGGCCCGGGTTTGAACCCATGACCACTGTCATACCCGGCGACAAAATCGAAGTGTTCGCGTATTCCCGCAGATTCCAGATGCTGCAAAGCCGGATGCTCGCTGTCATTTGTCGCAAGGCCCAGTTTGATCCCGGATTGCTGCAACCCTTTCAGGAATGGACCCAACGGCACGGCAGGGGATTGAGGAGCCGCTGCGGCCTCGGCATTCATCATGTCTACAACTTCCTGCAATGTCACATCGTCAACATGCGCAATAAGCACCTCGGCGATTTCTTCGACTGTTGCGGCTATCACAATGCTATCCGTGGAATACCGCTCTTGCTCGAAGTCAAATCCGATGATGCTGCCGAGTTCCACAGCCCGGTCTACATCCCCCTTTGTCAGACGCATCAGCAACGACCGCCCGAAGGTTCCCCAGGTTTTGGCAAAATCGAACAAAGTGCCATCCTTGTCGAAGACGATTGCTTCTATTGGCATCGCGTGCTCCTGCGGAAAAGGTGTTCAGGTCCAGTGTACATCGCCACCGCCTGACAGAACCGCCCGCGCTTGGGCAGGGTGATCATAGGCGATCGAGTTGGCGTCACAAAACGCCATGACCCACGAATCGTCAAGCACTAGAAAATCGAGAACCGAAGCCAGAAAGTCCCGGTCACCGGCCCGATTGCGAACATCCCCGATCGAAGCACCTGTCGAGCCAAGAAAGACAGGCAAAAGCTCGTCATTGCTGACCAGCCAACCCAAGGCCGTCAGAGCAAGAGTCTCGGCTGAATCGGGCGAAATGGACATAAACAGTGCTCGGATCAGGTGATGGAAAGAGTTTGTTAACCAGACTCATAAACAATTTGTTCACGCATGCAATCAACGGTGAACGACTATGTCTGTGCAAGGCACCATCCTTGTCCTCGACGGGGTATCAACCAACCGCATAATGCTGAAGGTTCAACTGACCGCTGCCTGGTATCACGTGGTACAGGGTGGAAAACTTGAAGGGCTACAAGCCCTTGCGCGTCGCGTTCAGCCGGACCTTGTACTGACGGCACAGACATTGCCCGACGGAACAGCCGCAGATGTCAAGAAAGCCCTTACCGAAGTATCTGGCCTGGATGACGTGCCCGTTGTCGTACTTGCAGCACAGAATGACAAAAACGCGCGCCTGCGTGCCCTGAAAGACGGGCTGGACGATGTGTTGACGCATCCTTTCAAAGATACGTTGCTGCTGGCACGCATTCGCAGCCTTTTGCGTGCGCGCGCAGTTACTCAAGATTTGCAGGTCAGCAACGGATCACAACCTATTGGATTTGGGGAACCCGCCCCTGTCATGATCACCCCCCCGAACGCGGCCCGGGTTGATATCTTGACCAATACTGTCCGAACCGGTGCCCTTTGGCACAAGGCCTTGCAAGGCCAGCACCATTTCGATCTGTCCTGGCACCTTCAATCGAACTTGCAGGGCGTTTTGTCCGGACCGATACCGGACGCGATTGTGGTCGAACTGAGCTCGCACCCGTCCGCGCTGAATATCCTTGCAGATCTCAGGTCACGGGCAGCAACCCGGAACACTGTCCTGATTGGCGTCTTGCAAGACTACGATGCCGTGCAGGCCTCAGAAGCGCTGGACAGAGGAGCAGACGCCGTGTGCCTGGGGGGATTCTGCGCGCAAGAGATCCTGTTGCGGCTGAACAATCAGATTGCGCGCAAGGCGCGGCTTGATCATTTGCGCGTATCATTGAGAAAAGGGATCGCCGAGTCCTGGATTGATCCGCTGACCGGGTTGCACAATCGTCGTTACGCCATGCGGGCATTGGATCAGATCGTGCGCCAGTCTGCCCGTACCGGGTGTGGCTTTGCCGTCATGCTGGCGGATCTGGACCATTTCAAGGCCATCAATGACTGCCATGGCCACGGCGCCGGTGATTGTGTTCTGACGCTGGCCGCAAAACGCATGCAAAGCGCACTAGGATCCAAAGGTTTTGTCGCCCGTATCGGCGGTGAAGAGTTCATGTTCGCGGTGCCCGATGTGTCACAAAAGCAAGCCAGAAAACTGGCTGAGACCATCTGCGACAGCATTTGTCGCGCCCCGTTCCTGCTATCGGACCAAGGTTTACAGGTTAACGTCACGATCAGCATTGGGCTGGAGATGCCGCAATCGGGTCAGCCGGGAAAAGAACGCACGCCCGTTCCTGTAGAAGATATCCTGAAAGCCGCCGATAAAGCCCTTTACGCAGCAAAAAAAGCGGGGCGCAATCAGGTGAGTATCAGGCAAAGCGCCGCCTGAACTCGTCAATCCTTTTTCTTGTGTCCATGCGGCCCGCGTTCGACGATCTTTTGCAACCTGTCCGCATAAGACTGCCGCTCTGCGTCGCTCATGGCGGTGACGCGAGCCAGCCATCGTGTCTGCAAGGCTAGTTGCAGTTCTGCCGTTGCCTGCGACTGTTTCTGCAACAACACTTCAACGGCGACTGGTTCGAAGGGCACTGTGCGCAGTGCCAGGCTCAAGGCTTCAAAGTCCTGTCTGCGCCCCCTTAGGTCTTTTTCGCGTAGCGCAGACAGTTCCCCTCGCATCGCTTTTCGATCATCTTTCGGCAAAGAGCGATATAGCGCCGGGCCGAATCCCGGCGGTGCCTCGGTGTGATCTCCATCCTTCAGGCGCAGCACAGTTCCGACTGCAACACCGACAACCAACAGGTTCAGAGCCAATGACAAGACCAGCAATACTGTCATCCACCGGCGTTTCGGTTTAGGGGCAGCGTTCATTCTGTGCTCTCCAGAAAACTCGTGTCATATCCAAGGTCAGCCACAAAAAGAGCCGTCTCTTGCGAGGTCAGCAGATTAGCAGGGTCGGGCAGGAACCCCGGCGCGGAAAAGCCGATCCAGAGCCCCGCCGCACTGGCGGCGATCAAGCCGCCCACCCCCTGCCAGCCACCAACGTTGTCCATCATTCGATGCCAGATCGAAGATTGAGGTCGAGGTTCAGGCCCTAGGCGACTAAGACGGAGTTTTTCAGCATCTGTCTGGATGCGCACGGCCAGATCGTCGGGCAGCGCCGGTCGGCTCTGCCGAGCCTGCGCAAACAAATGATCCAGTTCCAGGTTTTCATCCGTCATCGTCATACCCCAGTTCTTCACGTCGCCCGGCCAGTATCGCGGTCAGACTTCGTTTGCCCCGCGCGGTCAAGCTTTCAACCGCTTCCACTGAAATTCCCATGATCCCGGCAATTTCAGTGTTGGGCAACTCTTCGATGTGGCGCAGAACCACAGCCTGCTTCTGCCTTTCTGGCAGCTCCGCCAGGGCAAGCTGCAACGCGTCCACGCGGGCTTCATCCTGCAGTCGGTCGGCCACGCTGGCTTTGCCATCTTCCGGCTCAGGAATATCCGACAACCTGCCGGGGGCCTTCCTGCGCCGGATGTCCACACACAGGTTCAGCGTTACGCGATACAGCCATGTCGAAACTTTGGCCTGACCCGGCACCCAATCCGGCGCCATCTGCCACAACCGCATCATCGCCTCCTGCGTTACGTCTTCTGCCTCGGCCCGATTGCCCAACATACGCAACGCAACGGAATAACAAAGCGGCCCAAGGCGATCGGTTAAAACCCGCGCAGCCTGTGCGTCACCATCAGCGAATTGGCTCAGCAACACATCGTCGCTGAGAGAGCTCGCGGTGCAATCCGCACCGCGAACATCGTGTAGGTGGGAGGTCAGGTCCTCCACCCTGCTTCAGTTGTCGATTGCACCTGACTTATGGTTCTTTTTCTTATGGTGCCGTCCCATCCGGTCTTTGGCATCGGCAAATTCCTGTTCCGATATTCCACCACTGTTATCTGCATCCATCCGGTCAAACATCTTGTCACCCCGGCGCGGTTTCGGCAACTCGTCCTGGCTTAGGAACCCGTCATTGTTCGCATCGTTGTTTTCGAACATTTTGGCGACCCGGTCGTTTGCTTTTTTCTGAGCAGCAGCCTGCATCTCCTCTAGGCTGAGCTGGCCGTCCCCATCGGTATCCGCGGCTGAGAAACGCTCGGTGTAATGTGCTTCCATCTCCTGCTGCGTCACTTGACCATCGCCATTGGCATCCAATTCCTGAAAGGACACTGGCTCACGACCACCCGGACCAGCCGCCAGAACGGACGTGCCGGTGATTGCAACACCCGACAGGACAATCGCCGTGATGAACTTTGCATTTTTCATTTCGGTTTTCCCTTGTTGACGCGGCCTGAGTGCCGCTGCTCATAACCATTCAAACGCGCGAGGCAGGGAATTCCGTCGCGGTGCCAGCAACTTTTTTTGAACCAGCGCGGTATTTCACGACGTGGTTCACCTGAGGTGCGTTGCAAAGCGACGCACCCCCCTTTAAAAACCACCCGTTCAGGCGCATTATCCGCCAAAGATTACTGCGCGAGTTATATTATGACGGATCAGACGATCGACACCACAACCCAGAACGAGCGAGAAACCTGGCCTGCATTGGTCAAAGGGTTTCGGTGCAAGTGCCCAAATTGCGGTGAAGGCAAGCTGTTGCACAGCTACCTGAAGGTGAATGACACCTGCTCGAACTGTGGGCAGGAACTGTTTCACCATCGCGCCGATGATGGCCCAGCTTATCTGACGATCCTGCTGGTCGGGCACCTGTTGGCCCCGGCCCTGCACGTCTCGTATGTGAACTGGCGCCCGGACCCATGGGTGATGGCCATCGGGTTTTCCATTGCTTGCGTTGCACTGTCGCTGTTTTTGCTCCCCCGTCTGAAAGGCGCTGTGGTCGCTTATCAGTGGGCGCGTCGTATGCACGGTTTTGGCAACGATTCATGAGCCGGAAGAAGCGATTGTTTTCCGCATGACGACCGACAAGACCGCCATCCGCGATGCCGCAACCGTCATCGTGCTGCGAAACAGGTGGACCAATCCGTCGATCCTGATGGGGCAACGTGGGTCCAAGGCCGTGTTCATGCCCAACAAATTCGTGTTCCCCGGTGGAGCTGTCGATCCGGCGGATGCAGATGTACCGCTTGCGACCGCACTGCCTGACCTGTGTTTTGAGCGGTTGGCGGAACAGGCGGAATCCGGAAAACAACACGCCCTTGCCGCCGCAGCAATTCGCGAGCTTTGGGAGGAGACAGGACTTGTCCTTGGCCAGACAGGACACTGGCCGGGCAGCGTTCCTGACGACTGGCAGAGCTTTTCCGCCATGGGTTACGTGCCGTCGGCAGCTGCGCTGCAATTTGTTTTTCGCGCAGTCACACCGCCCGGCCGCCCCCGCCGCTTCGATGCGCGGTTTTTTCTGGTCGATGCCGATGCGCTGCAGGGCGATCTGGATGATTTCAGCCATGCCTCGGACGAGCTGTCGCATCTGCAATGGGTGGAACTGGATCGGGCGCGTGAACTGGATCTGCCGTTTATCACCGAGGTTGTTCTGGCCGAGGTCGCAGCCCGGGTGACCTCACCCGAGCCGCCAGTATCGGTTCCGTTCTATCAGAACAACGAAGAAGCCAATCTGTTCCTGCGGCTCAGAGGCTATCCGATGCCCGAGCACGACTGACCAATCAGTTTCACCGCATCCGGCTGACAACCACCGTCACTTCGGGTTTTTTGCCGATTTCCGCTTTTGCCGTCTGACGCACGATCCGGCGCATTTCGTCTTCCAGCTTGTCGTCATCTCGTAGGGTCTTGGCCGCCGCCCGCATTAGGAACTGGTTCAGGTCTTCTTCCAACACTTCGACCAATCCGGCGCGGGACGTTCCGACCTCGGGCAGGCCCATCGTGTCGCACCACGGTTCGCCCAGCGGCTCGTCTTCTTCATCCAGAACAACCGTCACAGTAACATGGCCGTTCAGAGCCATGCGAATACGGTCCCGTACCACGCCGTCCAACGCACCGATTTTCACCGTACCGTCCAGATAGGTACGCCCGGATTCGACATAGTCGACCACCACGGGTGCATTGCCGCTGAGGTCCAGCATGGTGCCGTTTACGGCCAGCACACCCGTTCTGCCGCCCTGCTCAGCCAGTTTGACATGCTCGCGCAGGTGCCGGTGCTCTCCATGCATTGGGATCACAATTTGCGGATCGATCAGCGCGTGCACCTTCTCAAGATCAGGTCGGTTCGCATGGCCAGAGACGTGATAGAGGCCCGAGCTGTCATCCACCACATCCACGCCCTTTTCACTGAGCTGGTTCATGATGAAAATCACGCCACGTTCGTTTCCGGGAATGGTTTTCGACGAAAACAAGAACAGGTCGCCTTCGGACAGTTCCAGACCACGGTACTTGCCACGGGCCAGTTGCGCGCTTGCCGCACGGCGTTCGCCCTGGCTGCCAGTCACGATCAGCATCAGGTTCTGGCGCGGCAGATCCAACGCTTCTTCCGCGCTGATCACCTTGGGGAAGTCCGACAGGATACCGGTTTCGGTCGCAGCTTCGATCATCCGCCGCATTGCGCGCCCTAGCAACACAACCGAACGCCCCGCTCGCGCGCCCGCCTCGGCTAGTGTTTTGACCCGTGCCACGTTCGACGCGAAGGTGGTTGCCACAACCATACCCTCGGCGTTTTCGACTAGCTTTGTAATCTCTGGCCCGACCTCGGATTCCGAACGGCCCGGATGCGCCGAGAAAACATTCGTGCTGTCGCAAACCAACGCTTTGACGCCCGGCTTGGCAATCTCGGCCCACAGGTCGGGATCAAAGGCTTCGCCCACGACTGGGTTTGCATCTAGCTTGAAATCACCCGAGTGCACCACGCGCCCTGCGGGCGTGTCGATGACCAAAGCAGCACTTTCCGGGATCGAATGTGAAACCGGAAGGAAGCCCACCGTAAACGGTCCGACTGAGATCGTTTCGGGCCAAGAGGACACGGTTGTCACCGCATCGGTCGGGTGCGCGTATTCTTCCATCTTGCGACGCGCGATATTGGCCGTGAAAGCCCGGGCATAAATCGGAGCTCCCAGTGCCTCATAGCAATGAGCCACGGCGCCGACATGGTCTTCATGCGCATGGGTGATGAAAACGCCATCCAGCCGGTCGGCCCGTTCTTTCAACCAAGAAATATCCGCATAGATCAGGTCGACGCCCGGTGTTGTGTCCATATCGGGAAAGGTGACACCCAGATCCACCAGGATCAGGCGTTCCTGCCCGGGCTGGCCATATCCGTACACGTAGGCATTCATACCAATTTCGCCCGCGCCACCCAGCGGCAGGTAGATCAATCTTTCACTGCTCATATCGAGCCATTATCCTTGTTATAGCGATGAATCACGGTCAAGCCGTGCATCGTCAAATCATCTTCGATTACGTCGAACCCCACGTCGGCCTGATCGAACAAGGGGGCCAACCCTCCGGTTCCCACGACTTTCATCGGCATTCCATATTCGGCCTTGATCCGCGCGATCAGCCCCTCGATCAGGCCGGAATACCCCCAATACACGCCTGACTGGATACAACCAACCGTATTCGTACCGATCACCTTCTCGGGACGCGTGATGTCGATATGCGGCAGTGCGGCTGCGCCCTGATGCAAAGCCTCAAGGCTGAGATTCACACCCGGAGCGATGACGCCCCCAACATAGGCACCGTCCGCGGCGACAACGTCGAAATTTGTTGCGGTACCAAAGTCCACCACAACGACATTGCCGCCATGACGGTCAAATGCACCAACTGCATTGGCCAGTCGATCCGGGCCCGGCACAGTCCCCTGATCCACGCGCGGCGGCACGGGCAACAGGCAATCCGGCCTACCTACCACCAGCGGCCTGCACCCAAAAAAGCGATCGGCAAAGATGCGCAGGTTGAACACCACGCGCGGCACGGTCGACGCAATGATGACATCCGAGATATTCGCCTCGATCCCGTAATGTTTCACCAGCGTCGAATACCAAGTGAAATAGGCGTCCGCCGTGCGTGCATGATGGGTCGAGGTGCGCAGGGTGCACAGAAATTCCTGACCGTTCCAGATCGAGAAGACTGTATTGGTATTGCCGCAATCAATGGCCAGAAGCATTTGCGCCCCTTTCAGAAATAGACATCCGCCGCAGGAATGCTCACGCGGCCTTTGGCGGTGTTTAAGACAAGGTTACCGCCTGCGTCTACCGTTTCGAAGGTCCCAACCGTCTCAGACGTGCCGGTACGGGCCGTAATAACCTCGCCCAGCCGGGCAGCACGGGACAGCCACGCGGTGCGAATGGGTTCGAACCCGTAGGTAACAAACTGAGTTTCATATTTGGCATAGGCTGAAGCAAGCTCGGTCAGAAAATCCTCGGGCGTGACGTTTGCACCGGTTTCCGACAAAAGAGAGACAGGTCGGACCGCGCCCGGTTCCACCGCGTCGGCGTCTGGGGCGTTGGCCAGATTCACACCAATACCGATGGACAGATACGCCACACCACGCCCCTGCCCGGCGCTTTCCAGCAAAATACCAGCAAGCTTGCCACCGTTCAGTAGTACGTCATTGGGCCATTTCAACGACAGCCCCGCCGCACGCCCCGTCACAGAGACACAAGCGTCAAACAGAGCCAGTGCCGCAACAAAACTGCGCAGAGCCGCCTGTTCTGGAGCACCTTCAGGGCGCATCAAAAGGGTCGCGGCAAGGTTGCCCATAGGGTTGGCCCATGACCGTCCGCGTCGCCCACGCGCAGCCGTCTGATGATGCGCCATGATCCACACAGGACCACGGGCATTGGGGGCAATCCGCGCTGCTTCGTTGAGTGTGCTATCAACTTCCTGCACCTCGTGCAGGCCATAGCCTTGTGGCCACTTGGTCATATCAAAAAGGCCCGGTCACGCGACCGAGCCCCCTCTTTCAGATTGTGCAAAACGTTCAGTTGACAAGAGTTGCCGCCGCAGCCGCTGCCGCGCCCTCGATCCCAAACTGATAGAAGACCCCGATCAGCATCAGCGCCGCGGACCCCATCAGGGCGACCCACAGAACGGGTGTCGACCGCGTTTCAATCGGGTCTTCGTTCTCGGCCCCGAAATACATGTAGAACACAATCCGCAGGTAATAGAAGGCGCCAATTACCGATGCGATGGCTGAAACTACAACAAGGCCGGTCAAATCGGCACTTACACCAGCCCGCCAAACACCAAACTTCGCAAAGAAACCCAGCATCGGTGGCACACCGGCAAGCGAGAACATCAGGATCAGAACAGCAAGGGCCTTGCCCGGATCACGTTTGGAATACTGGCGCAGCGCATCAATGTCAGTGACGGGTTTGCCGTCGCGTTCCATCATCAGGATAAACGCAAACGTGCCGATGTTCATGGTCACGTAAATCGCCAGATACATCAGCATCGCCTGAATACCCAACTCGGTGCCTGCCGCCAGACCGATCAGCGCATAGCCCATATGGGCAATCGACGAGAACGCCATCAGTCGCTTGATGTCGCGCTGACCAATTGCGGCAACCGCCCCCAGCAGCATCGACAGCACCGACAGCAAAACGATCACTTGCTGCCAGTCTTTGACCACACCTCCGAAGGCGTCATGCAGCAGGCGTGCAAACAAGGCCATTGCCGCGACTTTCGGGGCGGTGGCAAAGAAGGCCGTAATTGGCGTCGGCGACCCTTCATAGACATCCGGTGTCCACATATGGAACGGAACAGCCGAAACCTTGAATGCCAGACCCGAAATCAGGAAGATCAGGCCAAACAACAGACCAACCGAGACATCCCCATGATGGACCGTCTGAATAATGCCCGAGAACAGTGTCGTGCCTGTGAACCCGTAAACCAGCGAAGCACCATACAGCAGCAGACCTGAACTGAGAGCGCCCAGAACAAAGTATTTCAGCCCTGCTTCGGTTGATTTCGCGCTGTCACGACGCAGCGCGGCAACAACATACAGCGCAAGGGATTGCAGCTCGAGTCCCATGTAAAGAGACATCAGATCGCCCGCGCTCACCATCATCATCATACCGACGGCTGCAAGGGCCACCAGCAACGGATATTCAAAGCGCAGCAGACCCCGGCGCGCCATGTATTCCTGGCTCATCACCAGCACGGCACCTGCCGACAAAAGGATGGCAACTTTGGCAAAACGCGCGAACCCGTCATCCACGAACATGCCATTGAAGGCTACGTTGGTGCCACTGCCCTGGGTAGCGATCCAGATCGCCAGAACCGCCATCAGGCCCGCCGTGGTCCAGACCAGAACCGAAGCCAGCCCGTCTTTCGAGGTGTAGACAGCCCCCAACAGAGCCGCCATCGCATAGATCGCCAGAACGATTTCCGGCAGGATAATTGTCAGATCAGCCTGGATCATGTCTCCAAAGCTCCCTTAATGCGAAGCGGCAGTCTGGGTCGCAGCCTTAGCCGCGGCCAGAGCCGTGTCATAGTTCGAAATGAGTGCCGTCGTCGATTGGCCGATCACATCGGTCACCAGTGACGGGTAAACGCCCAGAAGGATCGTCATCACGATCAGCGGGGCAAAAATCAGCCGCTCGCGCGAGCTCATGTCGGTCATCGCCTTCAGGCTTTCCTTGATCAGATCCCCGAAGACAACGCGACGGTAGAGCCACAGCGCGTAGGCTGCCGAGAAGATCACACCGGTCGCCGCAACTGCAGTCACCCAGGTGTTAACCTGGAATGTACCCATGAGTGTCAGGAACTCACCAATAAACCCGCTGGTGCCCGGCAGTCCGACATTGGCCATGGTGAACAGCATGAAGACCAGCGCATAGGCGGGCATCCGGATGACCAGACCGCCATAAGCCTCGATATCGCGGGTGTGCATCCGGTCATAGATCACGCCGACACAGAGGAAGAGCGCGGCAGAGATGAACCCGTGGCTCAGCATCTGGAAAATCGCGCCGTCAATGCCTTGCTGGTTCGCTGCAAAGATGCCCATCGTGACAAAGCCCATATGCGCGACCGAGGAATACGCGATCAGCTTTTTCATGTCTTCCTGCACCAGTGCCACCAGCGAGGTATAAACAACCGCTATAGCTGACATCCAAAGCACAAGATCAGTCATCACCGCCGAGCCAACCGGGAACATCGGCAGGCTGAACCGCAGGAAGCCGTAGCCGCCCATCTTCAACAGGATCGCGGCCAGCACGACCGAGCCCGCCGTCGGCGCTTGAACGTGCGCATCGGGCAACCAGGTGTGCACCGGCCACATCGGCATTTTCACCGCAAAAGACGCGAAGAAGGCCAGGAACATCAGCGTTTGCATACCGCCGGTGACATAGATGCCCAACACGCTGAAACTCTCGGATGCGAACTGATGGGCCATCAGCGCTTCGATATCCGTGGTGCCCGCGTCAGCATACATTGCGACCATGGCCACCAGCATCAGCACCGAGCCAAGGAAGGTGTAAAGGAAGAACTTGAAGCTGGCATAGATACGATCCTTGCCGCCCCAGATACCGATGATCAGGAACATCGGGATCAGACCCGCCTCGAAGAACAGGTAGAACAGCACCAGGTCCAGCGCCATGAACACGCCCAGCATGAGCGTTTCCAGCAGCAAGAAAGCAATCATGTATTCTTTGACGCGGTCCGTCACATTCCAGCTGGCCAGAATGGTCAGCGGCATGATGAAAGTGGTCAGCAGCACGAACAGAACGCTGATTCCATCCACACCCATCTTGTATTTCAGGCCCATCAGCCATTCACCCTCTTCCACCATCTGGAAACCGGTGTTCGAAGGATCAAAGCCTGTGTAGATGCCAATTGACACCAGAAACGTCACAGTTGTCGCCAGCAATGCAATCCACTTGGCGTTGCGCTGCGCTGCAACGTCGCTGCCGTGCAGGAACAGCGCCAGAATGCCTGCTGCGATGGCGGGGATAAAGGTGACAATAGATAGGATATTGTCCATTAGTGTGCGCCTCCGCCGATCGACATCCAGGTGACAAGGGCCGCAATGCCCAAAACCATCCAGAAGGCGTAAGTAAAGATGTACCCGGTCTGCGCCTTGCCTGCGAGGCGGGTGAAGAAGGGAATCACGCCCATAGCAACCCCATTCAGGAAGCCGTCAATCGTGTTGCCGTCACCGCGTTTCCATAAGAACCGGCCAAGGGCGACAGTGGGTTTGACAAAGATCGCGTCGTAGATTTCGTCGAAATACCATTTGTTCAGCAGGAACAGGTACAGCGGACGCTGGTTTGCTGCCAGACGTGCGGGCAGAGACGTGTTCACGATGTAGAACCAATAGGCCACGATAAAGCCAAGCACCATCGCAACGAATGGTGAAACCTTGACCCATTTCGGAGCCGCATGCGCATCGTCCAGAATGTGGTTGTCCGGCGCCATATAAAGCGCCCCTTCACCCGGCTCGCCCGCAAACACATAATGGTGGTCCCCGCCCTCTGCGGCATTCTCACCATGCGCGGCGTCATCAGCATGGCTGTCATCGGCATGGCTGTCTTCGCCGTGCGACGCATCCGCCGCCGCGTGATCACTGGCCTCGGCATGCTCTGAGGCTTCTGCAACCGGAATACCGTAGAATTTGCCGACCTTATCCGCATGGCCAAAGAAGTTTCCGTACCAGATCATGCCCGCGAATACCGCACCCAGCGACAGTACACCCAGCGGCACCAGCATGACCATCGGGCTTTCATGTGCGTGATCATGCGTGTGCTTGTCGCCGCGCGGCTCGCCATAGAAGGTCAGGAAGATCAGACGCCAGCTGTAGAACGAGGTGAACGCGGCAGCGACGACCAACAACCAGAAGCCATAGCTTGATCCGCCCGCATAGGCGCTCTCGATAATTGCGTCTTTTGACAGGAAACCGGCAAAACCAAAGGTGGTCAGCGGGATACCAACACCGGTAATCGCCAGGGTACCGATCATCATCGCCCAGAAGGTGTAGGGGATCTTTTTGCGCAGACCGCCATATTCGGTCATCTCCTGTTCGTGATGCATCGCGTGGATCACGGAACCGGCCCCAAGGAACAACAACGCCTTGAAAAAGGCATGCGTAAACAGGTGGAACATCGCCGCCGAATACATGCCCACGCCCGCCGCCACAAACATGTAGCCTAGCTGCGAACAGGTCGAATACGCGATGACACGTTTGATATCGGTCTGAACCAGACCAACAGTAGCCGCAAAGAACGCAGTCGAGGCCCCAAGAACAGTTATGAACCCTGTCGCGCCCGGTGCGAACTCCATCAGCGGGGACATGCGGCAGACCAAAAAGACGCCTGCGGTCACCATGGTCGCAGCGTGGATCAGCGCTGACACAGGCGTCGGGCCTTCCATCGCGTCCGGCAACCACGTGTGCAGGATCAACTGCGCCGATTTACCCATGGCACCGATGAACAGCAGAACGCAGATCACTTCGATCGCGGTCCATTCCCCCCACAGGAAATGCAGCTTCTCTTCTGCCAGCGTAGGAGCAGAGGCAAAGATATCCGAGAAGTTGATACTGTCGGTCAGGAAGAACAGCGCGAAGATGCCCAGAGCAAACCCAAAGTCGCCAACCCGGTTGACCACAAAGGCCTTGATTGCCGCCGCATTGGCCGAAGGCTTGCGATAATAGAACCCGATCAGCAGGTATGAGGCGACGCCGACGCCCTCCCAGCCAAAGAACATCTGCACCAGATTATCCGCCGTCACCAGCATCAGCATGGCGAAAGTGAAGAAGGACAGATAGGCGAAGAAACGTGGCTTATAACTTTCGCCTTCGCGCCATTGCGGGTCGTGATCCATGTAGCCGAAGGAATACAGGTGTACGAGCGCCGAGACGGTCGTCACAACGATCAGCATGATTGCCGTCAGTCGGTCCAGACGGACGGCCCAGCTTGTCGAAAGCGAGCCGCTTTCGATCCAGCGCATGATCTCGATCTGCTGCGTGTGCCCGTCGAAGGTGAAGAACACGATCCAGGACAGCAGACAGGCCAGGAACAGCAGGCCCGTCGCCGTCCACATGGCAGCTTTCTGGCCAATGAACTTCCAGCCGAACCCGCAAAGCAGCGCGCCCACCAGCGGGGCAAAGAGGATGGTGGTTTCCATGTTCCCTTACCCCTTCATCATATTGACGTCTTCAACCGCGATCGTACCGCGGTTGCGGAAGAAACAGACCAGAATGGCCAGACCAATCGCCGCCTCGGCCGCCGCAACGGTCAGCACGAACAGCGTAAACACCTGCCCGACCAGATCGCCGAGGAAACTGGAAAACGCCACAAGGTTGATATTCACCGCCAACAGCATCAGTTCGATGCTCATCAGCAGGATGATGACGTTCTTGCGGTTCAGGAAGAGACCGAAGATGCCGATGACGAACAGCGTCGCCGCGACCGTGAGGTAGTGTTCAAGTCCGATCATCGTCTCATAGTCCCTCGAATTTCTCTTTCCCGTTGCGAAGTTCTGGGAACGCCGCCGCGCAGGCACAGTTTTCTTTCGATTCCGTGTATTCTTCGACTTGGAAAGCTCTCCGCACAAAGGTCGCTTTCACAGATTCCCACGAATGGCTTGCATCGACTTCGGCTAGTTTTTGTAGGGAGTCACTAGCCTCGTCAGTCCGATCCAACAATGTGTTGTCGTATTCCCTGTTGAGTCGCGTCACGACTCTAAGTGTTTGCCCGGTCTCGCAAGCTGAAATTTTTAGAAATTCCGATTCCGTGCATCCCAGTTCGTCGTCGCAAAGACCGCCAACTTCGTAGAACGCTAAAACTCCGTCACCGATTACTTGGTGCTCGGTTGCAATCCAATGATGTGACAATAACGGTTGGCCGTCGCACTCCGCTATTGGAAACGCGACTGCAGACAAGGGTACGCTTGCCAATGCTAAGCCGAATATGCCCGAGTTAATTTTCACAACCCCTGCCCCGGTTTCACGTCCTTCAACTCCATCGCCTTGGCCGGGTCACGCATCATCTGGCCGATAATGTCCTGACGTTTGATGTCCTTGCGGTGGCGCAGCGTCAGAACGATGGCGCCGATCATGGCCACCAGCAGGATCAGGCCCGCCAGTTGGAACAGAAGGAAATATTGATCGTAAAGGATGAGGCCAAGCGCCTCGGTGTTGTGGCGGTCTGTCGGGACCGGCTGGGCCAGATTGGCCGCAGCACCCTGTGCGCTGTCCCACGCCCCGAAAGCCATGACAAACTGCATCAGGATGATCAGACCAATCAGCAGGGCCAGCGGCATATAGCGCGCCATTTCGGCCTTGAGCTCGGCAAAGTCCACGTCCAGCATCATCACCACGAAGAGGAACAGAACCGCGACCGCGCCGACATAGACGATGACCAGCAGCATCGCCACGAACTCGGCCCCCAGCAGCACGAACAGCCCTGCCGAGGACAGAAACGCCAGGATCAGCCACAGGACCGAGTGCACCGGCTGGCGGCTGATCACCGTGAACAGCCCGCCGGTGATGGCGCTGATGGCAAACAGGTAGAAGGCAAAGACGGTCATTGATCCTCATCCTCGTTGTCGCCCATGACCTCTTGCGCCAGATCCAGCGCGCGGGTCATGGCCGGGATGCCGGCAAAGACCGACATCTGACCGATCGTTTCCACGATCTCTTGTTTCTTCGCGCCCGCTTCCAGCGCATGACGCACGGTCTGGCGCACGGCCGAATCCGCCTGCGCACCCTGGCAGGTCAGCCCGGCCAGCGTCAGAAGCAGACGCGTTTTGGCATCCAGCCCGTCCTTGTTGACGGTGTTGCCGAACATCATCTCCATGACCTCTTTGGGCATGGTTGGCCACAGCGCCTCGAACCCCTTGGGCGAGAAGCTTTCCATCGCCGGGTTCATCGCCTTGGCCATGTCCTGAGCTTGCTTCATCATCAGCTCGAACGGATTTGTCGGGCTGTCACTCATCGGTACGGTGCGTCCAGTTCCAGATTGCGCGCGATCTCGGCTTCCCAGCGCTCGCCGTTCGACAGGAGTTTTTCCTTGTCGTAGAACAGCTCTTCCCGGGTTTCCGTCGCGAATTCAAAGTTCGGGCCTTCGACGATGGCATCAACCGGGCATGCCTCTTGGCAGAAGCCGCAATAGATGCACTTGGTCATGTCAATGTCATAGCGCGTGGTGCGGCGGCTGCCGTCCGCGCGGGGTTCGGCATCGATGGTGATGGCCTGTGCCGGGCAGACCGCCTCGCACAGTTTACACGCGATGCAGCGCTCTTCACCGTTTGGATAGCGGCGCAGGGCGTGTTCACCGCGAAACCGCGGGGACAGAGGGCCTTTTTCGTGCGGATAGTTCAGGGTGGCCTTGGGAGCGAAGAAATACTTCATCCCCAGTTTGAAGCCGACCCAGAAATCCTGCAGCAGGAAGTATTTGGCAGCGCGGGTGTAATCGATGTTTGCCATATCAGCCTCCTACGCTCCAACGGGCGAATGCGCCCCAGAACCAGTCGAATTTCGCCGCAAAGGCCACAAAGACCACCCAAACCAGCGAGAACGGCAGGAAAACTTTCCAGCCCAATCGCATCAGCTGGTCATAGCGGTAGCGAGGCGTGATGGCCTTGACCATCGCGAAGATGAAGAAGAAGAACGCCATCTTGGCGACCATCCACAACACGCCATCGGGCAGGCCCGGGATTGGCGACAGCCAGCCGCCGAAGAACAGCAGCGAGGTCAGCGCGCACATCAGGAAGATCGCGATGTATTCACCGGCCATGAACAGCAGGAAGGGTGTGGCCGAATATTCGACCTGATAACCCGCCACCAGTTCCGATTCCGCTTCGGGCAGGTCAAACGGTGGTCGGTTGGTCTCGGCCAGCGCCGAAATGAAGAACAGAAAGACCATCGGGAAATGCGGCAGCCAGTACCAGCTGAAGAAGCCGAACGACCCATCCTGCGCGCGGACGATGTCACCAAAGTTCATCGACCCGGTCGAGATGATCACACCGATGATGATCAGACCGATGGAAACCTCGTATGAGATCATCTGCGCGGCTGAGCGCAACGAGCCCAAGAACGGGTACTTTGAGTTCGACGCCCAACCACCCATGATCACGCCATAAACCTCAAGCGAGGACACGGCGAAGACATAGAGGATTGCGACGTTGATGTCCGACAGGACCCAGCCATCATTGAACGGGATCACCGCCCAGGCGATCATCGCCAACACGAAAGAGGTGAGCGGCGCGAGGATGAAAACCGTGCGGTCGGCCCCCGCGGGGATCACGACCTCTTTGACGACGTATTTCAACGCATCCGCCACCGATTGCAGCAGACCGTAAACGCCGACCACGTTAGGGCCGCGGCGCATCTGGACAGCGGCCCAGATCTTGCGGTCGCCATAAACAAGGAACAACAGCGAGATCATCACGAAGGCAACAACAGCAAGCACTTGCGCCAGAATGATGATGGCTATTCCGCCGGGGGTGTTAAAGAATTCAGCCATTGGTCCTCACACCGTGGGTATTCCGTTTTTCGCGCGCGATGCAAAGGCCAGATGCCTGCGCAAACTGCGGCTGGGTCGGCGCGTTGGTGTAAACAGCATCTGCCGCCATTGCGCCACCCTTTTTCTTTCGTTTCACGCACATTTCCAGCGCAGTCAGGTGCCACCCGACCACAGCGCTGGTTTGCGATATGAAACTGCTTTTGTTCATTCCGCCGCAATCTTCTCAGCTTTGCGGGCTTGCGCCTGCGCTGAAAGCTCAGCCATCAGTTGCGAGGCCCGTGCGATCGGGTTGGTCAGATAGAAATCCTTGATCGCATTGCGGAAGGTCGCCTTGCCCAAAGACCCGGCCTCCAGCGCTTGAACCTCATTCTCGATCACCTCGTCGATGCGGGCCAGATGGGGAACCGCCTCGATCAAGGCTGTGCGCAACTGCGCAAGCGAGTCATAGGGGAGTGTCGCCCCCAGTTCAGCCGACAGCGCACGCAGGATGGCCCAGTTTTCCTTGGCCTCACCAGGCGCAAACCCGGCGCGCATCGCAAGTTGCGGGCGGCCTTCCATGTTCACGAACAGACCGTTTTCCTCGGTATATGCCGCGCCCGGCAGGATCACATCTGCGCGATGCGCGCCCCGATCCCCGTGGCTGCCCTGATAAATCACAAAGGCGCCTTCGCCGATTTCGACCTCATCCGCACCAAGGTTATAGATCACATCCGCAGCATTGATTGCTTCCATGCCGCCATCGTTGGTGGCGTCCACATCCATCGCGCCCACGCGCGACGCCGCAGTGTGCAAAATGATCAGGCCGCTTTCCGTATTTGCGGCAATTGTTTGCGCGGCAGCCAGAACAGCTCCTCCGTCCGCCTCCTGCAGCGCTCCCTGCCCGACGATGACCAGCGAGCGTTTACCCCTGATTTCATCGTCGCCGCCCATGTCGACAACCTTTTGCAGCGCTGCGCGATCATCGCCCACATGATGGTACCCATAAGTCAGATCGACCGCTGGACCCACCAAAGCGACTTCGGCCCCGTGCGCCCACGCCTTGCGGATACGCGCGTTCAAAACCGGTGCTTCATCGCGCGGGTTGGTGCCAATCAGAAGAATACGCTCGGCCGTATCGATGACTTCAATCGCGGCGGTCCCGGCATATCCGCCACGGTTCCCGACCGGAAGCTTGGCCCCATCGGTGCGGCACTCAACAACTCCGCCTTGCCCTTCGATCATCTGTTTCAATGCCAATGCGGCCTCGACCGGTACCAGATCACCGACGATACCGGCTGGCTTCTCAGCACCTTTCAGCGCTTCTGCGGCCTTGGTCAGAGCTTCGGACCATGAGGCCGGGCGCAGCTTGCCGTTTTCGCGGATGTAAGGTTTGTCCAGTCGCTGACGCCGCAACCCGTCCCAGACAAAGCGGGTTTTGTCGCTGATCCACTCTTCATTCACTCCGTCATGATTCCGCGGAAGGAAGCGCATCACCTCGCGCCCTTTGGTATCGACACGAATGTTCGATCCCAGCGCGTCCATGACGTCGATGCTTTCGGTTTTGGTCAATTCCCACGGGCGTGCCGTAAACGCATAAGGTTTCGAGGTCAGCGCCCCAACCGGGCACAGGTCGATAATGTTGCCCTGAAGGTTCGAATCCAGCGTCTGGTTCAGATACGAGGTGATCTCGGCATCCTCACCGCGCCCTGTCTGACCCATCTGAGTAATCCCAGCGACTTCGGTGGTAAAGCGCACGCAACGGGTGCAACTGATGCAGCGGGTCATTGCCGTGCCCACAAGCGGTCCCAGATCCAGATCATCAACCGCGCGCTTGGCTTCTTTGAACCGCGAACCGGACAGGCCATAAGCCATCGCCTGATCCTGAAGATCGCATTCGCCGCCCTGATCGCAGATCGGGCAATCCAGCGGATGGTTGATCAGCAGGAACTCCATCACACCTTCGCGGGCCTTTTTGACCATGGGAGAGTTCGTCTTGACCACCGGTGGCTGCCCTTCTGGCCCCGGGCGCAGATCGCGTACCTGCATCGCGCAGGATGCAGCCGGTTTCGGCGGTCCGCCCACCACTTCAACCAGACACATCCGGCAGTTTCCCGCAATCGACAGACGCTCGTGATAGCAGAAACGCGGCACCTCGACCCCGGCCTGCTCACAGGCCTGTATCAGGGTCATCGCACCTTCGACTTCGATTTCCTGCCCGTCGATATTGATCTTGCGGAGGTCAGACATGGCTCTCAGTTCGCTCTCAAATAAACGCCAATGGCGCTGTTTCTTTGGATTTCCTTCTGCCCCAAAGAGCAGAATGTTTTGGGGTTGTCGTAGGACACGCCGTTTTTCGCCAGATAAGCCTCGCCCTTGGCCCGCATCCGATCCTTTTCAGCATCCGACTCGACATATGAGCGGATTTCCGTGTCCGAGTACCCCAGATTATTCGCTTTGGACCGCAGTCCCCACATCACACTGATCGCTTTCAATCGCCGCCCGCTGATCGACGGGCAGAACTCGGAAATCTCATTTGCAATGGCGATGTAGTAGAGTTCGTTGTCGATCTCTTTGACATCCCTCAAGGGCGGCTTTGCTTCTACAACCGTCGGCAAGGCCATCAGCGATGCGAGGGCGGCTAGTTTTGTAACAGACATGGGTTTTCCTTTCGTCTTGGACTGTCCAAGACGAAGCGGTTCGCGGCTGCTAGGCATTAACACCCTGCCCGCCCACCGGAGATATGGAAAAACACCGGTCATGGCCGCTGGCAGGTTCCTGCAAATGTCAGTTGATCATTGCTGATGCTAAGGTTCTGCGGGTCTGTATCCGGACCCACCGTCCACGAAATCCGAGACGACCCGAAGTTCTGGATGCAGAATTTGGTTCCTTCATGACGTCCGGCCTCGCGCGCACCATCGAGTGAAGCAGAGACGCCTTTGACGACAACCGTAAAGTCCGCGGGCGAGGTCTTCTTGTCGACCACCTTCGCCTTGGTTCTGAACGACTTGCCATCAAACAAAAGCCGATCTGCCGACGGTTTAACCAGACCGCAAGCGGAAACACCAGCCAATGCCAGCGCAACAATAAGGGCTTTGGGGGCCTTCATACTTTCCCTCTTTGTTTTCTGTTCCGCAGCGTCGCTATCAAAACGCCGCGACCAATGCCATAAGCCCGATCACGAACATGCACGCCCATCCGATCACATACAAAATTGTCCGCGGGCCGCTGGTTGGCTTGCCGATCCCCTTCAAGTGCACCACCAGCATCGCCAAGCGCGCAACCAGCGCCACCGAGGCCAGCAGGTTTACCCAGAACGGGCTGACGCCCAGCAGAATCGCCGCTGTAATGACTGTCACAAACGCAGGAAGTGTCTCCGTCCCGTTCAGATACGCCCGGTTCAGACGATACGCCTTGTCGGCATAATCCTGGTCAGGTGTCGCACCGGGTGCCAGCCCCTTGGCTTGTTTGGCCAGTGCCGAAAACGGCGCCAGAAACAATACAACCAGCGTGAAAAGCACAACCGACGCAATTGCGTGGCTATATTCTGCAAACACTTCCATCTCGTTCACTCCGCTGCCATCGCACCCATACGGCCCGATTTCTGAGCCTTGATGCGGTCTTCGATCTCTTCCCGGAAATTCCGGATCAGGCCCTGGATCGGCCAGGCGGCCGCATCGCCCAAGGCGCAGATCGTGTGTCCTTCGACCTGTTTGGTCACGTCAAACAACATGTCGATCTCTTCCAGCTCAGCTTCACCGCGCACCAGACGATCCATCACACGCATCATCCAGCCGGTGCCTTCGCGACACGGCGTACACTGACCACAGCTTTCATGCTTGTAAAACTTCGACAGGCGCCAGATCGCCTTGATGATGTCGGTGGATTTGTCCATCACAATCACCGCTGCCGTGCCCAGACCCGAACCCAGATCGTTGCGCAAGTAATCGAAATCCATGATCGCGTCGCGCATGTTTTCACCGCGCACGCAGGGAACCGAGGATCCACCAGGGATAACCGCCAGCAGATTATCCCACCCGCCGCGAATGCCGCCGCAATGGGTTTCGATCAGCTGTTCGAACGGGATCGACATCGCCTCTTCGACGACGCAAGGGTTGTTCACGTGGCCCGAGATCGCAAATAGCTTGGTACCTGCGTTGTTCTGACGACCAAATCCAGCGAACCAATCCGCACCCCGTCGCAAGATGGTCGGCACCACCGCGATGGATTCCACGTTGTTCACAGTGGTCGGACATCCGTACAGCCCCGCGCCCGCCGGGAACGGAGGTTTCATCCGCGGCATACCCTTCTTGCCCTCAAGGCTTTCGATCAGGGCGGTTTCCTCGCCACAAATATAAGCCCCTGCCCCGTGATGAAGGAAAAGATCGAAATCCCAGCCCGAACCAGCGGCGTTTTTGCCAAGAAGCCCCGCGTCATAGGCCTCGTCAATCGCAGCCTGCAATGCCTCGCGCTCGCGGATATATTCGCCGCGCAGGTAGATATAGCAGGTATGCGCGTTCATCGCGAAAGAGGCGATCAGACACCCTTCAATCAACGTGTGCGGATCATGGCGCATGATCTCACGGTCTTTGCAGGTGCCGGGCTCGGATTCATCGGCATTCACAACCAGATAGGAAGGGCGACCGTCGCTTTCCTTTGGCATGAACGACCATTTCAGGCCAGTTGGGAAGCCCGCACCGCCGCGTCCGCGCAGCCCGGAATCCTTCATTGTCTGAATGATCCAGTCCCGGCCCTTTTCAATCAGGCCAGCTGTGCCGTCCCAATGCCCGCGGGCTTGCGCGCCTTTCAGCGTGCGTTCGTGCATCCCGTAGATGTTGGTAAAGATCCGGTCCTGATCCTTAAGCATCATTCGTTACCTTCAGCTGTCCTGACGCATGCGCCAGAGTTGAAAAATGTTCACACCCGCATAAATGAATGCCGCCAGAGCGGCAAAATCAAACAGCAGCGCGTGCCGGGCCGTCAAACCCAGCGCGGGGCCAATGAACAGGTTCATGGCAAGCCAGATCACCATCGTCACCGCAATGACGATGCCGATATGTCGGCCCTTTCGGGCTATGGCCTGATCCTTATCCTTGTCCATCATCCCCCGATGCCCCGATGGGGCACCCGTTTAGTCTTCGTAAGTGCCATCTTCCTTGGCACGTTTGGCAAATTCGGTTTCCTCACCCGCCGCAAGCTTGGCTGCCTGTTCAATCCAGCCATCGCGCTCGATCCGGCCCTTGAACTTCAACCGAGCATCTACCCATGCGACCTGTTCCGGCGTCCAGGCTGCGATCTGATCATAGTGGAAGAAGCCCAACTCGTTCAGGGTCTGCTCCAGCTTGGGGCCTACGCCTTTCAACAGTTTCAGGTTATCTGCCTTGCCGTCGCGCGCGCCTGTCAGTGTTTCGGGCTGGTCCTCTTGCGCTGCCTTCGCCTCAGCGGCCTGTTTCACAGCAGGTTTCGCTGGGGCTGGCGCTTTGGGCGGCTTCGGTGCAGCTTTGGTCGCAGCCGCTTTGCCATCCTTGCCCAACCAAGGGGTCAGGATCGGAACCTCGGTCCCATCAATGCGCCTGACCGTATCGCCAATATCGGTGGCCAGTTCGACGCTGGCGTTGTACTGCGTTTTGCCGCTGTCATACTCCGTCAGGCTGGTCAGCCCCTTGAGCGGTTCAGCCGCATAGCGACCATTCTGCGGGCCCGGCGTCGGAACTTTCCCCGCCACCAGATCATCAAGGATCTTGCCAAAGCTCGCAGCGGTCAGGTCTTCGTAGTAATCCTTGCCGATCTGCGCCATCGGCGCATTGGTGCAGGAGCCAAGGCATTCGACCTCTTCCCAGCTCAGCTTGCCATCGGCGGACAGCACGTGTGGCTTGGCCGCGATCTTCTCCTTGCAAACAGCGATCAGATCCTCGGCCCCGCAAATCATGCATGAGGTCGTTCCGCAAACTTGAACATGGGCCACAGATCCCACCGGTTGCAGCTGGAACATGAAGTAGAACGAGGCCACCTCTAGCACGCGGATATAAGCCATACCCAGCATGTCGGCGACGGATTCAATCGCCGGGCGGCTCAGCCAGCCTTCCTGCTCCTGCGCACGCCACAGCAGAGGGATCACCGCACTGGCCTGACGGCCTTCGGGATATTTGGTAATCTGCGCTTCGGCCCATTGCTGGTTGGCAGCGGTGAAGGCAAAGCTTTCAGGTTGTTCGGGATGAAGACGGCGGAGCATTAGCGGTCAATCTCTCCAAATACGACGTCCATAGTGCCGATGATGGCGGCGACGTCGGCCAGTTGGTGGCCTTTGGCAACGTGGTCCATGGCTTGCAGGTGCAGGAAACCCGGCGCGCGCAGTTTGGCGCGGTAGGGTTTGTTGGTGCCGTCAGCGACCAGATAGACGCCGAACTCGCCCTTGGGGGCTTCGACGGCGGCATAAACTTCACCGGCAGGAACGTGGAAGCCTTCGGTGTACAGCTTGAAGTGATGGATCAGACTTTCCATCGAGGTCTTCATGTCCGAGCGTTTCGGCGGAGTGATCTTGCCACGCGCCAGAACGTCACCCGGGCACTCGCGGATTTTGGCGATGGCCTGACGGATGATCAGCAGCGACTGGCGCATTTCTTCCATACGGACAAGGTAGCGGTCATAACAGTCGCCGTTCTTGCCAACAGGGATCTGGAACTCGAACTCGTCGTAGCACTCGTAGGGCTGCGCGCGGCGCAGGTCCCATGCCAGACCCGATCCGCGCACCATCACGCCCGAGAAGCCGTACTTCTGGATGTCATCCTCGGTCACGACGCCGATATCAGCGTTGCGCTGTTTGAAGATGCGGTTTTCGGTCAGCAGCCCGTCAATGTCATCAAGGACGTTGGGGAATTCGTGGCTCCACGCCTCGATATCGTCCAGCAGTTCCGGCGGCAGGTCCTGATGTACACCACCCGGACGGAAATAAGCGGCGTGCAGGCGGGCACCGCAGGCACGCTCATAGAACACCATCAGCTTTTCACGCTCTTCAAAACCCCAGAGTGGCGGGGTCAGTGCGCCGACGTCCATCGCCTGCGTCGTCACGTTCAGCAGGTGGTTCAGGATGCGCCCGATCTCGGAATACAGAACCCGGATCAGAGAGCCACGGCGCGGCACCTCGACCCCGGTCAGCTTTTCGATGGCCAGACACCAGGCATGTTCCTGGTTCATCGGTGCTACATAGTCCAGACGGTCGAAATACGGCAGGTTCTGCAGATAGGTCCGGCTTTCCATCAGCTTTTCGGTGCCACGGTGCAGCAAGCCGATATGCGGGTCGCAACGCTCGACGATTTCACCGTCCAACTCGAGCACCAGACGCAAAACTCCGTGAGCCGCAGGGTGTTGCGGGCCGAAGTTGATGTTAAAGTTGCGGATCTTCTGCTCGCCGCTCAGCGCGTCCGTGCTGCCGTCATCGTATCTTGAGCCGTCCATCACCGCCCTCGTTTCTTCTTTGCTTCGGCCCGAACCCGGACCTTTTCCGCCTCGGTCGCTTTGACCGCAGCTCCGGCCAGTAGAACCCCTAACGCGCCCAGAATGATCAACTCACCCATCATCTCAGCGTCGCTCCATCTCTTGCAGTTTCATCGCCATCATCCACAGCAGGACAATCACGACCGGAGAGATGATGCATGCAAACGCCCAGTTCTTGTTGATCCCGAAATGCGGCAGCAGCTTGATCATCGGAATGACCGTTGCAACAACCAGAATTATCCAGATCAGGAACTCCATGATTACGTCTCCTGTTTCTCATCCCCCGGCAGAATGTAGTTCGCACCTTCCCATGGGGACATGAAATCAAACTGACGGTATTCCTGCACCAGACTGACCGGCTCATAGACCACGCGTTTCTGCGCCTCGTCATAACGCACCTCGGTGTAGCCGGTGGTCGGGAAATCCTTGCGCAGCGGATGGCCACGGAATCCATAGTCCGTCAGAATCCGCCGCAAATCTGGATGTCCCGAGAACAGGATGCCGAACATGTCGAACACCTCACGCTCGAACCAGTTGGCCGAGGGGTGGATATCGACGATCGAAGGCACCATGTCATCTTCGCGGATCGAAACCCGCAGACGGACACGCTGGTTCTGGTACATCGACAGGAAGTGGTACACCACATCGAACCGCTTGGCACGTTCGGGGTAATCGACGCCGGTGATATCCACCAATGTTGAGAACTTGCAGTTTTGGTCCGACCGCAGGAATTCTACGAATTCCACCAGATTCGACGGCGCCACATCGACGTTCAGCTCGCCATGGGTCACATCCCAGGACAGAACGCAATCGGCTCGTTTCAGTTCAAGCTGGGTGCCGAGTTCTTTGAGTGCTTCGCTCATCTACCCTTCCCCTCAGCGTACAATTGTGCCGGTGCGGCGGATTTTGCGTTGCAGCTGTAGCAGACCGTAAAGCAGCGCCTCGGCGGTTGGAGGGCAGCCAGGCACGTAAATATCCACCGGAACAACCCGGTCACAGCCACGCACGACGGAATAGGAATAGTGGTAGTAGCCCCCCCCATTCGCGCAGGATCCCATCGAGATCACATAGCGCGGCTCGGGCATCTGGTCGTAAACCTTGCGCAAGGCAGGAGCCATCTTGTTGGTCAGCGTGCCAGCCACGATCATCACGTCAGATTGGCGCGGAGAGGCGCGTGGCGCGATGCCGAAACGTTCCGCATCATAGCGCGGCATCGAAGTGTGCATCATTTCAACCGCGCAGCAGGCCAGACCAAAGGTCATCCAATGCAGCGAACCCGTACGGGCCCAGTTGATAATATCCTCGCTCGAGGTCAGCAGAAAACCTTTGTCCTGCAACTCGGCATTCAGGGCCTGAGTGGCGACTTCTTTGTCGACGCCAGCGGTATTTGCACCGGTCATCACTCCCATTCCAGGGCCCCTTTCTTCCACTCATAGGCAAAGCCGATGGTCAGCACGGCCAGAAACACCATCATCGACCAGAAGCCGACATCGCTGATATCGCGGAACCCGACAGCCCAGGGAAACAGGAATGCGATCTCAAGATCAAAGATGATGAAGAGAATCGAGACCAGATAGAATCGGACGTCAAATTTCATTCGCGCATCGTCGAATGCATTGAAGCCACATTCATATGCGCTGACCTTTTCGGGGTCGGGATTGCGGACAGCCAGTACAACGGCGGCAAGAATCAGGACGATTCCAAGGCCTACGGCAACGGCCAGAAACACCAGAATCGGGAGATACTCCCGCAGCAGGTCTTCCACGAATAGCTCCTTTCTTGCGCACGCATCTTGTCGGGTGCGCCGTCAATTGGCGTGTTGACTGGACATTCTCTATCCCCGCCGGGTCAGAGGGTCAACCGAACACAGCCCCCTCTGCCATCAAACATACGCTTGACAGCGCGGCATAGAATCGCATCACGAGCGATTTGCATTGGCTTACGGAAACTCGGTAAACTTACTTATTCCATGCAGGTTTACGTTTTTCGAAGAACGCCGCGATCCCTTCACGTGCCTCTTCCGTTTCCCAGCGCTCGACCAGTTCGTTGATGGTCTGGTCGATTGTGGCATCATCAATACGAGGTCCCAGAGTTCGAACCAATGCCTTGGCAGATGCAACTGCCCCCGGCGCGCACGAAAGATAGGGCCGGAGTTCATCTTCTATCGCAGCCGCAAGCTGCTCGGGAGGCACAGCCTTTGCCAGCAATCCCAAATCAACCGCTTCGGGCGCATCGAACAACCGGGCCGACATGAATACACGCCGTGCCCGCGCCTCACCCATACGAGCGATAACATAAGGGCCGATTGTCGCTGGGATCAGCCCAAGCCGGGTCTCGGTCAGTCCCATCTTCAGACTATCTACACCGATGGCGACATCGCACACGGCCGCCATTCCAACACCTCCGCCAAAGGCGTTGCCTTGTAGCGCCCCGATCAGGGGTTTGGGCATCGTGTTCAACGCCTGCAACATCTCGGCCAGCTTGCGCGCCTCGACAAACCGCGTCGCCTTGTCGGCCGCCATCTGGTCCTGCATCCATCCCAGATCACCACCAGCGCAAAACGTCTTTCCCGCAGCAGCCAGAACGACCGCTCTGACAGTGCCATCCTGACCCAGTTGCGACGCGGCCTGTGTCAGCTCGGCAATCATCTGACCCGAGAGCGCGTTGTGCTTTTCCGCCCGGTCCAGAGTTAACGTGGCAACACCGCGTTCGTCTGCTGAAATCGAGATTGTTTCGAACATGTTAGCCTCTCAACGCCTTGGCCATCTGCGCGGCCTCTTCGACCACATCGATATCCAGACCGGTTTGATAGCCCAACCGGTGCAAATGCGCTGCAACGGTTTCAGTCGCGACATTACCCGCAGCCCCCGGAGCATATGGGCAACCGCCAAGCCCACCCACGGCCGCGTCGAACACACGCACACCCAGCGAAAGTGCCGCATCGATATTGTCGATTGCACGCCCATTGGTGTCATGAAAATGCCCGGCAAGCCGCGTCACAGGAACCCTTTCCCGAACCGCCAGAAGCATATGCGCAATCTTGTCTGGCGTGCCTTGCCCGATCGTGTCCCCCAATGACACCTCGTAACAGCCCAACGCAAACAACCGGTCGGCAATTTCGGCGACTTTCTCGGGCGGGGTCGGGCCATCATAGGGGCAATCCGTCACGCAAGAGACGTAGCCGCGAACCGGAAGGTCGATATGACGCGCCGCTTCGAGAATCGGCGTGAACCGTTCGATTGACTCGGCGATCGAGGCATTGATGTTTGCCTTGGAAAACCCCTCGGAAGCCGACGCAAAAATGGCAATCTCATCCGCTTTGGCGGCCAGCGCATCCTCATACCCGCGCATATTCGGCGTCAACGCCGCGTAGCGCACGCCGTCCGCGCGGGTAATACCGGCCAGAACCTGCGCCGACCCCGCCATTTGAGGCACCCATTTGGGAGAGACAAAGCTTGCAACTTCGATCCGTCGAAACCCGGCGCGACTGAGGCAATTGATCAGCGCCACCTTGTCGGCAACCGGTATCTCACGCGTTTCGTTTTGTAGCCCGTCGCGCGGTCCAACTTCGTAGATTTCGACCAGATCACCCATGTCAGAACCCCTTATGGCTTGTTCTCATTCCAAATACGGATCGCGCGACCGTGGCACGTCAAGCCGCGCGGGTACAGATCACTCTTCTTCCAAACGCACCAAAGCTGCCCCAGCCTCGACCTGCGCGCCATCTTCGACCAGCACCTCGGCCACCACACCATCGCGCGCGGCCAGCAACGAATGCTCCATTTTCATCGCTTCCAGAATGGCCAAACGGTCGCCTTCCTGAACGGTCTGCCCCGCGGTGGCAAAAACTGCCTTGACCAGACCCGGCATCGGCGCCTCGATCACGTTGGTGTCACCCGTCGCGCTGGCATCCCGGTCCAGCGGGTCGATAACGTCGAAACTGTGACCGTAGTCGGTAAATACGGTCAAAGTTGTTCCGCTGACAGCGACCCGCGGCATCGGTGCGCCGTTCAGCGTCCACTGCCCCGAGATCCGCTCGGCCACGACACGGTGTTCGCCCAGCTGCCAAAGCTGGCGATCCGACCCGTCGACCTGCACGTCCAGATCAAAAACCTCTCCCTGATCGGACAGCTGCACCGCCCGATGCAACGGAGCCCAGAGCGAAAACCCGGTGTCAGGCGTGACATTAACCAAATCCAGTGCGGTCATAGCAGCCGCAACTGCGGTTGTGGCCGAAGTCGGCGATTCCCGCACCAACCCGTCAAGATCGCGCCCGATCAGGCCCGTATCCACATCGCCCGAGGCAAATCCGTCATGGCGGGTCAGCGCTCCCAGAAAGGCGAGATTCGTAACGGTGCCCGCCACTTCGGTCTCCCGCAGCACTCGGTTCAACGTCTCAAGCGCGACGGCGCGGGTCGGACCGTGCACCACCACTTTGGCAATCATCGGGTCATACCAGGGGCTGATCGTGTCACCTGCGCGAACGCCACTATCCGCACGGCAGTTGGCCGGGAAAACCAGATGAGTCAGTGTACCTGTCGCCGGCAAGAACCCTTTTGGTACATCCTCGGCATAAAGCCGGGCCTCGAAGGCGTGACCCGAGATCGACAGATCATCCTGTTGCCTGGGAAGGCTCTCTCCTGCTGCAACGCGCAACTGCCATTCCACCAGATCGATGCCGGTGATGGCCTCTGTAACCGGGTGTTCCACCTGCAGGCGGGTGTTCATCTCCATGAACCAGAATCTGTCGGGGCGCAGCCCGTCCGAGGCATCGACGATGAACTCCACCGTGCCTGCACCCTTGTACCCGATCGCCTCGGCGGCACGCACACCGGCCTGCCCCATCGCCTCCCGCATCTCAGAAGTCATGCCCGGGGCTGGTGCCTCTTCGATCACTTTCTGATGGCGGCGTTGCAACGAGCAATCGCGTTCAAACAGATGCACCGCATGGGTACCGTCACCAAATACCTGCACTTCGATATGGCGAGGTTTGGCCACGAATTTCTCGACCAGCACTGCGTCATTGCCAAAAGCGGTTTTGGCTTCGCCCCGTGCGCTGTCCAATGCGGAACGGAAATCCTCGGGGCGTTCGACCAGACGCATACCTTTACCGCCGCCGCCTGCAACGGCCTTAATCAGCACCGGATACCCAATCGCATCCGCCGCACCCGCCAAATGTTCGGGATCCTGATTGTCGCCGTGATAGCCGGGCACCACGGGCACGCCAGCCTGTTCCATCAACACCTTGGCCGCATCCTTGAGGCCCATCTTGCGGATCGCATCCGCTGATGGGCCGATAAAGGTCAAACCCGCAGCCTCGACCGCGTCGACGAAATCGGGGTTCTCTGACAGGAAGCCATAACCGGGATGGATCGCCTGCGCGCCCGTATCCAGCGCAGCCTGAATAATCACATCGCCCTTCAGATAGCTTTCCGCCGGGGCGGGGCCGCCGATATGAATGACCTTATCCGCCATCTGCACATGCTTGGCCGCAGCGTCCGCATCGGAATAAACAGCCACACAGGACACGCCCATCCTCTGAGCGGTTTCCATAACCCGGCAAGCGATCTCGCCCCGGTTGGCAATCAGGATTTTGTTGAACATAGCTTACCCCTCAACCGCCAGAACTTCGACAAGGCGAAATCGTTCGCGCAGCAGCTCCATCTCGGGATCAAACCCGCCATTGCGTTCGAAATACTGGCGATGCCCCTCTCTCCATCCCTCGAGCGTTTCATTTTCGCCCTCTGCCAACGCGAAATCCTCGGTTACGTCGCAGTATCGGCAGGTCGAGACGTCGACCGTTTCGATCACCAAGGCCGGACGATCATCCCAATCCAGCGCAATGTCTCTCCGCCCGACAACAGGAGTGTCAGGGCTACCTTCGGGATAGTCGCGCAACGCACCGCAGGTTGCCGTTTTCCGCCCTGATCGTACCAATGCCAGCAGCTCAGCACTCAGCCGGGCATTGTCACCAAACTTGAAAGTCTGGGCACCCGGATAGCGTGCCATGACGTCATTCAATGAAACGTTCATCTTACATCCTGAACACGCCGAAACGTGTCTCCTCTATCGGGGCGTTCAGTGCGGCGCTCAGAGACAAGGCGAGCACATCGCGACTTTTGCGCGGGTCGATGATGCCGTCATCCCAGAGACGGGCCGAGGCATAAAGCGGGTGCGATTGCTCTTCGAACATGTCCAACGTCGGACGTTTGAATTCAGCCTCTTCCTCTGCCGACCATGTGCCGCCCTGTCGTTCGATCCCATCGCGCCTGACGGTGGCCAGAACACCGGCTGCCTGCTCGCCCCCCATCACCGAGATGCGCGAGTTGGGCCATGTCCACAGGAACCGTGGCTGATAGGCCCGACCGGCCATTCCATAGTTTCCGGCCCCGAACGAGCCGCCGACCAACATGGTGATCTTGGGCACGTTGGTGGTGGCCACGGCGGTCACCATCTTGGCGCCGTGGCGGGCGATCCCCTCGTTCTCGTATTTGCGGCCGACCATGAAGCCAGTGATGTTCTGCAAAAACACCAGCGGGGTTTTGCGCTGCGAACACAGCTCCACGAAATGCGCGCCCTTTTGCGCGGCCTCCGAGAACAGCACGCCATTGTTGGCAATGATCCCGACGGGACACCCTTTGACATGGGCAAAGCCGGTGACCAGTGTCTCACCAAATCGGGGTTTGAACTCATCAAATCGAGAGCCATCGACCAGCCGTGCAATCACTTCACGGATGTCATAGGGCGTGCGCAGGTCGGCGGGAACGACCCCCAGAATTTCCTCGGGATCATAAGCTGGCTCCTCGGGTGCTTCGAACCGTAGGCCGGGCTTCAGCCCGGCACCCCCCAATGACCCGACAGCCCGCCGCGCCAATGCCAGCGCATGTGCATCATCTTCGGCCAGATAATCCGCCACACCCGACAGGCGTGTGTGCACATCGCCGCCACCCAGATCCTCGGCGCTAACAACCTCACCCGTTGCAGCTTTGACCAATGGTGGCCCTGCCAGAAAGATCGTGCCCTGTTCCTTTACGATGATCGTCACATCGGACATCGCAGGTACATAGGCCCCACCCGCCGTGCATGATCCCATCACCACGGCAATCTGAGGGATACCCTTCGCGCTCATCCGCGCCTGATTGTAGAAAATACGGCCAAAATGGTCGCGGTCGGGGAACACCTCATCCTGATTGGGCAGGTTCGCGCCGCCGCTGTCGACCAGATAGATGCAGGGCAGATGGTTTTCCTCGGCAATCTCCTGCGCGCGCAGGTGCTTTTTGACAGTCATCGGATAATAGGTGCCGCCCTTCACGGTGGCATCGTTACACACCACCATGACTTCGCGCCCCTGCACCCGGCCAATCCCCGCAATCACCCCGGCACATGGCGCGGCATCACCATACATCCCATGCGCCGCTGTCGCGCCGATTTCCAAAAACGGAGACCCCGGATCAAGCAGGTTCGCCACCCGCCTGCGCGGCAACATCTTGCCCCGAGATTCATGCCGCGCGCGGGATTTCTCGCCGCCCCCCATACGGGCTGCCTCGGCGGCGGCAGAGATCTGCGCCAGCGCGTCGAGATGAGCGGCGCGGTTTGTCTTGAAGCCCTCGGAGGCGGGCATGGCTTTGGATGTGAGTTTCATTTTCGTTCACCCTCCAGCAGCCGGTCTGCATACAGCAAATCCAGCCACCTCAAAGTTGCATTCTTTAATTGGCACTGTTTTTCAGACAAATCGGCACCGCAAATTGCTTGAGTAACTTCCGAAGCACGCTGCAAAGCATTGGCATACGAAAATCGCCTGACTTCCGTTAGGTTCGGGTTCACAGGCAATGATTTCGAAATTTCTTCACTTCGAAATAGAATATGCTCAACCAAAATGTCGTGACATATCTCGCCATAAGAGTTCGACTGCTCCCGTGTACAATATTCCAACGCTAACAAGACACAGTCGGTTTCCAGTTCGGTTTTCGAAACCGTCATCACCGTTTCTTCGCTGAGTCGCGCGCACCCATCTAACCAATCTTCAACGCCGAGGACGGGCTCATGGAACTGACTCGGATCATCGTCAGTACTCAGTGCTGCTGACGGAAAGATCAGAGCGACCGAGGCCGACCATAGTAACCTGCTTATGACGCGAGTCTCTCTCACGAACCAATCTCCCCCGCCGCCCGCGCCTTCAATTCCTTCCGGATCACCTTCCCCGTCACCGTCATCGGCAGTTCCTCCAGAAACGCCACCTCGCGCGGATAGGAATAGTGCGCCAAACGGTCTTTGACCCAATCCTGCAACTCCTGCTCTGCAGCCTCGGCTCCCGGCTTCAGCACCACATAGGCCTTGACAATCTCGGTTCGCAGCGGATCGGGTTTGCCGACCACGCCTACCGTCGCCACTGCCGGGTGGGTCAGCAGGCAGTCCTCGATCTCGGCCGGGCCAATGCGGTAACCCGCCGAGGTAATCACGTCGTCATCGCGCCCTACGAAACGCAGATAGTCGCCCTCCCACACGCCGCGATCACCGGTGATCAGCCAGTCGCCCCGGAACTTGTCGGCAGTCGCTTCGGGGCGATTCCAGTACTCCAGCAGCATCGAGGCCGAGCCGCGCCGGATGGCCACGTCGCCCTCTTCACCGGTCGGGTTGCCGTCTTCATCAATCACCGCAACCTCATGCCCTGGCACCGGTTGGCCGATACAGCCGGGACGCACAGGGAAATCTTCGGCGCAAGATGATACGACCATGTTGCACTCGGTCTGACCGTAGAACTCGTTGATAGTCAGACCAAACGCCTGCCGCCCCCAGGCCAACATCTCGGCCCCCAGCGGCTCACCACCCGATGCAACCGAGCGCAGGCCAGGGATCACCTGATCCGCTGCCTTGAGCATTCGCAGCGCCGTTGGTGGGAAAAAGACGTTCCGCACCCCGCCACGCGCGATGATGTCAGCGCAGGCCTCGGGGGTGAATTTCTCAAGCCGCGCGGCAACGACGGGAATGCCCAGCGCAAGACCCGGCATCAGCACGTCGAACAGCCCGCCGATCCACGCCCAATCCGCCGGGGTCCAAAGACAGTCACCTTCGCGCAAGTGATTATGGCTGATCGAAACTCCCGGCAGATGCCCGGTCAGAACCCGGTGTCCATGCAGCGCGCCCTTCGGGCTGCCGGTGGTGCCCGAGGTGTAGATCAACACTGCCGGATCATCTGGGCTGGTCGCGACGAATGGTACAGCAAGGCCTTCCTCGCCAATTTCCGACGCGATCAAAGGCGCAGCCAGATCACCCAACAGATCAGCCCCTTCGGCGTCGGTCAGCACAATCCGGGCACCTGCGTCACTGACCCGCGACCGCAACGCGTCCTGCTTGAACAGTTTGAACAAAGGGACCGACACCGCGCCGATCTTCCAGATCGCCAGATGGGCCGCCGCACACCAGGGAGATTGGCTTAGCAATACTCCAACGCGATCACCGGGCTGCACATGGCGCAATAATGCTCGGGCTATTCCGTCCGTCATTTGCGACAGCTGCGCATAGCTGATGCGCTGCGGGTCCGGTCCGGTTAAATCGATCAGCGCAACCCGATCCCCCGCATGCCGCAGGCACTGCTGCGCCATGTTCAGACTGTCCGGCAGATCCCAGCCTCCATCCGGGCGCAAACCCGGTATGCGCTCAGCGCTTAGCACGGTGATTATTCCCTATATTTCCTGCACTTATCGATTCATCTGCAGCCAGTTCTTTCACGTTTACTTGATGCAGATCAGAGTGGGCAATTTCAGTCGCTGCAACACCAAGGTCATCAACGAAACCAAAGGCAAGACAATGACCAAGAAACTCGCCGCTTTGACTCTTTCCACCGCGTTGGTGGCTCTGGCCGCCCCTGCGTTTTCCCAATCTCAGGGGGATTGGACTCTCGGTATCGGTGTGGGGTACCTGGACCCGAAATCCAACAACGGAACTCTGGCCGGCCTTAGCGCCGATATCGACTCGGATACGCGCCCGATCTTCACCGCCGAGTATTTCATCCAGGACAATTTGGGGATCGAGCTGCTGGCCGCGACCCCGTTCAAACATAACGTCACCTTGGGCGGAAGCGTGGACGCTGGCAGCGTCAAACATCTGCCGCCCACCTTGTCGCTGAACTATCACTTCCCGACCAATAGCGCCTGGAAGCCCTATGTCGGTGCCGGTCTGAACTATACCATCTTCTTTGACGAGCAATCTGCCCTTGGCAACCTCAAGGTCGATGATTCCTTCGGCGTATCGCTGCAAGCCGGTCTCGACTATATGATCACCGACAAAGGTGCGGTCCGTCTGAATGTGCGCTGGTTCGACATCGACTCGGACGTCACGCTGAACGGAGCCGATATTGGCACTGCAAACATCGACCCTTGGCTGGTCGGTATTTCCTACGTTCATCGCTTCTGATCCTTTGATCGAAACGCCCCGCTGCAAACTCGTCTGCGGGGCGTTTTCGTTCAGCGCATTTCGTTCATCATTTCCCGGCCGATCAGCATCCGTCGAATCTCGCTGGTGCCTGCGCCGATCTCCATCAGCTTGGCGTCCCGGAAAATCCGGCTGACCGGTGCATCCGACAGAAACCCTGCCCCGCCCAGCGCCTGAACCGCCTGATGCGCCTGAACCATCGCCTGTTCGGATGCGTAGAGACAGCACGCCGCTGCGTCCTGCCGAGTGACGTCTCCTCGATCACAGGCCTTGGCCACCTCATAGACATAGGCCCGTGCCGAGTTCATCGCGGTATACATGTCGGCAATCTTGCCCTGCATCAGTTGGAAGCTGCCAATCGGTTTGCCGAATTGCTTGCGCTCGGCCAGATACGGCATCACCTCATCCAGACAGGCGGCCATGATGCCGGTTCCGATCCCGGCCAGAACCACGCGCTCATAGTCCAGACCTGACATGAGCACGGCTACGCCCTTGCCCTCTTCTCCCAATACGTTCTCGAACGGCACTTCGACATCTTCAAAGATCAGTTCAGCCGTGTTCGACCCGCGCATCCCCAACTTGTCGAAATGGGGTGAAGTCGAAAAACCCTTCATCTCTTTTTCAATCAGAAATGCAGTAATACCCTTCGATCCGGCATCGGGGTCTGTCTTGGCATAAACCACCAGTGTATCCGCGTCTGGCCCGTTTGTGATCCAGTACTTGTTGCCGTTCAGTCGGTAATGGTCGTTGCGTTTTTCCGCCCGCAGCTTCATCGACACCACGTCCGAACCTGCGGAAGGTTCCGACATCGCCAGCGCACCCACATGTTCTCCCGATACTAGGCGCGGCAGGTATTTCTGTTTCTGCTCTTCCGTACCGTTCAGCTTGATCTGGTTCACACACAGGTTGGAATGCGCCCCATAAGACAGCGAAACCGAGGCAGAAGCGCGCGCAACTTCTTCGACAGCAATTGTATGCGCCAAATAGGACATGCCCGCACCGCCGTATTCTTCTGGCACGGTGACACCCAAAAGACCAAGCTCTCCCATTTCTTTCCACAGTTCATTCGGAAAGCTGTTCTTGGCATCAATCTCAGCCGCCATCGGCTTGACACGCTCCTGCGCCCACCGATGCACCATCTCGCGCAGGGCGTTCACATCCTCACCCAGATCAAACTTCATCGTGGCCATGAACATCTGTGTCCTCCCTCCGCATTAATGAACAAGTGTTCAATAAATCTCTAACAGCGAATCTGTCTTCGGTCAATCTTTGTGAAAGCCCGGACCAAAACGCGAAACGCCGCCCAAACCGGGCGGCGCTCTCAAGGGTCGAGTGTGCGCTGAAAGCGCACTCTGTTTTGCTAGGATTGATAAACTGCGCCCACTTCGGCTCGGATGATGCGCGCGATCACTTGGCAATCCTCCAGTGAAAAGGTCAGCGGCACACGCATATCCATGATGCCTGCCAGAACACGATCACTTTCCGGCATTCGTTCGCTTTCAAAATATCTCCAGCTGTCATAGCGCGACGTGAACCCTGTTGGCTCAGCCCCGCCAAACCATTTGATCTCGACCCCACGCGCGGCGCAGCGGCTGATAACGTCGGCTATCCGCTCAGGCGACCAATCCAACAGCAGGAACTGGATCGAAGACCCGACATAGGTTTCCTCTTCGGGTCGCTCGACAATCGTCAGGCCCGGAGTGCGGCGCAGCCCGGTCTCGATCTCGCGATAGCGCTCGTTCCACCGTGTCACCTGCCGGTCCAGATCCCGCAACTGAGGGCGTAGGATGGCGGCACGCAAATTGTCCATGCGACCGGACACATTGGGTGTGGTGTACTTTATCCGCTCGAACACTTCAGGTCCCGGCGCTGCCAGATGGCGTTCATACAGCATGTATGACCCCGACAGCATTGTGGCCTTGGCCGCCAGTTCCGCGTCATCAGTAACCAGCAAACCGCCCTCGCCCGAGTTCACGTGCTTATAGGTCTGGCAGGAATAACACCCGATCGCCCCCTGCCGCCCCGACAACTGACCACGCCAGGCCGCGCCCATCGTGTGTGCGCAGTCCTCGATCACGATAACGCCTGCCGCGTCACACATCTGCATCAGACGATCCATGTCACACAGATGCCCGCGCATATGGCTGAGCATCAGGACACGGGCCTGATCCAGTTTGCCCTCAAGATCCTCCAGATCGATGGTCAGGTTTTCGGTGACGCCGACAAAGATCGCCCGCGCTCCGACCGATGCAATTGATCCCGGCACCGGAGCCAGAGTGAACGCATTGGTCAGAACCGGGTCGCCCGGCTGCACACCGACGGCCCGCAACGCGGTGGCTAGCGCATAACCGCCAGAGGAAACCGCCAAGCAATACTTGGCCCCCATCTGTGCAGCAAACTCCTGTTCCAACAGGGCCGTTTCCCCCAACTCACCGGGGACCACGTTATAGCGATGCAGCCGCCCGTGACGCAGGACAGCCAGCGCTGCCTCGATTGCGTCGTCTGGAAGGGGTTCCTGCTGCGTGAAATTACCAATGAATGTTTCCGTCATGGTCTTTTTCTGGATCTCCGACAGGGTCCGGTCAAGGTTTCAGGCTGCCGCACCGATCAGATCAGGCACAAGATCGGGCAAGTCGTCAAAGTGATGCAGCAGGGCTTCGGGCTCCAGCGCTGCCATGTCCTCCCCTGACGGCCCGAAAGTCACCAAAACCGATGGGACCCCTGCCGCTCGGGCGGTATTGCGGTCGGTATCCGAATCTCCGATCAGCACGCACCAGGCTGGATCTCCCCCGGCCCGTCGCGCAGCCTCGCGCAGAGGGGCCGGGTCCGGCTTGCGCACCGGCAGCGTATCCGCACCTACCAACGAGGCAAAACGGTCCCGCACTCCCATGCGCGTCAGTAACAATTCGGCCAGATGTTCCGGCTTGTTGGTGCAAATGCCGACACCGTAGCCCGCGTTACTCAGCATCTCGACGGCCTGCAACGCTCCCGGATAGAAACTTGTGTGGGTGTTGATATCTTGCGCGTAAGCCTCAAGCAGAACCGGATAATAGGCCTGAACGGTGTCCTCGTCGTAAGCTCCAACGCGTTTCAGCCCTTGGGTTAACATCATGCGCCCGCCACGCAGCGCGATGCCTGCATCCTGCCCATGGACCAGCACATCACCATGCCCCATTTCGCGGAAACAATGGTTCGCTGCCGCCAGCAAATCGCTTGATGTATCCGCCAAAGTGCCGTCCAGATCGAAGATGACGGTCCGCATGTTGCCTCCTGTTTCGGCAGGTTTTCGCCGTGTCCTGTTTCAATCGGCAATCTTGTTTGATGGCCGAACAGCTTGCGCCTTTGCCCCCAGCGGATAAAACGGTCGGCAACAAAACACAAAGAGAAAACGATTTCATGACCATTGCCCTTGTCATCCTTGCCGCCGGAAAAGGCACCAGGATGAATTCGGACCTTCCCAAAGTCCTGCATCCCATCGCTCAGGCTCCGATGCTTGTTCACGCGATGCGTGCCGGGTCTGTTTTGTCGCCCGAACGCACGGTGATCGTCACCGGCCACGGGTCCGAAGCTGTAGCAAAGGTTGCTCAGGACGAAGACGAAGATGCCCGGATAGCCGTTCAGGAGGAACAATTGGGTACAGCCCATGCGGTTGGTCAGGCCCGGACAGCACTGGACGGGTTCGACGGTGATATCGTAGTTCTTTACGGCGACACCCCGTTTTTACAACCCGATACGCTGGAGCGGATGGTCGAGGCACGGTCCCGAAATGACCTGGTCATCCTTGGGTTCGAAGCGGCTGATCCGGCCCGCTATGGCCGGTTGGTCATGAATGGCGACACGTTGGAACGCATTGTCGAATTCAAAGACGCATCAGATGATGAGCGCGCCATAACATTTTGCAACTCGGGCCTTTTGGCCTGTGATGCCCGGTTGCTTTTTTCGCTGATTGACGCCGTTGAAAACAACAATGCCTCAGGCGAATACTATCTGACAGACGTAGTTGAGATCGCCCGCAACCGCGGTCTGAACGTAACCGCCGTCGCCTGTGACGAGGCGCAGACGCTGGGCGTGAACTCACGCGCTGATCTGGCCGCCGCCGACGCCGTATTTCAGGCGCGCGCGCGGGCAGAACTGCTGGATATGGGTGTCACATTGATGGCACCGGATACGGTATACCTGTCCGCAGACACTGTGATTGGGCGTGACACAGTAATCGAACCCAACGTGGTTTTCGGCCCCGGAGTGAGTGTCGAAAGCGGTGCAACCATCCGGGCCTTTTCCCATCTGGAAGGGTGCCATGTCAGTCGCGGTGCCATCGTCGGCCCCTACGCGCGGCTGCGTCCGGGCGCAGAATTGGCCGAAAACACGCGGGTTGGCAATTTCGTCGAAATCAAGAATGCAGAAATCGCCGAAGGCGCGAAGGTCAACCACCTCAGCTATATCGGGGACGCATCGGTGGGTGCTGCGACGAATATCGGCGCGGGAACAATCACCTGCAACTATGATGGTGTGATGAAGCACAAGACCAACATAGGTGCGAATGTCTTTATCGGCTCCAACACCATGCTCGTGGCCCCGGTCACGGTGGGCGATGGCGCAATGACAGCGACAGGCACAGTGGTGACCAAAGACGTAGCGCCCGAGGCGTTGGCCTTGGCGCGCGCCAAGCAGGAAAACAAACCCGGCTACGCGCGAAAACTGTTTGAAATGTTGAAGGCGAAGAAGGCTCGCCGCGAAAACGAGGCCTGAGATATGTGTGGAATTGTAGGTGTCTTGGGGCAGCATGAAGCAGCCCCTATTCTGGTAGAAGCCCTGAAACGGCTGGAATATCGCGGCTATGACAGTGCCGGGATTGCAACCGTTAATGACGGTGTCCTGGGGCGTCGGCGTGCGGTCGGCAAGCTGGTCAACCTCAGCGATCTGTTGGTGCATGATCCGCTGCCGGGAAAATCCGGCATTGGTCACACCCGCTGGGCCACGCATGGTGCGCCTTCCGTCAACAACGCGCATCCCCACAAGGCTGGCCCGGTGGCCGTGGTTCACAACGGGATTGTCGAAAACTACCGCGACCTGAGGGCGGAACTGGCCAAACACGGCGTGGCCTTCAAGACCGAAACCGACACGGAAACCGTCGCGCTGATGACGGAACATCACCTCAACACAGGCATGTCCCCGGTCGAGGCCGCTTTCAAGACCATCGACAAGTTGGAAGGTGCCTTCGCCCTTGCATTCCTGTTCGATGGTGAGGACGACCTGATTGTAGCCGCCCGCAAAGGATCACCTCTGGCCATCGGCCACGGGGATGGTGAGATGTATGTGGGTTCGGACGCCATTGCCCTTGCGCCGCTAACCAACCAGATCACTTATCTTGAGGAAGGCGACCGCGCGGTTCTGACCCGAACATCATTGGAAATCCGCAACGAGGCCGGTGAACTGGCCAACCGGGAAAAGCGCAAGATCAAGCTGGATCATGCGCGCGCCGACAAGGGCGAGCATAAGCATTTCATGGCCAAGGAAATCGCTGAACAGCCTATCGTTGTGGCTGAGGCCATCCGATCCTACCTGCCCACGGGCGGTGATCGCGTGGTGTTACCCGACGCCGAGCTGGATTTCAGCAAGTTGGACCGTCTGACCATGGTCGCCTGCGGTACAGCGTTTTATGCCTGCCTGACTGCGAAATACTGGTTCGAGCAACTGGCAAAGATGCCGGTGGAAGTCGATATCGCCAGCGAGTTCCGCTATCGCGAACCTCCGATCACGGGTCGCACACTGGCGCTGTTTGTCAGCCAGTCAGGTGAAACCGCCGACACCTTGGCCGCGCTGCGCTATTGCGAGGGCAAGGCGGACAAGATCGTTTCCGTCGTCAATGTCCCCGAAAGCTCGATTGCTCGGGAAAGCGATATCGCCCTGCCGATCCATGCTGGCGTTGAAATCGGTGTGGCTTCGACCAAAGCCTTCACCTGTCAACTAAGTGTTTTGCTGATGCTGGCGCTCAAGGCAGCGGCCGACCGCGGCACTCTGACCGATGAGGAAATCGCCGATCACACCGCTGCGCTGCGCGGATTGCCGACCGTGCTGAACACGGCATTGGATCAGAACCGGGCGATCCGCAAAGCAGCCCAACGCCTGTCCGAGGCGCGCGACGTTCTGTTCCTGGGCCGTGGCCTGATGTATCCTCTGGCAATGGAAGGGGCGCTGAAGCTCAAGGAAATCAGCTATATCCACGCCGAAGGGTATGCATCGGGCGAGTTGAAACACGGACCCATCGCCCTGATCGACAAGCATATGCCTGTTGTCGTCATGGCACCCCGCGACACCGTGTTCGACAAGACCGTGTCGAACATGCAGGAAGTGATGGCGCGCAAGGGCAAAGTGATCCTTGTGTCTGATGATGATGGAATTGACGAGGCCGGAGACGGCGTCTGGAGCACAATCCGGATGCCACATATTCACACCAGTCTTGCGCCGATCCTTTATTCGGTTCCCGCACAGTTGCTGGCATACCACACGGCTGTAGCCAAAGGGACGGATGTAGACCAGCCGCGCAATCTGGCAAAATCAGTGACGGTAGAGTGACCCATGTCCAAACAGTTTCCCCAGCTTGATGACGCGCATCAAAAGTTCATCGAAGATCAGCATATGTTCTTCGTCGGCACCGCCGGGACCGAGGGGAAGGTCAATATCTCGCCCAAAGGTATGGACTCGCTGCGGGTGCTGGGACCAAACCGCATCGTCTGGATGAACTTGACTGGCAGCGGCAACGAGACGGCGGGGCATCTGATGCAGGTCAACAGGATGACACTGATGTGGTGCTCCTTCACCACGCGCCCACTGATCCTGCGCACATATGGCACTGCCCGCACTCTGCACGTCGGAGATGAGGGCTGGGATGAACTGGCCAATCTTTTCCCCAACCACCGCAGCGCCCGGCAGATCTACGACCAGTCGATCGAAATGGTTCAGACCTCCTGCGGGTATGCAGTGCCGTTCATGGCATTCCAGTCCGACCGCGACACGATGCAGAAATGGGTCGATGGCAAAACGGACGGCGACATCCGGTCTTATTGGGCAGAAAAGAACAGCCAGACGATAGACGGCGAACCAACAGGCGTTCCGGTCTGGCCCCGATGCTGACCACTTTTCTTGATCAGATCAAAGCCCATGCCGACCCCGAACGTGCGAGTCAGATGGCCAGTTATCACAAGGCGGATCGCGTCTATCTGGGCGTCGCCAACCCGGTTCTCAACGATCTGACCAAAGCATGGCGGCAAGAGCTGGATGTGAATAAACACGTCGCGCTGGCCAAGGCGCTGTGGCAAACCGATATCCACGAAGCGCGCCTTGCCGCGGCCAAGCTTCTGACCCAGACCCGCATCCGGCCCGACGATCAGGTTTGGGACCTGCTTCAAAGCTGGCTACCGGATTTTGACGCCTGGGCCGTCGCCGATCATGCCTGCATGGCGATGCAAAAACGACTGATGGCCGACCCCGAGAGACTGATTGTCGTCGAACAGTGGACTCAGTCCGATCACATGTGGACCCGGCGCGCGGCCCTTGTCGCAACACTGCCCTGGACCAAACAGAACCACCCCAAGCCCGAAGACCTGCAACGTCGCGACTGTATCCTCGGCTGGGCCGCCGGATATGTCCCTGACCGCGACTGGTTTATTCAGAAATCAATCGCCTGGTGGCTCCGGGAACTGTCCAAACACGACCCCGAACGTGTGATCGCGTTTCTGGACAGACATGGTGATGCCATGAAACCGTTCGCCCGACGCGAAGCAGCCAAATACCTGAAAAGTCAGTCGGCATAGACCGCGACTTCGACCAGTTCGTCTAATGGCACCAGAAGGGCCCGCATGGCATCCAGCGACAAGCGGCTGCCGCTACTTTCCGGGCCTGCGGCAGGAACTAGGGTGATATAGGCCTGCGCGCCGGTTCTGGGCACAACAACTCGCGCCGTTACCTCGCTATCGACCAGCGGCGTCTGCATCCAGCGCCCTGGTGTGGTCGGATCACCAAGCCCGGCAATGGTTGTTTTGGCTCCGACCCAACTGGGGCGTGCCGCAACCGGCTCGGGCCGAAGAACCTCCTCAGCGACAACTGGCGCAGTTTCAACGTCCGATACGGCCGCAGCCGCCTCATCCCCCGACCCGAACACACGTTCCGTCGATGCCCGGACAGTATCGCACCCGGTCAAAACAACGCATAGAAAAACAAATGCCTTTTTCATTCCCGGAAACTACAACCCCATGCGGGTGTGATCCAGTGCAAAGCGCAGTTCGCACTTGTCGCAGGCAGGTTACAGCCTTACCTATGTCGCATGTCTGCTCCGCTCATCGACCCGTTTGCCCGCGCTATCACGTATCTCCGCGTCTCCGTTACGGACCGCTGTGATTTTCGCTGTGTCTACTGCATGTCCGAAAACATGACTTTTCTGCCCAAGAAAGACCTTCTTACGCTGGAAGAGCTGGATCGCATGTGCTCGACCTTTGTGAGAATGGGCGTCGAGAAACTGCGCATTACCGGCGGTGAGCCATTGGTTCGTCGCAATATCATGACCTTCTTCAACGCCATGACCCGCCACTTGGAAAGCGGTGCGTTGAAAGAGCTGACGCTCACGACAAACGGTTCGCAGTTGCATCGCTTTGCCGAAGATCTTTATGCCGCCGGTGTGCGCCGTGTGAATGTTTCCCTGGATACGCTGGATGACGACAAATTTGCAAAAGTCACGCGCTGGGGCCGCCTCAAACAGGTACTGAATGGCATCGACGCGGCGCAAAAGGCCGGGCTGCGGATCAAGATCAACGCTGTTGCGCTCAAGGGATTCAACGAACCCGAACTGCCGAAGATCACCGAATGGTGCGCCGAGCGCGACATGGACCTGACCTGGATCGAGGTCATGCCGATGGGCGATATCGGTAACGAGGATCGACTGGATCAATACTGGTCTCTCAAGGATGTGCGCAAAGAGTACGAAAACCATTACACGATCACTGATCTGGCCGAACGCACAGGCGGACCGGCCCGCTATATCAGGCTGGAAGAAACAGGTCAGAAGATCGGCTTCATCACGCCCCTGTCCCACAATTTCTGCGAAAGCTGCAACCGCGTGCGCCTGACCTGCACCGGCGAGCTTTATATGTGTCTGGGGCAGGAGGACATGGCGGATCTGCGGGGCGCATTGCGGGATCACCCCGATACCGAACAGCCGCTTGAAGATGCCATCCGTGCGGCGATTAACCTGAAGCCAAAAGGTCATGACTTCGACTATTCTCGCCAGTCCGTTGATGGTCGGATGAGCCGCCATATGAGCCATACAGGCGGCTGATATATGCCGGATCACCAAGACCGCCCCACAGCACTGTACTCCCTGTACTGCGCCTTGATCTCTCTGGCCGCACCTCTGGTCTGGAGAACCGTCCGAAAGAAACTTGAGGCTACCGGTGTACCAGCCAATCGCCAACAGGAGCGTCTTGGCCATGCCAGTATGCCCCGCACCGCAGGGCAGTTGATCTGGTTCCACGCCGCCAGTGTCGGCGAAAGCCTGTCGGTCCTCACTCTGATCAATCGGCTGGCCGACCGCCTTCCCAAAACCGAGTTTCTGATCACCTCAGGAACGCCAACCTCAGCGGCCCTGATCGAAAAGCGACTGCCGCCTCGCACCCGACACCAGTACCCACCGCTTGACACAGCCGGCCCGGTTCAACGCTTTCTGGACCATTGGCAACCCGATGCCGGGATCTTCGTCGAAAGCGAGATCTGGCCGCGGCTGATTGTCGAAAGCGCGGGGCGCGACATTCCGCTGGCTCTGCTGAATGCTCGATTGTCGGACAAATCTGTCGCCGGATGGAAGAAGCGCCCTAAAACAGCAAGGTTTGTTCTGAATAAATTTCGTCTGCTCTTAACGCAAAACAACAAAACAGCAGTCAACCTGATTGCCATGGGCGCCCCAGCCCAACGGGTGCAGCCCGGCACCAACCTCAAGGCCATGTCCGATCCTCTGCCCGTGGACCAGAGCACGCTGGACGACATTCGTGCGCAAATAGCCGCCAGACCTGTCTGGATCGCCAGTTCCACCCATGCCGGAGAAGAGGACAGCGTTCTGACAGCCCACAAGGCGTTATTGCAACATTGGCCCGACCTTCTGCTGCTACTGATCCCACGCCACCCCGAACGACGCGACGAGGTTGCAGAACTTCTGAACAACGCCGGGCTCAAGGCATCCTTCCGGTCAAAAAATGCACCGATCACAGATACGACGCACGTGTATGTTGCCGACACACTGGGCGAAACCGGAACCTGGTACGCGCTTTGCCCGATCGTGTTCCTTGGGGGCTCACTGAAAGAGATTGGCGGACACAACCCATTTGAACCGGCACAGGCCGGGGCCGCCGTGATCACCGGCCCGGGGTATTTCAACTTTGCAGAAACCTTTGCCCCGCTGATCGACGCCAAGGGCGCTGTCGAGGTCCAGACATCCGCTGACCTCTCTGAGGCCGTTTCACATTGGCTGTCGGACCAGAATGCCCTTCAAGCCGCCAGAACGGCTGCACAATCCTGCGTCAACACGCAATCGACCGCCTTGGATGCCGTCGTCGAAACCCTCTGCACGGTGCTTGATCTGCAAGCAGAGGATCCCGCTTCATCTGGCTAGAAATATCCCGGGGGTGTGGGGGCAGAGCCCCCCCCCTCTCGATCAGGCGGCTGGCATCCGCTGTTCGACAATCTCCGCCCACCAGCTGCATCCGGCCGGAATGGCTTCGTCGTTGAAATTGTATTCCGGGTGATGAACCATTGCGGTGTCACCGTTGCCCACAAGAATATAAGCGCCTGGGCGTTCCTCCAGCATGAAGGCAAAATCTTCGCCCCCCATGACCAAAGGTGCCTCGTCGCAATCACCGGACACCGACCGGGCCACATCCGCCGCAAACTCTGTTTGCTCGTCGCTGTTCACCATCACCGGATATCCACGAATATAGGTCACGTCAGCGGTGCCGCCAAACGTGGCCGCAACACCGTTGCAAATCTCGTTGATCCGCTTTTCAGCCAGATCCCGCATGCCCTTGCTCATGGTGCGCACCGTGCCTTTGATCTGCACGGTCTGAGGGATCACATTGAACGCCTTGGATGACGTCTCGAACGATGTCACTGACACCACAACTTGATCAATCGGGTCGGCATTGCGCGAAGAAATCGTTTGCAACGTAAGGACAGCCTGCGCTGCCAGTACTGTGGTATCCACGGTCTCATGCGGCTTGGCCGCATGTCCGCCGCGACCCTCAAAGGTGATGTCGAACTGATCGGTTGCCGCGAAGAACGACCCCGGTCGGATTGCGAACTTGCCGACAGGCTGTCCCGGCCAGTTATGCATGCCGTAGACTTCCTGAATGTTCCAGCGGTCCATCATGCCGTCTTCGCACATTTCGCGGCCCCCGCCGCCACCTTCTTCAGCAGGTTGGAAGATCACGACAACGGTGCCGTCAAAGTTGCGGGTTTCCGACAGGTACTTTGCCGCCCCCAGCAACATCGCTGTGTGCCCGTCATGACCACAGGCATGCATCGCACCCGGCGTTTTCGAGGCATAGTCCAGCCCCGTCGCCTCATGTATCGGCAATGCATCCATATCTGCGCGCAGGCCGATCACCTTTCCCTTGCTGTCCGACTTGCCTTTGATCACCCCCACAACGCCGGTACGTCCGATACCGGTTACAACCTCATCGCATCCGAACTCCTTCAGCTTCTCGGCCACCTTCGCGCTGGTGCGGTGGGTCTCAAACAGGATCTCTGGATTTTCGTGAAGATCCCTTCGCCATTCCGTGATTTCATTCTGCAATTCGGCAAAGCGGTTCTTGACTGGCATGTCTTTTCTCTCTCCTGATTCAGGTCACGCCGCCGGCATCCGGCGCTCGACCATTTCCGCAAACCACGAGCACCCAATGGGGATGATCTCGTCATTGAAATTGTATTCGGGGTGGTGCAGCCCGGCACTGTCACCGTTGCCCAAGACGATGAATGCCCCGGGCCTCTCTTCCAGCATGAACGAGAAATCCTCGCCCCCCATCACCATCGGCGCTTCAATGCAACTGCCCCCGACCGACACCGCAGCCTCTGCTGCATATCCCGTCTGGGCTTCGGCATTGATCGTCACTGGAACACCGCGCGTATAGGTGACGTTCACGGACCCGCCAAATGTTGCGGCGGTCCCTTCCGAGACTTCCTTCAGCCGTTGTTCGATCAGGTCGCGCAACTCGTTGGAATGGGTCCGAACGGTGCCGCGTATCCGCGCCGATTGCGGGATCACGTTGAACGCTTTCGAGGACGCCTCGACCGAGGTCACAGACAGCACGGCCTGCAAAATCGGATCCGCGTTGCGCGACACGATCGTCTGCAACGCCACGATCAGCTGCGACAGCATCACCGTTGTATCAATCGTCTGATGAGGTTTTGCCGCGTGGCCGCCGCGCCCTTCAAGATGGATGTCAAACTCATCAGCCGCTGCCAGCAACGGACCCGAACGAATGGCAAACTGCCCGGTAGGAACACCCGGCACATTGTGCATCGCATAGACTTCCTGAATGCCGAACCGATCCATCAGACCGTCCTTGCACATGGCCTCGGCGCCATTCCCACCCTCTTCGGCAGGCTGAAAGATCACAATTGCCGTGCCATCAAAGTTGCGGGTTTCCGCCAGATACTTGGCGGCCCCCAAAACCATCGCAGTATGCCCGTCATGACCACAGGCATGCATCGCATTCGGTATTTCTGAGGCATAGTCCAACCCGGTCTGTTCCTGCATCGGCAGGGCATCCATATCCGCGCGCAAGCCAATCACGCGGCCCCGCGTGTCGCTTTTGCCGCGAATGACGCCGACGACTCCTGTGCGACCGATGCCGGTCACGACCTCGTCGCAACCAAACTCGTTCAGCTTTTCCGCAACCAGCGCACTGGTGCGGTGGGTGTCGTACAGAATTTCCGGGTGTTGGTGAATGTCACGCCGCCAACCGGTGATCTCATCATGCATCTCTGCGAGACGGTTCTTGATCGGCATGTCATTCTCCCTGTTTCATGCGACAGGCAATCGTCGTTCCACAAGCTCGGCAAACCAGCTGCAACCGGCGGGGATCGCGTCGTCGTCAAAGTTGTATTGCGGGTGATGGCACATGGCCGTATCCCCGTTCCCGATAAAGATGTACGCGCCGGGGCGTTCTTCAAGCATATAGGCAAAATCTTCGGACGGCATGATCGGGTCCGTGCTGTCATTGACCTTGCCCGCAACCGCAACTGCCGCCTCGGCCGCATAGCCTGTTTCGGCCTCGGAATTCACTGTCACCGGGTATCCCGGTGTCCAGATAACCTCTGCCTTCGCGCCAAAGGCCGAGGCCGTATCCTCGGCGATCCGGCGCACGCGTTCTTCGGCGATTGTGCGATACTCGGGGTCAAGTGTCCGCACGGTTCCCTGCAAACGAACCGTATGAGCGATCACGTTCGACGCTACGCTGTCCGTCACAAACGTACCAACGGTGAGGACAACTCGCTTGATCGGGTCAACGGTCCGGGACACCACCGATTGCAAGGCAACAACGATGTGCGAGGCCACCAGTGTTGTATCCACCGCCTCATGCGGTGCAGCGGCGTGTCCGCCCTTGCCAGTGACGGTGATTTCAAACTCATCGGACGAGGCCAGCAACGCGCCGGGGCGAATTGCGAACTCTCCCACCGGAAGACCGGGCATATTGTGCATGCCATAGACCTCGTGAATGCCCCAGCGGTCCATCAACCCGTCCTGACACATGGCCAGACCGCCGGCCCCGCCTTCCTCGGCAGGCTGGAAGATCAGAACCACGGTGCCATCGAAATTGCGCGTCTCGGAAAGGTACTGCGCGGCCCCAAGCAGCATCGAAGTATGCCCGTCATGTCCACAGGCGTGCATCTTGCCCGACACGGTCGAGGCATAGTCCAGCCCTGTCGCCTCTTCAATCGGAAGCGCGTCCATGTCTGCACGCAGGCCGATGACGCGCCCCTGCGTATCCGTGCGCCCTTTGATCACCCCGACAACGCCCGTTTTGCCAACGCCCGGAGTGATCTCGTCCACTCCGAATTCTTTCAGACGGGCAGCGACAAACGCCGCAGTTTCATGGACGTCATACATCAGCTCCGGATGGGCGTGCAGGTGGCGGCGCCATTCGGTGATCTCGCCATGCATTTCCGCAAGTCTGTTTTTCACGGGCATCTCAAGACCTTTCTCTCAACCGCTGGCACCGTATTACACCGGGCTAGGCGCATAGTTTTTCAACCAATCTCTGCATGAATTTATGACCGGCTTCGAATTGTTCAATCGTAATGAACTCATTCGGCTGATGGGCCTGCGCTATGTCTCCGGGTCCGCATATCACGGCAGAATACCCGGCCTCCTGAAACTGACCTGCCTCGGTCCCGTAACTGACCACATGGCTTGCGTTGTCTCCGGTCAGGGCGCGTACCAGTGCTTCGGCTTCACCATCCTCTTCCGGGATCAACCCCGGAATCGCGAAGTTTTCAGTCAGTTCGATGCGGGTATCCGGGTGAACGGCCTGCATCTGAGCCTCAATGTGCCGAACCTGTTCGAAATAGGCATCTCGCCATTGGGCCTGCGTTTCGTCGGGCACGGTCCGAAAATCCATCATGAACCGGCAGTCTTTGGCAGTAATGTTGTGGGCCGTTCCGCCTTCAATCATACCGACATGGCAGGTTGTCCAGGGTGGATCGAATACGGCGGCAACGGCACTGGGTTGCGCCGCCAAGTTCCGCGCGTTCTGCTGGTTGGCCCAGTCGATCAATGGGGCCGCTGCCATGATGGCGTTGACGCCTGTGTGCATGATCGAGCTGTGAACTTCGAACCCGACGATATGGGTGTCAAAGCCGAAACCGCCCTTGTGACCCGTTACCGCCTGCATCATCGACGGCTCACCTACGATCACCGCCGAGCCTTTGGGCAAAATGCCCTGCATTGCCTCGATCATCGGCGGCGCTCCGGTACACCCGACTTCCTCATCAAAACTCAGCGCAAGTTGGAGCGGTCGCCTCACATTTGCGTAATGCGCCTCGACCAGCGTCCAGATGGCAAGCGCATCAAATCCCTTCATGTCGCAGGTGCCGCGCCCGAAATATTTGCCGTCCTTCTCGGTCACGGTGAAGGGGTCGGTGTCCCAGGGTTGCCCGTCAACCGGTACTACATCCGTGTGCCCGGACAGCACAACTGAGCCTTCTTCCAAAGGGCCGACATGCGCAAAGATCGCCGCCTTATGCGGCTGATTCGGATCAGCCCAGCGGTGCGACGTGATCCCATGGCTTTTCAGGTATTCTTCCACCCAGTCGACCAACGGCAGATTGGTGTCACGACTCACGGTTGGAAATGAGATCAGCTTGGTCATGATCTCAAGCGGCGTCAGGCGCTTGCCCATCGGGTCAGTACCCACTGTCTGTGGTCAGGATAAAGTGACCCGGTTCAACCTCGTGATATTGAGAGGGTTCCGGTTTGAAATCGACAGGGTGGATTGGTGACGGGATCGGTTTGAAGTTCAGGTCTTTTTCAGTCTTTCGCTTGTTCGGGTCAGCAATTGGAACTGCCTTCATCAACGCCTGCGTATAGGGGTGTTGTGGGTTTTCAAACACACGCGCACGCGGGCCCAGTTCCACAATGCGGCCCAGATACATAACGCCGACATAGTGGCTGACACGTTCAACCACGGCCATGTCATGGCTGATGAACAGATAAGACAGTCCCAAATCGGATTGCAGTTCCATCATCAAGTTCAGAACCTGTGCCTGAACCGACACATCGAGGGCCGAGACCGCCTCATCCGCGATGATCAGCTTGGGGTTCAGGGCCAGTGCGCGGGCAATCGCGATCCGCTGACGCTGCCCACCGGACATTTCATGCGGGAAACGACGCATGAAGCTGCGCGGCAGCTGCACTTTGTCGAACAATTGTGCGACGCGGTCCTGCAACTCGGATCCCGACGCCACGCCATAGTTGCGCATCGGCTCGGCGACCTGATCGACCAGCTGCATTTGTGGGTTCAGCGAGGCGAACGGGTCCTGAAAGATCATCTGCATGTCCAGCCGCGCCTTGCGCAGGCCGGACGGGTCCAGCTTCATGATATCGACACCGTCCAGATTGACCTCACCCGCCATCGGCTCGACCAGCCGCAGGATCGAACGCCCGGCCGAGGACTTGCCGCACCCGGATTCGCCCACAAGGCTGAGCGTCTGACCTTTGTTCAGTGTGAATGACACATCCTCCACCGCATGAACGTTCGAGATCGTGCGCCGCAGAAGACCACCTTTGACCGGAAACCGCGTGGTCAGGTTCTTTACCGTCAACAAAACTTCTTCGGTTCCGGGGATGGGTGCAATTTTCTGCCCCTCGACACCCAGCAACTTCATCGGTTCGGGCGCCGACTTACCCTGCATTTCACCCAGCTTCGGCACTGCGGCCAAAAGCGCCTTGGTGTAATCATGCTGCGGGTTTTCAAAGATTTCCCTGACGGTCCCCTCTTCGACCTTGTTGCCGCGATACATGACGACAACACGGTCAGCCATCTGCGCCACAACCGCCATGTCATGGGTGATGAACATTACCGCCGTACCGGTTTCGCGCTTGAGGCGATCCATCAGGGCCAGGATCTCGGCCTGAATGGTCACGTCCAGCGCTGTGGTAGGTTCATCCGCGATCAGCAAGCGGGGTTCGCAGGCCATCGCCATTGCGATGACGACACGTTGGCGCATCCCGCCCGACAGCTCATGCGGGTACTGTTTCAAACGACGCTCAGGCTCGGGGATGCGAACCTGGCGCAGCAACTCAAGCGCCCGGTCCTCGGCCTGTACCTTCGACATCTGCTTGTGGATGCGCAGACCTTCGGTCAACTGGCGACCAACGGTAAAAACTGGGTTCAGCGCCGTCATCGGCTCCTGAAAAATCATCCCGATCTCGTTGCCGCGAATCTGTTTCATCAGATCCGGATCGGCTTTGGACAGGTCCATTTCGCCCCCATCGCGGCGATCGAACAGAAGTTCACCACCCGCGATTTCACCCCCTCCGAACTCGACCAGCCGCATCAGCGACAGCGACGACACCGATTTCCCCGAGCCCGATTCGCCAACGATACAAACGGTTTCACCCGGTTTGATCTCGAACGAGACATCCTCAACACCGACAACGGGGCCATCCTTCGTCTGAAACTCCACCCGCAGTTTTTTAATCTGTGCAATAGGCTGATCCAGCACGCGCGCGCTCCCTTGACGACGGTATTCTTTTTCTGAATTCCGAACGCTAAGGCGGGCCGCCGGGAAAAGTCAAACCCATTACACATTTTCGCGACGGCACTACTTGCAATTTTCTCAGGTTCTGTTTCGATACGCCATGTAACCGACCTGGGGAGGCGGCGCAGACTGAAATCGTTAGCGCTATTATCTTTGTTGATCAAAACCTTACCTTGGGGCGGCAACGCCAAACCCGCAGGCCTTGCGGAGATAATCGAGACACGAACGTGTCCAACTTGGGAGTAACTTATGAAAATCAAAACCCTTTTGCTTGGTGCGATTGCAAGCACGGCGATGGCCCCTGCGGCCTTTGCTGAGCGTGGATCGGACGGCAATGTCAGCATCATTTACTGGCAGGCTCCGTCGATCCTGAACCCGTACCTGTCCTCGGGCACCAAAGACATCGAATCGGCTTCGTTGGTGATTGAACCGCTCGGTCGCTATGACCAAGACGGGAACCTTGTAGCCTATCTCGCCGAGGATATCCCGACCGTGGAAAACGGTGGTGTTTCGTCGGATCTGAAATCGATCACGTGGAAGCTGAAATCCGGTTTGGTCTGGTCCGATGGATCGCCCGTGACGTCGGCCGACGTAAAGTTCACCGCGGATTATTGCATGCATCCGGAAGGTGGTTGCGCCCAGCTTGCCAAGTTTGAAGGCGTCGAAAGCGTGGAGGCAATCGACGATCTGACCATCAAGGTCAACTTTGCCGAACCAAAGCCGAACCCCTATGGCCCGTTCATGGGTGGTCAGTCGCCAATTATCCAGATGGCCCAGTTTCAGAACTGCATGGGCTCCAAGGCGCCTGAATGTACAGACCAGAACTTTGGCCCGATCGGAACCGGCCCGTTTGTTGTGGACGAATTCAAGCCAAACGACGTGATCACCATGTCGGCCAACCCGAATTATCGTGACCCAAACAAGCCCGCTTTTGCCACGCTGACCTTCAAAGGTGGCGGTGACGCAACGGCGGCTGGCCGTGCTGTGATGGAAACCGGCGAATTCGACTATGCGTGGAACCTGCAGCTGGCGCCTGAAGTCATCGAGCAGATGAAGGAAGGTGGTAAAGGTACTCCCATCGCGGCATTCGGGACCCTGGTTGAGCGGATCGAAATGAACATGACAGATCCGTCCCCCAGCCTGCCTGAAGGCGAACGTTCAACCGCCAAACATCCGCACCCAGCCTTGTCGGAACTGGCTGTTCGCAAGGCCCTGTCGATGGCAATCGACCGTGATCTTCTGGTTGAGATTGGCTACGGTCAAGCCGGTCGCCCGACCTGCAACCTGGTACCGGCCCCGGCATTGTACGCAAGCGACAACACCGAGTGTCTGACGCAGGACATTGACGGCGCGAACCAGATGCTGGATGAAGCCGGCTGGGTGAAAGGCGCTGACGGCGTCCGCGCCAAGGATGGTGTAAGACTGTCGCTGGTCTATCAAACCTCGACCAACGCTGTTCGTCAGGACTTCCAGGCGCTGATCAAGGAATGGTGGAGCCAAATCGGTGTTGAAACCGAGCTGCGCAACATCAACGCGTCGGTCTTTTTCGGCGGTGACCCGGGCAGCCCGGACACATTCCAGCGTTTCTATGCAGACGTTGAAATGTACGCCAACAACTTCGATGGCACCGATCCGGAAAGCTATCTTGCGCAGCACACCTGTGACAAGGCACCCAAGCCGGAAAGCCAGTGGCAGGGTGAGAACATCAACCGTTACTGTGACGCCGAGTATGACAAGCTGGTGGCCGAACTGGGCCGCACCGGTGAGCTTGAAAAGCGTGGCGAAATTGCACGTAAACTCAACGATATGCTGACCAAGGACAGCTATGTCGTGGTTCCGCTGGTTGATCGTGGACGGGTCTCTGCACATTCCAACACGTTGGGTGGCGTGATCCTGAACACTTGGGACAGCGAGCTTTGGAACGTTGCGGACTGGTACCGCAAAACCGGCTCCTAAGCGTTAAACCTGCCAAGCCGCGCCCCGATCTTCGGGGCGCGGTCATTTGCAGGCCGTTCCAACAAGAAGACGCATCAACAAAGGCGCCTTTGAATGCTCAACTTTACAATCAGACGACTGGTGTTGGCGGTGCCCACACTGCTGTTCATCAGCCTCGTCATCTTCCTGCTGCTCGAGCTTGCCCCTGGCGACCCGATGGCACAGGTTCCGCTCACCGTTCCCCCGGAAGTCAAAGAGAAGATGCGCGAGGCGCTTGGCCTCGGCCAGCCGATGCATATCCGGTTCTGGAAATGGATCGTGCAGTTCTTCTGGATAGAACCACAGGTATTGGTCGACTCTGTATTCGGTACAACCTTCTCCGAAGGCGACTTGCGTGTGATTTCGTGGCAGACCCGCTCACCGGTCATGGACATCGTCGTTCAGCGTATCCCGCAGACCCTGTGGGTTGTCGGCACCGCCTATGTGGTCGCCATCCTGATCGCGCTGCCCATCGGCATCTATTCGGCCTACCGCCAGTATTCGTGGTTCGACCAGATGGGCACATTCGTGTCGATGGTTGGCTTTTCCGTTCCACCCTTCTTCTCGGGTGTTCTGGTGATCGTCATATTCTCGGTCCAGCTGGGCTGGTTCCCGTCGATCTATGACACCACGCTGGTGGTCAACAGCTGGGACAGTTTCGTTGTGCAACTCAAACAGATGATCATGCCGGTCATGGTTCTGGCCTTGCAGATTACAGCGCAGCTCAGCCGGTTCATGCGCGCGTCCATGCTGGATAACCTCAATCAGGATTATGTTCGCACCGCCCGCGCCAAGGGTCTCAGCGAATACACCGTGGTCATGGTTCACGTTCTGCGAAACTCGATGATCCCGGTGGTCACCGTGATTGCGCTGGGTATTCCGTCCATCTTTGGTGGCGCCATCATCACCGAGCAGGTGTTCAAAGTGAATGGCATCGGTCAGCTGCTGATCGGAGCGATTCAGGCCAATGATCTGCCGATGGTGCAAACCCTGACCTTCATCTTTGCCGTACTGATCGTGTTGTTCAACCTGATCGCCGACGTGCTTTACGGCATTCTGGACCCGAGGATTCGATATGACTGATCATGATCGTACCGATACGCTGGTCCCGGACGAAGGACTTGCACCTGCTTCAACCGCCTTGCCAACGGCCGGCGTGATGGAAGAACTGGCCACCCCTCCCCGCAGCCAATGGCGCGATGTGTGGGATCAGTTCAAGACCCACAAAGGCGCAATGGTCGGTGCGATCCTGTTTATCATCATCGTCGCCGGTGTTTATTTGGGCCCGTATCTGTGGAGCATCGATCCAACCCAGATCGATATCCGGTCGCGCAATCAGGGCCCCAGTTGGACGCATCCCTTTGGCACCGATCAATTGGGTCGCGACATTCTTGCGCGCATGATGTCGGGTGGTCAAACCTCAGTCTCGGTTGGCATAACCGCGATGTTGCTGGCGCTGTTTCTGGGATCGTTCATCGGCGTTCTGGCAGGATTCTTCAGACGGCTCGATGGGCCGCTGATGCGCCTGACCGACCTGTTTCTGGCTCTGCCCCTGCTGCCTTTGCTGCTGGTCATGATGCTTCTGTTCCGCGAGCCTCTGTCAGCCGCATTCGGACTGGAGCGCGGGATCTTCATTCTGATCGTCAGTGCCATCGGCATCACCTCGTGGATGCCTACGGCGCGGATCGTGCGCGGCGACGTGCTGGCCATCAAGGAACGTGAATTCGTTCTCGCCGCGCGCTCCATCGGCACCAGTAACAGCCAGATCATCACGCGGCATATCCTGCCGAACGTTCTGTCGCCAATCATGGTGTCGGCAACGCTGGGGATTGCCACAGCGATCATCACCGAAAGCGCGCTGTCCTTCCTTGGGTTGGGATTCCCGCCCGACTTCCCGACATGGGGCCGCCTGTTGTTTGATGGTGTCGACTATCTTCAGCAATACCCCGAGCGTGTATTCTGGCCCGGTCTGGCAATCTCGCTGACGGTGCTGAGCGTCAACTATCTGGGTGACGGTCTGCGCGACGCGCTGGATCCCCGCATTCGCGGACGCTGAAACAAGTTTAGTCGGCGCGCCTCAGCGCGCCGGCCAACAGCACGATCAGAACGGCCAATGGCAACAGCACGGCGAACGCCAGACGCAGGCCAAACAGTTCCGCCAAAAATCCGATCAGCGGCGGCCCTATCAATAACCCGCCATATCCCAGCGTAGCTACACTTGCGATGGCTTGCCCCGGCGGGACAAGCGGATCGCTGGCTGCACGGCTGAACGCCAGCGGCATGATCACCGCATACCCTATGCCCATCAGCGCAAACCCCGCCAATGCGGGCAAAGGCGCGACCGAAGAAACCACAGCGAAAACGCCCAACGCCGCGCTGATCCCGCCGAACCGGGCCGTCGCAGCGGGACCAAACCGCATAATGACAATCGCGCCTGCTAGGCGAAACGCCACCATCGTCACGGAAAACACGGCATAGCCCAATGCGGCAACACTTTCGGGCGCCCCGGAAACGTCTCGCAGGAAAATCGCGCTCCAGTCTGCGACGGCGCCTTCACCCAATGCACCGCACATGGCCGCGAATCCGACCAGTATCAGCGCGCCCGAGGGCAAAGCAAAACCCGAGCTTTGCGACCGCTCGGACCGTTTCGACGTCCAGCGCACCCACGACAAGGCCAGCGCGAAGGCAACAACCGCGCCACCCGCCAATAGGAAATGCACCAGAACCGTCAGCCCCATCTGAACAGCCACGTACCCGCTGAGCGCGCCAAGACCGGCCCCAAGGCTCCACATGGCGTGGAATGACGACATTACAGGTTTGTCATATGCCTGCTCGACCTCGGCGGCCCAGGCATTCATCGCCACATCCATCGATCCGTGAAAGGCGCCAAAAACAAACAAACATAACGCCAGCGCCCAAAACCCGTCAGCAACAGCAAGCAGGACCAGCGACAGCGTGTACAGAACGGCCACAATCCGGGTTATCGCAACTGCGCCATACCGATCCGTCAACCGCCCTGTGACCGGAAACGAACAGACGGCCCCGGCCGCCATGAACAACAACCCGTACCCCAACGCGTCATGGGACAGCTCCAACCGGTCGCGCACGGCCGGTATGCGCGAGGCCCAGATGCCGAACAAAGCCCCGTTCAGGATGAACATGGTCGCAACTGCCCGCCATGCCGAGAAAACACCAATCAACAGAGAACCTCGTGCTGTCTGCCCGCCTCACCCGTTCTACAGGTTGGGCGCAAATTGGCAATTGCAGCTTAACCCAGGCGTTTGCGGATGCGCCGAACGGCGAACCATACGCCCGCTACAACCGGGATCGTCGCCGCCGCCGTCAGCATTCCCTTGCTTATGCCGGCGGCAGTCAACGGATACAGAAGGTAGCCGACAAGTGAGACCGCGTAATAACTGATGGCCACCACAGAAAGGCCCTCAACCGTGTGCTGCAAGCGCAAGGCAAGATCGGCCCGACGATCCATGCTTTCCAACAGGGCCTGATTTTGTGCACTCCGCTCGACGTCCACCCTTGTGCGCAACAACTCACCCGCACGTATGGCCCGGTCAGACAGCGCCTGCAGGCGGCGTTCTGTTGATTTCACGGTACGGATCGCAGGGTCATAACGGCGCATCATGAAATCGGCAAAGCTTTGGCCGCCTTCGAACCTTTCCTCGCGCAGGACATCGATCCGCTGATTGACCAGCGCCTCGTAAGCGCCGGTCGCACCGAATCGGAACGAACTGCGGGCCGATATGGTCTCGAGCTCGGTCGATATGGCCAGCAATTGAGGCAACAGCGCATCTGGTGGGGTGGTGTCATCCGTCATTTCAACCATCAGCTTCGCCAGCTGGGCATCCAGTTCCTCGATCCGGGGGGCCAATTGTTTGACGCGGGCAAAGCCAAGCATCGACATCGCCTTGTATGTCTCGATCTCGCACAGCCGCTGGATGATACGCCCTGTGCGGCGCGTGCCCGTGCCTTCGGTCACGAACAGGGCAAAACGCATGTGACCAGCCGGGTCGATACGGAAATCGCTGGCGCAAATTGCTGAAGCATCCAACACCCGCGACACCGCCAGACTTTCAGGTTCGAACCAATCAGCCAGAGCGACCTTTACAGCCGCATCTTCCGGGCGCGGCACCACCCGCATCAGCAGCGAGGTGATCCTCTGGCCCGGACTGGCCATTAGCCAATCCGGGGGAAATACCTCGAAATCAGCCGGGTTGAAGGGGCGGCCGCTGACATTCGGCACAATCGCCGTATACGTCACAAACTCAGTGTGCTGCTCCCATTTCAGCCAATGGCGTCCTATCTGCCCGGCGTAATGCGTGGCCCCCGGCTGCGGATGTTGCGCCCCATGTCGGTCAAGCAGATCGATCAGATGGGCAATATCCTGACTGCGGTCCCGAGCGACGGCTGCTTCACGCTTCTTGATCGCAAGAAAGGCGACCGTGCACGGCGTATCGGCGGCCGGAAACGGGCGGGCATGAAGTTCATTTGCCAGCGCATAGCGCAGCGGGTGATCATCGATTGGCGTCATTCCGAGGCTCCGATAGCGGTGTCCGCACTATACGTCACAACTCGGATACATCAATTCTTATTTTATTTCATATACTTACACGAATACAAAGGTATACAAACCGACTATCTCATTGATTTGGCTGCCACAGCTCGATCGGATTTCCCTCCGGATCGTGAAGCCGAGCGAACTTTCCGATCTCGCTGTCCCAGTCTGGGCGGGTCTCAACAGAGATTCCGGCAGCTTCGAGCTGCTGTATCATCGCGCCCAGATCATCGACCCGAAAATTGATCATCCATTGCTGATCCGGGTTTCCGAAATACTCAGTGTCTTTAGCGAAAGGCGCAAACACCGTATACCCTTCGCGCTGCTTCCAGGGCACCGGATCATAGTGGTTTACGCCCAGATGTTCTTCGTACCAGCGGCTCAACGCCTCAGGATCACTGGCCCGAAAGAATACGCCCCCTATACCGTTCACTTTCTGCATGTTTCGCTCCTACCACACGGCATCGAGTATATCACAACCCGCCCGCTTCATCTGGCCATAAATATCCTGGGGGTTTGGGGGCAAAGCCCCCAACAGCACAAAAAAAGAAAAGGGCGCTCAAAGGCGCCCTTTGCAAATGGATCAAACCGGTTAATCACTCGATCATCGGCAGCAGCTTGTCCAGAGACGCTTTGGCGTCGCCATAGAACATGCGGGTATTTTCCTTGAAGAACAGCGGGTTTTCGATACCCGAATACCCTGTACCCTGACCACGTTTTGACACGAAGACCTGCTTGGCCTTCCAGCATTCCAGAACTGGCATACCGGCAATGGGACTGTTGGGATCTTCCTGCGCCGCAGGGTTCACGATGTCGTTCGAGCCGATAACGATGGCCACATCCGTGTCCGGGAAGTCATCATTGATCTCGTCCATTTCCAGAACGATATCATAGGGCACCTTCGCCTCGGCCAGCAGCACGTTCATGTGACCCGGCAAACGACCCGCGACCGGGTGGATCGCGAAACGCACCTCTTTACCTTTGGCGCGCAGCTTACGGACCAGTTCACTGACCGATTGCTGTGCCTGCGCAACCGCCATCCCGTAGCCGGGAATGATGATTACACTGTCGGCATCGTTCAAGGCTGCAGCCACGCCATCAGCCTCAATAGCCACCTGCTCTCCCTCAACAGCCATCTGTTCACCCTGCGGGCCACCAAAGCCGCCCAGGATCACGCTGACAAAGTGACGGTTCATCGCCTTGCACATGATGTAGGACAGGATCGCACCGCTTGAGCCCACCAGCGCGCCGACCACGATCAGCAGGTCATTGCCCAGCGAGAAACCAATCGCCGCCGCGGCCCAGCCCGAATAGCTGTTCAGCATCGACACAACCACTGGCATGTCCGCGCCACCGATGCCCATGATCAGGTGATAACCGATGAACAGAGCGGCCAGGGTCATCAGGATCAGCGGCAACAGCCCGCCAGACGCGGTGTACCAGATCAGACAGATCAGCGAGAGGCCCGCTGCCGCCGCGTTCAGCGCATGACCACCGGGCAGCTTTGTCGCCGCCGAGGTCACTTTGCCCGCCAACTTGCCATAGGCCACGACCGAACCGGTAAAGGTGATCGCACCGATAAAGATACCAAGGAACAGTTCCACGTGCAGGATTGCCAGTTCGGCCGGTGTCTTCTTGGCGATCAGTTTGGCAAATGTGCCCAGATCATGCAGATCCGCCTCTTTCGCCGTATCCGCAATCGCCATGACCTGTGCCACGTTGCCGATTTCAAAATGTGCATTGAAACCCACAAACACAGCGGCCAGACCGACGAGTGAATGCATCGCGGCCACCAGCTGCGGCATCTCGGTCATCTGGACGCGCTGCGCCACGTATTGACCGATCAGACCGCCGCCAATGATCAGCAGGATCGACAGCAGCCACAGGCCAGAACCGGGGCCAACCAGTGTGGCAAAGACCGCCAGCGCCATGCCGACGATGCCGTACCAGACCGCGCGCTTGGCGCTTTCCTGGTTCGACAACCCGCCAAGGGAAAGGATGAACAGAACAGCCGCAACAACGTAGGCGGCAGTGGTGAAGCCAAATTCCATGTGCCCGGCCTCCTTAAGATTTCTGGAACATGGCGAGCATGCGCCGGGTTACGAGGAAGCCGCCGAAAATGTTGATCCCGGCCATGAAGACGGACAGCGCCGCCAGCAGAATGACCAGGAACGACCCCGATCCGATCTGCATCAACGCCCCAACGATAATGATCGACGAGATCGCGTTGGTGATCGCCATCAGCGGCGTGTGCAGGCTGTGCGAGACATTCCAGATCACCTGGAAGCCAACGAAAATGGCCAGCACGAAGACGATGAAATGCTGCATGAAGCTGGCCGGGGCAACCAGCCCCACCAGCAGCATCAGCGCGCCACCAACACCCAAAAGGGTGAACTGCTGCTTGGTCTGCGCCTTGAAGGCCGCAATCTCCTGCGCCTTTTTCTCTTCCGGGGTCAGTTCCTTGACCTCGGGCTTTTTCTGCGCCGCAATCGCCTGAATCTTGGGCGGTGGCGGCGGGAAGGTAATCTCACCCGCATGGGTCACGGTTGCGCCGCGGATCACGTCATCTTCCATGTTGTGATTGATCTGACCGTCCTTCTCGGGCGTCAGGTCAGTCATCATGTGACGGATGTTGGTTGCATAAAGCGACGAGGATTGTGCCGCCATCCGGCTGGGGAAGTCTGTATAACCGATTATGGTCACGCCATTATCGGTTACGACTTTCTCATCCGGCACAGTGCCTTCGACGTTACCGCCACGCTCGGCTGCAAGGTCGATGATGACCGAACCCGGCTTCATCGCCTTGACCATATCCTCCAGCCACAGCTTGGGCGCCGGACGGTTGGGGATAAGGGCGGTGGTGATCACGATGTCCATCTCGGGCGCAAGTTCGCGGAACTTGGCCAGCTGGGCGTTGCGGAATTCTTCCGACTGGACCGAGGCATAACCGCCTGTGGCCGCGCCATCCTGCTGCTCTTCTTCGAAGTCCAGATAGACGAACTCCGCCCCCATCGATTCGACCTGTTCGGCCACTTCAGGGCGCACGTCGAACGCGTAGGTGATCGCGCCCAGCGACGTGGACGTCCCGATTGCGGCCAGACCGGCCACACCGGCCCCAACGATCAGCACCTTGGCAGGAGGAACTTTACCGGCGGCGGTCACCTGACCGGTGAAGAAACGGCCAAAGTTGTTGCCTGCCTCGATCACGGCGCGATAGCCCGCGATATTTGCCATCGACGACAGCGCGTCCATCTTCTGCGCACGCGAGATGCGTGGCACCATCTCCATGGCGATCACGTTGGCGCCCTTGGATTTGGCCAGCTCCATTCCTTCTTCGTTGCCCGCAGGATTGAAGAACGAAATCAGGGTCTTGCCCTTGGTCAACCGTTTCAGTTCGGCCTCAGTCGGGATCCGAACCTTGGCAATGATATCCGCGGTCTTCCACAGCGACGCTGCGGTCTTGACCACCTCAACGCCTACGGCCTCGTATGCGGCATCCGAAAAACCGGCAGCCGCGCCCGCGCCTTTCTCGATCAGGCACTCATAGCCCAACTTCTGCAATTGCACGGCCGAGTCGGGCGTCATTGCAACCCGGCTCTCACCGTCCAGTATTTCCTTTGGCGTGCCTATCTTCACTGGCAGTCCCCCTAATTTTTACTCTGTCCGAGCGGGTGGTCGGTATTCTTTGTTAAGCAAAGATGTATCCTGCGCAACATTATTTCGCAAGTGCAGCATTTTTTACGTGACATCACGAAATCAGCCACATTAGATCCAACGCCGCGTCTTGCGTTCGTAGCGTGCGAAATCCGTGCGGAACTGCCGGCGCAGGCGGTCTTCTTCCGGCAGGATAAACCGGCGCTCCAGCACCCAGACGAAGACTGGAACCAAAACCAGTGACAACACGGCGTCAAACCGCAGGATCAAACCCGCAAGAATCAGAACGTCACCGACGTAGATCGGGTTTCGACTGCGTTTGTAGATGCCCGTTTGCACCATCGCGGTCGGTGTCTCATGGGGAATGACGGTTGTTTTGTGGCGGCGAAACTCGACAATGGCTAGAACGGCCATCAGAAGGCCGCCGCCGATTAGAACTCCGCTGAGAAGGTCGGTCAGGCCACTCTCAAGAGACAGACCCAGCGCCATGTATCTGGCTTGCGCCCATGCCAGCGCCGCGAAAGCGATCAACCAAACCGGCGGTACATCTATCCAGCGCATTCCAATCCCTCATGAGCGACGACAGTGTCGGGTATATGTCGCTTCTGACCGACGTCCTACCGTTTTTCGGCCAGATTGGCAAAAGACCAGTATGTCGCATCGATAGACAGACATGTCAGGATCGGCTACCCCAAATGCAACAAAAGACGACCACACAAGTGAGTGAACCTTCATGACCGATTTTGCAGCAACCAAAGCCATGTTCGACCTGCCCGAGGGCGTGATTTATCTGGACGGCAACTCGTTGGGTCCGCTGCCTAAAACGGCTGCGTCTCGTGTGCAGAACATGCTGACCGAGGAATGGGGGCAAATGCTGATCACCGGCTGGAACAAGGCCGGTTGGATGGGCCTTCCCACTGGGCTTGGAGATCGAATTGGCCGCCTGATCGGTGCCGAGCCGGGCAGCGTCGTGACCGGCGACACCCTGTCGATCAAGGTTTATCAGGCCGTGTCCTCTGCTCTTGAACTGAACCCGACCCGCAAGGTTGTGCTTTCCGACAATGGGAACTTTCCGTCAGACCTGTACATGGTCGATGGCCTGCTGCGATCCCTTGGGGGCGCATACGAACTGCGCGTCGTCGACCCGCAGGGCGTCGCAGATGCAATCACAGAAGAGGTCGCGGTCCTGATGCTGACCGAAGTGGATTACCGTACGGGCCGGATGCACGACATGAAAGCGCTGACGGAACTGGCCCATGCCAATGGTGTCGTGACGGTTTGGGATCTGGCGCATTCCGCAGGTGCTATCCCCGTTGACCTTGCAGGGTGCAATGCCGATTTCGCAGTCGGGTGCACTTATAAATACCTCAATGGCGGCCCCGGTGCGCCCGCTTTCATTTATGTTGCGCCCCGACTGGCAGATAGTGTGCGCCCGGCCCTGTCCGGCTGGCTGGGGCACGAAGCGCCCTTTGCCTTTGACCTGGACTATCGGCCCGGAAGCGGGATTGAGCGTATGCGCGTTGGAACACCTCCGATCATCCAAATGACCGCACTTTCGGCGGCCATGGATATCTGGGATATGGCCGACATGGCGGATGTGCGCGCCAAATCCATTGAATTGACCGAGCTTTTCATCTGTCGGGTCGAGGCGACCTGCCCCGACTTGCAATTGGACAGCCCGCGTGTTCCCGAGCAGCGTGGCAGTCAGGTTTCATTCCGCTTCAAGGAAGGCTACGCCGCGATGCAAGCGCTGATCGCGCGTGGTGTCGTCGGAGATTTCCGCGCACCTGACACAATGCGGTTTGGTTTCACGCCGCTGTATATCGATGAAAGTGATGTCGAGCGTGCAGTCGGGATTCTGGCGGATGTCATGCAGAACAAGCTTTGGGACACGCCCGAGTACAAATCCCGACAGCGCGTTACCTGATTTCCAGCCCGGCCCCGATCAGGGCCGCCAACTGGTTGGTGCGCCTTTCAAATTCCTCGGCGTCTGACGCAGTCAGCTTGATCCCCTTCAGCGTGACCGTAAGTGTTTTCGCCGTCTCTTCAGGCGTGTCGAACAGGCGAACGCGGCCAGTATCCTGCTCTCGCCTCAGCCATTCGGCATAAAGCGCGGCAAGTTCCCCTTCGCCCCGCTCGACAATATCGATGGCCATGGATTTGGTTGTGTCCAGCATCTCAAGCCCATGCGGCGACGCCAAAATCGCAGCCATACCCTCGGTCTGGGCATGGATCGCCTTCCTGGCAATGTCCGAAACCGAGCCTTCGCCGTTCAACGCCTCGGCCACCGCTACGGTCTTTTCCTCGTAATGCCGTTCGGTCAGCTTGCGAACGATCGCTTCCTTGTTCCTGAAATACAGATAGACCGCTGGCCGCGACATCCCTGCACCGCGCGCAATGTCATCCATCGAGGTCTTGCGGAACCCGTATGCGGAAAAGGCCTGAAAAGCAGATGCTAGGATCGCTTTCTGCCGGGATTCGTCACTCGTATCTTTCATAAGAAAATCTCTGACATTCTTTGTTTAATTTGTCAATTGACAGACTGACACTTTACAACCATTATGTCAGCACCTTCCACAGATACAAAAAGGTGCGCCATGGCGACGGCCCTGAAGATTAACGGAACTCCCCATCAGATCGACCTGCCGGATGATGTCCCCCTGCTTTGGGTTCTGAGGGATGAGGTTGGCCTGACCGGCACCAAGTTCGGCTGTGGCGTCGCCGCTTGCGGGGCCTGTACGGTTCATATCGATGGCGAGGCCGTACGCTCATGCCAGGTGGCGCTGTCGAATGTCTGGGGCGAGGTGACCACAATCGAAGGCGTCGGAACGCCAGAAGCGCTGGCTACGATCCAGCAGTCCTGGGCTGATCATCAGGTGGCGCAATGTGGCTATTGCCAGTCGGGCCAGATCATGCAGGCCGCTGCCCTGCTTGCGCAAAACCCTGCGCCCACGGACGCAGAGATCGATGAGGCGATGCAGGGAAACCTGTGCCGCTGTGGCACCTACCCTCGCATCCGGGCCGCGATCCACGACGCAGCATCCAAGTTGAAGGAGGCATAAGAGATGGCTTCTGTTGGCAAAATTTTCCGCCGTACGTTCCTGATCGGCTCAGCCGCAATTGTTGGCGGCGTCGCCTTTGGCGCGTATTATGTCACCCGCCCTGCCCCCAACCCGCTGAAACCGAAAGAAGGTGAAGCGACACTGAACCCCTTCGTGCTGATCGATCAGAATGGCGTCACCCTGTTCGCGCCCCGTGCCGAGATGGGACAGGGCGTGAAAACCACGTGGGCCGCGCTGATCGCCGAAGAACTGGATGTCGATCTGGATCAAATCACCGTCCTGCACGGTCCGGCAGCAACCGCCTATTACAACTCAGCCATGATGGGCGAGGGACTGCCAAACAAGGGCTACGACATCTCGGACTTCCAGCACAACTTAGGTGAAGCATTGGGTGTTCTTGGCAAGGCCCTAAGCCTGCAAGTCACAGGCGGCTCAACCTCGATGAAGGACGGGTTCGAGAGGATGCGGCAAGCCGGCGCTTCGGCCCGTGAAACGCTGAAACGCGCCGCCGCTGATCGGTTGGGGGTCGCGCCCTCGGACCTGAAAACAGCTTCAGGCCATGTCATCGCCCCGAACGGTGACAAGATCGCTTATACCGATCTTGCAGTGGAAGCGTCCGGACTGGAACCCGTCGAGGTACCTTTGCGAGACCCGTCCCAATGGCGTTATCTGGGCCGGACACAACCGCGACTGGACATGATGGGCAAAGTGACAGGCACTGCCGAGTTTGGCATCGATGTTCGCCTGCCCGGTATGAAATTTGCTGCCGTGCGCATGAACCCCAAACTGGGTGGCGCGATGATCAGCTTTGACGACAGTGCGGCAATCTCCATGCCCGGGGTCGAGAAGGTTGTTGATCTGGGCACTGGTGTTGCCGTGATCGCGAACAACACATGGCTGGCCAACCAGGCGGTTGAGGCTGTTGAGATCGACTGGGGCGATGCACCATATCCACCTGATACGGACGGCATTTTCTCAAAGATTGCCGAGGCGTTTGACGACGCGCCGAACTCGACTATGCGCGACGATGGCGATGTCAGCATGACGCCGGATGGCGCGACCGAGATCACTGCCGAATACCAAGTGCCCTATCTGGCGCACGCCACGATGGAGCCGATGAATGCCACCGCGCTCTATACCGGAGATACTCTGGAGCTGTGGTGCGGCAATCAGGCCCCGACGCTGATCCGGTTTCGCGCTGCGAATACCGCAAATCTGGACACTGAGGCTGTTCAGATTCACACCACCTATCTGGGGGGTGGGTTTGGCCGCCGGGGTGAGCTGGATTTTGCGGAAATCGCCACCAAGGTCGCGATGGCTGTGCCTGGCATACCGGTCCAGACAACCTGGAGCCGCGAAGAAGACATGCGTCACGACTACTTCCGCCCCGGCGCCATCGCCCGGATGCGCGGCGCTGTTCAGGACGGCAAAGCCGTTCTCATTGACGGCAAGGTTGCGGCACAGTCCTGCACGCAACAGGCGGTCGAGCGTTACACCGGCTTCCCCGGAGGCGGACCCGACAAAGTGCTGGTCGAAGGGTTCTTCAACCAGCCTTACGCCGTGCCAAACTACCGGATGAGCGGCCACGTCGCTGATCTGGCTGTCCCGGTAGGCTTCTGGCGTTCGGTCGGCAACAGCCACAACGGCTTTTTCCACGAGACCTTCATGGACGAATTGGCCCATGCCGCAGGGCGCGACCCGCTGGACTTCCGGCTAGAGCTGATGAGAACCGAACACGCCCCATCTGCCGGATGTCTGGAGGCGGTCAGGGAAATGTCCAACTGGACCGGAAAAACACCTGACGGTGTGGGCCGTGGCGTGGCCTTCACCTACAGCTTCGGCACTCCGGTGGCTCAAGTTATCGAAGTGGTCGACGAAGACGGTGCCATCCGCGTCCACAAGGCCTGGATCGCCTGCGACATGGGGCTGGCGCTGGACCCGGAAAATGTCAAGGCGCAGATGTTTGGCGGCATGATGTATGGCCTGTCGGCTGCATGTTTCGGCGCGATCACCTTTGCCGACGGGGAAGTCGAGCAGTTCAACTTCCCTGACTATGACGCCCTTCGTATGCATACCGCGCCACAAGTCGAGGTGCGCGTTCTGGAGACCAATCGCCATATGGGCGGCGCTGGTGAGCCCGGCACGCCCCCCTCGATGCCCGCACTGGGCAACGCTCTGTTTGATCTGACCGGCAAACGTGCGCGCAGCCTGCCGCTGGTCAATCAGTTCAACCTGCTGGTCTGATTGCCATTTACCTTCCCCTTCACCGGCCCGTCGCGCACCCGCACGGTCCGGTGCCCAAGTCAGGCTGATTTCTGAACTGCCTGACAGGCAATCCCCGCCGCCCATCCCCGCACAGCCATGCCGAAGGCTTCGAACAAGGGGCGTGAAACCGGGTCGTTGATCGCATCCCATTCGGGATGCCATTGCACGGACAGCGTGAAACCGGGCGCATCCTTGACATAAATTGCCTCGGGCGTTCCGTCCGGCGCATGCCCATCGATCACCACACGCTGTCCGATGCACTTGATCCCCTGCCCGTGCAGCGTGTTGGTCATGACCTCCTGCGCACCAAACAAGTCGTGGAACACACCATTTTTGGTCAGTTTCACAACATGGCGCAGTGCAAATTTTTCCTCAAGTGTACCATCGGGCGGCATCCGGTGGTTCATCCGCCCCGGCAAATCGCGAATTTCCGGATAGAGCGTTCCGCCCATGGCCACGTTGACCTCTTGAAATCCGCGGCAAATACCCAGAAACGGCTGACCCCGGTCCACACAGGCCCGAACCAGCGGCAAGGTGATTGCGTCACGCGCGCGGTCAAACTCTCCATGCGCCTCGGTTGCGGGTTCACCATATTCTTCGGGATGCACATTGGGGCGGCCGCCGGTTAGAAGGAACCCGTCGCAAACCTCCAGCAACTCCTCAACCGATACATAACGGGGATCGGCGGGGATCAGCAGCGGCAAACATCCTGAAACGTTCGCCACAGCGTCAGAGTTCATCGTCCCCCCTGCATGGGTCGGGTATTGATCGTTCATGAGGTATGAGTTGCCGATAATACCAACAACGGGTCGAGACATTCCGCTTTCCTTGTTATTCATCCCCTTGGAAAGGAAGCTAACCGCAGCTTCACAGTCGTGCAAGAATACACCTCCTGCGTGACAGCGCAGGGACGTGTTCAGGGGTGCACAAATTTTCTCCCGACATTTAGTCCAGTCTCGGCACGTTTTCCCAGCACCAAACTTCAAGTTGGGAACATGCGCCAAGTCATTACTTTGACGGAGCTGCTCTCTATGGTCGGATCTATATCTCTCCGTCCAACCCGGCGGCCTCAATTCCCGCCATCGCAACGGCAGCGTCGTTTTCAGACGTGTCGCCGGTAACCCCAACGGCACCAATTACGTCCCCCTTTCGCCCCCGCAGCAAGACCCCGCCCGGAACTGGCACGACCTGCCCGCCATACACACCGTTTACCGCCGCCATGAAGTAGGCTTGCGCCTCGGCCCGCTGCATCTGTGCCGTGCCCGCCATACCCAGCATGACAGAGCCATATGCCTTGCCATGCGCAATCGCAAAGCGGCCCGGTGCGGCATCATCCTCGCGCTCGAACGCGATGACGTGGCCGCCTGCGTCCAGAACAACCACTGAAAGTGGCTTCAGCTCCATCTCGCGGCCTTTCTCAAGTGCTTTGCGGATAATGGTACGGGCTTTGCGAAGGGAAACTTCCATGTGCATTCCTGTGTCTGCATGTCGAAAGAAGAAAAGGGGGGCGGATCGCCCCCTTCGTTTTACGCTGTGGCCGCCTTCAATTCCAGACGGCGCGCGTGCAGGACCGGCTCGGTGTAGCCCGAGGGCTGCACACGACCTTTGAACACAAGGTCACAAGCCGCCTGAAAAGCGATTCCGTTAAAGCCCGGCGCCATCGGGACATAACCCGGATCACTTGCATTCTGGCGATCCACGACAGCCGCCATTTTCTGCATCGCAGCCATCACCTGTGCCTCGTCGACAATGCCATGATGCAACCAGTTGGCCAGTGCCTGAGACGAAATTCGGCAGGTCGCACGGTCTTCCATCAACCCGATGTCATTGATGTCGGGGACTTTGGAACATCCCACGCCCTGATCGACCCAACGCACGACATAGCCCAGAATGCCTTGTGCATTATTCTCGACCTCGCGCGAGATTTCCGCGTCGCCAAGATTGCGCCCCCCCAGCAGGGGAATGGTCAGCAAATCGTCAAGTGTTCCTCGGGCACCCGCCATTGCGATCTCGTCCTGACGGGCCAGTACGTTGACCTTGTGGTAATGTGTGGCGTGCAGCGTCGCAGCTGTGGGCGACGGCACCCAGGCGCAGGTCGCACCAGCCAGCGGGTGACCGATCTTGGCCTCAAGCATGTCGCCCATCCGGTCCGGCATCGCCCACATGCCTTTGCCAATCTGCGCCTTGCCTTTCAGGCCACAGGCCAAACCGATATCGACATTGCGGTCTTCATAAGACGCAATCCAGGGCGTGTTCTTGATGTCGCCCTTGGGCAGCATCGGCCCGGCCTCCATCGAGGTATGAATCTCATCCCCCGTCCGGTCCAGGAAACCGGTGTTGATAAAGGCGACGCGCGATTTCGCGGCGCGAATGCACTCTTTCAGGTTTACCGACGTGCGGCGCTCCTCATCCATGATCCCCAGCTTTACGGTGTTGCGCGGCAGACCCAGAATGTCTTCGACCATGTCGAAAATCTCGACCGCAAAGGCAACCTCTTCCGGCCCGTGCATCTTGGGCTTCACAACATAAACCGACCCTTCGACCGAGTTCCCCCCATCCCGTTGCAGGTCATGCATTGCGATCAGAGTGGTGCAGAGTGCGTCCATCAACCCTTCGCCAATCTCGCGCCCTTCGGCGTCCAGAACGGCCGGGTTCGTCATCAGGTGGCCGACATTCCGCACCAGCATCAGCGACCGGCCTTTCAGGGTCGCCTGCTCACCTGTCGGTGTGGTGAAAGTCAGATCCTCTGCCAGCTTGCGGGTAAACGTGGTGTCGCCCTTGGTGACGTCTTCGGTCAGATCACCCTTCATCAGGCCCAGCCAGTTGCCATAGGCAACGACCTTATCCGCCGCATCAACACAAGCGACCGAGTCCTCGCAGTCCATAATCGTTGAAAGAGCGGATTCCAGCCGGACGTCTGCTATACCTGCGGGATCAGAGGCACCGATGGCTCCAGTCGGATCGATTATGATCTGAATATGCAGGCCATTGTTTTTCAGAAGCACAAAAGCCGGCTTGTCTGCCGCGCCACCGAAACCAACAAATTGATCGGGGTTTGCCAGTGCCGGGGAAAGAGCACCTTCTTCGACATGCAGTCCCGACACGTCGGCCCAAGACCCACCAGCCAGAGGTACAGCGTCATCCAGAAAGGCTTTCGCCCATGCAATCACCCGTGCACCGCGCGCCGCATCATACCCACCGCCTGTTGGCAGATCGCCTATCGCATCGGTGCCATAAAGCGCATCATACAGGCTGCCCCATCTCGCATTCGCCGCGTTCAGCGCAAAGCGTGCGTTGGTGATCGGCACAACAAGCTGCGGCCCCGGTGTCAGAGCGATCTCGGGGTCGACATTCGTTGTTTCGATCTGGAAATCCGCGCCTTCATCGACCAGATAGCCGATTTCCTTCAGAAATTCCTGATAGTCAGTGGGATCAATGCTCTGACCCTTGCGCGCAATATGCCAGCCATCGATGCGCCCTTGTATTTCGGCCCGCTTGGCCAGAAGCGCGCGGTTTTTCGGCCCCAGTTCAGACACCAGTCGCGCCAGACCCGCCCAGAAATCCTGCGCCGACACACCCGTACCCGGCAATGCCCGCGTCTCGATAAACTCTGCCAGTATTGGATCGATCTGCAGCCCGCTCAGGGTTTGTCTGCCACTCATCTTCCTGCTCTCCTGCGATTGTGTGCCATTGTATGCGTAAGTGACTTAGGCCGAAAGTTTCCGATAGGCAACTTTCGACTTTGCGTTAGGGTTATTCGGATCGAACGGAAGCTGTTTCAAAAACAACAAGGGAATGGCGGGGGCCAGTTGCAGCTCTGGAACGATGCCCCTAACGTCGCGCCAGACACGAACCGATGCGAGGCCCCCATGCGCGACGCTGCCCCCACCACGATCTTCCTGAAAGACTACACTCCATTTGGTTATCTGCTGGACAGCGTGCACCTGACCTTCGATCTGTCGGCACATGCAACACGGGTCACGTCGCGTATCGCGTTTCGTCCAAACCCCGACGCCTCCGACCGCACCTTTTTCCTGCATGGCGAGGATCTGAACCTGATCCGCGCCTCCATTAACGGAACCGAAGTTTCGCCCGACGTCACGGACAAGGGCCTGACCGCCGATGTTCCCGACGCCCCGTTCATCTGGGAAGCCGAAGTTGAGATCGATCCGGGCAACAACACGGCGTTGGAGGGGCTTTATATGTCGAACGGCATGTATTGCACCCAGTGCGAGGCGGAAGGTTTCCGCAAGATCACGTATTACCCGGATCGCCCCGATGTCATGTCCACCTTTACCGTGCGCATCAATGGTGACCTGCCGGTTCTGCTGTCGAACGGCAACCCTTCGGGCAAAGGCGAAGGATGGGCCGAATGGACCGACCCGTGGCCCAAGCCTGCCTATCTGTTTGCGCTTGTCGCTGGGGATCTTGTGGCCCATCCCGACCGATTCACCACCAAATCAGGCCGGGATGTTGAGTTGAACCTGTGGGTACGCCAGGGGGATGCGGGCAAATGCGCCTTCGGAATGGAGGCGCTGAAGAAGTCCATGAAATGGGATGAAGACGTCTATGGCCGGGAATACGATCTGGACGTCTTCAACATCGTCGCCGTCGATGACTTCAACATGGGCGCGATGGAAAACAAGGGGCTGAACATCTTTAACTCTTCGGCTGTTCTGGCCAGTCCCGAAACCTCGACCGATGCCAATTTCGAACGGATCGAGGCGATCATCGCGCATGAGTACTTCCACAACTGGACAGGCAACCGCATCACCTGCCGCGACTGGTTCCAGCTGTGTCTGAAAGAAGGCCTGACCGTCTTCCGCGATGCACAGTTCACATCCGACATGCGCTCGGCCCCCGTAAAGCGCATACACGACGCCATCGACCTGCGGGCGCGGCAATTCCCTGAGGATAACGGCCCGCTCTCGCACCCGGTCCGGCCCGAAAGCTTTCAGGAGATCAACAATTTCTACACGGCCACCGTTTACGAAAAAGGTGCCGAAGTGATCGGCATGTTGAAACGGCTGGTCGGGGATGAGGCCTATGCAAAGGCGCTGGACCTCTATTTTGACCGCCATGACGGGCAGGCCTGCACGATCGAGGATTGGCTGAAGGTGTTCGAAGACACCACAGGCCGCGACCTGACCCAGTTCAAACGGTGGTACAGCCAATCGGGCACGCCGCGTTTGACCGTATCTGAAGATTGGGCCGACGGGACCTATACCCTGACACTGAAACAGCGCACCGATCCCACACCGGGTCAGGCAGAGAAACTGCCCCAGGTGATCCCGGTCGCTGTTGGCCTGCTGGGGCCAAACGGGGATGAGGTCCGCACGACTGAAGTGCTGGAACTGACAGAGGCCGAGCAGAGCTTTCAGTTCACCGGGCTTGCGACAAGGCCCACAGCTTCGATCCTGCGCGATTTCTCGGCACCGGTCATTCTGGAACACGATCATTCAAACGCCGAACGCGCGTTTCTGCTGGCGCATGACACAGATCCGTTCAACCGCTGGCAGGCTGGCAGATCGCTGGCGCAAAACACCTTGCTGCGGATGATCTTGGACGAGGCAACCCCAGACGCCGATTACCTTGACGGGCTGCTGGCCGTGCTGCGCGACGACACGCTGGACCCGGCCTATCGCGCCTTGATGCTTGGGCTGCCGACGCAATCCGAACTGGCTGCGGCTTTGCATGAACGCGGTCACACGCCAGATCCGATGGCAATCTGGTCGGCGGTCGAAACGCTGCGGCAGGCCACGGCACAGCACGTGCAGGATCTGCTGCCCCGTCTGCACAGCGAGGCGTTGGTGGATGGCCCCTACAGCCCGGATGCCGAGCAATCCGGAAAACGCGCCCTTGGCAGCGCGGCACTGGCGCTGACTTCTCGTCTGGACGGAGGGGCAATGGCGGCCACTGTGTATGCCAAAGCGGATAACATGACCCTGCAACTGACCGCCCTGTCCTGCCTGCTGCGCGCCCGCAAGGGCGAGGCGCAGCTGGCCGCCTTCTATGACCAATGGCAGCATGACCGGCTGGTCATGGACAAATGGTTTGGCTTGCAGGTGACCATGGCCGCACCAGAGGCGACACCGGAAGCAGCGAAGGCATTGACCTGGCATCCCGACTTCAACTGGAAGAACCCGAACAGGTTCCGCGCTGTCATGGGCGCGCTGGCGATGAACCACGCAGGGTTCCACCAGCCGGATGGTGCCGGGTACAGCCTGCTGGCCGATTGGCTGATCCGCCTTGATCCTGTGAACCCGCAAACCACGGCACGGATGTGTTCTGCCTTCCAGACCTGGAAACGGTACGACGCCGGGCGTCAGGACCTGATGCGCGCACAATTGTCCCGCATTGCGGAAACTCCGAACCTGTCGCGCGACACGACGGAAATGGTATCCCGCATCCTCGGCGCATGACACCCTACAGCTTTACCCGTCGCAACCGGAACACGCGAACACTGGTCATTCTGGCAAGCATCTACGCGACCCTGCTGGCTCTGGTCATCCTGTTCGACGCGGCTTGGTGGGTTGTTGGCCTGCTGTCTCTGGCCACCCTCCCAGCGCTATGGGACGTGATCCAGAACACCAGCGCCGGGGTGCAGCTGGACGCGGATGCAGTGTGCTGGTTCACGGGTAATCGTAAGGGCGACATCCCAATGCGGGATATCGACCATTTCCAATTTGACACCCGGTGGGACTTTTCCGTTCGCGTATCCATCGTCCTGAAATCCGGGAAACGAATCCGGCTGCCAGATGAGTCTCTGCCACCGCATCGGGAGCTGGAAGCCATTCTGAAACAGGCAGGTTTTCGCGTAAACCGTCATCATTTCACTGTTATCTGAAACACTGCGTGATCTACGGGCTCATTGGACACAAAAAACAAAGTTTATTAAGCAAATCACTTGAATTGAGCCTGATACCTCGCCAGACTTCAGACTCAGTTAAGTGTTTTTACAGTTTTGAGTTTTACCATGTTTCGGTCGTTAAGGGCGTTGTTTGCCCAGCCCATATCCAATCCCACGGACGCCTCAGAAGATCTGTGCGCAACGAAATCTGCGCTGGCCGCTGCCCTGCCTGAACATGGGCAGCTCAACATTCCTGTGGCGACATCGAATTGCGACAATCTGATTGGACATTCTACAATCGAACATGGGCGCTATCTGGCCAGACAGGACCGCTGGACCGAGTTGTCCGAAGAAATGCGTGCAGCGGATCAGGATCGTGCCGCCGTATCGGATGGTATGCCGATTGCCGATCTTTTGGCGTTCGGGGCCAGATCTGACGTGGTTCTGGCTGCGGAACATGCGCTGTCGGACGGCAAGGCCATATCCGATTACGATTTGCTGGGTGGTATTTCGGAACTGGAAGGCGAGTTGTCTGACAATCCTGGTGATCCGATGATCGCTGCCGTTGTGGCGCTGGCCCATATCGATTTGGCCTGGGCCTGGCGCGGGAACGCCACGGACACGGCCTTGCCGCCCTTGCACCGCTCGCGCTGTGCCGCTCATTTCGACCGGGCCGCTGCGATCCTGCCCAAGTGCAAGGCGGATGCGCCGGACAGCCCTCTGATTGCGGCCGCCGGTTGTGCCCTGTTGGCCGGGCAGCGCAAGTCAAACGCCCGCGTTGCCGATGAGTACGAGCACCTGATCACACTGGACCCGCACAATCAGCGTCACATGCGCGCGATGGGCAGCCATCTTTTGCCCCGGTGGTTCGGCAGCTACGCAGAACTGGAATTACAGGCGCTGCGCAATGCCGTCCGGACACAGGATATCTGGGGCGCAGGTGGATATACGTGGGTGCAATTCGATGCCATCGCTTTGGACGAAGAGGCCTGCGCACAGGTCGATGTCGAATATTTCCTTGAAGGATTGCGCGATATCGTCGGTCTGCGCCCTGATCAGCAGATGATCAATATGTTGTCGGCCTATTGTGCAATCACCATTCAGAATGGTCACGGGCTGAACGAAAAGGCAGACAATGTCCGCGCCCAGATGCGCGACACCGCAAACTGGCTGATCCGCGATCACCTGACCGAGCTTCACCCCCTGATCTGGGCCCATGCCGCCAACGGGTTCAACAACTCGGTCCGCATCAACTCGCCCGAGCGGTTTGCTGCGCGCGGTCAGCGCGACGCGCTGCGCGCTATCTCGGATCTGTTCCGGGATGAACTGCGCAGCGGCAAGGATGTAACCTTCACACCGTCCGGTCTGCAGTTTTCCAAGAACTGAACGCGTCAGGATTCCCCCTTGCCCCTAGGCCCTGCCGGGCCTAATACGCAGGCTTAGACTTCTGCGGAAATGAGGCGCGCCATGCTCGACCTGACACACGAAATGCCCAAACCCAAAACCATTGCCGGGGCCAAGCACGATTGGGAACTGGTGATCGGAATGGAGGTGCATGCGCAGGTCTCATCCAATGCCAAGCTGTTCTCGGGCGCGTCCACCAAATTCGGGGCCGAGCCGAACTCGAACGTGGCCTTCGTGGATGCGGCAATGCCGGGGATGCTGCCGGTGATCAACGAGTTCTGCGTGGAACAGGCGGTGCGCACCGGGCTGGGCCTGAAAGCGGATATCAACCTGAAATCGGCCTTTGACCGCAAGAACTATTTCTATCCTGACCTGCCGCAAGGTTACCAGATTTCCCAGCTTTATCATCCTATTGTGGGCGAAGGCGAAGTGCTGGTCGAGATGGGTGACGGCACTGCGCGCATGGTGCGGATTGAACGTATCCACATGGAGCAGGACGCAGGCAAATCGATCCACGACATGGACCCGCACATGTCCTTTGTCGACCTGAACCGGACCGGTGTCTGCCTAATGGAGATCGTCAGCCGCCCTGATATTCGCGGGCCGGAAGAGGCCGCCGCCTATATCGCCAAACTGCGCCAGATCATGCGCTATCTGGGCACCTGCGATGGCAACATGCAGAACGGCAACCTGCGGGCGGACGTCAACGTCTCGATCTGTTTGCCGGGTGCTTATGAGAAGTATCAGGAAACACAGGACTTTTCGCATCTGGGCACCCGTTGCGAGATCAAGAACATGAACTCGATGCGGTTCATCCAGCAAGCCATTGAAGTCGAAGCCCGCCGCCAGATCGCCATTGTCGAAGCCGGTGGCAAGGTCGAGCAGGAAACCCGTCTGTATGATCCGGACAAGGGCGAAACCCGGTCGATGCGGTCCAAGGAAGAAGCGCATGATTACCGCTATTTCCCCGATCCCGACCTGCTGCCGCTGGAGATCGAACAGGCATGGGTGGACGATATCGCCGCCCATCTGCCAGAACTGCCTGACGACAAAAAAGCGCGCTTTATCAGTGAGTTCGGCTTGACCGACTATGACGCTTCAGTGCTGACTGCTGAAGTGGAATCGGCGGCCTATTTCGAAGAGGTCGCGCAGGGCCGCAATGGCAAACTGGCCGCAAACTGGGTGATCAACGAGCTGTTCGGACGTCTGAAAAAAGAAGACCACGACATCACGGAGTCGCCGGTTTCTCCGGCGCAGCTGGGTGGGATCATTGACCTGATTTCCTCTGATGCTATCTCGGGCAAGATCGCCAAGGACCTGTTTGAAATCGTCTATACCGAAGGCGGTGATCCGGCGCAGATCGTCGAAGATCGCGGAATGAAACAGGTCACCGACACCGGCGCGATCGAGGCCGCTTTGGACGAGATCATCGCGGCCAATCCGGCGCAGGTCGAGAAGGCCAAGGTGAACCCGAAACTGGCGGGATGGTTCGTGGGTCAGGTGATGAAAGCGACCGGCGGCAAGGCCAACCCGAAGGCCGTTAACGATTTGGTCAGCAAGAAGCTGAGTTCCTGAACCTTACAATTTGTACAAGCCTGCCAGTGGCAGTTGTCAGGTTTGTACAATCAGATTTCCACGATTTCTTAAGAAATGGGGTCAGCTCATCGGCTTGACTTCGCCTGTGATTGCACCCTTTCTTCCGACCCAGAGAGGTGAGGTATCATGCAGAACAGATTTGATCAGGAACTCGAAGATCGGCTGGTGCGTTACGCGGCGATCGACAGTCAGAGCGACGAGACCTCGGCGACCACGCCGAGCACACAGATACAGTTCGACATGCTGAACCTGCTGAAGCAGGAACTGACCGAGATCGGCGCAAAGGATGTGACACTGACAGGTGACAGCGTGGTCGTCGCGAGCATCCCCGGCACCGCGCCCGGCCCGACGGTGGGCTTTCTGGCGCATGTGGATACGGCCCCCCAGTTCAATGCAACGGGCGTCAAGCCGCGGGTGATCAAGGGATATAACGGTGGCGACATTTCCTTTCCGGACAATCCGGATTTGGTGTTGTCCCCGGACGAGAACCCCTATCTGGCCGAGAAGATCGGACATGACCTGATCACGGCGTCGGGTACCACCCTGCTGGGCGCGGATGACAAGGCCGGGGTGTCGATCCTGATGACCATGGCGCGGCATCTGATCGAAAACCCGGATATCCCGCACGGGCCTATCCGCATTGCCTTTACCCCGGATGAAGAGATCGGGCGCGGCGTTACCGAACAGCTGCCCAAGGATCTGGGGGCGGATTTCGCCTATACTCTGGACGGTGCCGAAGTGGGCGAGATCGAATATGAAAGCTTCTCGGCCGACCGCGCCGTGATCCGGATCGAGGGGGTATCGATCCACCCCGGACTGGCCAAGGACAAGATGGTGAACGCAGCCCATCTGGCGGCAAAGATCGTGCAGACCTTGCCGCAGGCCACCATGACGCCCGAAACAACCGATGGCCGCGACGGGTTCATCCATGTCACCGACATGAGCGGCGGGTCGTCCGAGATGGAAATCAAGCTGATCCTGCGCGATTTCGAGATGGAGGGCCTTGAGGCGCAACGTGACATCGTGCGGCAGGTCTGTGCGGCCGTACAGGCCACGGAACCGCGCGCGACCATCACCTGCGATATCAGCCACCAGTACCGGAACATGCGCTATTGGCTGGAAAACGACATGACACCGGTTGATCTGGCGCGCGACGCCTGCCGCGAGCTGGGGATCGAGCCGCTGTCGGTGCCGATCCGCGGCGGCACCGACGGGTCGCGCCTGACCGAGTTCGGCACCCCCTGCCCCAACCTGTTCACCGGAATGCAGTGCATTCACGGGCCGCTGGAGTGGATTTCGGTGCAGGACATGGCAGTGGCGACCGAGCTGTGCCTGTCGGTTGTGACCAAGGCGGCACAGGCTGGCGGCAATAATCAGGGCTGAAAACCGCCGCTCGGGCGACGGCCCTTTCACCCCGGGGTCAGCGTGGTAAGTTGGCGCGAACAGGTATTTAGGAACACTTGATGCAGCTTTTTGAATACAAGGTCGTCCCCGCGCCGCAAAAGGGCGTGAAAGCCAAGGGCGTGAAAACGGCCGAGGGCCGCTTTGCGGTCTCGGTCGAACAGGTTCTGAACCAGATGGCGCAGGACGGCTGGGAATACCAGCGCGCCGAGCTGCTGCCCAGCGAGGAACGCTCGGGCCTGACCGGATCGACCACAAACTGGCGCAATGTGCTGGTGTTCCGGCGGGTCGTGGCCGAAGAAGTCGATGCGTCGGTGATCGGAGAAGTGCCCGAGTTTGACGATACCCCATTGGCCCAACCGATCCCCGGCCCCGGTGTGGTGGCCGCGCCGAAACCAATTTCGGAAGAAGCGAATGAACCGCCTTTGTCGTTGAAAAGCCGGGACCAGGTTGACCAGGACACTGATACCGCCAATGACAAGAAAGACGCCTGAGACGGATCAGGGTTTGACGTGCGGTTACACCTGCAACACGGTGTGCACCGCAGTTTGAGCAGCCCGCCCGCGGGCAGGTTTGGCGCTGCGGGCGCGATATGTGCTTATCAACCCAGCGAAATCTGTGGCATGTTAACCGGAAAACCGGGAGGGATTTTGAAATGGGTATTCGGCAGACACAGGGGCGGGCACGCCTGTATGACAGCATCCTTGATACAGTCGGCGACACGCCCTGTATCCGGATCAACCGGATCGCGCCGGAGCATGTGACCGTTTATGTGAAGTTCGAAGCGTTCAATCCGGCGGGGTCGGTCAAGGACAGGCTGGCGCTGAATATCATCGAGGCGGCAGAACGGGACGGGCGGCTGAAACCCGGTCAGACGGTTGTCGAGGCGACATCGGGCAATACCGGGATCGGGCTTGCCATGGTCTGTGCGGCCAAGGGATATCCGCTGGTCGTGACGATGGCCGAGAGCTTTTCGGTCGAGCGGCGCAAGCTGATGCGCTTTCTGGGCGCGAAGGTTGTTCTGACCCCCAAGGCACAAAAGGGGTTCGGCATGTATACCAAGGCCAAGGAACTGGCCGAGGAAAACGGGTGGTTTCTGGCCAGCCAGTTCGAGACCGCAGCCAATGCCGATATTCACGAGAATACGACCGCACGGGAAATCCTTGCGGATTTCGAAGGCACGCAGCTGGATTACTGGGTCACGGGATATGGCACCGGCGGCACGGTCGCTGGGGTGTCACGAGTGTTGCGCAAGGAGCGGCCCGATACGAAAATCATCCTGACCGAACCGGCAAATGCCGCCATCGTGTCGTCAGGCTATGTGAATACGCGCAACGACGATCACCAGCCCACCGAAAGCCACCCCAATTTCGAGCCGCACCCGATTCAGGGCTGGACGCCGGATTTCATTCCATGGGTCCTTCAGGAAGCCATCGACAACGCCTATTACGACCAGCTGATCCCTGTTCCGGGGCCGCAAGGGATTGAATGGGCGCGCCGCCTTGCCTCGGAAGAGGGGATATTCACCGGGATCTCGGGCGGGTCGACCTTTGCGGTGGCCATGAATCTGGCGGAAACCGCGGCGCCGGGATCCGTCATGCTGGTGATGCTGCCGGATACGGGCGAGCGTTACCTGTCGACGCCTCTGTTCGAGGGGATCGAAGACGTCATGACGGATGAGGAATATGCGATCTCGGCCTCGACCCCGTCGGCACAGATGAGCGCGGAATAGGGCGCAGCGTCAGGTTCCGATATCCAGCGCCAGCGCGTGGATGCGGGGCACGATGTCGCCCAGCGCCTTGTGCACGGCCCGGTGACGGGCGACACGGGATTGACCGGCGAATGCGGCGGCGCGGATGCGGACGTTGAAATGGCTTTCGCCGCCTTCCCTGTGACCTGCATGGCCGCGATGGCTTTCGCTGTCGTCTATCACGTCAAGTTCATGCGGGTCAAAGGCGGCTTGCAGGCGGGTTCGGATTTCGTCGGTCACACTCATTTTTTTGCTCAGCGGCAAAATTTTTGCCGCCCCCCTCTTCTACTTTCGGCTGCTTAGACTAAACTGCTGCCTCCGAGTCGAAAAGATGCGTTCGTGAGGATAGAGCATGGCGAAATCAGACCCCTTCGGATTCGATATGTCCGTTTCCAGCGCCAAGAAAAAGAACCCGCGTGGGCGCCGGGGCATGTCAGGCGCGTCCGAGACCTCGGTCCGGATCTGCGATCACGACGGGTGTGACGAGCCGGGCAAGTTCCGCGCACCAAAGGCACCGGATGTTCTGGATGACTATTTCTGGTTCTGCCAGCAGCACGTGCGCGAGTATAACCAGAAGTGGAACTTCTTCGATGGCACCACTGAGGCCGAGCTGAACGCGCAACGCTCGAAGGACAAGGTTTGGGAACGTGAGACCAAGCCGATGGGAGACCCGGAGGCGCGCGCCTGGGCCCGTCTGGGCATTGAGGACCCGCATCAGGTTCTGGGCGCCAACAGCACGCAGAACAAGGGGCGCACCTCGGGTGGTGGCGGACGTCGCCTGCCCCCCACTGAACGCCGTGCAATCGAGATTCTGGAAGCCCATGACAGCTGGTCCAAAACCGAAGTGCGCAAGGCGTACAAGAAGCTGATCAAGGTGCTGCATCCGGACATGAACGGCGGCGACCGGTCGCAGGAAGAGCAGTTGCAAGAGGTCGTCTGGGCCTGGGACCAGATCAAGGACAGCCGGAATTTCAAGTAGGGCCGCCGTCAGTCGCCAGCTGTTTACACAGTTTGAACGGATTGTGAGGATGCTGTCTGGAAACCTGTTTCAATTCCCGCAATAGTAGTGGGAATTAAAACAGTGCTTTTCCCGGAGCAACCGCTGTGCGTATGCCTTTCTTTTTGCTGCTTGCCTCACTTTGCGGGCTGGTCGTGGCGCAGTTCTATCCAACCGAGATGGACTGGCTGTTCCTTTTGGCCCTGCTTTGTGTGTTCGCCAGTACGATCCTTCTGATCCGGGCCTGGTTCGGCTGGCGCAGGGCCAACACATGGATCATCGTGGACGGGTCGAACGTGATGCACTGGAAAGACGGCGCACCGGATCTGGCAACGTTGCGGCAGGTTCTGGCCAGCCTGAAGCAAGCCGGGTTCAAACCGGGCGTCGTGTTCGATGCGAACGTCGGGTACAAGGTCGAAGGGGAATACATGAACGACCGGGCGCTGAGCCGCGCCCTGGGCTTGCGGGCCAAGCGGGTCATGGTCGCGCCCAAAGGCACGCCGGCAGATCCGTTGATCTTGCAGGCGGCGCGGGACAGCAAGGCACGTATCGTTACAAATGACATGTTCCGGGACTGGGAGGACGAGTTTCCGGATGTGTTGAAAGCGGGTCGTCTTGTGAAAGGCGGTTTTCGCAAGGATGAGCTTTGGTTTTCGCTTTGACCACGCGACCATAGCTTTACGCATCGATCCGGGTTTCGTAGCGTTCAGGGATGACACTGACGTGGCCTTGCCCCGACAGAACAGTTTTGGATGCAAGGACCGTGGTACGCAAAGAGCAGAAACCACCAAAAGCCAAGATCCCGCCGGATCATCCGTTTTCTGACATCGTCAGCGATGCGTACAGGGTTTTCGCCTATCCAAAGCCGAGCAGTATCGAGGTTTGCGAAGGCTGCTGCATGGACGCCGATATTGAGGCGGACTTCTTCACGCCGTCCATTGCCGAGCTGCCCCTGCATTACGTTCAGGATTGGTTCTTCGCCGCTTGTGATCCCGCGGGGATAGCCCGCGAAACATGGGGGTACCTACTGCCCCGGATCCTTGAGATTCTGTCTGTGGACGAAGACCCCGCCAGTGTTGGGCTGGAGGTGAGCCTGAACCGGTTTGAAACCGGTAACCCGGATAACTGGTCACCCGAGGAATGGCAGATTCTGGACCGGTTCCAGCGCGCGTATCTGAAACGCGAGATGGCACGGGAACGCGGCTGTCTGGACGATACGCTTTGCATGTTCGCCCTGGCAGGGTGGCCGCTGGAGTCGCTGTTCGAACAGGTCGCCGCAAGCCCGGATACCGAATTGGTGCTGCGCCTGTGGCGCGATTGGTGTGCATATTGCGTTCCGGGGCGAGACTCGATCTGGATCACCGCGTTCTGGAACAGCCCGGGCAATACGCGAGCCTTTGAGTTTTACACTTCGGAAGCGATGCACGACAGGATGACCCGCATCGCGTTCGCCGAGGACACTCCGGAGGATATCGCGGAAAAGGCGCTGGCTGTGGCCAGTGTTATCGAGACCCATGCCGATTGGGGCATAGGCGGGTTGAACGGCCCATAATGCCCGTGCCATGCGCGAATGATGTTGGGTCGATGTCCCGGAGGATGAAGGCGTCAAACCTTGTTCGGTTGATCCCCGATTAGCAAATTCTGCACTTATGCAGTTAACAGCGGGGCGTGATCCGGGCGCGCACCAACAGCGGCGCCACGATTTCCGTTATGTGGGCCTAGTCTGCGAACATGTCTCGCAACGCGCGTGCCTCACGCCCGGTCAGGCAGCTTAGGCACGTTTGGGGGTGCGGTCCTGCGTCTGAAAGTAACCCCGGAAAGAGCGCGCGCAGTTCCTCGACATCGTCGCGATGCAGTGATTTCAGCGCCATATCGCCCGGAAACAGGCTTTCGCTTTGCAGGCCGTGCGAGGTGAGGATCACATGTTCGGCGCAGGCGATGTGGTAATATGTCACCGCTTCGCCCGTCGTCACCTGCCGGATGGTATCATCGTTGACCAGATGAATGGCCGCGCAGAACACGCTTGGTGCGCCAAAATATAGCTCGGCCCGCCAGCCCCCCAGCACGACCCGGTGTTGCGGAGAAAGGTAAAGATCCCTGTCCGGCAGGCCCTTGCCCATCGCATCGCGCCGGATGCAAACCGGGTTGAATTGGGGCCGGACGCGCAGGATTTGCGCGCTGAGCGTTCGTTTGCCGATCCATTCGATGGGCAGCGTGGTCCCACCGGCCACGCAAACCCGATCGCCCACGGCCAGATCTTCGACCGGGCGCGGACCGCAATCCGTTTCGATCAGGGTGCCCGAGACAAAACAGGGTGGATCGGTCGGGTTCAGATCAACTGGGGTGATCTTCCAGTTTCCGGTGGTCATCGGACCGGTTGGGTTATTGGCATCCCAGGCGTAGATTTGCCCGCCGACCTGAATGAACTCTCCGGTTTCCCCGGTTCCGCGATAGTTTCCCTGGCCAAGATAGGTGTAGGGCTGGAAGGTCGTGCCCCCGTCAAACGACACCATCGATCCGCTGATGATCGCGGGTTGTGTCGTGTTCTGGACGATGAGATCGTTCTGGCCCGTCGTATTGACGGTGTGGAGAAGAGCGTTAAATGCCACCGGGAGTCACCGCGGCTTTGCTGGCAATTTCTAACGTCTGCCTGTCATTCGACACGGAGCGACACCCCGGTAAGGCCTGCGCTTGGCATTCCTGCTTCACCAACACCCGATCACTTACAAAACGCCCCATAAGACCATATTATATGCCTGATAAGGTCATCCTCTACAACATGTAGATTGTTGAATACCTACCTGCGTGCAGCCTTTCGGACACATGGTTTGGCGGGTGCGTCCGAATGGCAGCACTGTCATTGTTGATGAACGCGGCTTGATCTGCGTCTTGTACCCATCGCGACCAAGGATCGTCCGCGCGTCAATAGGGCCAGTTTGAAAGAAAAACCTGCTCACCTTTCGGAGCGGGCCGCTTTCCCTTGCCCTTGTCCGCAATATGTTGCACCACACACGGGTTCAAACCCGGTGAGCGGGGCAAAGGATAAGGACAAGGCGCATGGCTGACGGATCGATCGATGTAAACGCAAAACCCACCGAAGATATCTCGGTCCGTGACGTATTTGGCATTGATACGGACATGAAGGTCAAAGGGTTTGCCGAAGCCACCGACCGTGTGCCCGTGATCGACCCGACCTACAAGTTTGACCCCGAGACAACATTGGCGATCCTGGCGGGCTTTGCCCATAATCGCAGGGTGATGATTCAGGGCTATCACGGCACCGGCAAATCGACCCATATCGAGCAGGTCGCCGCCCGTCTGAACTGGCCCGCTGTGCGCGTGAACCTGGACAGCCACATCAGCCGGATTGACCTGATCGGCAAGGACGCAATCAAACTGCGCGATGGCAAGCAGGTGACCGAGTTCCACGAAGGTATCCTGCCCTGGGCCCTGCGCAACCCCGTGGCCATCGTGTTCGACGAATATGACGCAGGCCGCGCCGACGTGATGTTCGTGATCCAGCGGGTGCTGGAACATGATGGCAAACTGACCCTGCTGGACCAGAACGAGATCATCACGCCGAACCCGTGTTTCCGCCTGTTTGCCACCGCAAACACCGTGGGTCTGGGCGATACCACGGGGCTGTACCACGGCACGCAGCAGATCAACCAGGCACAGATGGACCGCTGGTCGCTGGTCTCGACCCTGAACTATCTGAGCCATGATGCCGAGACGATGATCGTGCTGTCGAAGGCGCCGCATTACAACACCGCCGAGGGCCGCAAGACCGTCAGCCAGATGGTCACCGTGGCCGATCTGACCCGGACCGCCTTCATGAATGGCGACCTGTCCACCGTCATGAGCCCGCGGACCGTGATCAACTGGGCGCAAAATGCCGAGATCTTCCGCAACGTGGGCTATGCTTTCCGCCTGTCGTTCCTGAACAAGTGCGACGAGTTGGAACGTCAGACCGTTGCCGAGTTCTATCAGCGCTGCTTTGACGAGGAATTGCCGGAAAGCGCGGCGAGTGCGAGCTTGGGCTAAGCGCCCGGATTGCGCCCGTTCCGGGCGCAATGCCTCCGGCGGGGATATTTTTGGCCAGATGAAGTCGGATCCGTTATTGTTTTCCGCGCCGGGCAGGTCACTTTGATGAGGGCTTAAGGACATGGCACAGAAGAACGACAACCCTGCCGATCCCTTCAAGAAGGCCTTGGCCGAGGCCACCAAGGTCATGGCTGATGATCCTGAACTGAACATTTCATACACCGTCGATCCGTCGGGCTTGTCGGGCGAGTCGATGCGGCTGCCGCAGGTGTCTCGGCGTATGACGCGGGAAGAGGTTCTGCTGGCGCGCGGCACGGCGGATGCGCTGGCCTTGCAGCGTCGGTATCATGATGACGCCACCCATGCGCGCTATGCGCCTCCGGGGGATATGGCGCGGGACTTGTACGAGGCGATGGAGACGGCGCGTTGCGAGGCGATGGGTGCGCGGGATATGCCCGGCACCGCCAGCAACATAGACGTCAAGATCGGGCATGAGGCGATCCGGCGCGGCTATGACCAGTGCAAGCAGCCTGCCGATGCGCCCTTGTCGGTGGCGGCGGGTTATCTGATCCGGCATCTGGCCACCGGGCGCGATCTGCCGCCTGCGGCCGAGAACATCATGAACCTGTGGCGCGGGTTTATTGAGGAACAGGCCGGTGGCGTCTTGGAGAACCTTGATGACGTGCTGTCGGATCAGGCGGAGTTTGCCAAGTTCGCGCGGCAGATGATCAAGGATCTGGGCTATGGCGATCAGCTGGGCGATGACCCCGACGAGCTGGACGACGATCAGGAAGATCAGGCCGAGGACGACGCCGAGGAACAGCCCGATCCTGACAGCACCGGTCAGGATGATCAGGACGATCAGGACGCGGATGCGACCCCTGAGCAGACACAGGAAGAGCAGCAGGATCAATCTCAGGCGCAGGTCTCGATGGATGAGATGGCCGAGGATGAGCTGGGTGACGAGGCGGAGATGCCGGATGGCGAAGCGCCGCTGGAGCCGCCTGCCCCGCCGCCCGCATCCGAGGCCGACCCGGATTACAAGGTCTATCTGAGCACGCATGATGAAGAGATTGCGGCCGAAGATCTGGCCGAGCCTGCGGAACTGGAACGGCTGCGGGCCTATCTGGATCAGCAGCTTGAACCTTTGAAAGGGGCGGTTTCGCGCCTTGCCAACAAGTTGCAGCGCCGATTGCAGGCGCAACAGAATCGCAGTTGGGAATTCGACCGCGAGGAAGGCATTCTGGATGCGGGCCGTCTGGCGCGCGTTGTGGCAAACCCCACCACACCGCTGAGTTTCAAGGTCGAGAAGGATACCGAGTTCCGCGATACGGTGGTGACGCTGTTGCTGGACAATTCGGGGTCGATGCGGGGGCGTCCGATCTCGATCGCGGCCATTTGTGCCGATGTTCTGGCGCGGACGCTGGAACGCTGCAATGTGAAGGTCGAGATTCTGGGCTTTACCACGCGGGCGTGGAAAGGCGGTCAGGCGCGCGAGGCATGGCTGAACGATGGCCGCCCGCAGCAACCCGGCCGTCTGAACGACCTGCGCCACATCATCTACAAGGGTGCCGATGCGCCGTGGCGGCGGGCGCGGCCCAATCTGGGGCTGATGATGAAAGAGGGCCTGCTGAAGGAAAACATCGACGGTGAGGCGCTGGAATGGGCGCATCGCCGGATGATCGCGCGGCACGAGCAGCGCAAGATTCTGATGGTGATTTCGGATGGAGCTCCGGTTGATGATTCAACGCTGAGCGTGAACCCCGCCAACTATCTGGAGAAGCACCTGCGCGATGTGATTGCCATGGTGGAAAAGCGCAAGATGGTCGAGCTGCTGGCGATTGGTATCGGTCATGATGTGACCCGGTATTACGACCGTGCGGTGACGATCACCGATGTGGAACAGCTGGCTGGTGCGATGACGGAACAACTGGCGGCTTTGTTCGACAGTGATCCACGCGCGCGGGCGCGGGTGATGGGGATGAAAAAGGTCGGCTAGGCTGGCCTTGCCTCCGGCGGGAGTATTTCCCAAAAGATGAAAAGGCGGCGATATCGACCGCCCGGCTGAGGGAGGAGTAGTATGTTCCAGTCCTTTGAGGTGACCGCGCGGCCCGAGCAGGGGCCGCCGCGTCTGGCTGCGTTGCGCGCTGAGCTGGTGCACGAAGGGTTGGACGGGTTTCTGATCCCACGGTCGGATGCGCACCAGGGCGAGTATGTGGCCCCGCGGGATGAGCGTCTGGCCTGGTTGACCGGGTTTACGGGATCGGCCGGGTTCTGTGCTGCGCTGACCGACATGGCTGGTGTGTTCATCGACGGGCGGTATCGCACGCAGGTCAAGGCGCAGGTCGCGGATGTGTTCACGCCGGTGCCGTGGCCTGACGTGAGCCTGAGTGCATGGCTGAAAGAGCAGTTGCCCGGTGGAGGCAAGGTCGGTTTCGACCCATGGCTGCACGCGGCAGGACAAATCTCGGCCGCGCTTGACGAGCTTGAGGGCACAGGCGTCGAACTGGTGCGCTGCGACAATCTGGTGGACCGGATCTGGGCAGACCAGCCTGAACCGCCGATGCAGGCCGTCAAGGCGCATCCGATCGAATTTGCGGGTGAAACCGCTGACAGCAAGATTGCCAGACTGGCCGCAGACCTGCGGCAGGCCGGGCGAAAGGCCGCAGTAATCACATTGCCGGATTCGATCATGTGGCTGCTGAACATCCGGGGATCGGATATCGCTTACAACCCCGTGGCCCACGGGTTTGCGATCTTGCATGACGACGGCAGGGTCGAGCTGTTCATGGCTGCGGCAAAACTGTTGGACGTGCAGGATCATCTGGACCCGAAGGTAACGGTTCGCAACCCTGCGGAGTTTCTGGATGCGGTGGCAGTGCTGGACGGTGCGGTGCAGGTGGATCTGAGCACGGTGCCGCAGATCGTGGCAGACGCGTTGGGCGATGCCATGGTGGATGGCGGCGACCCCTGTGCCCTGCCCAAGGCCTGCAAGAACCCGGCCGAAATCGCGGGCAGCGCCGAGGCGCATTTGCGCGATGCGGTGGCGGTGGTCGAAACTCTGTGCTGGCTGGACGCACAGCCCCCCGGCAGCCTGTCCGAGACGCAGGTGGTCACGCGACTGGAAGACAACCGCCGCAGGGACAATGTGTTGCAGGATATCTCGTTCGATACCATTGCCGGGACAGGCCCGAACGGCGCGATCATGCATTACCGCGTGACGGACGAGACCGACAGCCGGTTGCAGGACGGTCATCTGCTGGTGCTGGACAGTGGCGGGCAATATCTGGATGGCACCACCGATATCACGCGGACGCTTGCCATCGGCACTGTCGGGGCGGAGGAAAAGACCTGCTTCACCCGCGTGCTGAAGGGCATGATTGCCATGTCGATGCTGCGCTGGCCCGCAGGGCTGGCCGGACGTGATATCGAATGCGTGGCCCGCACGCCGCTATGGGCGGCGGGGCAGGATTTCAACCATGGTGTCGGACATGGTGTCGGGGCCTATCTGAGCGTGCATGAGGGGCCGCAACGCCTGTCGAAGGTCAGCCATGTCCCGCTGCAACCCGGCATGATCTTGTCGAATGAGCCGGGATATTACCGCGAGGGCGCTTTTGGCATCCGCATAGAAAACCTAGTGGTTGTAGAAGAAGCCCCGGCCCTGCCCGGTGGCGATGCGGAACGCGCGATGCTGTGCTGGCGCACCCTGACATTTGTGCCAATTGACCGCAGGCTGATCATGGTGGATATGTTGACGCCTGACGAACGCGGCTGGCTGAACGCCTATCATCGCGACGTCGCGGAAAAAATCCGCCCAAGGCTGGGACATGACGCGCAACTGTGGTTGGATGCCGCAACTGCGCCGATCTGACACCCGCCTGTTACATAGAACGGGCAGAGGAGAGGCCCCAATACGTCGACGGAAGGAATAGAAATGACTGAGATCACGATCCAAAAAGCACCGGGCAAATGGACTGTCCGTTCGGGCGGTGCGATTCTGGGCGAAACGAGCAACGCGCTGGAACTGCACGAAGGCGACAAAGCTCCGGTGATTTACTTTCCGCGCGGCGATGTTGCGATGGCGTTTCTGGATCAGACCGACAAGGTGACGCATTGCGCCGGCAAGGGCGACGCGACGCATTTTTCCATCGTCAACAAATCCTCGGTGACCGAAAACGCGGTCTGGAGCTATGAAGACCCGATTTCCACCGTGGCCGAGATCAAGGGATACCTGGCGTTTTATCCGGTGGACTCGGTGAAGGTGGAGCAGATTTAGAGGCGCCGGACAGGGTTTCAGCGGAGGCTTCGGGAACGCTTGTCCCGGTCGCGGGCCCCTCACGAATGTTCCTCGGCCGCGGTGGCTGCAAGGGCCCGGTTGTAAGCCTTGAGCGCGTCGACATGGTAGAGCGCGCCAACCGGTGTCTCGGACCCGTCCTGTTCCAGAACGATAACCGGAATGCAGGGAATGTCGTCGCGGTCGAAATAGGGCATCGCGGCCTCAAGCGTGGCGCTGGCCTGAATGCACAGGCCCTGTTTGATCAGGGCTTGCGCCTCGTCCGCAGTGATCGACCGTTGATCCCCAAGCGGACGCATTACCGCCCCGGCACGGAGCATTGCCAGCAGATAGGCCTGCGGCCCGGCGGCCAGATGGACATCGCGGCGTTCCAGCTGGGTCAGGAAGAAGGACCTGTCCACCAGGCGTGAGGCCAGCGCCGTGGACATGGACACACTGACCATAACAGCAAGGCCGATCTGCCAGTCGCCGGTCAGTTCAAACACGATCAGAGTGGTCGAGATCGGGGCACCCAGCACCGCCGCGGCCACCGCGCCCATTCCGGCAAAGGCATAAAGTGTGTGCGTGCCGGACACATCCGGCAGCAGCCCAGTGGCGATCAGTCCGAACGCCAGCCCGGTCAGCGCGCCGATCATCAGGGACGGTGAAAACACCCCACCCCCCATGCGCCCGCCCATGGTGATCGCCACGGCGATTGTCTTGGTCACCGCAAAAAGGATCGCGGTCGTCAGAACCAGATCACCGGTTAAAGCGCGGATCGTAGTCTGGTAGCCCACACCGATGATATGCGGGAACCAGATCGCCATCAGCCCCAGCATCGCGCCGGACACGGCCGGTCGCAGCCAGCCCGGAATGGACAGGCGGTTCTGGATATGGCTGCCGATATCTTCAGCAAAGAAGATCGATCGCATCAGCAGCAGCGCGACAAAGCCGCAGATCAGGCCGAGGATCAGGAAGGCGGGAAGTTCGACATAGAATTGCAGCGATCCGGGCGTTTCCAGCGTGAACTCGGTAACGTCGCCATATTCGAGGCGGTTGATTACCGTTCCGGCGACCGAGGCGATGACGATCGGGGCAAAGGCATGCACGGCGAAGTGGCGCAGCACGACCTCGAGCGCGAACAGGGCCCCGGCGATGGGGGCGTTGAAGCTGGCTGATACGGCGGCGGCGACAGCACAGCCCAGCAGGTCGCGGCCCGTAATCCCGTCGGCATGGATGCGGTTGCTGACCCAGGTGGAAATCACCCCGGCCATATGCACCACGGGGCCTTCTCGGCCCGTTGACCCGCCCGAACTGAGCGTGATCAGCGAGGCAAAGAACGAGGCGATGCCGGCCTTGACCTCGACCCGCCCGTCGGTGATGGCGGACCCTTCGATCACATCTGCGACTGACCTCACGCGCCCGTCATTGGTGAACCGGTTCAGGATCAGGCCCACGACCAGCCCACCGATGATCGGGATGATCAGGATCATGAACCACGGCAGTTTCTCGGCATGGCTGTGCAGCAGCAGGACGTCGCCGGTGTCATAGAGATAGGCCTGCAACGCACGGATGGCTTTGCGGAACCCAAGCGCCATGAAACCGGCAGCGATACCGATGACCAGTGCGATGAACCAGAACTGGATCTGGCTTGGCCCCCGGCGCAGCATCACCCGCCACGCATCCTTGATCGCGGCCAGAGCCTGATTGAGCTGGTTGCGCAGAACGGTGCGGGTCGACTGGGTCATTGGCCCTCGGGGATCATCACGTAACCCTTAGTAAGCCACGGAGCACCCTAATAAAAGTGAGATAGCGACAGTGTGAGGCCAATTCGTGCCACGGGCGCATCAGGCCTGCAGCAGGGCCCGGGCGGCGGCGCGGGCCTCGTCCGTGATGGTGTCGCCCGCCACCATGCGCGCAATCTCGTCCACCCGGTCGGGCTGGGCCAGAGGGATGACGGTGGACAGGGTTTGCCCGTCCGTGACCTGTTTCTGCACCCGCCAGTGATGCGCCGCACGCGCGGCGACCTGCGGAGAATGGGTGACAACCAGCACCTGCCCGCCCTGCGCCAATGACGCGAGCCTGCGCCCGACCGCGTCGGCAGTGGCCCCGCCAACGCCGCGATCAATCTCGTCAAAGATCATCGTGCGGGCGCTGTCATCGCCCGACAGGCACACTTTGAGCGCCAGCAGGAAGCGGCTGAGTTCACCCCCCGAGGCGATCTTGTTCAGCGGCCCCGCCGGCGCGCCCGGGTTGGTGGCCACGGTAAAGGCCACCGCGTCGGTTCCTTCGGGGCCGGGTTCAGCCGGGATGAGTTCGGTCCGGAACACCGCGCGTTCCATTTTGAGCGGAGCCAGTTCCGCCATGACGGCAGCGTCCAGCCGCCCGGCAGCCGCCGCGCGGGCCGCGCTGAGGTCGGCGGCAGCATTGTCATAAGCCTTTTGTGCCGCGTCCACAGCGGCACGCCTGTCCGCCAGGTCGGCATCGCCTGCTTCCAACTGGTTGAGGCGGGTGCGCAGAGTGTCGGCAAACGCGCCCAGGTCATCCGGGGCCACGTCATGTTTGCGGGCCAGTGCGCGGATGGCAAACAGGCGTTCCTCGGCCTGTTCCAGTTCCGACGGGTTGAAGTCCAGCGCCTGAAGGCAGGCGTTCACGCCATCCTGCGCCTCGCCCAGTTCAATCATCGCGCGCCCCAGCGCGGCAATCGGTTCGTCCAGCTGACCACCTGCGTTGCCGGACACGCCTTCCAGCCACCGGATAGCGTCGGACATCGCCCCTTCGGCACCGTCCCCCGACAGCAGCGCGTAGGCGCGGGCGACATCATCGCGGATACGCTCGGCCCCTTGCATCATGCGGCGGCGGGCATCAAGTTCGGCATCCTCACCGGGCTGAGGATCAAGCTGATCCAGCTCGGAAACCGCGTGGCGCAGGAAATCTTCCTCACTTCGGACGGCGGCCAGCGCGGCCTCGGTCTCGGTCAGAGCCTTGCGGGCGCGTGACATAACGGTCCAGGCCGCACGAACGGATGTCAGCCGGTCCGAGACCCCGGCGAAATCGTCCAGCATGGCCCGGTGGCCGCGCGGGTTCAGCAACCCGCGGTCATCGTGCTGGCCGTGCAGTTCGATCAGGGTTTCCGACAGTGCGCGCAGCACATCGCCCGAGCAGCGACGGTCATTGACCCAAGCGGTCTTGCGCCCTTCGGCGGTGTTGACCCGGCGCAGGATCAGCTCATCCCCGCCTGGCAGGCCCGCTTCGGACAGTATCGCATGTGCGGGATGATCGGCGGAAAGCTCGAACTCGGCCACAACCTCGCCCTGTGCCGCACCTTGCCGTACCAGTTCCGCACGCCCGCGCCAGCCCAAAACAAAGCCCAGCGAATCCAGAAGGATCGACTTGCCCGCGCCGGTTTCACCGGTCAACGCATTCAGGCCCGGCTGAAAACTGAGTTCCAGCCGGTCGATGATCAGCATGTCGCGGATATCAAGGGCGCGCAGCATCGGGTCTTCAGCGTCCCAAGCCTAATGCCATGGCGATTACAACCACTCACCCTTGATGGTCTGACGATAGATCGTGCTGAGCCAGTTGTTGCCACGGCTCTTGAGCTGAAGCCCGCGTGAGGTCAGCAGCTTGTACGCATCGTCATACCATTCCGAGGATTGGTAGTTGTAGCCAAGGATGGCACCTGCGGTTTGCGCCTCATCCAGCAGGCCGAGGGAAAGATAAGCCTCGACCAAACGATAAAGCGCTTCGGCGGTGTGGGACGTGGTCTGGAAATCCTCGACCACGACGCGGAAGCGGTTGATGGCCGCGGCAAAGTGATCCTGACGCAGGTAATAGCGCCCGATCTCCATCTCTTTGCCGGCCAGATGGTCAAAGGCCAGATCGAATTTCAACACTGCCGAGGTGGCATATTCGCTGTCGGGATAAACCTCGATCACGGTGCGCAGCGATTGCAGCGCCTGAAAGGTCAGCCCCTGATCGCGCCCGACCTCGTCAATCTGGTCGTAATAGCTGAGCGCCAGCAGATACTGGGCATAGGCCGCGTCTTCGTCCGTTGGATAGAAGTCGATATACCGCTGGGCCGCGGCCCGGCTTTCTTCGTAGTTCTTGTCGGAGTGGAACGAGAACGCCTGCATGATCAGCGCACGCTTGGCCCAGTCTGAATAGGGATACAGACGCTCAACCTCGGAGAAATACCAAGCCGCGTCATCCGAGCGATTCTGCGACAATTCGTATTCGCCACGGGTGTAGATCTGTTCCGGTGTGAACCCTTCCAGATTCTGTTCCCGGTCCGCGCCCTTGTTGCCGAAAAGGCCGCCCCCGTTACCGCATGCCGTCAAAACTGCTGCCAGAAGAACCGCGCCTGCGAATCTGACTGCCGCTTTGCTGCCAACCATACCGCCCATCCTTGTCGTCTTACTTAATGGGGTTCGCCCCGAATTGAGCCATGGTCTAGCACAGAATATTCCGGTGCAAAACGCCTTATGCAACATCTGGCGCAAATGTCGTCAGAGTTGATCTGATCAGGCGACTTCGGGAATTTCGTTTACGATCAAGCCCTGCCCGGGCAGGCGTGCGGCCTGTTCCGGCGTGCACAGAACCGGGCGCACCGCGCCGGGCGTTTCAAACAGATTGCGCAGCAATGTGTTGGTCAGCGAATGACCCGACTTGTCGCCCGTGAAACGGCCCAGAATCGGCCCGCCTGCCAGATAGAGGTCACCCAGAGCATCCAGCATCTTGTGGCGCACGGCTTCGTCGACGCGGCGGAACCCGCCGGGCGTCAGAACCTCGCTGCCCTGCACGACCACGGCGTTATCCAGAGTACCGCCCAGGGCCAGCCCGTGTTCGCGCATGGCTTCAACATCAATGCGGCGGCAGAAGGTGCGGCAATCGCTGAGTTCGCGCGCGAACGACCCGTTGCGCATATCCAGCGTCTTGGTCTGGCTGCCGATTGCGCTGTCTTCGAAATCAATGTGGAAATCGATGATCAGCCCATCCGCAGGTGCGATGCTTGCGCTGGCCCCTTCACGCGATGCGGTGACGGTCTTCAGCACCTCATAGGCCAGCACCGGGCTGGCCTGACGGCGCACGCCTCGGGCCATGATGCCGCGTACGAAATCGATCGAAGACCCGTCCATGATCGGAACTTCGGGGCCGTCGATTTCAATCAGTGCGTTGTGAACGCCGCACCCGGCCAAAGCTGCCATGATATGTTCGATGGTGGATACCGACACCCCGGCATCATTCACCAGACGGGTGCAAAGCGGGGTCCGTTCGACCACGTGATAGATCGCCGGGATCATCGCATCGCCCAGATGGATATCCGTCCGTTTGAACCAGATGCCATGACCAGCTGCTGCCGGTTTCAGGATCATGGTCGCAGGCTTGCCGCTATGCAGCCCGACGCCTTTAAACGTGACCGGAGATTTGAGCGTATGTTGCAAAATGGGCCTCGGCGAGTGGTGTCCAGCCTGCTAGGGCTGTGTTGGACACTCAGTTAAGGAAGCCCGCGTCAAGGCTCAACTCACTCTTTGTAACCGAATGAAACATGTATGTAACAGATCGGCAAAACCCTGCTTACCCGTTCGTAAGCCACTGTTTTAAAAAGAATTAGGGCCGCCAAATGGCGACCCCGTGAGTGGATTTTGTTACCGCGATCAGTTGGCCTGACGGCGCAGGAAGGCTGGAATTTCGATACGATCCTGATCCGGGTCGGCCTCATCGTGAATCGGTGCCGTGGCCTCGGACTGGCGCAGAACGGGCTGCTGACGCGGCGGATGGGCCGGTGTATCAGAGGCATGCCCGGTCATCCGGTCGATCAGCCGATTGAAGCCAAACCGCGAGCGTTCTTCGGGTTCGTGATGCGAAACCGCCGCTTGCGGGCGGGGCGCTGCGGCGCGCTGAGCTGCCGAGGGAACCTTCTGAACCGCTGCCTGCAAACGCTGGAGCGCTTCGGGCGACGGGGTGCCTGCGACAGGCGCGCGCGGGGCAACAAAAGCCTCGGGCGCCGGTTCTATTTGCTCGGGCTGCGGCTCGAATTCGGCGACGCGCGGCTGATAGGCCGGTGGCGGCAGATCGTCCTCATCCCGTTCATCAAACGGCTGGAACTTCGGCTGGGCGGGCTCTTCCGCGGCTTCAAACAGCGAAGGTTCGCGGTCCTCTTCCATCTGCGGCGCGGGCTCTGCCATTTCGGCGGCTGCGGGCGCTTCTTCGCGACCGTATTCTTCGGCCGAAACGGTGCGGGTCAGCGGCTCGGACATCGAGCGGCGCGCGACCGGAATATCAGCCGTTTTTTCGGTGGCGTCGATGCCGGTCGCAACAACCGACACGCGCATGCCGCCTTCCATCGCGGTATCCAGCGTCGAGCCGACGATGATGTTCGCCTCGGGGTCCACTTCCTCGCGGATGCGGTTGGCGGCTTCGTCCAGCTCGAACAGGGTCAGGTCGTGCGAACCGGTGATGTTGATCAGTACACCCTTGGCGCCCTTGAGGCTGATTTCGTCCAGCAGCGGGTTGGCGATGGCTTTTTCCGCCGCCTGAATGGCGCGGTCTTCGCCAGTTGCCTCACCGGTGCCCATCATGGCTTTGCCCATCTCGTCCATCACGGCGCGTACATCCGCAAAGTCGAGGTTGATCAGGCCTGGACGCACCATCAGGTCGGTTACGCCTTTGACACCCTGATACAGGACATCGTCGGCCATCGAGAACGCCTCGGTAAAGGTAGTCTTTTCATTGGCGAGGCGGAACAGGTTCTGGTTCGGAATGATGATCAGCGTGTCGACGACCCTTTGCAGTGCCTCAACACCGTCCTCGGCCTGACGCATCCGCTTGGCACCTTCGAACTGGAAGGGCTTGGTTACGACACCCACGGTCAGCACACCCAGCTCACGCGCGGCCTGCGCGATGATCGGAGCGGCGCCGGTGCCGGTGCCGCCACCCATGCCCGCGGTGATAAAGCACATATGCGCGCCTGCCAGATGGTCGACGATCTGTTCGATGCTTTCTTCGGCAGCAGCGGCACCCACGGCCGGACGGGCCCCTGCCCCCAAACCTTCGGTGACCTTCACACCCAGTTGCACCCGCGCCGAGGACTGGCTTTGCTGCAGCGCCTGCGCATCGGTGTTGGCGACGACAAAATCGACGCCGTCCAGCTGTTTTTCAATCATGTTGTTGACAGCGTTACCGCCCGCACCGCCAACGCCAAATACTGTAATCCGAGGCTTCAGTTCGTCTTGCCCGGGCATCGAAAGATTCAATGTCATGCTCTGTCCGCCTGTATTTATGTTCCGCCAAAGCGGTATTTTTCTTACCTATCCTTGCTCGATTCTAGCGGGCTGATGCGAAAAGGTCACGTCAAAAATCGCGATTCACCACAAAATATGGAGGAAATAAGGCAGAAACCGGCGGCATTTCGCAGGTACTGCCAGATATAGCGGAAACAGCGGCGACCATCACTAGGCAGACGACCCCGGCGCGAGGACTCAGCCGTTCGTCACGCTTTGGTCGACCATCATTTACACTGCGGAAAACTGCTCAGGTCCTGCCGCGAGGCCTCTGCCGGGCCTTGTGGATATCTTGAGGGATAAATCGGCGCGCCGCAACCGGATTTTTCAACTGAGCGGCGCACTTGGACAGTTCAGGCTGGTTTCGGTGATGCTGCGCACCTCCTGGATTTCGCTTTCTGCAAACGAGGCCAGACGCACCATCAGACGGCCTTCGTGCAGGAAGGGCCACCAGCAGACGGGAATACCATCTGGATCATTGTCATAGAGAAAGCAGATTTGACCGTTTGGCGTGGTGATCTGCCCATAGACACAGCCCTGCCCCTCTTGTCGCCAAACCGAAGCGTGACGGTTCAGAAATTGCTCGGTCCCGACGAAATAGCCGCTGCGAATCTCATGGAACGTGAGCGTTTTGCCGACGGCGGCATCCAGAAATGCCTCGGGCGTGATGATGGTCTGGGCCGAAACCCATCCCGGCAACAGGGCCGTACACAGCGCGGCCCGTTGCAGGTGTCTACCAATTGTCACGGAACCACCGGACGGCCCGCTTGAACGGGCGCGCGGCATATGTGTCGACCGGGATTTCGAAATCCCACCATTCGTCCTGCGGGTGCGCCGCAAACAGGCTAAGCCCCACTGAGGACGAGAACGCCGGTCCTGTCGCCGATTGCGGCAGGCCATGCACTCGCAGCGGGCGGCCCAGACGCACGCGTTGACCAAGGATGCGGGTCGCCAGACCGTCCAGCCCCATGATCTGACTGCCGCCACCGGTCAGAACGATCTGCTGGCTTGGCATGTGTTCAAACCCGGCCGCATCCAGACGCACGCGGACCTCTTCTAGAATTTCCTCGACGCGCGGACGCATAATGCCGATCAGTTCGGCCCGACTGACTGTGCGGCGGTCGTGTTCCCAGTCACCGGTATCGCCGCCGATATCGATCATGTCGCGGTCATCAGCGCCGGTCGCATGAACGCCGCCATTGAACGTCTTGATCCGCTCCGCAACTGCTGCGGGCACACCCAACCCCATCGAGATATCGGCGGTCACGTGATCGCCGCCCATACGCACGCAATCGGCATAGATCATGTGTTTCTTCATGAAGATCGAAACGCTGGTGGTACCGCCGCCCATGTCGATACAGGCCGCGCCGAGTTCCTGCTCATCTTCGACCAGCGCGGAAATTCCCGAGACATAGGCCGAGTTCGCAATCCCGGCGAGTTCCAGATCGCAGCGTTTGATACAGCGCACGATGTTCTGGATCGCCATCGCATCGACGGTCAGCATGTGCATATCGACCGCAAGGCTTTGGCCCATCTGCCCGCGCGGGTCGATCAGGCCCGAGCGGTTGTCGAGCGCAAAGTTGACCGGCTGTGCGTGCAGCACCTCGCGCCCGTCGCCGTAATCCGGCACGTCGCATGCGTTCAGAACACGACCCACTTCGGCCTCGGTCACCAGCTGGCCATCCAGATCAACCTGTGCGTCCAGCCCGTAAGAGCGCGGGTTGGCCCCCGAGAAACAGGCGATGACGTGATCGACACGGATATCGGCCATCTTCTGTGCGGCCTGAAGCGCGGTGCGGATGGCGCGTTCGGTTTCCTGCATGGCGGTGACTTCGCCAAACTGTACGCCGCGCGAACGTGTCGTTGCGGCCCCGATAACCCGAAACCCAGTCTGCCCCGCCATTGAGCCGATGGTGTTATCTTCACTCAGCCGGCCCGATCCGTCAAAACGCAGAACGAGGCAGGCAATCTTGGAACTGCCCACATCCAGAATCGCGATCACACCGCGTTGCAATGCCTGGCGCCGCATTTGACGCATGGCGCGTTGGGACTGATAAAGATCGGTCATCATGCTCGTTACTGCCCGTTACTCAGTGTCACTTTTGTATTCCACCAGTCTTCGCTGGCGGCTTTGGTCATTCGGATGGTGGGACGCTGGCCAAGGCGCATGTCGACCACGGCCACGTCGCGTTCCAGAAGGTCCTGCACCTCGTTCACCGCAAGGACGCGTTCCAGCGCGCGCACCGGGCGCTCGGTCGGCAGCATGATGCGCTGGCCACGGTCCAGGACCAGATCCCAGCGCCGTTCACCCACGCGCACCAGCCCGCGCACACGATTGCCCAGGCTGCGGGCGGTCTGAAAGATCTCGAGCGCCTGCGCCACATGGGCATCCGCGCCCGCGCCCGCGATCAGCGGCAGGTCGGCATGGTCCTTGCGAGAGGTGGTTTCCTTGACATGCGCGCCGGTCTCGTCGAGCAGTTCGAGCCCGTCATGCGTCCGCCAGACAATCACGGGCTGACGCTCGACCACGTTGACCTGAAGGATGCCGCCCGGACGGATACGTACGGTTGCCGATTTCACCGGATCAAGCCCGGTGATCGTGTCGCGCATCTGTTCGACATCCAGATCCCAGGAACTGATCGGGAAATCCAGAGGCACGACCTCGCGGATATCATCGGACAGGCTGGTGCCTGCCCCGTCGATGGCCATCAGGTTAACCATGAACTCGGGGCGTTCCTGAATCGAGGTGCGAATATCGGCAATATAGGTACCAAGCGCTTCGCGCCGTTCCTGAGAGGCAAAATAGACGCCAACTGCCGCGGCAATGGCGCAGATCGGCAGGCCAAGCTTGACGCCCAGACGGATACCCGGTGTCAGCATCCAGCGCTGAAGACGATAGCTGAGGCGCGACGGGGCCGGATCGCTGCGGCGTGCGGTGCGGGAAAACACCCGCGCCCCGCGCAGACGCAAAATGGGCTGGGTGTCATGCGGCTCCGTATCAGCCGAGGCAAAATCGGCATCCGGCCCGGCAAGGGGCTTGGTGCGATGGATTTCCAGAGAGCGGCTGGCGATTAACGGTTGCATGAGGCGTCCTTAACCATCCAGGCGCAGAGCTGACCAAATGTCATGCCCATATGCGCGGCCTGTTCCGGGGCCAGCGAGGTGGGTGTCATGCCAGGCTGGGTGTTGGTTTCCAGCAGAAACAGCCCATCAGCACCCGCGCTGTCATCCCAGCGAAAATCGGTGCGGCTGACACCCTTGCAGCCCAAAGCATCATGCGCGCGCAAGGCATAATCCATACAGCGATCAAAGATGTCCTGCGGGATATCGGCAGGGACCACGTGCCATGATCCACCGGGTTTGTACTTGGCGTCATAATCGTACCAGCCGCCATCGGTCATGATCTCGGTCACGGTCAGGGCGCGGTCGCCCATCACGGTCACGGTCAACTCGCGCCCGGCCACGTATTTCTCGACCATGATCTGGTCGGGCATATCTTCGGACAGCTGCGGCGGGCCGTTGGCGTTTTCGTGGACGATGTAGATACCGACACTGGACCCTTCGTTATTGGGCTTGGCCACATAGGGCGGTTCCATCACATGGGCGCGGGTCACTTCGGCACGCGGGACGATCACACTGGGGACAACGGGCAGGCCTTCGGACCGGAACACCTCTTTGCTGCGCTGCTTGTCCATCGCAAGGGCCGAGGCCAGAACGCCCGAATGGGTATAGGGGATACGCATCCATTCCAGCATCCCCTGCACGCAGCCATCCTCGCCCCAGCGGCCATGCAGGGCGTTGAAAACCACATCCGGCTGAATATTCAACAGGCGCGCATAGAGGTCGGGACCTGCGTCCAGTTCGACCACTTCAAAGCCTTCTCCCACAAGGGCGGCTGCGCATTCGCGCCCAGAGCTGAGAGACACCTCGCGTTCCGCCGAGGGGCCGCCCATCAATACCGCCACTTTGGGGTTTGTCCTGCTCGACATACCCAATGTGCGCCTCAATGTCCCCGGACCTTATGTGGTGGTCCGTACTGCGTTTATGCCTTTGATCCGTCGCCTGAATTTGCCTGTTTTGGTCTGACGGTCGGGGCTTTATTCTTTTAGCGGATCACCGACCCGCATGATTTCCCACTCTAGCGTGATGCCGCTTGTTTCGTAAACCTTTTTTCGCACCTCTTCGCCCAGGCCTTCGAGGTCGTCAGCGGTGGCGGTGCCGGTATTGATCAGGAAGTTCGAGTGTTTCGGGCTCATCTGCGCCCCGCCGCGTGCCGCACCGCGCATTCCGGCATCGTCGATCACTTTCCACGCCTTGAGGTCATGCACGTCATCGGCCTGCCCGGTCGAAGAAAACCCGGCCGGGTTGCGGAACGTCGATCCGGCGCTGCGGTCCTTGGTGGGCTGTGTTTCGTCACGCTTTTTCAGTTGCGCTTCCATTCGGGCATGAAGATCATCGGGATCGCCGGACGGGCCTTCGAACGTGGCCGAAATCAGAACGGCGCCTTCGGGCAAGTCGGACTGGCGATAGCGAAAGTTCAGTTCCTCGGTCGTCAGGTCCCGCAGGTCGCCCTGCCGGGTGACAATGGTGGCCTTGCGCAGCACGTCCGCCGTGTAGCTGCCGTAACAGCCCGCATTCATCCGCACCGCGCCCCCGATCGAGCCGGGGATGGTGCGCAGAAAGGTCAGGTCCACACCCGCATCCGCGGCCTTGCGCGCAACATGCGCGTCCAGTGCGGCAGCGCCCGCGATGACCGTATTGCCCTCAACCGAGATGGCGTTGAACCCGCGCCCCAGCCGGATCACCACGGCCCGCAAGCCACCATCGCGCACGATGAGGTTCGAGCCGACCCCCATCGGGAAGACCGGCACACCATCCGGCAGATCGCGCAGGAAGGCCTGCAAGTCTTCGATATCGGCAGGTTGAAACAGGTAATCCGCCGGCCCACCGACGCGGAGCCATGTGAGGTCAGACAGGTTACGCGCTTTGGACAGGCGGCCCCGGACGTCAGGAAGGACAGGGGGAAGCCGTGTCATGTAGTCGCGCGCACCGCCAGGCTGCGCCCACCGACCCCGCCCATGATTGCGGCGAAAAGGAAGGGGAGAACGCCGGCAGTCAACCAGACCAGCGGGCCGAACGCCTTGTCTTCTTCACCCGTTCCGACACCGGCCAGCACGACGATCAGCCCCAGACCAACCGCGGATGTCAGCCCGATCAGCCACAGAAGGCTGCGCAGGCCAAGCCAGCGGCCCGCCGTAAACCCGGCAGCGGCACCCAGAACGAAGGAAACGAGCGGTAGATAGGCAAATGTGGCGATTGTCGCCATGACAGATCTCCTGAAGTTGGCCGGTTATTCTTTGGCCGCCTTCATGCCCTGCATTTTCGCCTTTGTCCAACGGGTCAGATAAATCACCGGCCAGCGCAGCACGGACATGCCCATTGCCAGCACCAGCAAACCGATCCAGGGGCCGTTTTCATAGGTGACATAGCCGACGATGGGAATGCCCACGATGATCAGGATATAGGCGCGCGTCCAGTGGTTGTCGGTACTGGGGATCAGCGCAAGGATGTTGGCGGCAAAGCCCCACAGGGCCGCCAGAGCGATAGACCATGTCATTCCGCGACCTCGTGCCCTGTCCATTTGCGCCAGTAATACCGGATGGGGTTGCGAAACATCGACACGAACCCGGCAAATGCCGCGACCGACCAGAACCAGCCATGGACATACCCAAGCCACACGACCAGCACTGGTGCGCAGATCAGCAGGACAAACCCCGGCGGGAATTGCAGCCGCATCGGCAACATTGCCACGATGGTGGCGCAGATCACCCAAAGCGCTGCAAAGATCATCGAATAGTCCATTCGCCCCTCCGAGGACACGCGACTGCTGCAGTCAGAGTATCACACTTTTAAGTTGTGCGACAAACAAATGACGCGTCAAACAGCTTGTTTTCTTTGCAATCTCTCGGGCAGGCCATTGGCCCAGGCGCTGATCGTACCGGCCCCGAGGCAGACGACCATATCGCCCGGACGGGCCTGTTCGCGCACGAGGCGTTCGAGATCGTCTTCATCCAGCAGCGCACGGGCGTGGCGGTGTCCGTGACGGATCAGGCCCTGCACCAGATCGTCGCGCGAGGCACCTTCGATCGGGTCTTCGCCAGCGGCAAAAACCTCGGCAATCGCCACAACATCGGCGTCGTTGAAGCAGGTGCAGAAATCATCAAACAGGTTGGACAGTCGGGAATAGCGGTGCGGCTGATGCACCGCAATCACGCGGCCTTCGGTCGCCTGACGGGCGGCCTTGAGAACGGCGGCGATTTCGACCGGGTGGTGGCCGTAATCGTCGATGATGGTGACACCGTCGATTTCTCCGACCTTTGTAAAGCGACGGTTGACGCCGCCGAAATTGGCCAGCGCATCGCGGATTTCCGCAGCTTTCATGCCCAGATGGCGGGCGACAGCCACAGCGGACAGCGCGTTTGAGACGTTGTGATCGCCGGGCATCGGCAGGGTGCAGCCTTCGATCATCTTGTCTTCGTATTGCAGGTGGATGTCGAAATGCGCCACGCCGCCCTTATAGGTCAGGTTCACAGCCCGCACATCCGCCTGCGCGTTGAACCCATAGGTGCGCACGCGGCGGTCGGTGATGCGGCCGACAAGGGCCTGAACCTCGGCATGATCGGTGCAGCAGACGGCCAGACCGTAGAATGGCAGGTTCGAGACGAATTCGTAAAAGCCGTCGCGCAGCCTGTCGAAATCACCCCAATGTTCCATATGCTCGGGGTCGATATTGGTGACAATGGCAATGGTTGCGGGCAGGCGGTTGAACGAGCCATCGCTCTCGTCGGCTTCGACCACCATCCATTCGCCCTGCCCCATCCGCGCGTTCGATCCATAGGCGTGGATGATGCCGCCATTGATCACGGTCGGATCGAAATCGCCGGCCACCATCAGTTCGGCCATCATGGTCGTCGTGGTGGTCTTGCCGTGTGTTCCGGCAATGGCAATGTTTGAGCGCAGACGCATGAGTTCGGCCAGCATGTCGGCGCGGCGGACAACCGGCAGCCCTCGGGCGCGGGCTTGGTCCAGTTCCGGGTTGCCCGGTTTGATCGCGGTCGAGACAACCACAACGGCGGCGTTTTCAAGGTTTTCGGCGCGCTGGCCGACGAAAATCTCGGCCCCCAAACTGGCCAGCCGGTTGGTGATCTTCGAGGCTTTCAAATCGGAGCCCTGTACCTGATACCCCAGGTTCAGCAGCACCTCGGCGATGCCCGACATGCCGATCCCGCCGATGCCCACAAAATGGATCGGCCCTACGTCCTGCGGCAGTTTGGTTGCTGGGTTCATGTGGTCTCCTTCTGCGCCAGCTGCTCGACCAGAGCGACCAGACGCTGGGTGGCATCGGGCGCCCCGACCGACAGGGCACCATGGGCCATTTTCTGTGCGGCTTCGGGGTTCGTGAGAACCGTGGTGATTTGCTGTGTCAGCGTGGGAACGTCAAGCGCATTTTCCGGGATCATGATGGCCCCGCCGGCCTGGACCAGCCCGCGCGCGTTGGCGGTCTGATGATCCCCGGCGGCAGCAGCAAACGGGATCAGGATCGAAGGGCGACCGATGACCGAGATATCGGCCACGCTGGACGCGCCCGAGCGCGAGATCACAAGCTGCGCATCCGACATGCGGCGGGGAATGTCATCGAAGAAGGGCTGAACGTCGGCGCGGATACCATGATCTTGGTAGAATGCGCTGACCCGTTCGCCATCTTCATCCCGCGCCTGATGCGAGACACGGATATGCGCGCGAAGGTCTTGGGGCAGCGCGGCAATCGCACCGGGCACCATATCGCTGAGGATGCGCGCACCCTGCGAGCCGCCCATCACCAGAACCGACATCGGATAGTCACCCGGCGGGATATACCCGGCGGCGGCGCGGTCCAGAACCGCGGCACGTACCGGGTTGCCAGTGTGGATGCCATGCGCGCCTTCAGGCAGATCCGTCGGCCAGACGCCGCAGGCCACCTGTGCAACGCGGGTTGCAAACAGCTGATTCACGCGGCCCAGTACCCCGTTCTGTTCATGGATCATCCGCGGAACTTTCAGCAGGGTCGCTGCGCCCAGCGCCGGGATCGAGGGATAACCGCCAAAGCCTACGACAACATCGGGTTTGTCGCGCATCATCTGGAAGACCATGCTGGTGACACCACCAGCGATAATCGGGCCAACCATCGCCTTGGCCGCCAGACCGCCACGGGCGAAGGTGGCCGAGGACGCCTCGACAATTTCAGTCGAATGGGGAAAGCCGCCGGTATAGCGCGCACCGCGCGGGTCGGTGGACAGGCGCACGCGCCAGCCCTTGTGCAGCATCGCCTCGGCCAGCGCCTGAGCGGGGAACATATGGCCCCCGGTGCCGCCAGCCGCAATCAACAGGTAAGGGTTCCCCATTATCCTCGTCCGCGCAGAATATCGCCTAGTTCGCCCTGTGGGCGGTTTCGGGTGAAGGCCAGCAGCATGCCGACGGCAATACCGCCTGCAATCAGCGACGAGCCGCCATAGCTGACGAACGGCAAAGTCATGCCTTTGGCGGGCAACAGACGTACCGCAACACCCATGTTGATCATCGCCTGAACGCCAAACATGCAGGCCAGACCGGTACCGGCCAGACGAATGAACATGTCGCGTTCGCGCATCAGCCGCAGCAGCGAGCGCACGACGATCAGCGCATACAGCGCAATGATGATCATGACGAGGATCAGGCCGTATTCCTCGGCCGCGACGGCGATGATGAAATCGGTATGGGCATCGGGCAGCGACCATTTCACCTGCCCCTCCCCTACGCCGACGCCGAACAAGCCACCTTCGCGGATGGCGTTGGTGGCATAGCCAAGCTGGGTGGTCGGATCGACCTCTTGATTCAGAAAGCCGTCGATGCGGCGGGCAAAGTGTTCGGAATTCGAATAGGCCAACATCCCGCCCAGAACGACAACACCGGCCATGCCCAGCAACAGCAGCATCGGGGCCCCGGCCACGAAATACATGACGCCCCAGCCGAACAGGATCAGGCAGGCCTGACCGAAATCGGGTTGCATCACCAACATGGCCACGATGGCCATGCAGAGCGCAAAGGACCACAACCGCCCCGGAGGACCGTTGATTTCCTGCGAGGCGGCCAGCAGCCATGCAGCCACGACGACAAAGCCGGGTTTCAGAAACTCGGACGGTTGCAGCGAGGCAAAGCCCAGTGAATACCAGCGCACCGCGCCTTTGCCGAAATCCGTTCCAAACACCGGCAGGAAGACCAGAGCGACGAAGGCCCCCAGAAAACCCAGAACGGCCAGACGCCGCACCAAGGTTGGAGACATCATCGAGGTCAGCAGCATCGCGATCAGCGCCAATCCGCCAAAGAAGGCCTGGCGCTCGACATAATGGAAGGGATCGAACCCGTTACGACCGGCCAGCGGCGGCGAAGAGGCCAGCCCCAGCAACAGTCCGATGGTAAACAGGATCAGAACGCAGGACATCGTCCAGCGATCGATAGTACGCCACCATTTCGGTAGAATCGGTTCTCCGCGCTGGTCCTGGACCGCGCCATACACCATCTCAGTCATGAGATACCGCCACTCTCTGCCTCGTTAACGCCCCGTTTTCGGGATCTGGCTGAAAGTCTACATGCAATTTGGCGATCAGGCCAGCCTGTTCGCGGGCAAATCGGGATTTCCCGCCCAAGACCCGTGCCGCACACCCGGACCGCCGGTCAGCCGTGTTGCGACGGCCACCGGGCGGAAGGCGGCGGGCTGTCAGACTTTGGTCAGCAGCAGCGGCACATCCAGCAACCCCGCCACACCGAACAGTTCGGCCCTGGGGGGTGGCGTGTAACCGTTGATCGCGTCAGCTTGCAGGGTTCCTGCGGCAGAGGACCAATACCAGTGGGTGTTGTCGAAACGCGTTGCAGATGTTTCGAGGTTCTTGAAGATGGCTTTGATCTGCACACCATTGAGAACATTGGGCGACTTTCGCTGCATCATCGCGATCGCCCCTGCAACGAGGGCCGAGGCCCCCGAAGTTCCGCCGAATTCAGTATAAAGCCCGGCAGGATCATCCACAGCCTTTTTTCGGGTTTCGACAGCCGCGGCAAGGCTGCCTTCGACATAGCCCCGCGGGCCCGGCACATCCAACGTCACCAACCGTTGAGATGCGAAATCGACAATCGGGATCGCGTCACCACTGCCGTCGCGTTTCAGGTGATGTTTCGGGTTTTCCAGATGGAAGTCAGTGGCCGAGGCTGCATCACGGTCCAGACGAATTTGATAGCGGTTGTATATCTCACCGTCATCCGAGGGGGCGGAAACGGTCAGATCAGCAGAGTAGTTCGAATACCCGGACCGGGTGCCATTATAGTTGACGGCCCCCACCGAGATGATCCCGTTGGTTGGATCACCGGACAAGCTGGCAGGATAAATCAACTCGCTTCGACCGTCATTGCCAGCGGCACAGACCACCGGGATTCTCGTGCTGACCCATTTGATGATCTTGTCCAGCGCCGACCATGCCATCGAGATGTCGCGCGCGTCGCCGTCGGGTTCGTCGCGCCTCGTCTCGTGCAGGCGGGTCTTTTCGTGCGAGTCCAGACCCGGATAGAACGGCTCGGTGCCAGTGGCAGGGCGAAACCTATATCCCGGCCAATGAGCAGGGTTCGCGGCATCGCGCGGAAACAGGATGACATGCGCGCCTTTGTGGAGGGCATAAAGAAACGCCGCAATCAATTCTTCCGGGCTGGGCGAGATCGACGTCGTGATCGGAATAATCCTGCTTTTGGGATCGACCCCGTAATACGCCGCGATATTGCCGGTATTGCCGAATTGATCGGCTGCAAAGCTGGTTCCGCAGGCCAGCCCGGCACAGCTGGTGCCGTGCCCGGCATAGCGATCGTCATAGGCATCGATGTAACGTTTGACGCCAAAACCCGACCTCAGCCCGGCAATCACCCGCCGTTCCTGAGAGGTCAGGCCCGGAATGCCCAAGGGGTCCTGAATGCCCGACAGATGTTGCACCTGTTCTTCGATATGCTCGGCCCCTGCCGCAACAGTCGACCGGTCGATGTATTTGACGCCGAACGGGTGGCTGGCCAGATCAAGGGCGTCGTCCCGAATGACCCTGTCCGCCGGAACCGGTCCGGTGTCCGGCGATTTCAGGTTCGGGTGATGCGGGGCCACGCCCATGTCGATCAGGGCGATTTTCGCCTCGGCCAGAGCGGGACCTGTGAAATCCCAGGTCGCGGTATCGATTTCCGGGCAGGTCTCTCCGTCGGCTGGTAGGGGCGCCTTGACGGTCAAGGCTTTGATCGCGACCAGATGCCAGAGATAGTAATAGCGTGCGTAGTCTTCGTTTCCTGCGGTCATTTCGTCACCTCGCGTTGATCCTTAGCCCAGCCATTCGTCTTGTGCTTCGTCCATCAGTTCGTCCAGAACCTCGGTCAGGTAAGCCACGGTTTTTCTGGCCAGACTTCGCCCGGCGGCTGTGTCGCTTGGATAATGCAAACCGGCCCATTCGCGGTTTTCAGCAATCCGCTGGGCGCGGTGGAACAAAGCGACAGTGCCCGGATGTTCGGGGATCAGACGCGAGAACAGTTCGGCAATCGCGAAGGATTGGTAGGAGTGGTTCGAGGGGTAAGCCGCATGATAAGGCACCGGAAGAAAGGGCCGGATCAGCGGCTGGATAATATTGGGTCTGGGCCGGCTGAAGCGGTTCTTGTAGGTCAGGCCGATTTCATTCGTCAGTTCCAGCAGGATCGTCATCAGCGCGCGGGTCGCATCAAAGCCGCCCTTCTCGTCAATGCCCAGCGGACTGAGATATTCATCGATGCCAAAGCCTGCCTGCGCCACGATTTCCTCGCGCCGTGTTGCCTGATTTGACCACTTGAGCCGCCCTTGCAGGATCAGCAGGTATTCAGTTTCCTTCATGCTTTCGTCAGGCCCCGGTGGCGGCAGAAGATCGATATTTTCCCAGACCTTGCCCAGCAATCCGGATGCGGGCAGCATACCGATCCGGCACAGATCGCGCATCTCGCGCCAGCCGAAGGAGGCATCGCTGCCGCCGACGTCAAAATCGCTGCGGTTTCTGTTACGATTGCGATTTCTGTTTCGGTTCCGGTTTCTGTTCCGATTGCGGTTTCTATTGCGGTTTCGGTTCAGTGCGAATGCCGAAGATGCGCTCATCGCGACAGACGCCGCGCCGAGGGCAGAGCGTTTCCCGATCTCTTCGTCTTTCGCACCTTTTACACGGCTGTCAGACCTGAAGGGGTCGATGAATTCTTCGTTCTGCATGAACTCGGTAAGCTCGCGCAGTTTTTCAATATCCAGCAACTCGGGATCCAGATCATGAATGGCATTGAGGTAATCGATGAAGCTTTCCCTCTGCGCGTCGTAAATGAAATTGTCCAACGCCTTTCGATTGTCCCCCGGTGAGGCACCGAGACCACCGGTTCCGGCAAGGTTCATCAGTTTCACCACTTTGCACGAGATCAGCTCACCACGTCGGACCATCATTCCGAAACCGTTGAGCGTGGACACGTAAGACATAAGTAAACCCCCTACTTTTACCCCTACTTCAAGCGTATTGCGGCAACCCGATCCTGGACAGGCCGCTTTCCATCAGTTGCGCGCTGAACCGTGTTGGCACCGGGAACCGGTCCTGCTGGATGCAGGCCAGCGACATGTCCGGTTCCAGACTGGTCAACCGCTGCAAGGCGAACTCGCCTCGCTGCCGGTCACCTGCGTGCCCGTAAGCCGCAGCCAGATAGCGCATGACGGTTTTGAACTGCGGCTGAACCTCCATCACGGATTCTCCGAACCTGATGGATTTCTCGAACTCGCCATTGACCAGCGCGGCGACGCAACCGGCCCCGTCGAACAGGTGCCGGTATGGGCTGTGCCGCCCGATAAGCCGCGCCTTCTGCGCGGCTTCAACCGCCAGCGCCGGACGATCCGTGTAGCAATAGAGCATGGCGGCTGAATCCCAGCTCATCGCCCGATAAGGGCTGAGCTCGAGCGCGCGGTCGACCAGATCCTGCGCCACCGAAAACTCTCGGAACACGTAGGAGTGCACGTGGGCGACAAGGCCCAGAACGGTGCCGTTATCCGGGTCAGCCTCGACCGCGCGGCGGGCCAGATCGCGCGCCTGCGCTTCCAGCGCGGCATCCCAGGTACCGTACCGTTCGCCGACCTTGAAGGTCGTGACATAGGCCAGCCACGCCAGATAGACCGGCTTGGGATCAAGCTCGTAAGCCGCCAGAATATCGGCCTCGAGCTGGTCCAGCCCCGGCCCGGTCATGGTCAGCAGGTGATGCACGGCGGCAACGGCGGTTTTCGCCGCGTGATGGGCGGCCGGGTCGCGCATGTGACGCCCGTTCAGCAAGGCCGTCAGCAAGGCGTCGGTGGCATAACTGATGAACGACGTCAGCCCAGAGCAGTTTTGACCCAGAAAGTCACCTTGATCGGCCACTACATTCTGGCTCCAGATCACTTTCCTGTCTTCCGACCGCATTGCTGTGGCGGACACTTGCAACATGCTGCCACAGGTCGAGGCGCGGCATTGCAGGAACAGGTCAGGCCCTGCCGACAAAGGTTCCTGCGGGAACGCAATCTGCGGCACCCGGTAATCCTGAACCTCAAGCGCTTCGGTTTCGGTAAGGGATTTGGACAGCTGTTCCGCAACGATGTTGGACACGAATGCCGCGGTTTCGGAACCACCCCCTACATCCGGAGACAACAGACCGATCACGAAATTCGGGCGCGGTAAGGTGAACGACAGCTGTTCTGACCGGAAAGCCGTTGGGTTGGCGGGAACAGGAACCGGCTGTTCTTTTCCGTCCTTCTCATAGGGGACGTCGATTGTCGCGCGTGCAACTTTAAACAGCTCGAGCGAGGCACCGATATTCTTGAGATTGGGCCGCCCGATCGAGTTGAACAGGAAATCCTGCCGCCCGCGCAGCGCATTGCGCACAACGCTTGAGACCAGAACCTCGCCGGATGAGCCGACGCTTTCGATGCGCGCTGCCGTGTTCACGGCGTCACCGATGATCTGCTGGTCAACCTCGAACGTGTCGCCCAGATGTATCCCAATTCGATACCCCTTGGCGTACCGGTCGGGGGCATGGGTCAGGACATCCTGCACCCCCAGCGCAGTTTCGACGGCGGCACGCGCACTTGGAAAGACGGCGCACAGCCCGTCACCGGTCAGGCCGGTCACCCGGCCCCGAAAGCTGTTAACTAGATCGCTGACGCAGTTCAGATCGCGGCGGATTCTGGCCAGCGTTTCAAGCTCGGCCTCGCGGACGGCGGCAGAGTAATCACATGCATCAAGGAACAGGATCGCCCTGAGCCGCGCCTTGGGAAGGTCGCTTGGATTGTTCAAATTCAGATTAATACCCATGATCGTGTCTCGGAACTCTTTAACTTGTTGAAATGTGCCACCGCGAAAACAGGCAGGCTGGCACGCATCAAAGGCGTGTTGCGATTGCAAATGCAGCCGACGGGTGTGAATGGCGCTGCATTGCGCGGGACGGGCCACGGGCCTGAATGGAAATCACGAGGCATTAATCGGCCCGCTGATGAGATTTGGTTTCTAAAATGCGTTAAGTTCAAAATAATAAGGGTTATTGTATTGTTTTAGTGAACTTCCGTCGACATATTTTTATTTTTGCACATATTTTTCGGTGTAATTTGGCCAATTTACCCGGCATCTGTGGCGCTTGGTGCTTGGCGGGCAAGACGGGATGATGCGGCAAGACTTCCCGTTAGGAGTGCGCGAGGGCTGACCCCGGTCAAGTCCTTGGCATTGGACCTTCCTGTTGCCGCTGAACCGGGCGGACAGTACGACGCAACAGCGGCTGACAGGTACCGGAAATCGATTCTCCAAAAAGTATCCGAACGTTGCCCGGCCCTCACCGTTTCTGCCGGTCAAGCCAGTCACCACTCTGTTTGGTGGCCCCACACGTGGCGGGATCAGGTGCCCTGCACAACCTGAACGGTGCCGCATTTTGACCGGACCCGAACGTGGTTTTCTGCGATCTGCGCCCTTCCAGCCCAGCCCCGAAACACCCGCGCAAAATCCCGACAACCAGCCCAAATCGGACCCCACGCAAGGGTGTCACCGCGCTCAAGCCCCGAATTTCCGGGAATCATTCACCTGACAACTAAATCCTTTGCCTCAGGCCCGATGCGCTGGGTTTCACCCTTGTCATCGCCGAAAATCCACGCCAAGGGCGGTGCATGAGGTTCGATACGATCATATTGGGCGCCGGAGCGGCAGGCATGATGTGCGCGGCCCGTTGCGGTGGGCGGGTGCTGGTGATCGACCACGCCAAGGCGCCGGGCGAGAAAATCCGCATCTCGGGCGGAGGGCGGTGCAATTTCACCAATATGTATGCAGGCCCGGACAACTTCCTGTCGCAAAACCCGCATTTCTGCAAATCCGCGCTGGCGCGGTTTACGCAGTGGGATTTTGTCGATCTGGTGAACCGGCACGGCATCAAATGGCATGAGAAAACGCTTGGGCAGTTGTTCTGTGATGGCTCTTCAAAGCAGATCATCCAGATGTTGCTGAACGAGATGAGCCGCGCCGGTGCCGAGCTGTGGGTGCAGACCGCGCTGCGTGATCTGCGCAAAGATGGCATCGGATTCGCGCTGGAGGTCGAGCGTGAGGGGCAGCGCCTGCATCTGACCTGTGCCAATCTGGTATTGGCCACGGGGGGCAAATCCATCCCCAAGATGGGCGCGACCGGGCTGGCCTATGACATTGCCCGGCAGTTTGGCCTGCGGGTGACCGACACCCGCGCGGCGCTGGTGCCATTCACCTTTTCGGATGGCCGGTTCAAGGACCTGTCCGGTGTTTCCCTGCCCGTGCGGCTTTCCAACAAACGCACAAGTTTTGACGAAGCGCTGTTGTTCACCCATCGCGGCCTCAGCGGGCCGTCCGTTTTGCAGCTGTCCTCTTATTGGCGCGAAGGTGAGGAGATCGGCGTGAACCTGATCCCCGAACTGCCCCTGTTCGATCTGCTGCGTGCGCAACGGCAAAACGCCGGGCGCAAGGCGCTGACAACGGAACTGGCGCGGCATCTGCCGTCCCGGCTGGTCGAGTATCTGAGCCAAGTCATTCCGATGTCCGGCAATCTGGCCGATCAGTCGGACGCGAAGCTGTCTGAACTGGTCGCGGCCCTGTCTGACTGGCGGCTGGTACCGTCGGGAACCGAAGGGTATCGCACTGCCGAGGTCACACTGGGCGGAATAGATAACGATGATCTGTCGTCGAAAACGATGGAGGCCAAGGATGTCCCTGGCCTCTATGCGATTGGCGAAGCGGTGGATGTCACCGGGTGGCTTGGCGGCTACAACTTTCAATGGGCGTGGTCATCAGGCCATGCCGCAGGTGTTGCCATTGCCGCCAGACATTAACCTACACTTCCGTTTGCGCGACATTAACCTACGACGTTGTAGCCGCGACCGCGCATGCAGTTGCGCACGATCACTTCCTGGTTCTGGGTGTTGCTGATCGCGCTGGCACCCACACCGACCAGAGCACCAGCGGCCGCCGCGCGACCCAGATCGCTGGCGCTGTTGTCGATAATTGCCGTGGTTGCCGCAGCACCGGCCGCGCCGATGGCGGCAGCGCCTGCGGTGTTGCTGTCCAGCGTCGGGCGGGACCGCGCCAGCGCCTGACAATTGGCCAGATCGGACTGGTAGTTCGGCCCCACAGGCCCGTCGATGATAGGAACATAATTCGCCCCGCTATTGGCACAGGCCCCGGCCAGCGCAACGACGGGAAGGATGGAGAGAATTTTGCGTGCAGACATTTCCGCTTCCTCTATATTGAACTTAAGGTGACGCAACCTCAATTCCAACAAAGTGTCAATCTGACTGAAAAATGTCCACACGTACCGGCAGGCTGTTGCAGGTGCGGTGTTAGCCCAGCCGTTTTTGCACCTGCGCTGTGAAATCGTCGCCACGCTGTTCGAAATTGTCATATTGATCGAAACTTGCTGCTGCCGGGGCCAGCAGAACGGTCTCGCCCGCCTGTGCATCCGCCATGGCCTGCGCCACTGCCGCCTCCATCGTGGTACAAACCTGTGCGTCGGACGTCAGTTGCATCGCAAAGCCCGCCGCCTCACGACCGATAACATAGGCTTTGATCACCTGATCCGCTGCTGCGTTCAGGGCTGCGACACCGCCTTCCTTTTCAAGGCCGCCACAGATCCATCGGATCTTTTTGAACGCCATAAGCGCTTTCAGGGCGCTGTCGACATTGGTCGCCTTGGAGTCGTTGACATAGGTAACCCCGTCGGCCTCGGCGATGATCTGGCTGCGGTGGGGCAGGCCCGGGAACGAGTGCAGCGCGTCTTCGATCACGCGTGGCGCAAGGCCCAGCGACCGGCAGGCCGCATACGCCGCGCAGGCGTTCTGGTGGTTATGGGCACCGGGAAGGCCCTTGATCGCGCGCAGGTCGATGGACCCGGCCTGCCGCCCCTTGCGGTATTCCGACAAAAACCCCTTGCGCGCGAAGACCTGCCAACCCGGCCCGGTCAGCTTTCGCGTTACCGAGATACGGATCACCCGGTCATCCGCCGGCCCTTCGGCCAGTTGGCCAGCAAGAAAGGCACCTTCGGTTTCATCGATTCCAACGATCGCACGGTCCGGGCCGCCTTCGGCAAACAACCTTCGTTTGGCCGCGAAGTATCCGCCCATGCCACCGTGGCGGTCCAGATGATCTGGTGAAAGGTTGGTGAACACCGCCACATCCGGGGTCAGCGCACGGGCCAGTTCCGTCTGATAGCTGGAAAGTTCCAGTACCACGACCGAGCCATCGCCACCCGGATCGATATCCAGGACCCCGCGCCCGATATTTCCGGCCAGCTGCGCCTCGCGCCCGGCTTCGGTCAGGATGTGATGGATCAGCGCCGCAGTGGTGGATTTCCCGTTCGAGCCGGTGACCGCGATGACCCGTGGCGGAGTGTCATAGTTGCTCCATTCCGGCCCCGCGAAGGAGCGGAAGAAAAGCCCGATATCATTGTCCACAGGCACGCCTGCGTCCAAGGCTGCGGCAACCACGGGGTTGGGTTCGGGATAAAGATGCGGAATGCCCGGTGAAACGATGAGCGTGGCAATAGTGTCAAACGCCCCCTGTTTGCGCAGGTCGGCACAGGAGAATCCTTCGCCTTCGGCTATGGCGCGGGTTGTCGGGTTGTCATCCCAGCAGACCGGCTCCGCCCCGCCTGCGCGCAAGGCGCGTGCGGTTGCCAAACCGGACCGGCCCAATCCCAGAACCGCAACTTTCTGCCCTGAAAAGCCTTTGACCGGGATCATTCTACACACCTTCTTTGATTTGGATTTGGAGGCCACACTGCACTGAAGAAAATCACAATGACAAGGGGCGTGTCAGGCTCGCGCTGCGGCGCGAGCCGGGCCCAACAGGTGGCAGGAGGGCCGCAGGCCCACCGAACCTGGCGGGAGCCTTACCGCACCTTCAGCGTTGCCAGACCGATCATCGCCAGAATCAGCGAGATGATCCAGAAGCGGATGACGATGGTCGGCTCGGCCCAGCCTTTTTTCTCATAATGGTGATGGATCGGGGCCATCAGGAAAACCCGCTTGCCGGTGCGTTTGAAGTAGAGAACCTGAATGATCACGCTCAACGCCTCGACCACGAACAGGCCGCCGACGACGGCCAGAACCAGCTCGTGCTTGGTGGCCACCGCAATAGCGCCCAGCGCGCCGCCCAGTGCCAGCGATCCGGTATCCCCCATGAACACCGCCGCCGGGGGGGCGTTGTACCACAGAAATCCCAGACCCGCACCAAAGAGCGCAGAGGTGAAGATAAAGATCTCACCCGTGCCCGGCACGTAATGCACGTCGAGATATTCGGTAAAGTCGACGCGGCCCACGGCATAGGCGATCACGCCCAGCGTCGAGGCGGCGATCATCGCTGGCATGATGGCCAGACCGTCCAGACCGTCGGTCAGGTTTACCGCGTTGGCGGCCCCTACGATCACGACAATCGAGAACGGGATATAGAAGATACCCAGATTGACCAGCGTGTCCTTGAACACCGGCACGGCCAGTTGATTCTGCAACGCTTCGGGGTGGTGCAACGTCGCCCAGAGCGCGGCCAGCACCGCGATGATCACGCCCAAGGCAAGGCGCATCCGCCCCGGAACGCCCTTGGTGTTCTGTTTCGACACCTTGGCATAGTCATCCGCGAATCCAATGGCCGCATAAGACAGGGTCACGAAAAGCACCATCCAGACGTAAGGGTTGTCCAGACGTGCCCAGACAAGGGTCGAGGTCACAAGAGCACCGACAATCAGCAACCCGCCCATTGTTGGCGTGCCTGCCTTGGAAAAATGCCCCTCGGGGCCATCATTGCGGATCGGCTGGCCCTTGCCCTGCTTTCTGCGCAGCACGTTGATCAGGGGCTTTCCGAAGATGAACCCAAAGATCAGTGCCGTCATGAAGGCACCGCCTGCGCGGAAGGTGATATACCGGAAGAGGTTCCAGAAATCCCCGCCATCCGACAGGGCGGTCAACCAGTACAGCATGACAATACCTTTCTCACACGAGGCGCATGGGCGTGATCACCCATCAAGCGCGCCCCCTTGCCCCATTTTGCGCAGACCGTCAACAATCGAGGCCAATCCCATGCTGAGAGAGCCCTTGGCCAGAACAGTATCGCCGTCCCTGACCAGCGACGGCAACCGTCCGGCCATCTCGGCGCTGGTTTCGGACCAGAGACCGCGTTTGGCAGGGGGCAGCGCGTGGTGCAGTGCCCGCATCAACGGGCCGATACAATGCACCTGATCGACATGTGCCATCGCTTCGGCATCGGCCATGGCGGCGTGCATCGCCACTTCCTGTGTGCCCAGCTCTTTCATGTCGCCCAGAATGGCGATGCGGCGTTTGCCTTGTGAGGCAGCGAGTACATCCAGCGCGGCCTCCATCGAGGTCGGGTTGGCGTTATAGCTGTCATCCAGCAGTTCGATCTGCCCGCCGCCGGGCAGAGGAATGCTTTCCCGTACGCCGCGCCCCTTGACCGGGGACCATGCGCGCAGACCTGCGACGGCGTCATCGAGATCAACACCCAATTCAACGCAGGCTGCCAAGGCCCCCAGCGCGTTCATGGCGAAATGCGTACCGGCAGAGTTCACCTCAAATCGGATTACCTGTTCACAAACGGCAGCCTCGGCTTTCACGGTGTTCGCCGCCTGCTGAACGTCGGTCAGCCGGTAATCCGTTGCGCCTTGGCCGAAATCAACAATCCCGGCCCCCTGCCCAAGCGCCGTTTGGCGCAGGATGTCCGCGTGGTCGATATCTGCGTTGACGATTGCCGCGCCACCGGGTTCGAGCCCTTCAAAGATCGCAGCTTTTTCATGGGCGATGCCAGCCACATTCTCGAAGGCTTCCAGATGCACCGCCGCCACGGTCGTGACCAGCGCCACATGCGGGCGGGCCTGCCGGGCCAGCGGGGCAATCTCGCCCGGATGGTTCATGCCAATCTCGATCACCGCGAATTCAGTGTCGCGCGGCATCCGTGCAAGGGTAAGCGGAACGCCCCAGTGGTTGTTGTAACTGGCCACGCTGGCATGGGTTTTGCCTTGTGTTTCAAGGATCACGGCCAGCATTTCCTTGGTCGACGTCTTGCCGACACTGCCGGTCACCCCCACCACACGCGCATTCGTTCTGGCGCGAGCCGCCTGCCCCAATGCCTCGAGCGCCACCTTCACATCATCAACGATCAGCAGTGGTGCGTCTGGCGATACGTTGTCGGGAATATGCGAGACCAAAGCCGCGCCCGCGCCTTTCTCAAGCGCTTGAGCCACGAAATCATGCCCGTCCCGCGCCGCTTTCAGCGCAACAAACAGATCACCGGGTTGAAGGGTGCGCGTGTCGATGGAGACACCATCAGCGGTCCAGTCGGCCGTGACCCGCCCACCCGTTGCCTGAGCGGCCTCGGATGCTGTCCAGAGCGTCATGCGACCCTCCCGTCCAGCGCGGCGACGGAAATGCTGGCCTGTTCGACATCATCGAAGGGCAGCACCTGATCGCCGACGACCTGCCCGGTTTCGTGGCCCTTGCCGGCAATCAGCAACGCGTCGCCGGGTTGCAGGGCATCGATGCCGCGCAGAATGGCTTCGGCGCGGTCGCCGACCTCGGTCACGCTGACGTCGCCCGCTGCCTCGAGTGCACCTGCCATGACGGCGGCGCGGATGGCGGCGGGGTCTTCGCTGCGTGGGTTGTCGTCGGTGACGAAAACCATATCTGCGTGGTTGGCGGCTGCCTTTCCCATCAGCGGGCGTTTCGTGGCATCGCGGTCGCCGCCCGCGCCGACAATGGCGATCAAACGACCCATCACATGCGGACGCAGCGCCTTGAGGGCGGTGGCCACGGCGTCGGGGGTGTGCGCGTAATCCACAAAAACCGTCGCGCCGTTGTCGCGGGTAGCGGCCAGTTGCATACGCCCGCGCACGGTGGTCAGGTGCGGCAGCGTTTCAAAGACCCGTTCGGGGCTGTCGCCCGCAGCAATCACCAGCCCGCAGGCCAGCAGGATGTTTTCGGCCTGGAACCCGCCGATCAGGTTCAGGCGGGTCTGGAAGGTCCGGCCCTGCCACGCAAATCGCAGATCCTGCCCGGTGGCATCGAACCGCTGGTTGATCAGGCACAGATCGGCGTCGCCCAACCCGACGGTCAGCACCGATTGACCGCGTGCCTCGGCGATCCGGCGGACCCGAGACCCCTTGGGATCGCTCAGGTTGATAACAGCCGTGCCATCCTGCGGCAGAACCCGGTCGAACAACCCGGCCTTGGCTGCGAAATACGCTTCAAAAGTCTCGTGGTAATCCAGATGATCCTGCGTGAAGTTCGAAAACCCGGCAGCGGTAAGGTGCACGCCATCCAGGCGGCGCTGTTCGAGGCCGTGGGACGAGGCCTCCATCGCGGCATGGGTCACGCCGTTTTCGGCGGCTTCCGCCAGACAGCGATGCAGGGTGATCGGCTCGGGCGTAGTATGGGCCAGCGGTGCTGTCCATGCCCCTTCGACACCGGTTGTCCCAAGGTTGACGGCGGCATGGCCCAGTTCGGTCCAGATCTGGCGCACAAAGGTGGCAACCGAGGTTTTTCCGTTTGTTCCGGTGACCGCGACAATGGTCTGCGGCATCGCGCCGAACCACAGGGCGGCGGCCCCGGCCAGCGCCTGACGCGGGTCTTCGACAACCACCAGCGCCGCATCCGACACCGCAAGTTCAGCTGCTGCGATTCTCGCCCCTTCGGCATCGGTCAGGATGGCGGCGGCCCCCATGCGCAGGGCGTATTGGATGAACGAACCACCATGAACCCGCGTGCCGGGAAGGGCTGCAAACAGGAAACCGTCTTTCACCTCGCGGCTGTCAACGGCCAGCCCGGTGATCTCGGGGTTTACCCCGCCTCGCGCGGTCAGGGCCAGTTGGCTGAGTTTCTTTGACCTTGTGCCCATGACCCACCTCTTGCCGGACAGCCTAGTTTGAGGTCAGCGTTATAGCAGCGCCCGCCTCAGGCTCAAGCCGGGGACGCAAGCCCAGCAGAGGTGCCACGCGACCAATAAGTTCGGCAGCTACAGGCACCGCGGTCCAGCCTGCGGTGCGGCGTTTTTCGCCGTAAGCCACGATTGAAGGTTCATCCAGCGTGACGATCAGAACATATTTCGGATCATAGGCCGGGAAGAGCGTTGCGAAAGTGGCGATGACCTTGTCTTCGTAATACCCGCCGCGTGGCTTGGGCTTGTCTGCCGTGCCGGTCTTGCCAGCCACGTCATACCCTTTCACCTCGCCAAAGCTGGCAGTGCCATCCGTCACCACCTTGCGCAACATTTTCTGCGCCTGACGCGCGGTTCCCTGCGACATCACACGGGGGCCGTATTGCGGGCCGTTCTGGCGCAGGATGGTCGGGCTGACATAGTGCCCACCATTGGCAATCGCCGCATATCCCGCTGCCAGATGCATCGGGCTGGTTGACAGGCCATGGCCGTAGGAGATGGTCACAGTGCTCAACTCGCCCCATTTCTTTGGCTTCAGCGGCACACCGCCCGTGGCCTCGACAATCTCGAACGGGGTCGGGTCGAACATGCCGAGCGCATTCAGAAAGTCCTGCTGCCGCTGCGCGCCGATCTGCAACGCCAGACGCCCGGTGCCACGGTTCGAACTGTGGACGATCACATCCGCCACGCTGATCTTGCCGTAATTCTTGCCGTTGAACTCTCCGATCGGGAAGCGCCCGATCTTCATCGGGCCGGATGTATCGATGATGGTGTTCGAGTTTACCAGCCCAAGTTCAACCGCCTGCGCGGCGGTGAAAATCTTGAAGACTGACCCCAGCTCGTACACGCCCTGCACATAGCGGTTGAACAGCGGGCTGTCCGAGGGATCAAACCCTGAGGTCGGCGGGCGTGGGCGATCATTGGGATCGAATGAGGGTAGCGAGGCGGCGGATACAACCTCGCCCGTATGCGCATTCATCAGAACCGCCGACGCGCCCTTGGCATTCATGATCTTCATACCGCCATAGAGCACTTGTTCGACCGCGGCCTGAATGGTCAGGTCCAGCGACAGTTGCAGCGGCTTGTTGCCGTTGGCGGGATCGCGCAGATAGTCGTCAAACTGCTTTTCCACCCCGGCCACACCGATCACCTCGGCGGCGCTGACGCCCTCGCGGCCAAAGCCGGAGCCGCCAAGGATGTGCGCGGCCAGCTTGCCATTGGGATAGAGGCGCATTTCGCGCGGGCCAAACAGGATGCCGGGATCACCGATGTCGTGCACGGCCTGTTTCTGTTCGGGCGAGATGCGTTTCTTGATCCACAGGAACTTGCGGTTGCCGGTGAAGTCCTTGACCAGACGCTCTTTATCCAGATCGGGGAAGATCGCGACCAGCTGATCTGCTGCCGCAATCGGGTCGATCATCAGCGGTGGCTGCGCGTAGACGGAATAAGTGTCCAGATTGGTTGCCAGAATGCGCCCTTCGCGGTCGACGATATTGGCGCGCTGCATGGCAATCGCAGCCCCCGGCGCATTGGCCAGCGGCTCCTGCGCCTCGGACGTTGCCAACATACCCATGCGGACGCCAACCACCGTGAAAGCGCAAAAGAAGAACAACCCCAGCACCAGCAGACGCCCTTCGGCGCGGGCGCGGGCGCGGTCTTTCATGTCTTCGTGGCGCTTGCGGATGTTTTCACGCTCGATCGCCTTTGGGTTTTCGCCCCGAGCGCGGGCGTCAAGGATACGGGCCAGTGGGCGAAGGGGCGTGCGTGTCATGGGATCTGCACCTCGCCCAAGGCCTGAACGTCGGTGATGGCCTGCAATTCAATCGGGTCAACGATGGGCAGGTCAGGATCCTCGGCAAAGGCAATCTGATCGGCGCGCCCGAACTGTTCGGCCCGCAGAGGCAGCAGACCAAGACGTTCAAAATTCAGGTCTGCCAGCTCTCGCAGCCGGTCGGGGCGGTTCAAATAGGCCCATTCGGCGTTCAGGACCGCCAGCCGCACCTGCGCCATGCCGATCTCGCGTTGCAGGGATTGCGTTTCCTTCACCACCTGTTGGGTGCGATAATTCTCCTGATAGGCCCAAAGCGCCAATCCGAACACGGACAGGGCAGTCAACACATACAAAACACTCTTCATCTTGCCCTTCCCCCCAGTTGAGGCGTTCCAATGGCGCGGGCCTCAATTTCCCCCGCCGGAGCATCGGTACGGATCGCAACACGCAGCTTGGCCGAGCGCGCGCGCGGGTTTTCCTGCAATTCCTGTTCGTCGGGCCCCACCGCCTTGCGGGTCTTCAGCGTAAATTGCGGCTGGTCCTGTTCCATCTCGGGCGCATAGCGGTTCGCACGCCCTGTCTTGCCCGCGCGCGACTGAAAGAACCGTTTGACCATCCGGTCCTCGATGGAATGGAAGGTGACAACGGCCAGCTGCCCACCGGGTTTCAGCGCACGTTCGGCAGCCATAAGGCCCTGAAACAGCTCTTCATATTCGGCATTCACCGCGATCCGCAGGCCCTGAAAACTGCGCGTTGCGGGATGCGATTGCCCCGGTTTCGGACGCGGCAGGCAGGATTCGACAATCTCGGCCAGTCGCAGGGTTGTTGTGATCGGCGCCTCGGTTCGTGCCCTGACAATCGCCTTGGCAATCCGGCGGCTGGCGCGTTCTTCGCCATAGTGGAACAGGATATCGGCCAGTTGCGCCTCGGTCGCGGTGTTTACCAGATCGGCGGCGCTTTCGCCTTGCTGGCTCATCCGCATATCCAGCGGACCGTCCTTCATGAAGGAAAACCCGCGCTCGGCCTGATCCAGCTGCATCGAGGACACGCCAAGATCCAGTACAACGCCGTCCAGGTCCTGCGCGTATTCGTCCATGCGCGAGAATACGCCGGGCTGCATCACCAGCCGGTCGCCGTAATCCTGCGCCCAATCTGCCGCCATTTCAAAGGCCAGCGGATCTCGGTCTACACCGATAACCTTGTCCGCCCCGGCCTCCAACAGCCCGCGCGTGTAGCCGCCCGCGCCAAACGTGCCGTCCAGCCAGATGCCAGTGACCGGCGCAACCGCAGCCAGCAAGGGGCGCAGCAGAACGGGAATATGTGGTTTTTCTGATGAGGACGCAGCGCCGGCCATGCCGTTACGCATCCCCGGTGCCATCTAGGAACTGCATCGGATCAAAATCGTCAGGCAGATCATCCATCCATTCTTCGGTCTTGGCCAGTTCCTCGACCTCGTAGGTCTCGGGTTTCCAGATCTGAAAGGTGTCACCTGCGGCAATAAAGAACGCCTCTCCTTCCAGACTGATCTTGCTGCGCAGCTTGGCGGGCAGCACAAGACGCCCGGTTTCGTCCACGTTGGTCGGGAAGGACTGACCGTGGAACATGCGCTGCAACATCCGCCGCTGCATCGAGCCACGCGGCAAGGCATCGATCTTGGCATCAACCTCGTCAATCGCCTGCATGGTATAACATTCAAGGAACTTGCGGCGATGGTCGCCATAGACAATCACCAGTTCAGGGTTGTCACCGGGCTGCCAGTTGGGATCGGACGATTCAAGCACACGGCGAAACGAGGCCGGGATCGACACCCTGCCCTTCGTATCCACCTTGTGGTGGCTCTCACCTCTAAACCTGCGCGCCAAGACGACTGTCCCTTTCGCTTGCGCCCCACCTTGAATTCACGGCCCCCCCGGATGAAAAACGGCGGGTTGATCTGCTGCCACTGATCAACCCGCCGCATTGACCCGCTAAGCGGGATGTCCAGCTGCGCGCGCCACCTGGGGGGATGTCTGCTCGCCCGCGCGCCGGATCTCTTGGTTGATGAAAGCGAGATGCCTGTATGAAACCTGAATATTTTTGGTCGGGGTCGTTTGGTGCCCCTGCTGCCTCGTCCTCATCGGATGCATTAGGGATGACATGGGAATTCATGGAAATCAATAGGAAACTTGCGCAGCGTGTCATGAGGAACACGGCCAGAGCGGAATATCATTGAAGGATTCGAGTCCTATGACACCAGTTTTAGCGGATGATGAAAAACCCACCCCTATATATAGAAAATTCTGCGGCCGAATTTTTTCCCGCGATTTCCCAAGAAATTTGCCTGCTTTTCTTTTGGACTGGAAATATTAGCCCCAAATGCACAATCAGCCCTTCGAATCGTTCAGAATTTCGGATCGCTTTCCGGCAATCTCCCCCACGCGACCACATCGCCCCATGATTTCCCACGAGCGATTTACCCATGCCTTGTCAACATCAGAACGGATATGTTTTGCCCATTTTCCCGCCGAGCGCGCTCAATTCAAAGGCAGGCCGCCGTGAAGAGCCAGATGTCGCCGCAAAAGCTGACCTAGGGTCGACCCCATATTTTCAAGGCGCATCGCGGCAGGAAGAAAAAACTGAGCCAATCTATGCATTTGCTGCATAGCAGCATTGATGTCGTGACCTATTGTGCAATTGCAGCATTTGCCTATCTTCAGTCTCAAGCAAGGGCCGGACGATACCGGCAAGACAAAAAGATACGGATGATGAGCATGGCAGTCGCAAGCACGCATACAGCAGTAAAGAACGCACCGGCGTTTGGTTTTGGCGCAGTTTTGGAAAACGCAAAGACCCGGTTCGTGCGCTATCGCCTGTACCGCCAGACCGTCAATGAACTGTCCGCTCTGTCGAACCGCGAGCTAGCCGATCTTGGCCTGCACCGCTCGATGATCCGCCGCGTTGCCATGCAGGCAGCGAGCGAACAATCCGCGCGATAAGCGCAACAAGCATACTGAGATCAGGCCCTTCCTCCTCCCTTAGGGTCTGTAATCAGCGGCAGCGTCTCCCTCCTCCCTGACGTTGCCGCACCTTATACCGGCCTCAACCTGCCGGACACGGATACATCGGGGCTTCCTCCTCCCTGCCTTGATGTTGAAAGCGCGCGGCGATGTCTTCCTCCTCCCTGACATCGCCGCGTCTTCCTCATACCGGGTTCAAACCCGGGTTCGCATACATCAGGGCTCTCCTCCTCCCTGCTCTGATGTTGACAAGACGGCGGTTCCCTTTCCTCCTCCCTGGGAACCGCCGTTTTTTGTTTTTCAGACACTGGTGTAGGATGGCATCCTGACTTCTGATGCGGAGGACGCCATGGCCGCCTATTTCATTGCGCAGATCAACATTCACGACCCCGACGGGTACCAGGGCTATCTGGCAGGTTTCATGCCGATCTTCGACCGCCACGGCGGTCGCCTGCTGACGGTCTCATCCAAACCGGTCGAACGGATCGAAGGCGATTGGCCAGAAGGCGGGATTGTGTTGATGGAGTTTCCGGATCTTGCAGCGGCGAAAGCCTGGAAGGACGACCCGGATTACATCGAACTGGCGAAGATCCGAAAGGCCACCGCAACCACCAATCTGGTTCTGGTCGACGGGATATGACGCCTCAGAACGGGACGTCATCCTTGTTGGTCAGAAAACGCGAGACCACTTTCTTGATGCCCGCCTTGTCGAAATCGACCTCGACCTTGTCACCTTCGATCCCGATCACCGCGCCATAACCGAATTTCTGGTGAAACACCCGCTCGCCCAGCGTGAAACTGGCCAGTGCGGTGGCGTCGATCACCGTGTTGCGGCTTTCGCGGGGTTGCGACATGCCATATTGGCCCTGCCGCGCCTGCAGCCGTCTCCAGCCCGGCGAGTTATAGACGTTGGCTTCGGCCGCGCGGGTTTCTATGCCCGCCGTCTGATGACCGCCACCATAAAGGCCCGGAGGTGTCAGCACCTCGACATGGTCCTCGGGCAACTCGTCAATGAACCGTGACGGCATTGAGTTCTGCCATTGCCCGAATACCCGCCGGTTAGCGGCGAAGGAAATCGTACAAACCTCTTCGGCGCGGGTGATGCCGACATAGGCCAGACGGCGTTCTTCCTCGAGTCCTTTGAGGCCGGTTTCGTCCATCGACCGCTGCGAGGGGAACAGCCCGTCTTCCCACCCCGGCAGGAAAACGACGGGAAACTCCAGCCCCTTGGCCGCGTGCAGGGTCATGATCGAGACTTTAGCGCCGTCACCATCCTGCTCATTGTCCATGACCAGGCTGACATGTTCCAGAAACCCTTGCAGGTTTTCGAAATTGTCCAGTTGGTTGACCAGTTCCTTGAGGTTTTCCAGACGCCCCGGCGCTTCGGGGGTCTTGTCGTTCTGCCAATGGGCCGTATAGCCGGATTCGTCGAGAATGATCTGGGCCAGTTCGATATGGGTATGCTCGGGCGCGCCATATCGGATCGGCGAAACCCCATCATCGATAACAGTGTCATCATCGACCTCAATCCGGGGACCGCGTGTCATCGCATTCCACCGGGCCAACCCGTCGATCAATTCGCGCAGCGCTTTGCCGCCCTTGCCCTTGATCAGCCCATTGTCGACTGCGATCCGGGCACCTTCGACCAGAGACACGCCGTTCTCGCGCGCCACAATCTGAATGGCCTGCTGCGCCTTGTCGCCCAATCCGCGTTTAGGCGTATTCACGATCCGCTCGAACGCCAGATCATCCTCGGGGCTGGTCACCAGCCGGAAATAGGCCATGGCATCGCGGATCTCCATCCGCTCGTAGAAACGCGGGCCGCCGATCACCTTATAGGGCAGACCGATGGTCAGGAACCGGTCCTCGAAGGCGCGCATCTGGTGCGAGGCACGGACGAGAATCGCCATCTCATCAAGGTTCATCGGACGGATACCGCGCGTCCCGCCCTGCATCGCGTCGATTTCCTCACCGATCCAGCGGGCCTCTTCCTCGCCATCCCAATGGCCGATCAGGTTGACCTTGTGGCCGTCTTTGGCATCGGTCCAAAGCTCTTTACCCAAACGGCTTTCGTTGCCCCGAATGACGTTGGAAGCCGCCGCCAGAATATGTGGGGTCGAGCGGTAGTTTTGTTCCAGCCGCACCACGTAGGCACCGGGAAAGTCCTTTTCGAACCGCAGGATGTTGCCGACCTCGGCCCCGCGCCAGCCATAGATCGACTGGTCGTCATCGCCCACGCAGCAGATGTTCTTGTGACCCCCGGCCAGCAGCCGCAACCACAGGTACTGGGCAACGTTGGTATCCTGATACTCATCCACAAGGATGTAGCGGAACCAGCGCTGGTATTGTTCCAGAACATCCGGATGGGTCTGAAAAATCGTGACCATGTGCAACAGCAGGTCGCCGAAATCCACCGCATTCAACTCGCGCAGGCGGGTCTGGTATTGGGCATAGAGCTCAATGCCCTTGTTGTTATAGGCCCCGGCATCCGCCACAGGCACCTTGTCGGGCGTCAGCGCACGGTTTTTCCAGTCGTCGATGATCCCCGCCAGCATCCGCGCCGGCCAGCGTTTGTCATCGATATTGGCGGCCCGAACCAATTGCTTGAGCAGGCGCAGCTGGTCGTCGCTGTCCAGAATCGTGAAGTTCGATTTCAGATCGACCAGTTCCGCGTGGCGGCGGAGCAGTTTGACGCAAATAGAATGGAAGGTGCCCAGCCATGGCATTCCTTCAGCTGGCTGGCCCAGCAAGCGGCCTACTCGTTCTTTCATCTCGCGCGCGGCCTTGTTGGTGAAGGTCACCGACAGAATCTCGTTCGGGCGCGCGCGCGCCGTGTTGAGCAGATGCGCAATCCGGGCCGTCAGCGCCTTGGTCTTGCCCGTCCCCGCCCCGGCCAGCATCAGAACCGGGCCGTCCAGACGTTCGACCGCGTCACGTTGCGCCGGGTTCAGATCATCCAGATAGGGCGAAGGGCGCACGGCCATAGCCCGCGCCGACAGCGATGCGCCTTCGAAGGCGTCCATTTCGTCAAAACTGCTCATGCCCCCAAACTACGCCGGATGATCGCCAAGGGAAAGAGTTTGTTCACGGCTTGTTCGCGGGGATTTTTCAGGTCTTTTTGCATTCAATTCTAAACAAAGATGCCGCTGTCCTGTAGGGCTGTTAACCCTCTGTCAAGTCCTGACCCGGATGCTGGTTCCATGGCTGCGGGAGTGGAACAGATGGAAGCGACGGAACTGGCGGGCGGGTCGTCACGGCTGAAACTTGTGGGTGTGACCTTGATTCTGATCGCGCTGACAGCGGCAGCGGGATGGGGGATTTATGCGACCCCAGCCCCGGTTGTAGACCGCATGTTGGAATCGGACCTGCGAAAAGACGCCATGCGGCTAAGCCGTCAGGTCGAAAGCCATCTGAACAATCTGGATGCAACGTTTCGGTTCCATGAGTTAAACGAGCATGACGCGGAATTCCTGATGCTGTTGCCCGAAACCTCGGATATTTATCGGTTCAAGCTGTTTGACGCATCCGGTCAGGTGTTCTGGTCGACCCGTGCAAACGATATTGGGGCCGTGAATACAAAACCTTACTTCCAGTCGGTCGTCGCCGCCGGAAGGGTCTACTACAACCACGAAGAAAAGCCCGCGACAGAGGTTGATTCATTTGACAACGACCCCGCTAAGCGAACCGGCCCGGGCAGCCGCCATGTGGCCGAAGTCTATACGCCGATCACCGTGGATGGCGTATTCCTGGGCGCTATCGAGTTCTATTCGGACATCACCGATCTCAGGACCCTGTTCATTACCCGTGTGCGTTGGTCGTTGGTGTTTCTTAGCGGTGTCGCGCTGCTGGCACTGACCACTGTCATCCTGATTGTCCACCGCACCAACCGCCGCCAGATGCGTGATCTGCGCAAACGGGCCGTGAAAGAACGCGAACTGATGGGAGAGCAGCTTCGCCTGGCGCGCGAGGTGCGCCTGCTGGGCGAGTTGAACGAGTGGTTGCAATCAAGCCGCTCACTGGATGAGCTTTTCGACATGGTGGCCCGCTTTATGACCCATATCCTGCCCGAGGCTGAGGGCAGCGTGTACGTCTATTCCAACTCGCGCGATGTGCTGGACGGATGTGCCAGCTGGAACGGGGGAACGCATAAATCTCATATCCATCCGGAAGGATGCTGGGGTTTGAGGCGCGGCCGGACTTATGAGTTCGGTGCCTCAGAGATCGATTTTGTCTGCGAACATGCCGAACCGCATGACGGACGGCCCTATTTCTGTTTTCCCATTCTGGCCCACGGGGAAACCGTTGGTCTGTTGCATCTGCGTGCAGCTGAGGGGCGTGAAGCCTGTTTCCATAAAAGCCGCAAGCTGGCGCAGCTGTGCGCCGAACAGATCAGCATGGCAATCGCCAATGTCCGTATGCGCGATCAACTGCATGACCAGTCGGTGCGCGACCCGCTGACCGGGCTGTTCAACCGCCGCCACATGACCGAGACATTGCGCAAGGCCATCAGCCGCAGCCAGCAGACCGGCGCAGCGCTGAGCCTGATTGCCGTGGACGTGGACCACTTCAAGAAATTCAACGACACGCACGGTCATGACGCCGGAGACATGGTGTTGCGTGCCGTCGGCGCGGCGCTGGAACAGGGTTGCGACCGGGACGAGATCGCCTGCCGCATCGGCGGCGAGGAATTCATGCTGATCCTGCCCGACAACAGCCCCGAAGATGCCATGACCCGTGCCGAGCAGTTGCGCCAGTCGGTCGAGGCGGTCATTGTCCGCTATGGTGAAAAGGCCCTGCCCCGTATCACAATCTCGGTCGGGGTCGCGCATTACCCCGCCCACGGCACCATGCCGCAGGATTTGATGCGTGCCGCGGATGATGCGCTGTATGTCGCCAAGGACAAGGGGCGCAATCAGGTTCACGTCGCCGCCGGGGCGCTGGAGCAGGCAAGGCGCGTTCCTGCAACGGGTAAACGCCCATCGCCGGAAGCCGCTTGAAAACCTTGCCGAATCGCCCCGCAGGCCGGATCAATCCTTATGGGCCTGCACAGTACCTATCCCGGCATACCCGATCTGAAACGCCGCGCACGCCGTCGGCTGCCGCACTTCGTGTGGGAATATATCGACAGTGGCACCGGGATTGAAACGACGCGGCATCGCAATCGAAAGGCGCTGGATGATGTCCGTCTGAGCCCCTCGATCCTGCATGGGGACCTTGAATTCGATACGTCAGTGAAAATCTTGGGCGGCACCTGTCCTTTGCCCTTCGGTATTGCGCCGATCGGGATGTCCGGTCTGGTCTGGCCTGATGCGGAGCGGTTGCTGGCACAGGCCGCCGCCAAAGCAGGCATTCCCTATTCGCTGTCGACGGTGGCCAGTCAGAGCCCAGAAGACCTGGCCCCCTATCTGGGCGAGACCGCGTGGTTCCAGTTGTATCCGCCAAGGGACCCCGAGATTCGCATGGACATGCTGAACCGGGCGCGCCGGGCGGGATTTCGAACCCTGGTTCTGACCGCTGATGTCCCTGTCGCCTCGCGCAGGGAGCGGCAAACACGCTCGGGCCTGCGGCAGCCGCCGAAACTGACACCGCGCCTGCTGGCGCAGATCGCTCAAAGGCCCGCCTGGGCGCTGGGCATGCTGCGCAGCGGTGTTCCACACATGCGCACACTGGACAAGTATATCGATGACCCCGGTGATCTGCCGCCGACGGCCCATGTCGGATACCTGCTGCGAACCTCTCCGGATCTGGATTACGTCAAATGGCTGCGCGATCATTGGGATGGGCCGTTTGTCGTGAAAGGCATCCTACGCCCCGAGGATGCGGACAGGCTGGGACAGGTGGGTGTGGACGCCCTGTGGGTGTCGAATCACGGGGGCCGACAGTTCGATGCAGCCCCGGCCAGCATCGAGGTTCTTCCCGCGATCCGGAACGCGACCCGCCTGCCACTGATATTCGACAGCGGTGTCGAAGGCGGGCTGGATATCTTGCGCGCGCTGTCGCTGGGCGCGAATTTCGTCATGCTGGGGCGCGCTTTTTTGTACGGTATTGCGGCACTTGGCGCGAAAGGCCCCGCGCATGTGATCGATATCCTGAGGCGGGATCTGCACGCGAATATGGGTCAGATGGGACTGGCCGATTTATGTCAGTTTGAGACGAAACGCTAAATTATTGATGCTGCAACGCGGCATCCCTATAAGTGTGCCGAGGCCAAAGGGCGTTTGCGAGCGATAACATGCCGGTTCTACCCAGAAGAACGGATGTACCTGTGCGTATTCTCCGCCCAATAAGACGCCCAAACACCAAAGACCGGGACCTGATATGACAGACTTCAACAAGATCCTGATCGCCAATCGCGGCGAGATTGCCATCCGCGTCATGCGCGCAGCAAACGAGATGGGCAAACGCACCGTCGCTGTTTACGCTGAAGAAGACAAACTGGGCCTGCACAGGTTCAAGGCGGACGAGGCATATCAGATTGGCGAGGGCATGGGTCCGGTCGCGGCGTATCTGTCGATTGACGAGATCATCCGCGTGGCCAAACACTGCGGCGCGGATGCGATCCATCCGGGCTATGGCCTGCTGTCCGAAAACCCGGATTTCGTGGATGCCTGTGTCAAAAACGGCATCACCTTCATCGGCCCCCGGGCCGAGACCATGCGTGCACTGGGTGACAAGGCCAGCGCGCGGCGCGTGGCCATCGCGGCCGGTGTGCCTGTCATTCCGGCCACCGAAGTTCTGGGTGATGACATGGACGCGATCCGCAAGGAGGCCGCCGAGATCGGATACCCGCTGATGCTCAAGGCGTCCTGGGGCGGCGGCGGGCGCGGGATGCGCCCGATCCAGTCGGAGGATGAGCTGGAAGAAAAGGTTCTGGAAGGCCGCCGCGAGGCTGAGGCCGCCTTTGGCAATGGCGAAGGCTATCTGGAAAAGATGATCATCCGTGCCCGCCATGTCGAGGTGCAGATCCTGGGCGACAAGCATGGTGAGATTTATCACCTTTATGAACGCGACTGCTCGGTCCAGCGCCGGAACCAGAAGGTCGTCGAACGCGCCCCTGCCCCGTACCTGAGCGAAGATCAGCGCGCCGAGATTTGCGAACTGGGCCGCAAGATCTGTGCCCATGTGAATTACGAATGCGCGGGCACTGTCGAGTTTCTGATGGATATGGAGACGGGCAAGTTCTACTTCATCGAGGTAAACCCGCGCGTACAGGTCGAACACACGGTCACCGAAGAGGTCACCGGCATCGATATCGTTCAAGCGCAGATCCTGATCGCCGAAGGCAAAACGCTGGCCGAAGCCACCGGTGCCACCAGTCAGGCAGAGGTGCATCTGAACGGTCATGCGCTGCAGACACGGATCACCACAGAAGACCCGCAGAACAACTTCATCCCCGACTACGGGCGTATCACCGCCTACCGCTCGGCCACGGGCATGGGCATTCGTCTGGATGGCGGCACGGCCTATGCGGGCGGGGTGATTACGCGGTATTACGACTCGCTGCTGACAAAGGTCACTGCCTGGGCGCCGACACCCGAGAAGGCGATCAGCCGGATGGACCGCGCCCTGCGCGAGTTCCGAATTCGCGGCGTCAGCACCAATATCGATTTCGTCATCAACCTGCTGAAGCACCCGACCTTCCTGTCGAATGAATACACCACTAAGTTCATCGACACGACGCCGGATCTGTTTGCCTTCAAGCGCCGCCGCGACCGGGGCACCAAGGTTCTGACCTATATCGCCGATATCACGGTGAATGGTCATCCCGAAACCAAGGGCCGCCCCGAACCTCGTGCCGACCTGAAAGTCGCCAAGCCCCCCGCGCCGAAGGCTGAGCCGCGGATGGGCACGCGCAACCTGCTGGAGCAGAAAGGCCCGCAGGCTGTGGCCGACTGGATGAAGGCGCAGCGGCAGCTGCTGATCACCGACACCACCATGCGAGACGGACACCAGTCGCTGCTGGCGACCCGGATGAGGTCGATCGACATGATCAAGGTGGCGCCAACCTATGCCGCGAACCTGCCGCAGCTGTTTTCGGTCGAGTGCTGGGGCGGTGCGACCTTCGACGTGGCCTACCGGTTCCTGCAGGAATGCCCATGGCAGCGACTGCGCGACCTGCGTGAGGCAATGCCGAACCTGATGACGCAGATGCTGCTGCGGGGTGCGAACGGGGTTGGTTACACCAATTACCCCGACAACGTGGTGCAGGAATTCGTGCGCCAGGCATCGAAAAACATTGATGTCTTCCGCGTCTTCGACTCGCTGAACTGGGTCGAGAACATGCGTATTGCGATGGATGCTGTTATCGACAACGGCAAGATCTGCGAGGGCACCGTTTGTTATACCGGCGATATTCTGGATCCTGATCGCGCCAAATATAACCTGAAATACTATGTCGGCATGGCCAAGGAACTGCGCGACGCAGGCGCGCATATTCTGGGTCTGAAGGATATGGCGGGCCTGTTGAAACCAGCCTCGGCCAAGATTCTGATCCGGGCGCTGAAGGAAGAGGTTGGACTGCCGATCCACTTCCACACCCATGACACGGCCGGCATCGCCAGCGCCACCATCCTTGCCGCCTCTGAGGCGGGTGTGGACGCGGTGGATTGCGCAATGGACAGCTTCAGCGGCAACACCTCCCAGGCGACGCTGGGCACCGTGGTCGAGGCCCTGCGCCACACCGACCGTGACACCGGGCTGGACATCAAGGCCATCCGCGAGATCAGCGATTACTTCGAGGCAGTGCGCGGTCAATATGCGGCCTTCGAATCGAGCCTGCAGGCCCCGGCGTCCGAGGTGTATCTGCACGAGATGCCGGGCGGTCAGTTCACCAACCTCAAGGCGCAGGCGCGCAGTCTGGGTCTGGAAGAGCGCTGGCACGAGGTCGCGCAGATGTACGCCGATGTGAACCAGATGTTCGGCGATATCGTAAAGGTAACGCCGTCGTCGAAAGTTGTTGGCGACATGGCCCTGATGATGGTCAGTCAGGGCCTGACCCGCGAACAGGTCGAGGATCCGGCGACAGATGTGGCCTTTCCCGACTCGGTCGTCGACATGATGCGCGGCAATCTGGGTCAGCCTCCGGGAGGATTCCCGAACACCATCATCAAGAAGGTGCTGAAGGACGAGGCCCCCAACACCCAGCGCCCCGGTAAGGACGTGCCTGCCGTCGATCTTGAAGCCACCCGCGCCGAGTTGTCCAAGCAGTTGGAAGGCAAAGAGGTCGATGACGAGGACCTGAACGGGTACCTGATGTATCCCAAGGTGTTTCTGGATTACATGGGCCGTCACCGGATTTACGGCCCGGTCCGCACCCTTCCCACGCGCACCTTCTTCTACGGCATGGAGCCCGGCGAAGAGATCACGGCCGAGATCGACCCCGGCAAGACGCTGGAAATCCGGTGTCAGGCCATCGGCGAGACGGATGAAAAAGGTGAGGTCAAGGTTTTCTTCGAACTCAACGGCCAGCCGCGTGTGATCCGGGTGCCGAACCGGATGGTCACATCAACCACACAGGCGCGCCCCAAGGCCGAGGTCGGCAACCCCGATCATGTCGGTGCGCCGATGCCGGGTGTTGTGGCCACTGTTACCGTCACCGCAGGCCAGCAGGTCAAGGAAGGCGACATGCTGCTGACCATCGAGGCAATGAAGATGGAAACCGGTATCCATGCCGAGCGTGATGCGACGGTCAAAGCCGTGCATATCCAGCCCGGCGGCCAGATTGACGCAAAGGACCTTCTGATCGAACTGGAATAAGCCATAAAACAATCTAATGTTCATCAGGCCGTGCGGGAGACCGCACGGCCTTTTTCTATGATTGAGCGGAGACCCATTATGCTTGCAATCACCCCGATCTATGCGGCCCTGGTCGCAATTCTCTACGTCACACTCAGCGTCAAAGTGATCCTGCAACGACGCAGCGATAAGATCTCGGTCGGGGATGGTGGCAGCAAGCTGATGATCAAGGCGATACGGACACACTCGAACTGCGCCGAATACGCCCCGATTTCCCTGCTGCTGATTGCCATGGTTGAGCTTCAGGGCGCGGCCGGAATATTGGTCCATCTGCTGGGGCTGATGTTGCTGGCGGGGCGTCTTTTGCATGCGTACGGATTTGGGCGAACGCCGCAGATCGTCATCCTGCGGCAGGCCGGCATGAGCCTGACGTTCCTCGCCATTCTGGGGGCGGCTTTCGCAAACCTGATTCTGGCGCTTTAGGCCGTCTGGCGGGTGTTACCCTGCCAGAACGGTTGTTTCGATCTGCGGTGCACCCAGCAGAACCGGTGTGAACTGATCATGTTCATGCAGGTCCGGCTTCAGGATGGCAGCGCCGATCAGAATCATCGCGGCAAGTGTCACGATCTTCAGGTCTGCAACGGATATCATGACGGCACCTCCTGCCTGTGTTTTACTGATTTGCATTACGGGTTGAACGGATCACGGGCCGGATTCCGTCGAAAAGATTTTTCCCGCTTTTTGTGTTTTTCCGCTTGCAGCCCCGCGTGGGAATTTATACATCCCTCCTCACTCAACGGCGCGGGCGTAGCTCAGGGGTAGAGCATAACCTTGCCAAGGTTAGGGTCGGGCGTTCGAATCGCCTCGCCCGCTCCATTGAGAGGTCTTCGGACCACATGTGTATCTGATGCGGGCGTAGCTCAGGGGTAGAGCATAACCTTGCCAAGGTTAGGGTCGGGCGTTCGAATCGCCTCGCCCGCTCCAGATACCAAACCTTCCAAACATGCTGGTTCTTCTGCCCCGGTTGCGGCATTCTGAATGCAATTCGCAACACGGGATGTTCGCATGTCTGATTATGTTATCCGCCCCTTGTCCGCTGATGAGTTGCAGGAGGCTGTGGATTGGGCCGGGCGCGAGGGGTGGAATCCGGGTCGTCACGATGCCGAGTGCTTTCGTACAACTGATCCCGATGGGTTCTTGGGAGGTTTTCTGGATGGCGAATTGATCGCGTCTGTCTCGGCGGTGAACTACGACGATGATTTTGCCTTTTTGGGTTTCTACATCGTCAAGCCAGAATACAGACACCATGGCCACGGGCTTGAGATTGCGCAGCACGCGCTGGCCCACTGTGCCGCGCGCAACATGGGTCTGGATGGCGTGGTCGAGCAGCAGGACAACTACCGGAAATCCGGGTTCACCTTTGCCTATAACAACTACCGCTTTTCAGGGCGGGTTGCAGATATCCTAGGCGCGCTGGCACCGACCGCTGGTGTTGATGTGCTGAGCACCGTTTCAGATGCGTTAAGGGACTATGATCGTCAGCTTTTCCCCGCCCGGCGCGATGCGTTCCTGCATGGTTGGCTGAGCGCAAGCGGCCATGTGTCCCGCGTGTTTACCGAAGACGGGCAGATCAAAGGCTATGCCACGCTGCGCCCCTGTCGGACCGGATACAAGGTCGGGCCGCTGTTTGCGGACCGCGCCGACATTGCCGAAGCACTGCTTGCAAGCGTATTAAAAGCTCTGCCCGAAGATCAAAGTGGGCAAGAGGTGTTCATCGACATGCCACAACCCAACAACGCCGCCTTTGCACTGGCCGACAAGCTGGGTCTTACGAAAGTGTTCGAAACCGCCCGGATGTATTCCGGCGATCAACCGGATATCGACCTGACCCGCATCTATGGCGTGACAACGTTTGAGTTGGGTTAAAACGCCTTGAACGTCATCGTCGTCAGCGAGCGTTCGATATTGGGAATCACCAGCAGGTGTTCGTTGATGAAATGGCCTACATCCTCGGTTTCGGGGATGTAGAGCTTGAGCATCAGATCAAACTCACCACTAGTGGAATAAAGCTCTGAGTGTATTTCGCGCAGCGCGATTTCCTCGGCGACCTTGTAGGTGGTGCCGGGTTTGCAGCGGATCTGGATGAATACGCAGGTGGACATGGCGTGGCCCTGTTGGTTCGTGTTGTCTGCAAGCTGACATGGTGCCGGGCCGGGTGCAATCCCTTGCAACAGTTTGCAGCGATTGCAACGCATGGTCTGGATCAACCGGCCCCACCCCGTCTATAAGCGCGCCTGTAGCAAAAGGAATTCGCCCATGCGCACCGCTTCGATCAGCCGCAAGACCGCCGAAACCGAAATTTCGGTCGAGGTCAATCTGGATGGCACCGGCACCTATGACAATCAGACCGGCGTCGGGTTCTTTGACCATATGCTGGACCAGCTGGCGCGCCACTCGTTGATTGATATGACAATCCGCGCCAAGGGTGACTATCACATCGACGATCACCACACGGTCGAGGATACCGGCATCGCCCTGGGTCAGGCTTTGACACAGGCCCTGGGCGACAAGAAGGGCATCCGGCGCTATGGCGAATGCCATCTACCGATGGATGACGCTCAGGTGCGCTGTGCGCTGGACCTGTCGGGCCGTCCGTTCCTGATGTGGACTGTCGATCTGCCGACGCAAAAGATCGGTACGTTCGACACGGAACTGGTGCGCGAGTTTTTTCAGGCGCTCAGCACCCATGGCGGCATTACCCTGCATATTGACCAGTTGCACGGCTTCAACAGCCACCACATCGCCGAGGCTGCGTTCAAGGCTGTCGCGCGCGCGTTGCGTGATGCGGTTGAGACCGATCCGCGCAAGGCGGATGCGATTCCGTCGACCAAGGGCGCGCTGTAAATGCTGACAGCCATCATCGACTATGAAAGCGGCAATCTGCATTCAGCGGAAAAGGCGTTTCAGCGCATGGCGCAAGAGGTCGGCGCTGGTGACGTTGTCGTCACCTCTGACGCGGATGTGGTTGCGCGTGCGGACCGACTGGTTCTGCCCGGAGATGGCGCTTTCCCGGCCTGTGCCGCCGAGCTGCGCGGCCATAAGGGTATTTATGACGCGATGGTCGAAGCGGTCGAACAGAAGGGCCGTCCGTTTCTGGGTATCTGTGTTGGTATGCAGCTGATGGCAACCAAAGGCCATGAATACACAGAGACCGATGGTCTGGGCTGGGTGGCAGGTGATGTTGTTCGGATCGAACCGTCAGATGCCGCGCTGAAAGTGCCGCATATGGGCTGGAACGATCTGGTTCTGGGAAGCGATCACCCGATCTTTGCCGGGGTGAAATCAGGCGATCACACCTATTTCGTCCATTCCTACCACTTCCGTGTAAGCAACCCGGCGCAGCGGTTGGCTTATGTGAAATATGGGCAGGACGTCACGGCCGTGATTGGCCGCGACACGATGGTTGGGATGCAGTTTCACCCCGAGAAAAGCCAGGATGTTGGCCTGCGCATGCTGGGCAACTTCCTGACCTGGAAGCCCTGAGGCTTACTGAACCCGCGTCCAGGTTTGCCCGCGACAGATCAGGCCGCCCGCCACGCATCCCTTGACGGTCAGCTTGTTCTGGCCGTCCAGTGACATCTTCGAGTTGTAGGTTTTGTCCCGGTCGGGGGCCCAGATTTTACCACTGTCATAGCTGCCGCCCCCTTCGGGAACCATGTCCCAGATGATCTTTTTGCCAAGGTTCTCATATTCCAGCTGCTGGTTGCCATCCGCGTCGAAAGCGCTGTCGATGGTGCCGCAGATCGCACTGCCGCATTCGGAAATCGTCACATGCAGATAGCCACCTGTATCGCCCGGCGCGGTTTTCCACAGGCCGTCAACCGGATCGTCCGCAAAAGCAGCCGTAGCAAGCAGCATCAGGCCCGCTGAAAGAGTAAAAGTTTTCATGATTTTCTCCCTGTTTTGAAGGCAGTCTGACCCGCCGGTGGGCGACGGGCAAGAATGACCCAGCGTCGCGTTGCATCCCCTGCCCTGCTTGTGCGATATCCCGCGCGTGTAACAGTGATATAGGGCCGCCCGACATGATCCTCTACCCCGCCATCGACCTCAAAGACGGCAATGCCGTACGCCTGCTGCGTGGTGAAATGGACAAGGCCACCGTGTTCAACGAAGACCCGGCCGCTCAGGCCCGTGCTTTTGTCGAGGCAGGGTGCGAATGGCTGCATCTGGTCGACCTGAACGGCGCATTCGCAGGCGAGCCGGTCAACGCAGCGCCGGTTGAGGCAATTCTGAAAGCGTGCAAGGTGCCTGCGCAACTGGGCGGCGGCATCCGTGACATGGCCACGATCGAAACCTGGATCGAGAAAGGGCTGGCGCGGGTCATTTTGGGCACTGTCGCTGTCGAAAACCCCGACCTTGTGCGCGAAGCAGCCAAAGCCTTTCCCGGCAAGGTCGCCGTCGGAATCGACGCACGCAACGGCATGGTGGCCACCAAGGGCTGGGCCGAAGAGACCGACGTTCAGGTCACCGATCTGGCCCGTAGTTTCGAAGACGCAGGCGTTGCGGCAATCATCTACACCGATATCAATCGCGACGGTGCCATGCAGGGCCCGAACATCGAAGCGACCGCTGCCCTGGCACAGGCCGTTTCCATCCCGGTGATCGCCTCAGGCGGTGTCAGTTCGCTGGACGACCTGATCGCCCTGCGCGATTGTGGCGTTGCGCTGAACGGCGCGATTTCGGGTCGGGCGCTTTATGATGGCGCGATTGACCTGGCCGAGGCCATCCGCGCCCTGTCGTGATCGGTTATTGCGCGGCTGCGGCGGTCAGCTTGGCCAGCGCACCGCGCATCTTTTCGATGACCGGTGATTTGTCGACATCGTTCAGGTCGTCCAATGTCTCTTTCGGGTCTTCATAGATCAGCCACACCTGGCCATTGGCGTCTTCGTAAGCCTGCACCTTGAGAGGCAGAAACAGCCCGGCACGCGGGTCGATCTGCATGGCTGGCGTACCCAGCGCAGGGTTGCCGAAAATCAGTACCTGATTGGCGGGAATGGGCGTGCCGATCTTTTCCGCCCCGGCCGCGTGGTCGATGCGGGCAAACACGGTTGCGCCTGCATTTCCGACGGCAGCTTCAAGCGCGTCCAGCGCCTCGGCCACGGATTTGTCGGTTTGAACCTTGATCAGATCATCTGCCATAGCGGTCAGCGCGCCTCCGAACGAAAAAACATAAGCCAGAATCAGTCTACGCATATCGATATTCCTTCTGTGAAATTCACCCCAATTCTCACAGATTTGAGACCGCTCACAATCACAAGTCTGGCATCGGCAAGGCTTTGCCGCTAGAGGTGCGCCCGTAAAGGATATCCTATGCTGAAAACCCGGATCATTCCCTGCCTTGATGTTGCTGATGGCCGTGTGGTCAAAGGCGTGAATTTCGTGGGCCTGCGCGATGCGGGCGACCCGGTGGAATCGGCCAAAGCCTATGATGCAGCCGGAGCGGACGAGATCTGCTTTCTCGACATTCACGCGACCCATGAGAATCGCGGCACCATGTTCGATGTGGTACAGCGCACGGCGGAACAGTGTTTCGTGCCGCTGACCGTGGGCGGTGGGGTGCGAACAAAAGACGATGTGCGCGCCTTGCTGCTGGCGGGGGCGGACAAGGTCAGCTTCAACTCGGCCGCGGTTGCCAACCCGGACGTGATTGCCGAAGCGGCAGATCAGTTCGGCAGTCAATGCATTGTCTGCGCCATCGACGCCAAGACCGTCAGCCCCGGCAAGTGGGAAATCTTTACCCATGGCGGGCGCAAACCCACCGGCATTGATGCGGTTGCCTTTGCAAGAGCCGTGGTCGCCAAGGGGGCCGGTGAAATCCTGCTGACCTCAATGGACCGCGACGGCACCAAATCCGGGTTCAACCTGCCGCTGACCCGCGCCATTTCCGACGCGGTAGATGTGCCCGTGATCGCCTCGGGCGGTGTTGGCACTCTGGACCATCTGGTCGAGGGCGTCACCAAGGGCGGCGCAAGCGCCGTATTGGCGGCATCGATTTTCCATTTCGGCGAATACACCATCCGCGAGGCCAAGGAACATATGGTCGCAGCTGGCATCCCCATGAGGTTGACATGAGCATCTTGCACGATCTGGCCGCCACGATCGAGGCACGCAAGGGGGCTGATCCCGACAGCAGCTGGACGGCCAAGCTACTTGCGAAAGGCCCTGAGAAATGCGCCGAGAAATTTGGTGAAGAGGCCATAGAGGCCATCATCGAAGCCGTAAAAGGGGATCAGGTTAAGCTGACCTCGGAAGCGGCGGACGTGTTGTATCACCTTCTGGTTATGCTGGCCGCGCGGGACGTGGCGCTGGATGATGTTCTGGCCGAGCTGGACCGCCGTCAGGGCACCAGTGGTATCGCCGAAAAGGCTGCCCGCCCCAAAGGGTAAGGCCCGGGTTCCGCACCGTCGCCTGTGCCGTTATAATCGGATGCCAGACTGTCAGGGCGAAGGCGCGATATGATCCGAGTTTTGATGCTTGTGGCAACCCTTGCCATCGTGGCTGGCTGCACCTCGCCGCCGCGCTCGACCGGGGATGAGGTGCAGCGGCTCGCCTCGGAGATTCAGGGCCTTGGCCCGGATATCGACCCCGAGGAGGCCCGACGCGCGGCGAGAATCGCTTACGCCTATACCGCCCAGCTGGTCGAGGAATACCAGATCACAGACCCGCCCCTGATCCATAATATGAAGGTCAACAAGGGGCTGCGCCCGCGTGGGCTGTGCTGGCATTGGGCCGAGGATATCGAACGGCGGCTGAAACAGGAAAACTTCCGGACGCTGGATCTGCACCGTGCCATCGCAAACGCGGACAACCCGACGCGGATCGACCACAGCACCGCAATCATCAGCCGTAAAGGCGCGACGCTGTATGACGGTGTCGTACTGGACCCGTGGCGTTATGGCGGCGTGTTGTTCTGGTCTCCGCTGGTCGAGGATACCCGGTATGACTGGGTCCCGCGCGACGTGGTGCTGGAAAAGCGGCGGAAGGAACAGGTCGCCCGCCTGAAACCTTACGTCCCCGCCAAACCCTAAAGCTTGGACGAAATGATCCCGGTCGAAAATCCACCCATGCGCAATTCGCCAAACAGGCGCTGATATTCGATTTTGGGGCAGCGGTTCATCACCACATCGACCCCACGGGCCTTGGCCTTTGCCGCCGCTTCGGGGTGTTCCACGCCAATCTGCATCCAGATCGTACCGAGCGACGGAAACGCATCCAGCGCCTCGTCCACAATAGGTGGCACGACCTCGGACCGCCGGAAAATGTCCACCATGTCCACAGGCTCGGAAATTTCTGACAGGCTGCCGCAAACCGTCTGACCAAACAGGTCTTTGCCCGCGTGGCCCGGATTGACGGGAATCACCTTGAACCCTTTCAGCGACAAATAGCGAGCCACGTAATAGCTGGGTCGCACCGGGTTCATGGAAACGCCGACAACAGCCACCGTCTTGGTGCGTTGCAAAATGGCCTTGAGGTACTGATCGGAATAATCTGGCATGCCCTATCCTTAACAGTGTTCCAAAAAGAAAAAAGCGCCCAAGAAAGCTTGGGCGCCAGTTGTTGGAACGAGGGACAGTGAAATGACCCGCGGCAGTTCCGTTCCGCGGTCACTGTGACATTTAAGCATGGATCTATTAAAAAAAAGAGGGGCAGCGCATTTTTGTGATGACTTTTCACAATTAGCTGAACTTTACCTATCTTCCGTAGAGAATTGCGGGCCAATTTTCCTCGGCCATCGCAATGTACCCTGCCCGATCCTGCCCCCAGATTTCCTCGACCTCGGGCGAATGCGTCAGGTAAAGGCGCCCATCGACCACCTGCCACGCCTTGGGATCTGTGCTTTTCAGCACGCCCATCGCCATCCCGTACGAGCAATAGCCGCCGAACTGCGGCGCAAAGGCGCGCGGATTGCCCTCGAAGAGCTCACGATTTGTCTGCGATTTGAAATGCCACCGGGCACCTTTCCACATGACCGCATTTTCGGGCACCCCTTTTGAGGGCGCATCGCTGCCAAAATATGACACGGGATCATACCCCGCCAACGCCACACCATCAGTGGCGTAATACACGGGTTTGTCCTGCGCAAATACGGCAGGGGCAAGCAGCACAGTGCTCAGCGAGCAAAGAAGAGTACGTCGGTTCAGCATCGTCACATTGGAATCTGCACATTCAAGACCATCAAGATGCAACTTTTCGCGCTTTTCGAAACCCCTGTTGACGCGGTTGTGAATGAGTGTCCTCCAATTGAAACTTAGTCAAAGACGTCTTCGATCACGTCCCATGCTTCATCGAACACGCGCGCAAGCATGGTCTTTTTCCTCTTTTTGCGCTTTGTTTTCCGAGGGGCAGTATGAGACACAGCGGCGCGCATCGGTTCGGGTTTGAGTACTTTCCGCACGGGCAACATCTTCAGGTCGTGCAGCGGTGCCCCACAGCTGGAACAGCTAAGCTCGTGCCGTTCCTTGCCTTTCAGGATCAGGGCAGCCCGGGTGCCGCAATAACAGCAGGTCGCGATTTTGGCAGGACCGGGAATGATGCTCTCCTTTATTCAGGGTCGCGATGCATATAAGGCGATTGCCGCAGCATTTGAGACGTTCAGGGAACCAAATCCCCCGGCTGCGTCAATTTTAACCAACTGATCCACGGTTTCCTTTGTCTTCTGCCGCAATCCTGGACCTTCCGCGCCCAGCACAAGCGCGACGGGGCGGTTCCGGCCAGTGCCCAAAGCGCCTTCGATTGTCACGTCGGCTTCTCCGTCCAGTCCAAGAACCAGAAAGCCCATGCCCTGAAGCTCGACAATCGCGTCCGAAAGGTTGCGCACCCGCAGATAGGGCTGCCGCTCAAGCGCGCCGCTGGCGGTTTTTGCCAGTGCTCCGGTCTCGGGCGCGGAATGGTGGCGTGTGCCAATCACAGCACTGGCCCCCAGAACTTCGGCCGAGCGCAGAATCGCCCCAACATTGTGCGGGTCGGTGACCCGGTCCAGCAGAATGACACGAGGGTTTTCGCGACCGATGCAGTTATCGGCCAGACTACCCCATTCCAACGGCTTGACCTCTAGCGCTGCGCCCTGATGTACTGATCCGGCATCGATGGGGGCAGAAAACTTGCGCGGGTCGACTATCTCGGCCTCGATCCCAGCAAATTCAATAGCTTCCGCCAGTTTATCGCATGCATTCCGCGTCACCATCAGGTGTAGTTTTTGCCGTTTTGGGTTCATCAGCGCATCGCGAACCGCGTGCAGGCCAAACAGCCAGACGGTTTCTGCAGCGGCAGCTTTGCGCGCCTGTTCCTTTTCGACGACCCATTTGGGTTTCTTCATTTCAAGGGCCTCCGGGCCGGGAATTCGGTTTCCTGCGCCAAAGGGAAATTTTCCTGTTGACGCTCCTTTGGTGCGCTAGTAATCACGCCTCCACGTCAGGTGCAACGCCTGACAGTGGGCGACAGGCCGCAAGGTGTGGCAGGGGACTGTAACTCCCTCGCGGAGACGCACGCCTGGTTCGATTCCAGGGTCGCCCACCATCTTTCCAATGTATTTCGAAGATGGTCAGGACGTGTAGTCCGCACTGCTCTGTAATCTGGCAGCTGCGTTATTGCTTTTGGTCTGCCACCATTCTCAGATGCGACAGACCTGATCAGTTTTACAGATCTTAACCCGGGGCTAACACGACTGGATCGTGGACGAAGGGTTCCGCGTGGTCTTCGCCACCGCATGTCATGACGTTCAGATCAACACGCCGGTCGATTGCCCACCTATTCCGCAGCCGGGCGCATCTGAGCTATGCGGTTGAACCAACGCACGATTTCGTCCAAGTCCGCAGGCAACTCCTCGGCCGCGCCTTCGGCGAAGGCGTTGAACTTTTCGGCGTTCAGCCCGTTCACGCCGACCAGCACCGGAATTTCCAGCGCCAGCGCTTCGCCGATCACCGGGCGGAACCCCCGCCCATCAGACTCATGTTTACCGAATTTGTTGATAATCAGCAGGTCCGGCGCGTTCGCAAGCGAGGCGGTCACATACCCAACCGCCTGTTCCAGCGCTGCGGGGTCCAGACGGCAGCCGCGGGACTGGGTGCCCAGTGATTGCGAGATACGGATGGTTTCGCCATTAGGCAGCACGCGCACGTCCATATCGCATTTGCTGCTGTCGGCGCATTCCGTGTTTGTTTGCACGACACCGGCCAGTTTCGCGCCGGACGCCAGCAGACGTTCAGCAACAGCACTGAGCAGGCGATCCGTCGCGCCGCGGTCGGTGGTGGTGACATAGGCCAGATGCATCTTGGACCTCTTGTAATTCGATTGTGACGTTTCAAATAGCACGCAAGGCGCTGCCCGACCACTCCCCCAGTCAAGGAAGCGGCGACAGACCAATCACAGGTGCGTGCAGGTGAAGAAGAACCGCATAAGCGGCCAGTGCGGTCAGCCAGACCCAGGGGCGTGGCCAGGGTCGCGGTGAGCGGAGTGAGAACCGCGACGTATTTCGGGACAACCGGACCCATTCAAAGCCCATCTCACGCGATTTACGCCTGTCGATCAGGTCCATGCCCATAACAGAAAATCCGGCAAACAGGCCGAACAGAATCACATGTGACAGGCTTCCATTGGTCAGAAGATGCGCCAAGGACCACAACAGCAGCGCGGCAAGGATCGGGTGGCGGGTGGTGCGCAGAATACCGGGGTGTTCGGGGTCAAAGGACCTGTTGCCCATCCCTCCGAAAGAAAACGGGTTCTGGATCGCAAGCCCGGTCACAGCCAGCCAGCACACCACGGGCATGATCAGTATCGGCAACCAGCGCAAGACTGCGAACGGCGGAATGACCTCGACATAGGGGGCGTTTGCAGCGGCAACAATCAGCCAGGCCAGCACGGCCAAAGACAGAAGTGAATAGGCCGCGAAATACCCCCGGCGGCCGAGCGTGCCGATCAGCCAACCCCGCACGGTGGGCCGTACAGGAATTGCATGGCTGAGCAGGAAAACGATGAGTGCTGCAAGAAAAAGGCCCCAACCGGTCATGATATTCTCCAAACGTGTTGGGGTCGGTCTAGACTGGGAGGACAGCGACTTCCTTGCCCGAAATCAAGTTGGGTCACAGGGGCGGACGCACCGTCCCTGCCCTGTATTACAGCCCAAGCGCCGCGCGGCGTTCTTCGGCAAAGCCCTGCACGATGCGGTCTGCGATCAGTGCCAGAATCGCCATCGCGGCCCCGGCAGATATGCCCAATCCTACATCCGCCTGACCCAGCGCCAGATAGATCGACTGGCCCAGACCGGTGGTCCCGATCAGTGCCGCGATGACCAGCATGGCGAAGGCGTAAAGGATGGTCTGGTTCAGCCCCAGAAGGATGGTCGGGGCCGCATAAGGCGCCCGCACATCGCGCATGATCTGCCACTCGGTCGCACCGCTTGAAATTGCGGCCTCCATCATCTCATCCGGTGTATTGACCAGCCCGTGCCGCGTGTAGCGGATCATCGGGACAATCGCATAGGCACAGATCGCCAGAAAGGCCGAGAACTCACCAATCTGGAACACCATCAGCACCGGGATCAGGAACACGAACAGGGGGATCGTCTGCAACATGTCGCAGATCGGGCGAACCACGTTCCACACAGGCTGCCATACCGCGCTGGCAAGACCGATCAGCCCCCCTGCCAAAGCGCAGGTAAACACCGCTGCACCACTAAGATAGAGCGACAGCAGCGCCCTTTCCCACAGGCCCGAGACGAGGATGGTGCAGAGCAGCCCCACGCAGAGCGCGGCCAGACGCCAGCCCCCGGCGACCCAGCCCAGCGCGGCAGCGCCGGTCAGGACAAAGGGCCACGGCAGGTTCGCGATGCCGGTTTCCAGCATTCCGATCAAGATCAGAACGACCAGCCCGCCAGTCAGCCGCCCGCGCCACGCCATCAAAAGCGCAATTCCGGCACCGGCCGCGAACAGGCCATAGCTCATGCTCGACGTCCACTGGAAACCCCATGTGAAGGGCAGCACCGCCTGATCCAACCCGATCCGAAGCGGTAGCAGTACATAGAACAATGAGTTGTTCTTGAGGGCGTCCAGCCACTGGCCGTTGGCCTGCGTGAACGCGGTCAGGCCGCTGTCCACGACCTCGGCCATCGGGTCCAGCAGGGTCAATTCCGCAGGATTTGGCAACCACGCCCAGAAGGCGGCGGTGAAGACAACAGCAAAACCCAGCATCGCCCAGACAACGCGGCTGTCATAGCGTTTACGCTCGGTCGCCAAAGTACCGCTCATCCGGTCGATCACCACGGCAAAGACCACGATAACCAGACCCGCCATCAGCGATTCGCCGAACTGCGCCTTGCGCATGGTCAGCAGAACCTCCCAGCCGATATCGTTGAACCCACCGATGACGGCGGCGATGATAACCATCGACAATGCGGCCATCAGACATTGGTTCACACCGACCATAATCTGAGTGGTGGCGGCAGGGATTTCGACCTGGAACAGCTGCTGGAACCGAGTGCCGCCAGACATGATGGCCGCCTCTTTGATTTCGGGCTCTACCCGTTCCAATCCCAGCATGACATTGCGCGCCATTGGCGGTGCGGCATAGATGGCCGAAGCAATCAGACCAACAACAGGACCAAATCCAAACAGCAGCAGCAGCGGTGTCAGATAGGCAAAGGTTGGCACCGTCTGCATGATGTCCAGCACGGCCTGCACAAAGGATTTCACCTTTGGCACTTCGTTGGCGAGGATGCCGATGCCGCCCCCAATGACCAGCGCCACAGGGACAGACACGGCGACAAGCGCCAGCGTATTCATGCTTTCGGCCCAATAGCCCGAGGCCAAAACAAAGCTGAGGCCCAGAAAGCCAAGTGCGGCCATGGACAAGCCGCCCAGATACCAGCCCAACGCGGTCACGATCCCGATCAGAATGGGCCATGGCGTTTTGCCCAGCACGAAATTCGCCCAGTTCATTGGGTGGGTCATCAGGTCCGAAAACAGCCGCATTGCCGGTTTGATCAGGTTCAGAAACCAGTCCAGAAACGCGCCAACCCATTGGGTTGCAGGCAGTTCCCACGCGGCGGGCCACTTGACCAGCCACGGGGCGATACCCTCGAGCGCAAGGCAAACTGCACCGACGATAACAGTTATCAGGGCGGCCTTCGCACCTGCCGTCAACTGCGCACTGCGCCGTGTCGGGAGGTCGGTTATGGCGGTCATGTCTCGTCCACCTGAAGAGCTGCGGCCAGATCGGACGGATGCACCGTGCCAACGACATTGCCCGCCTCATCCCGCACGGGCACGGGTTCATACAGCTCCATGCAATGCGCAAGGGCTGCGTCCAGCGTCATCGAGGTGGTGAGGCCGGGATCATCGGGGCCACATTCCGCCTCGCTCCGCATGACCGAGGCGACCTTGGCGTGCTGACCTTTGGCGACATCCTTCGAGAATTCGCGCACGTAATCATCCACCGGGCGCAACACGATATCAGTGGGCGTTCCGATCTGAACAATCTTGCCGTCGCGCATGATGGCGATGCGGTCGGCCAGCTTCAGCGCCTCTTGAATGTCATGGGTGATGAAGACGATGGATTTCTTCAGCGTCGCCTGAATACGCAGGAATTCATCCTGCAACTGGCGGCGGATCAATGGGTCGAGGGCCGAGAACGGTTCATCCAGAAACCAGATATCGGGATTTACAGCGAGGCTGCGGGCAATGCCCACACGCTGACGCTGGCCACCTGAAAGCTGGCGCGGAAAGCTGTCTTCGCGCCCTTCCAGACCGACCAGGGAGATCACCTCCTGCGCGCGCGCCAGCCGTTCCTTCTTGCCCACACCCTGCACGCGCAGCGGATAGGCCACGTTTTCAGAAACGGTCATATGCGGGAACAGGCCGAAATGCTGGAACACCATGCCCAGTTTTTTGCGGCGCAACTCGGTCAGGGCCTTCTTCGAGGCTCCGATGACGTTTTCGCCATCCACCCGAATCTCGCCGCCCGTACCGGGCAGCAGCTGCGAGATGCAGCGGATCAGCGTGGATTTGCCCGAGCCCGACAGACCCATGATGACAAAAAGCTCGCCCTCCTGAACCTCGAAATTGGCATCCTGAACAGCGGGGATCAGCCCCTGTTCCCGAAGGGCGGCGGCAGCCTTGTCGGCGTCATTCCCTGACCGAGACAGCGCGTCGGTCAGGGCTTTGTCAGCGCCGGGGCCAAACACCTGCCAGAGATTCCGGCAGGCGATGGCTGGCATGGTCGTGTCCGTCACTTACGCGGGCTCACTGGGTTGCCGCGTCAACAACCGGACGCCACTTGCCTTCGTTTTCGGCCATCCATGCGGCGACAACTTCTTCGACCTTTCCACCGTCAACGTCGATCGCGCCCATCATCGGTTGCTGGTCTTCAACCGCCAGCTGATAGTTGGTCAGGATTTCAAAGGCTGCTGGCCATTTCTCCTCCATACCGCTCCAGCCGGCCTTGAAGATGCGCGAGGGCGAGAAGTCGCAGTCATTGACAGCATTCGGGTTCGGGCCCCAGGCCGGATCACTGAAGCACGCCTCTTCACCGGCGGGCAGTTCGACGAACTGAACGTCATAGGCCGACATCGCCCAATGCGGCTGCCAGAAAGTGATCAGCAGCGGCGATTTGCGTTCGGTCGAGGCGCGCAATTCCGCGATCAGCGCCCCTTCGGACCCTGCTGGTACGGCTTTGAACGGCAATTCCAGACCGGTCATGCGATCGGCGCCCGGAGTACCCCAATCGGCCGGGTAGTCGACCAGACGACCACCGGGCAGAGTTTCCGCCGTCGCAAAGACCTGAGCGCAATCTTTCAGCGCTTCCCATGCGGGCAGGCCCGGGCACAGATCGGCCACATGCGCCGGGTATGCGATGCCTTCCTTGGCATCCAGACCCAGATCACCGATTTCAACCACAGTGCCTTCACCGATTTTCTTGGCGTATTCATCGGAAACGTTGGAAGACCAGATTTCCAGTGTCGCGTCGATGTCGCCATCGGCCAGCGCCTGGAACTGGTTCATCATGCCCGCGGTCACATATTCGACGTTGTACCCGGCAGCCTTGAGCATCTCTCCCGCCACATGCGTGGTGACATGCTGGCCGGTCCATTCGTTGATCGCCAATTTGATCGGTTCATCCACGGCACCCATATCCGCCGCCTGCGCTGCGCCTGCAACGCTCAGAGCCATTAGGCTTACACTTAGTTTTTTCATGGACTTAACTCCCTGTCATATTTGTTTTGCCCATCCCGGCAAGGATTTTCCCGCCGGTCTTTCTGTCTGATGACAATGCCATGCCGCAGCATGCACAAATTTGGCTGGAAAAGAACAGTGATCCGTTTCCAAATTGTGGAAAAGATCTTTCTGCCAGATTGTTCCCCCCTCCCGGCTCCCTTTACGCATCCAACCCGGCTTGCCTTGTTCCATTTCGCTAAGACGGGACGTTGACTGACGAGTCAATCAGAAAACATTTTGCCACCTTTTGTCGAGAACTTCTTTCGAAAATCCGCATTTTTCTGCGAATCCGGTTATTCGTTGGGCTGCCTCAAATCTGGACACGGTCAGATTTTTCATTGCCAAACAAGAACAAAAGATAAACATTTATAGTCGGGCAACATCAAGGTTAGACAGATGCGAACGTTTGACGAAATCTTTGAAATCGCAGCCGCGCGCCACGGCGGTCCAGAAGCACTGGGCGCAAAACTGAGCAAACCGAAAACCCCTGCGGAACTGGCAGCGATGCCCGAGGATCGCTGGCTGTCGGTCATCACGAAATGCATCTTTCAGGCTGGCTTCAACTGGAAAGTCATCGAAAACAAATGGGACGGGTTCGAATCAGCCTTTAACGGGTTCGACGTGGGGCGATGCGCGTTCATGGATGATGAGAAGTTTGACACCCTTTTGCAGGATACGCGCATCGTAAGGAATGGAACCAAGATCGCGGCTGTACGGGATAACGCTGCATTCTTGCTTGAACTGCGTGAGGAAGGCGGCGCGGGTAAAGTGTTAGGCGGCTGGCCATCTGATGACTACGTCAACCTTCTGGCAATGCTGGCAAAACGCGGGGCCCGACTGGGCGGCGCTTCGGCGCAGTACGCAATGCGGTTTGCCGGGCGGGACAGTTTCATTCTGTCTCAGGATGTCACCGCCCGGCTGATTGCTGAAGGTGTGATCGACAAGCCTGCCACCTCGAAGAAAGCGATGGAGGCGGTTCAGAACGCCTTTAATACATGGATGGGTCAGTCCGGGCGATCACTTACGGAAATCAGCCGGGTTCTGGCCATGAGTCTGTGAAAACGGTTTGCGGAATACCCGCAGCGGAATAAGATTCAACTTATGGTTCTGCGTGTATTCATTGCTTCACTTTTGTTGCTGGCCGCCTGCGGTCGTGAGTTGACTGAGCAGGAGCGCGATTTTGCGGAAACCATTCAAGGGGAAACCCTGGAACTGGATCACATCCGTCTGGTCGAAGGTGCCCCGGTTACCAACGTGACGTATTTCCGCGAAGAACGCCCGCGACTGGCCTGCCGCGAGCGCATTCTGCCCCCGGTGGACCCCGGGCCGGTGACGGGCAAACCTGCCGCCGTGGCCCTGTTCAACAAAGTCTACTTTGCCCGCGACTGGTATCTGGAGGACTATATGTCGGAATTTCCGGATCAGATGAACCTGCTGGCCGCGATGCTTTTGGCCCATGAGCTGACGCATGTCTGGCAATGGCAGAATCGCCGGACCACGGGTTACCACCCCCTGCGCGCTGCGGCGGAACATGGAGGCCGGAGGGATCCGTATCTGTTCGACCTCGAAACCTCTCCGGATTTTCTGACCTACGGGTTCGAACAGCAGGGCGCGATCGTCGAGGAATACGTGTGCTGTCGCGCATTGGCCCCCCAGGCCAAGCGTACCAAAAGACTGCACGACATGCTGGGCACCCATTTTGATCTGTCGCCCCTGCCGGAACAAGGGCGCGAGCGCCCGGTCCTGATCCCATGGAGCGAAGCCAGGATCGAAGGGATTTGCAGTTAGTTCCGTGCGCGCTGCACGGTTTCCAGATATGCCACCAGATCAACGATCGGCTGGCTGGTCAGGATCGGCTGACCTTCCGGTGTTTTCATGGATGTGTCCTGCCCGTCGAAATAAGGGCCATAGACCGGCATCGGGCTGCCATGGCTGACCAGCGGGTCCCTACCGTCGATGCGGGCGACAACGCGGGCGGTCGGGAACACCCCGCTTTCGCCGGACAATGCGGTCAGATCGGACGGCTGAACAACCAGCACGCTGGCCATCGGCCCCTGCCCGGTTGCGTCAATCCCGTGACAGGTCGCGCAGTAATGCAAATAGAGTTCCTCTCCGGTCGCGGCATCCTGCGCCCAAGCAGCTTGTGCGGCAGCAGCCGAAACCCCGAGAACCAGCATACCGATCGTTGCCTTGAACATCGTATCCTCCTGTCACGATTGACATTTGCAGGGTTGCCCGACAGGCATATGGACGCAATGATCCAGATCAACGAAATAGGTGCAGAGGGTTCGGGCAATGACACAATACGCAGCCATCATGCTGGCCGCCGGATTTGGAATTCCGATACTGGCCGCTCTTAACGCGGCCCTTGGCAAGGTCATCGGATCACCGACAACGGCAGCTGTGGTGCTGTTTGCAATTGCCCTGGCCGCCTCGGTGCTGACCATGCTGTTGTTTCCCGGTTTTGCAGCCTTGTCCAAGGTTGCGCAGGCCCCGAAACACCTGTTGTTCGCTGGCATCCTGATTGCATTCTATGTGTTGTCGATCACCCATGTCGCCCCACATTTCGGCGTTGGAAACGCCGTGTTCTTTGTTCTGTTGGGGCAATTGATCAGTGCGGCGGCAATCGATCACTTCGGCCTGTTCGGCGCGCAGGTGGCACCCCTCACCCTGATGCGGGCGGGTGGTATCGCCGTCATGGCCATCGGTGTTGCGATCACTCAACTGGCCTGAGCACGCCGCCCTCAAGCCGGACCATGCGGTCCATGCGCGCCGCCAGTTCGAGGTTGTGGGTTGCGATCAACGCCGACAATCCCTCGTCCCGCACCAGTGTCATCAGGGCATCGAACACCTGATCCGAAGTATCAGGGTCCAGATTGCCTGTCGGTTCGTCCGCCAGCAAAACACGCGGCGCGTTGGCAAGCGCCCGGCAAAAGGCCACGCGTTGCTGTTCCCCGCCCGACAGCGCCGCAGGGCGGTGACTGGCGCGCGGGGCGACGCCCACACGGTCCAGCAAATCCAATGCCCGTGCCTGAGCAGCTTTTTCGGACGCGCCATTGGCCAGTTGCGGCAATGTGATGTTTTCCAGTGCCGTAAACTCGGGCAGCAGGTGATGGAATTGGTATACGAACCCGATATCCTGCCGACGCAACGCCGTTCTGGTTCGGTCGCCCTTGCCGTTCACATTCTGCCCTCCGATTTCGACGGTTCCGTCGTCAGGCCGATCCAGCAGACCGGCAATGTGCAGAAGCGTCGATTTGCCTGCCCCTGACGGCGCAACCATGGCCACAGCTTCACCTGCGCGCAGTTCGAGGTCGACCCCACGCAGAACCTGCACCTCGCCCGGTGTGCCTTTGAGGTAGGTCTTGGTCAGACCGTTCAGACGCAAGGTGACTTCATTCATAGCGCAGCGCCTCGACCGGGTTCAGCCGCGCCGCGCGGCGGGCGGGGAAATAGGTGACGATGAAAGACAGGCCAAGCGACAGGCACGTCGCCTTGAGCACATCGCTCAGATGCAGTTCGGCCGGCAGAGCGTAGATGCCGCGGATCGACGGATCCCACACGCCACCGCCCATCACGTAGTTCACGAATGAGAAGATCGGATCAATGTAGATTGCAAAGAGGCATCCCAGGATGACCCCCATTGCAGTGCCGATCAGGCCGGTGAACGCACCGCAGATGAAAAAGACACGCAGAACCGATCCTTCGCTCAGGCCGATCGTGCGCAAGATACCGATATCGCGCCCCTTGTTCTTGACCAGCATGATCAGGCCCGAAACGATGTTCATCGCAGCAATCAGAACGAGGATCGACAGGATGATGAACATCACATTATCCTCAACCTCGAGCGCGCGCAGGAAGCCGCCGGATGCGTCCTGCCATGTCCAGATCTGACTGCGCTCGCCCGACGCCTCAAGAATGGGAATCAGGATCGGGCCAAGATCTTCGGGCTTGTCCACCATCACTTCGATCTCATCCGCCACCCCTTCACGGTTGAAAAAGCCCTGCGCCTGCGAAAACGGCATGTAGACGCGGGTGCGGTCAATGTCATAGCGACCGGCCGAAAACACATAGACAACGCGATAGGCATTCACGCGCGGCGACGTGCCAAAGGCGGTTTTGACCCCGTTGGGCGAGGTCAGTTTGACCACATCCCCGACAGTGACCCCAATACTGCGGGCCACACCCGATCCAATGGCGATGACATCCTCACCTGTCTGGAAGTCCGACAGGTCCCCCGCCGCCTGGTCCGCCTGCGCGATACCCGGCAGGTCGAACAGATCGTCTGGTCGGATGCCAAACACCTCGACCCCGCTGCTGCTGTCGCGGTTGGTGATCAGCACCTGCCCCTTCACCAGCGGTGCGGCACGTTCAACACCGGGCACCAGCGCAATGCGGTCAGTGCGTTCGTTGTAGTCGGCAATTGTCCGATCCACCCGGCCCTGCGCGTCAAATTCACCCGAGGAATAGACTGTCACATGCGCATTGGCGCCCAGAATGGTGCCGACGAATTCAGACCGAAAACCCGAACGGACGGCCAGCGTTGCAATCAGCGCGAACACGGCAAGCGTGATCCCGATCAGTGAGATCCATGTCATCACGCTGACGCCGCCTTCGGCCCTGCGCGCGCGCAGATATCGCCAGGCGATTTTCCATTCAAAAGGGGCAAAGGGCGGGGGTGTCTTGGCCATGCCTGCTCCGGGTTTTCTTGTTTGCGGCGACCCTTTCGGCATTTCGCCCAATGGTCAAGCCGGTTGTCACCCTGAACCGGTTCCTCAGCCTGAATGAGCCGAATCGTTTCGGGACATGACCAAAATACATGTGCAAAACAGGTGTCTTTCAATTCGGGCGCTACACCATGAGTTGTGAAGCGCATCACAGACAGAAGGTGATTGTTTCAGGTATGACGTTAATCATCGCGCATCGTGAGCCACTGAATCGTAAAGGCAACAATAAGTGCGAAATTTTATTACTCTTTTTGATTATTTTCAGAAACTTTGCCACCCTGACCATGGGGGAACACATTTAAAGAGCGGGGGTCGCTCAATGAATTTACAAATTTCAACCAATGGTGCGGGTGCAATTTCGACCCGTCAGGCTTCAACAGAATTAGATTGTGAAACCGCAGCCTTGCTGCGCGCGGCCATTCGGCCAATCTTTGTCACCGCGGCAAGCTGGGGCAATTTGGCAGACATCCTGAAAGACAAAGGATATCGTCTGGTTTTCCGGCAAGGCCGTTTGTGTATCACGGATCGGGCAACTGATGCGCGGATTTGCGGATTGCGCTTTCTGGATATCGAGTTTCGCGAACTGATCAGCCGCCTTGGCCGTCCGATTGTTGTGGCGACAGGTGACGGAGCCAACGGAGACGTCCTGGCCGAGCGCCCGACGTCGGATCAAAACTGAGAACCGACCGACTGACGCGGTCGGTATTCAGGTAACTTGGGAAGGGCCGCCAGGTCTGAGCCTCCGGCACCCCATCCAGATCACAGGGTGAGTTTCAACACCACCTCGCAGCAGCAACTGATGGTCGCTTATGCGATCCGCTGGTAAATCTCAGCAACTTTGGTAACGGCCGCCTCGGGGCTCAGTTCCTCGTTTTCGCCAGTGCGGCGACAGGTCAGTTCAACCACACCATTCTTCAGACCACGCGGGCCAACCGTGATGCGCCAGGGCAAACCGATCAGGTCCATCGTGGCGAATTTGCCGCCAGCACGTTCATTGCGGTCGTCATAGAGCGGTTCCAGACCCAAAGCCGTCAGCGCCGTGTAGATCTTGTCACAAGCTGCATCGGCTTCGTCATCGCCCTGCTTGAGGTTGACGATACCGCAATGGAACGGGGTCACGCCCTCGGGCCAGATGATGCCTTTATCGTCATGGCTGGCCTCGATGATGGCTCCTACAAGGCGGCTGACACCGATACCATGGCTGCCCATGTGAACCGGAACCGGTTTGCCATCCGGGCCTTGGACAGTTGCGCCCAAGGGATCGGAGTATTTGGTGCCAAAGTAGAAGATTTGGCCCACCTCAATGCCGCGAGCCACGCGGCGGCGTTCTTCGGGGATCTGGTTGAACAGCGCCTCGTCATGGGTTTCATCAGTGCGGGCGTATTTCGAAGTGAACTCTTCCAGAATGGCCTGACACTGTTCGCGGTTGTCATAATCGATTTCACGATCGCCAAAGGTCAGGTCGGTGACGGCGCTGTCATAGAAAACCTCGGATTCACCGGTATCGGCCAGAACCAGAAACTCATGCGTGTCATCGCCACCAATGGGGCCTGAATCGGCGCGCATCGGAATCGCCTGAAGTCCCATCCGTTCATAAGTGCGCAGATAGCTGACCAGATGGCGGTTATAGGCGTGCAGCGCATCTTCCTTGGTCAGGTCGAAGTTGTATCCGTCCTTCATATAGAACTCGCGCCCCCGCATCACGCCAAAACGCGGGCGGATTTCATCGCGGAACTTCCACTGGATCTGGTAGAGCGTCAGCGGCAGGTCTTTGTAGCTGTTCACGTGGCCGCGGAAGATATCTGTCACCAGTTCTTCGGCCGTAGGCGTGAACAGCATGTCGCGGTCATGACGGTCCTTCATCCGCAGCATCTCTTGACCGTAGTCATCATAGCGCCCGGATTCACGCCACAGATCCGCCGACTGGATTATAGGCATCTGAATCGCGATGTGACCGGCCCGCGCCTGTTCTTCGTGGACGATGTTTTCCAGCTTGCGCAGCACTTTGAAGCCCAGCGGCAACCAGGAATATATCCCGGCAGAGGCCTGCTTGATCATCCCTGCACGCAGCATCAGCCGGTGGCTGACGATCTGAGCCTCGGACGGGGTTTCCTTGAGAACGGGCAGAAAGTAACGGCTCAGGCGCATGGACGGACCTTCAAAGGTAAGAATTCGACTGGACAGGTGATTATGCCAAAGCCCTGCCGGGGGCAATCGCGCATTGGTGTTTTCCGACCTTGCGGCAGTCGGTTTTTTGATTGACCCGCCAATCGGGACTGCCATGGTAGCGGAAACGCAAATTCCATGAGGCGCCGATGCAGACCATTCAGGAACCCGCACGCCAAATCCCCGTCATTCATCAAACCGATGTTCTGGTCGTCGGTTCCGGCCCCGCCGGGTTGGCCGCAGCGCTTGCAGCGGCACGTGCGGGGGCCGAGGTATCTTTGGTTGATCGTTTCGGCTGCATGGGCGGCAATATCACTGCCGTCGGCGTCGAAGGATTTGCCTGGTACCGGCACGAGCAAACCGTCGAGGCAGGCGGCATCGGGATGGAGTTTGAAACCCGCGCCAAGGAGATGGGAGCCGCCGTTCCGGAAAGCCAGTCCCTGAGCTATGAGCTGGACAGCGAAGGCTTCAAACTGGTGGCCGACAAGCTGGTCGAAGAAGCGGGCGTGCATCCGATGTTGCATCGGCAATTCGTGTCCCCGATCCTGGAAGGCGACCGGATCACCGGTGTCATCACAGAATCCAAGGCCGGGCGCGAAGCGATTTTGGCCAAGGTCGTCATCGATGCCACCGGCGACGCGGATGTGGCCCATCGCGCGGGTGCGCCGACCCACAAAACTCCGCGCGAGGACATGATGGCGGCCTCGGTCATGTTTCACCTGGCGGGCGTCGACAAGCGGGCCTTTATGGAAGGTGTAAAAGCTGACCCGCAGACCTACAAGGATTGGGGCGGCGGCGGAGAGTGGAACATTGAGACCTCGGGTAAAGAGGACGACATGTTCTCACCCTTCGTACACAAACCGTTCCAGCAAGCAATCGATCAGGGGCTGATCCCGCCGCATCTGAACACCATCGCCGGCACCTGGGGCGCGATGCATGACACGGGCGAGCTGACATACATGAACCTCATCCATCTGGCCGAGGTTGACGGCACCGATCCCGACAGCCTGACGCGCGGCGAGATTGAAGGTCGCCGCCAGACCATGCTGGCCATCGAGGCGCTGCGACGGTTCATGCCCGGTTGCGAAAACGCACGTTTGCGGAATTTCGGTATGACCATCGGCATCCGCGACACCCGCAAGATCGACGCGGTCTACAACATGACCGAAAACGATGCCCGCCATCAGGGCCGGTTCGAGGATACGATCGGCATCTATCCCGAGTTCATCGACGGCTATGGCATTCTGATCCTGCCAACTACGGGGCGGTATATGCAAATCCCCTATCGGTCGATGCTGCCCAAGGGCATCAAAGGCCTGCTGGTTGCAGGACGGTCACATGGCGCGGACCGGGTGGCGCATGCCGCCACGCGCAACATGGCCTGTTGCGCGGTCATGGGTCAGGGCGCGGGAATCGCCGCAGCGGTATCATTGAAAAGCAATCAGGAGCTGGACCAGCTGAATCTGGCACCGGTTCGAGCTGAACTGCAACGCCAGGGGGTGAGGATTCACTGATGGACAGTATCCCAACGATTGATATTGCGCCTTTGACTGCCCCGGGAACCGCAGCCTATGACGCGACGGTCCGAGACATCCTTGCGGCCTGTCAGGGGATCGGCTTCTTGTCGATCACCGGGACAGGCGTATCCCGGCAGACCGTGGATCAGGTACGCCAGATCACCCGACAGATTTTTGCCGTCGATGACGCACAAAAATGGGATCAGGCCATCACCCGCGCCAACTATCGCGGCTATATACCCATGGGGTTTTTCACACCCAATGATGGCTCGGGCAAGGCCGACAAGTACGAGGGGTACAAACTGCATCACGAGGTCGCAGCAGACGACCCGGTGCGTGAGGATTGCGCGTTATACGGGCCAAACATCTGGCCCGACGGTGTACCCGGTGCGAAAGAGGTCATTCTGGGTTACTGGCGGCAACTGGATCGCGTCACCGATCTGTTGCTGGGCGCGTTAGAGGCGGGACTGGATCTGAAAGCCGACGCGCTGCGCAGTGCATTCCGGGCCCCGATGACCAACATGACCCTGCTGCATTACCCGCCACAGGCCGAGGATGAGGCAGGCTATGGTATCCATCCGCACAAGGATACCGACGCCTTGACCATCATTGCCCCCGATCCGGTGGGCGGGCTTGAGGTGCAGACCCGCAGCGGCGGCTGGATCACGCCCGACTGCCCGCCCGGTGGTTTCGTGGTGAATATCGGCGACATGCTTGAACTGTGGTCGGGCGGGCGGTTGAAATCCACGCCCCATCGGGTTGTGAACCGATCGGGTCAGGAACGGTATTCTTTTCCCTATTTCGCGGTGCCCCGTCACGACGTCGTCGTCGCGCCTTTGCTGCCACCCCTGCCCGGCTTTGACCGCCCGGCGGTTCATTGCGGGCACTGGTCGGCCGAGATTTGGCGCACCAACTGGCCCGATGAGACCGCCACCAAAGACACGCCTGAATTGGGAACCTTGCGCGGCTGACCCCTGCAAACGCAAGCGCTATGAACCGCTTGCATCATGGGCTTTGATGCGCCAAGAACACCTGCAAGGGCCTGAACAAGGGGATCGCCATGGCTTTGCCGGTTAAGGATCAGCTGAGATACTGGAGCATCGCCGCTGCGGTTTTCGCGTTGATCATGTGGGCCCTTGGCGATGTCTTGTTGCCTTTTGTCATCGGCGGGGCCATTGCCTATTTCCTTGATCCGGTCGCTGACCGGCTGGAGCGGCTGGGCCTGTCGCGTATGGCCGCCACGGCAGTCATCACGGTCGTCGGTGTTCTGGGGTTTGTACTGGCAATTCTGATGGTAGTCCCTGCGCTGATCACCCAGTTGCTGGATCTTGTCGATGTACTGCCCGATCTGTTCAAACAGTTGCGCAGTTTCATAGAAAAACAGTTCCCGTCATTGCTTGACCGGGACTCGAGCACGCACGCGATGCTGGTGTCCTTTGGCGAAACGCTGAAATCCAAGACCGGCGACGTTATGCAGACGCTGCTGACCTCGCTGGGCTCCGCGATCAACATCGTTGTTCTGTTGGTCATTGTCCCGGTCGTGGCCGTCTACTTGCTGTTGGACTGGGATCGCATGACCGCCCGCATCGGAGAGCTGCTGCCACGTGACCATGCACCCATCATTAGGCGGCTTGCCGGAGAGATCGACGCGGTTCTGGCCTCGTTCGTGCGCGGCATGGGAACGGTCTGCTTGATCCTTGGCAGCTATTACGCGGTCGCACTGATGCTTGCTGGCCTGCAATTCGGTCTGATTGTGGGCTTTATCGCGGGCTTGGTCACGTTCATTCCCTATCTGGGCGCCCTTATCGGTGGCTCGCTGGCAATCGGGCTTGCGCTGTTTCAGTTCTGGGGCGACTGGGCTCATATCGGGCTGATCGCGGGTATCTTTGCCATTGGACAAGTCACCGAGGGCAATTTCCTGACACCCAAGCTGGTCGGCAGCTCTGTCGGGCTGCACCCGGTCTGGTTACTGCTGGCCCTGTCGGTCTTTGGCGCGCTGTTCGGCTTCGTCGGCATGCTGATCGCTGTCCCGGTCGCCGCAGCATTGGGCGTGCTGGCCCGCTTTGCCACATCGCTATACCTCGACAGCAGATTGTACACTGGTCTTAAAGGTCTGGATCAGGAAACCGAGTAAATGGCCCGACAACTCAGCTTTGATCTGCCCGCCAAAACTGCGCTCGGGCGAGAGGATTTCTTTGTGTCACCGGCCAATGCGCTGGCGGTGGCAATGATCTCGGCCACGTCCTGGCCTGGCAACAAGCTGGTACTGAGTGGGCCTGCTGGCGCGGGCAAAACCCATCTGGCCCATGTCTGGGCCGCTGAAACCGGCGGGCGTATCCTTCAGGCCAGAGACCTGCGATATGACGATGTGCCAGACCTGGCGCGTATGCCGATCGCGGTCGAAGACGTGCCTTTGATAGCCGGTGATCTCGAGCAGCAAAAAACGCTGTTCCACCTGCATAACCTTGTTCTGGCCGAGGGGCACCCCTTGCTGATGACCGGCCGTCTTGCACCGAAATTCTGGGAGTTGCCGCTGGCCGACCTGCAAAGCCGGGTCGAAGGTGCCCATCACGTCGCACTGGATCCGCCCGACGACGCATTGCTGGGCGCGGTTCTTGCCAAGCTGTTTGTCGACAGGCAGCTCAACCCCGGCCCCGATGTCATCGCCTATCTTGTCAAGCATATGGACCGGCGGTTTGAAAGCGCAGCCGACGTTGTATCCCAACTGGACCAACTGGCCCTGGCGGAAAAACGCGACATTACACGCGCGCTGGCCATTCGCGTACTGAACACGGCTCCGGATGAGGTCGAGACCAATGATTGACCCACTGACGTCAATTTCGCATCCTCAAACAGGACAATCTGGAAGGCACATGGATCAGACCGTCGAAACCGATATCCCGGACTGGGGAACAATCGGAAAGCCCCTGTTTGACAAACCGGATGCACGGGCACTATCCCGCGTCGGGGTTGTCGATGTCGGGTCGAACTCGGTCCGGATGGTCATTTTCGACGGGGCGGCGCGATCACCGGCCTATTTCTACAATGAAAAGGTCATGTGCGAACTGGGGGCAGGCCTGTCCGAAACCGGACGACTGAACCCGCGTGGCCGCGACCGCGCCTTGTCGGCCCTACGACGGTTCCAGCACCTGGCAATGGATCTGGATTTGCCCGGTTTGCATGTTGTGGCCACCGCTGCTGTGCGCGAAGCCTCGGATGGGCCCGAGTTCTGCGATCAGGTGCAGGCTGAAACCGGTTTGCAGGTGGCCATCATTGACGGTGACGAAGAAGCCCGCCTGTCGGCGCAGGGTGTCTTGTTGGGGTGGCCCGGAGCTTATGGACTGATCTGCGATATCGGCGGGTCGTCGATGGAATTGGCCGAAATCGGCGGTGGTCAGGTCGGCCGCCGCGTGACCTCGCCGCTTGGGCCGTTGAAACTGCGTGACATCAAAGGCGGGCGACGTGCGCGAAAAGCGCATATCAAGGAAACGATGGAGGATCTGCGCAATCAGATGGGTCAGCAGCGGGACCGTTTATTTCTGGTCGGCGGCAGCTGGCGTGCCTTTGCGCGGCTGGACATGCTGCGGCGGGGCTATCCGCTGAACGTGCTGCATGAATACCGCATGACCACCAAGCAGGTGCGCGAGACGATCAAATACATCGAAAAACACGATAGCGAAAAGCTGCGTGCTCAGGCGGGCGTGTCCAGCTCGCGCATGGCGCTTATCCCTTATGCGATGGATGTTCTGGCGCGGCTGATCCGCACGTTCAAACCCAAGGATATCGCCATCTCAAGCTATGGTATCCGCGAGGGCTTGTTGTATGAGCAGATGCCGCAGGAAGTGCGCGACCGCGACCCGCTGATCGAAGCCAGCCGGTTCTCGGAAGCAAAGGACGCCCGCCTGCCCGGATTTGGCAGCAATCTCTATGATTTTGTCATCCCGCTGTTCAGATCCGCACCGCCCAGCAGGGTGCGCCTGATCAAAGCGGCCTGCCTGCTGCATGATGTAAGCTGGCGCGCGCATCCCGATTATCGAGCCGAGGTGTGTTTCGACAACGTCACGCGCGCCAATCTTGGTGGCTTGAAGCACTCCGAGCGTATCTTCATCGGATTGGCACTGCAACACCGCTATCGCAACAAGCGGGAAGGCAACCGGTTCTCTCGGCTTTACGAGTTGCTGGACGAAAATAGCCAGAAACAGGCCGAGATTCTGGGCAAGGCCATGCGCTTTGGCGCGATGCTGTGGATGCACAACGATGCCAATATGGGGCAGCTCAAGTTTTTCCCCAAGAAGCGAGAGCTGGAACTGTATCTGCCCGAAACCGCTGCCCCCCTGTTTAGCGAAGTGGCTGAAGCCCGGCTGAACGCTTTGGCAGCGGCGCTGAAATCTCAGACTCGCGTGATTGTCAAAGGCTGACTCTTGAGCGGGTCAGATATCCGTGGGTCCTTCGGGCACCTCGATATCTTGCTTTTCGGGCTGAGAAGGCTCTTGGGGCGGTTTTCTGCGGATAATGATATCGCCATTGGGCAGGATCTCGGGTGGTTCATAAACACTCCAGTCCTTGACCTCAGCCGCCAGTTCGGCAAGTGCCGGGCCCATCTGCTGCAAGAATGACTGCATTGCCGGGCCAAGCTCTTCCGCCAGACCCAGCAAGTTTTCCAATGCCGGTTCCATTTCCTTGCGCAGACCTTCGAAAAACAGTTCGGCCCCCTGCTCCATCAGGGATTTTTCATTGTCTTCCTGCGCCATCGCAGGCGCGGCAAGGAACATTGAGATCGTACCGATCAGCAAAATGCGTGTCATACCTGACATATAAGGCCCGTGTGGCGGGCTGGAAAGGTCACAGTTCAATATCCAGCGTGACCGGAAAATGATCAGAGGCCGTCAAAAGCGCCTGCCGCAATTCCTGTTCAGTCCAACAGGCGGCATCCTGAAACGGGTGCCAGATACGCCAGGACGGGCGATATGCTTGCAGGTCCGCGGTAATCATTATGTAATCCAGCAAAGCGTCCAGAAATTTGCCTTCCTCAGGACGGGCAAAGCGCGCAGTGGCAGGCACCGGGCCGGGCCGAAACCTGTAGGCTGTGACGGCGTTCGGATCGAACAATCCGGCTTGCAGCAACACCTCGACCGACGAGCGGCCAAAGAGGTGTTCAAACTCATCCAGCCCGGGGCCATCGTTCAGATCGCCCAGCAAAATGACAGGCTGTTTTTGCGCAACATGCCATTCGACGCGCCGTGCAAGCCAGATCGCTTGCGCCAGCTGCTTGCGGCGATTGGCAATCGAGATCCGGATCGCCTCGTCCCGCGATTCGGCACCGTGCGGTGCCTTGGATTTCAGATGTGCCCCGATCAGGCGGATGTTGTGCCCGGCTTGCGTCGTCACCGCCAGTTCCATCGGCGGTTTGGAGAACCGCACGACGTCCTCGGTCGCATCAATATCGAGGTCGATTTTGAACACGCCATCGAACCGGGGGGCTGCCGTATCTGCAATATCTCCCTTGGGGTCATGGCGAACACTCAGCACCGTTCTGTCATAGAGCAATGCCAGTTCCTGATGTGTGTCGTTTGCATAGCCCATCACCGCATCAGACGTGCGCAAGTCGAACGCTTCGGCAAAGGTTTGCAGGGCCCGAACCGTGTTCTGGCGTCTGCCGGTGTTGGGCGCCTCGACGATTACAATCGCATCAGCGTCAATTGCGGTCAGCACCTTGGCAATCGCTTCGACCTGCTGCGCTTTGGTGACGTCGTGCCTGCCAGACCAGCTGTCATCGACGATCAGCCTGTCTTTCTGGTCAAACAGATTGGCGAACCATTCGATATTATAAGTCGCCAGCCGCATCTGATCAGGCCCGCGCGCCGTTGATTTCATCCCAGGCACGATTGATGTCGATCATCTTTTTTTCGGCCAGCCGGATCGCCTCTTCGGGGACACCCCGGGCCATCATGGCGTCGGGGTGCGTTTCCCGAACCAGCTGCCGCCAGACCTTGCGAATATCGGGCAGCGGCATGTCATGCGGAACGCCCAGTACCGTATAAGGATCGTTTGGCGCATCGGGGACAAAACGCGCCCGCAGTGCTTTGAACTGCGCGTCGGTTTGTCCGAAGATCTGGCTGACATCTTCGAGAAATGCGTTTTCGTTCGGATGATAGAAACCGTCCGCCATCGCAATGTGAAAAAGCCCCTCCATCAAGTCACACAGGGTTGTGCTGTCTTCCGAGAACATGCGTGCGATCTTGCGCGCGTAGTCCTGATATCCCGCCACGTCCGTACGGGCCATGTTGAAGACTCGGGCTGCACCTTCCTCATCTTCGCGCGCAATCTGAAACACGTCGCGAAAGGCGGTGACCTCATCACGGGTCACCTGACCGTCTGCCTTGGCCATTTTGGCACCCAGTGCGATGACCGCAATCGTAAAGGCCACGGACCGCTCCGGTGGCGAGCGTAGTTTTTCAAAAACTGCGGTCAGGCTTTCGCCTTGGGCAAGCGCGCTCAGCGCATCGGATATGCGGGTCCAGATCGACATGACCGCACCCTAGCGTCACAATTCGGGACTGTCAGGTGCAACAGGTCATTCAGCACCAAGAATTTTCTGCATCAGCACAAGGTCCAGCCGCTGGCCGAACTTAAAGCCGACTTCGGGCATCACCCCGACTTTCGAATAGCCAAGTGCGGCATGAAACGCCTCAGCCCCCGGATTGGCCGAGGATATGCCCGCGACCAGAACATGAACGCCTTGGGATTGCGCGATTTCCTCCAGCTCTGACATCAACGCACGTCCCACCCCTTTGCCCCACGCATCCGGTGACAGCTGGATCGTATGTTCGCATGTTTGCGCATAACCGGGCCCGGTTCGGAAAGGGCCATATGTGGCAAAGCCGATAACGTGGCTGTCGTGCTCGGCAACCAGATAACCAGGCACGCGTGCCTTGATATCTTCGGCAATCTGGGCGGCGCTGCGCTCGTCCGTCGTGAAAGTGACCAAAGTGTCCCGGATGATCGCATTGGTGATCCGGGCAATGGCTGGTGCATCTGACGCTGTGGCCGGGCGAATGTTCATTCCAGCACCCGAAGCCCATGAGCTGTCTCGATCTCTGCCTGCAAAGCCGCGGGGCCGGTGTCGAACACCACATGATCCAGTTCACCCAGTTGACGGGCCAGTGTCAGGGCGTCGGGGTGATAGACAACCAGGCGTCGCAACCGGCACGCGCTGTCCTGCAACATGTTTGCTGGGTGCAGGTCGCCTTTCCATTCGATAAGGGCGGGAAACAGATTGTCGAACGGCAAGCGCCCCGTTGGCGGAACCGCCATGCGCCATTGCAACGCGCCGCGGGTCAGGTCGATGGGCTGTCCGGTACCATCTGGGAAGATCGACAGCGTGGCCTCGATATCCTCGACCCGGCATATCCAGTTCGTCAAACGCGGGCCGCCCTGAAAATTGTCCAGATCGAACCATCGCGGCCTGCCCGGAGGTTGCGCCTGCGGATCGATGGCAATCGCTTCGAGATAGAGCCCATCCCTGAGACCCAGCAGCCTGTTATGTGTCCCGAATTTTTCGTGTTTCCCACCGGGTTGCAGCGCAACGCCAAGCGCCTGTTCGATATGCGCAGACGCTTCTTCAAGCGTTTCGCCCGCGACGGCCAGATGATCGAGTAACATGCGCACCCTCCTGCGAAAAACGACCGGCCCCGAAGGGATCCGGTCGCATGTTTTCGCCATTGGCGCGGGATCACAAGAGCTTTCGTTGAAAGTCTTGCCTTGGGTCAGGGCCGTGCTTGGCGGATCAGGCGCAGAATGTCCTGAGCGGCCTCGGGAATGTTGGTGCCCGGACCAAAGATGGCTTTAACCCCGTGGTCATATAGGAACTGGTAATCCTGCTGCGGGATCACCCCGCCACAGATCACGATGATATCGTCGGCCCCTGCTTTCTTCAGCTCTTCCACCAGCTGCGGTGCCAGTGTTTTATGCCCCGCCGCCTGCGAGGAAATGCCGACCACATGCACGTCATTGTCCACCGCGTCCTGCGCGGCCTCGGCAGGTGTCTGGAACAGCGGGCCAACGTCCACATCAAAACCGATATCAGCAAAGGCCGTGGCGATAACCTTGGCACCGCGATCATGCCCGTCCTGCCCCATCTTGACCACCAGCAGACGGGGGCGGCGACCCTCGGCCTCGGCAAAGTCCTCGATGGATTTCTGGATCGCGGCAAAGCCTTCGTCGCCCTCATAAGCAGCGCCATAGACACCGGCCAGGGTTTTCACCTCGGCGCGGTGGCGGCCGAATTCTTTCTCCATTGCCATGCTGATCTCTCCTACGGATGCACGGGCGCGGGCGGCTTCGACCGCAGCGGCCAGCAGGTTTCCGCCCTCTTGGGCGGTCTTGGTCAGGGCGTCCAGCGCGGCTTGGCACGCGGCTTCATCACGGGTCGCGCGAATGCGTTCCAGCCGCGCCACCTGCGCCTCGCGAACGGCGACGTTGTCGACATCCAGAATGTCGATCGGGTCTTCCTGTTCCTTGCGGTATTTGTTGACGCCGACGATCACTTCGTCGCCCCGGTCAATCATGGCCTGACGGCGGGCTGCGCTTTCCTCGATGCGCAGCTTGGGCATACCCGAGGCAACGGCCTTGGTCATGCCACCCATTTCCTCGACCTCTTGCATCAGGGCCCAGGCTTTTTCGACCAGTTCATTGGTCAGGCTTTCGACATAGTAAGAACCGGCCAGCGGATCGACCACATCAGTCACACCGGTTTCTTCCTGAAGTACAAGCTGCGTGTTTCGCGCGATGCGGGCCGAGAAATCGGTGGGCAGCGCAATTGCCTCGTCCAGAGCATTTGTATGAAGCGACTGGGTGCCACCCAGAACTGCACTCATCGCTTCATAGGCGGTACGGATGACGTTGTTGTAAGGGTCTTGTTCCTGAAGCGAAACGCCGGAAGTTTGGCAATGGGTGCGTAGCATCTTTGAACGTTCGGACTTTGCCCCAAACTCGGTCATTACCCGGTGCCAGAGCGTGCGTGCGGCGCGCAGTTTGGCGATCTCCATGAAGAAATTCATGCCGATGGCGAAGAAGAACGACAAACGGCCCGCGAACTTGTCCACGTCCATTCCGGCCTCAGTCGCGGCACGGACGTATTCGCGCCCATCGGCCAGCGTATAGGCCAGTTCCTGAACAAGGTTCGCCCCGGCCTCTTGCATGTGATAGCCCGAGATCGAGATCGAGTTGAACTTGGGCATCTCATTCGACGTGTATTCGATGATGTCCGAGATGATCTTCATCGACGGTTCAGGCGGGTAGATATAGGTGTTGCGCACCATGAATTCTTTCAGAATGTCGTTCTGAATGGTGCCGGAAAGGACAGACTTGTCGTGACCCTGTTCTTCACCCGCAACGATGAAACTTGCCAGGATCGGAACAACCGCGCCATTCATGGTCATCGAGACCGAGACCTTGTCCAGCGGGATGCCGTCAAACAGGATCTTCATATCCTCGACACTGTCGATCGCAACGCCTGCCTTACCGACATCGCCAACAACGCGCGGGTGATCACTGTCATAGCCGCGATGTGTCGCCAGATCGAAGGCAACCGAAACGCCTTGCTGGCCTGCTGCCAAGTTGCGTCGGTAAAACGCGTTCGACTCCTCGGCGGTTGAGAAACCCGCATATTGGCGGATCGTCCACGGACGCCCGGCATACATCGTGGCCTTGACACCACGGGTAAACGGTCCAAATCCCGGCAAAGACCCCATATGAGGCAGATCGGCGGTGTCTTCCTGGGTGTAAAGCGGTTTGACCGCGATACCTTCCAGCGTTTCCTTGGTCAGGTCGTCCAACGGACGTCCGCGCAGCTCTTTCTCGGCAAGCGCTTTCCAGTCCTTCGTGTCGGTCATTTCGATTTCCTCTCGTCAATACGGATGGCGGTCGCTGAAAGCGTCCGCGCCAAAGTCCTGCACTTGGCCTGTTCATTCAGGTGCAAGCGCGAAAATGTGGTCACCCGGCGCAAATCGCCGGTCGCAATCGCGGGCACAGGGGCTATATTCGAAAGAACAGGAGGCCACATGACACGCACGCTTGCCTTTGTTTTCTCGGCACTAATCCCTCTGGCTGCCCTAGCGGCAGACGGAACCGCGCCGTCTGATGACAGTTTTGTCCGCCCGGTGGGTGAAAGTGAACTCAGCGAGTTCTTGTGGGTCAAACGCCCCATCGTGGTTTTTGCTGACACGCCTGCCGATCCGCGGTTCCAGCAGCAGATCGATATGCTTGTCGCAGAAGAAGCAGCCATGCGCGACCGCGATGTCATCGTGCTAACAGACACGGACCCGTCTGCCCGGTCCCCGATCCGGACCAAACTGCGGCCGCGTGGTTTCCAGATGGTGTTCGTCGACAAGGACGGTGTGGTCAAATTGCGCAAACCCAGCCCGTGGAGCGTGCGTGAGATTGGCAGATCTATCGACAAGACCCCCCTGCGCGAACGCGAGATTCGCGACCGGCGCGAAGGGGGCTGAATGCTTTCGCCACACCTAATGGCCCCGGCGCGATGCGCCGGGAACGTTGGAATGTATATCGAAAGCGCCAACATGGTCACTCGAACTCGATGATCACGTCGTCCACAGCAAGGCTGTCACCGGGGCCTGCATTGACTTTGGCCACCACGCCCCTCTTTTCGGCACGCAGGATGTTTTCCATCTTCATCGCCTCAATCGTGCAAAGCGCCTGACCTTCCTGCACTTCCTGCCCCACTTCGACATCGACCTTCACGACTAGGCCCGGCATTGGGCAGAGCAGCAACTTCGAGGTATCAGGCGGCAGTTTTTCCGGCATCAGTTTGGCCAGTTCCGCCTGCCGTGGGCGGCGCACATGCACTTTCATGTCAGCGCCCCGGTTGCGAACACGGAACCCGCCCGAGACCTTGCCGATTTTCAGAACCAGCGGGCTGCCATCCACGTCCAGAACCGCCAGCTGATCGCCCGGCGTCCAGTCCGAGGCGACACGCAGGGACGGTCCGTCCTCAAACTTGACCGTTGACCCCTCTTTGTCGGCGTTGACCTGCACGGCGAACTCCTGACCCTGCAATGTCACAACCCAGCGCTTGCCTACTTTGCGTTCGTGATTGTCCATCCGCCCCGACACGCGAGTGCGCCGGATTTCGGCGACGCGGTGCATGGCCGCGCAGGAAGCAGCAATCCGGCGCAGATCAGCTTCGGGCAGCGTGACGCCCTCGAACCCGTCTGGGTATTCTTCAGCGATAAAGGCCGTTGTCATGTCACCGCTGACAAACTTTGGGTGATCCATCACTGCCGACAGGAACGGCAGGTTGTGACCGATGCCTTCCACTTCGAAACTGTCCAGCGCCACGCGCATCGCCTCGATAGCTTTTTCGCGGGACGGCGCCCAGGTGCAGAGTTTGGCGATCATCGGGTCGTAATACATGCTGATCTCGCCGCCTTCGTAGACGCCGGTATCGTTGCGCACGGCGGTTTCGCCTTCTGGTGCTTCACCCTGCCATTTGCCGTTGACCAGCAACGGACCAGCCGCGGTTTCCTGCGGCGGGCGATACCGGGTCAGACGACCGATCGACGGCAGGAAGTTGCGATACGGGTCTTCCGCATACAGACGGTTTTCAATCGCCCAGCCGGTCAGGGTCACGTCATCCTGCGTTATCGAAAGCTTTTCACCCGCTGCGACACGGATCATCTGCTCGACCAGATCGACGCCGGTGATCAGTTCCGTAACAGGGTGTTCCACCTGCAGGCGCGTGTTCATTTCGAGGAAGTAGAAGTTCTTGTCTCCGTCCACGATGAACTCGACCGTACCTGCACTTGCGTAGTTCACGGCCTTGGCCAGAGCGACAGCCTGTTCACCCATCGCCTTGCGGGTTTCGGGATCAAGGAAGGGTGACGGCGCCTCTTCCACCACTTTCTGATTCCGGCGCTGGATCGAGCATTCACGCTCACCCAGGTAAATGCCATTTCCGTGACTGTCGCACAGAACCTGAATTTCGATATGGCGCGGCTGAGTTACGAATTTTTCGATGAAGATCCGGTCATCTCCGAACGAGTTTGCGGCTTCGTTCTTGGACGACTGAAAGCCTTCGCGTGCCTCTTCATCGCTCCACGCGATGCGCATGCCCTTACCACCGCCACCGGCGCTGGCCTTGATCATGACCGGATAACCGATTTCGTTCGAGATCTTGACCGCCTCGTCCGCGTCCTCGATCAGCCCCATGTAACCCGGAACCGTCGAAACTCCGGCCTCCTGTGCGATCTTCTTCGAAGTGATCTTGTCGCCCATGCTTTCGATTGCACCAACAGGGGGACCGACAAAGGCGACACCTTCGGCCTCGAGCGCCTCGGCGAACTTCGAATTTTCCGACAGGAAGCCATAGCCGGGATGAACCGCCTGCGCGCCGCTTTTGCGGATGGCATCCATGACCTTGTCGATCACAATGTAGGACTGGTTCGCCGGGGGCGGACCGATATGCACGGCTTGGTCGGCCATCGACACATGCAACGCGTTCTTGTCCGCGTCCGAATAAATGGCAACGGTGCCGATACCCATCTTGCGGGCGGTCTTGATGACCCGGCAGGCGATCTCGCCCCGATTGGCGATCAGGATCTTATTGAACATGAAACGTCCTTTGGCTTGGTGTTCCGGAAACGCAAAACGCCGCCGCAGGGAACGATCCCCACGACGGCGTGATGCGCGATGATGGCTGAGGCGCCAGGCGCCCCGAAAGATTTGCGTTAGTTACAGGTGTTCTGCGTCTTGCAGTACAGCACGTTGCCCGCTGCGCCGACAGCCGCGCCAAACAGCGGGTCGGCATTGAGGACCGCGGCCCCCACAGCCCCGGCACCGCCGCCGAGGATTGCCTGTTCGCCCGTGGTGTCACCGCACGCGGCCAGACCAGCACAGGTCGCCGCAACAAGGATGAGTTTCGAGAATCGCATTGTGTCTGCCCTTTTAGGTTTCTTGGTTCGTTTAGGGCCAGATGCGCGAAATGCGGCTTGTTATTCAATATCAATGGGGTTGCAGGCAGGTTTTGTGCGGGATTTCGCCACTTTTTGGCTGCGCGGCCCACAAAGAAAAACGCGGACAGGTCTATGTGGGGAACACAAGCCTGCCCGCGCAAGGAAGGGGTACGGAATAGTAGGTGCATGTGCGGCGCAGGCAAAGTAGAGCCGCACGGCCCATTCAGATTGCACGGCACAATCCGTTGGGCAAACACAGTATTGTTTCCCAAGGGCAACTCGGCTGGTTTCTGCCCAAGCCGCAACATGGCGCGCAACTTCGTGCCGACAGCATTCATGGGAATTACCAGCGCGATAGACCCGTTCACCGTCACAGTTTCGTGACGAAAGGGGCCGCTTCCGATGTTTTCTGCGACTGCAACATCACGAATCGCCGCTACTGCACAGGCGAAGGAATTCCCTCGCAGCAGTGCGTTAGATGACAGGTTCAAGACGCCGTGATTCAAGAAGCCGAAAAAGGCACATTTTCTTGAGAAATCAGACGGTTCTATTCTCTTTCTCGTGATTTCCAAAGATTTCTGCTGCGTGAAACGGTCCTTGGGCACACTCGCACTCAAAGGAACACCCACATGACTATGACTAGAAAAAAGGCACTCCTGCTCGCTGCCTCTGCGCTCAGTGTGACTGGCACGTTTGCTTTCGCTCAGGACGCCCAGACCCAGGCTGAACTCGACGCTTTGCGCGCACGGATCGAGGCGCTGGAAGCCGGCAAAAGCAGCCCCGCCAACGGAGATTTCCGCATCGGCAACACCGTTCTGGACATTTACGGATACGTGAAGGCCGATTTCTTTTATGACTTCGACTACGATCAGGGGGATACAGCGTTCGTGAATGTTATCGGCGAACCCTCGGCCGCGACCGACGGCACCTTCGGGGCAACCGTTCGCCAATCTCGGATCGGACTGCGTACCACCACCCCAAGCGGGATCGGTGACATTGGCGGACAGCTTGAGCTTGACCTGTTCGGTTCCGGTGGCACGGCTGAATTGCGCATACGCCATGCCAACATCACCATTGGCGACCAGTTCCTGATCGGTCAGTATTGGACAAACTTCCAACCATTGGACACCTACCCGACCACCGTCGAATTCAACGGCCCGGTGGGTATCGCATTCGCCCGTGTCCCGCAGTTGAGATACACTGGGCAGCTTGGCAGCAATGCACAGTTTGCGGTCTCGATCGAAGAGAACGTGAGCGGGTCGAATTCCGATGATCCCGTCCTGACGGCCTCGGCGGAGTATAACGACGGCACATATATTGCCCGTGGAGCCGTTTTGTACGGCAAAGCCAATTCCGGCAATGTCGAAGTGGATCAGACGGGCTTTACGTTGTCGGGCGGCATTCGCCCCTGGCAAGGTGGATTGTTCCAGGTCAACTACGTCACTGGTGAGGCGCTTGGGCCATACCTGATCGGTCTCGGCGATGCCATTGTCGGAGGACAGGCCAACGATGTGGATGGCTATACCGTGGAATTCAGGCAGGACCTCAGCCCGAAGTTGAACGTTGGCATTTCCTATGGTCGCGAGAGTTATGATCTGCCGACCTCGACCGGCACCCTGTCCTTCACCGAGCTGGAAACGATCCATGTCAACGCGTTCTACAAGGCGACAGACAGTCTGACGCTCAGCGCCGAGTATATCTATGGCGAGCGGAACGACGCGCCCACCGGCAGAACCTTTGATGGCAGCCGTGTTCAGCTTGCGGCGCAGTTGAACTTCTGAGACCACACACAAATCCTGCCCGGTTTCGGGCAGGATCTTCCCGAAACCGGCAGTGATTGGCTTATGTACGGCTGCGAATATCACAATCAGTCCATCCCGTCGATGATGTCCGGGAAGGATGCGCGCGCAGCGTCTACGTCGATGACAAGCAAGGCATCATAGCTGGCCGGATCAAAGGGGTCTTCTGCCGGAATGACTTCGCGCCCGAACAGCCAGCTCAAACGCCCGGCATCCAGATTGCCCCGTTCGAACGGCTGGTCACCGAAATGGGTCCAAAGGGCTTCCATGAACGCAATATCAGCGCGCTTGTCCGCAGGTTTACGATCCCGAAACCGCTCCCGCCGCGTTAACGGTGTAACGCCCTTTGGGTTGGCGCGACGAATGGTGAACTGAAAGTCTGTGCCTGAAAGGCGACCGGGAAAACCACGATGCTTCAGCATGAAAGGCCCCCTTGTGTCATACTTGCAGACAAAAGCAATTCGAGCCCGAAAAGGGATGGGGTCATGATGCGCACCTCCAAAGCCGCACAGTTGGTCTGAGATGCTTTGTACTCATGGATTCCTGCGTTCATGGTCAAAGCCCCTCCCAGATACACTGGGACTGCTCCAGCCGGTAGGCCTCAAAAAACTGGGTCGCATCAGGGGCGGCATCACCAAACTCAACCGGGCGATCGGACAAAGAGATCACGACCCGCGCCGGCTGCAATTCATGCTGCGCGACATATGGAACGGCCAGAATCTGGCACAGGTGCTCCATATCCTTCGACGCCACATCATACCCGATCCGCCCCACTGACGCGCCTATTCTGGGCGCGATGAAGCGAAAGCGCAGCCAAAGCTCGCCAGGATTGTTGTCCAGCAGGACATCGCTCAGTTGCACTGGCTGGCCCGACGGCACCGGCAGCAACGTATCGGTGTCCGCAAAAGCTGGATGGCTGAAGGTGAGAGCAATCAGACAAATGGCGCGGCCCCGGACCCACCAGCGGCGAGCTCCTCCTTCCGGGGTCGCGCGCGCAGTACGATTGGTCTGCGCGGTTCTATGTCTGACGGGTCGGATCATTCTACTATTTGCCGGTTTTTGTCAATTCCGCCTCAATTTGAGGGAGTATTAGCCTCGGAGCCGCTGTGACGGTCAAAGATTGAGCGGGGCAGATCACCCCGCCCCCAGAAGGATCACAGCGGGATATTGTCGTGCTTTTTCCACGGGTTTTTCAGTTGTTTGCCGCGCAAGCTGGCAAATGCCCGGGACACACGTCGGCGGGTCGAATGCGGCATGATCACCTCATCGATGAAGCCGCGCTCGGCTGCCACGAAGGGATTTGCAAATCGGTCTTCGTAATCCTTAGTGCGAGACGCAATCTTGTCCGCATTGTCCAGATCGGCGCGATGAATGATCTCGGTCGCCCCTTTGGCCCCCATGACCGCGATTTCGGCGGTGGGCCAGGCATAGTTGAAATCACCGCGCAAATGCTTGGAGGCCATAACGTCATAAGCACCGCCATAAGCCTTTCGGGTAATCACCGTAACCTTCGGAACGGTCGCCTCACCATAAGCAAAGAGCAACTTGGCCCCATGCTTAATGACACCGCCATATTCCTGGCTTGTTCCCGGAAGGAAGCCAGGAACGTCGACCAGTGTCAGGATCGGGATTTCGAAACAGTCACAGAAGCGTACAAAGCGCGCAGCCTTACGTGACGAGTCGATATCCAGACACCCGGCCAGCACCATCGGCTGATTTGCGACGACGCCAACGGTCTGACCTTCCAACCGGATGAACCCGGTAATGATGTTCTTGGCAAAATCTTCCTGAATTTCATAGAAATCGCCTTCATCCGCTACTTTGGCGATGAGTTCCTTCATGTCGTAGGGGGTGTTCGGATTCTCTGGGATAAGAGTGTCCAGCGAAGCCTCGATCCGGCCGGGTTCGTCAAAGAACGGGCGCACGGGCGGCTTTTCGCGGTTGTTGAGGGGCAGGAAGTCCACCAGGCGCCGCACCTCGGCCAAAGCTTCGACGTCGTTTTCGAACGCGCCATCAGCGACCGAGGATTTCTTGGTATGGGTCGAAGCCCCGCCCAGTTCCTCGGCAGTCACCACTTCGTTAGTTACGGTCTTCACCACATCCGGGCCAGTCACGAACATGTAAGAGGTGTCTTTGACCATGAAGATAAAGTCGGTCATCGCCGGGCTATACACTGCACCACCGGCACAGGGGCCCATGATTACACTGATCTGCGGCACCACGCCCGAAGCCATAATGTTGCGCTGGAACACTTCGGCATAACCTGCCAGCGAAGCCACACCTTCCTGAATGCGCGCGCCGCCCGAATCGTTGATGCCAATCACTGGCGCACCGTTCTGCACCGCCATGTCCATAATCTTGCAGATCTTCTGAGCATGGGTTTCTGACAGCGATCCGCCAAAGACGGTAAAATCCTGGCTGAATACATAAACCATGCGCCCGTTGATCGTGCCCCAGCCGGTGACGACACCGTCACCCGCAGGCTTTTGTTTTTCCATCCCGAAATCGGTGCAGCGGTGGCTGACGAACATGTCAAACTCTTCAAAGCTGCCCTCGTCCAGCAGCAGTTCGATCCGTTCACGCGCGGTCAGCTTGCCGCGTGCGTGCTGGGCATCGATCCGTTTCTGCCCACCCCCCAGACGTGCGTTATCACGACGGGCTTCCAATTCGGAAAGAATGTCTTTCATGACGACTATCCCCTTATTAATTTGCCGGGACCCTACCTGCTTGGGCCGCTCATCCAAAGCTATTTTCGGCAAATTTGCAAAATTTCAGCAACAGTAATTTGGATAACTGCAAAACTGCGAATTTTCACGAGTAATTCTGCGAATGACTGGCAATCCGAAAATCCACGGCTATACATGTGAACCATGCAGTTCAGCTCTGACGCGGTCCACCGGACACCACCCACATTGGCGACGCTTGTTTTACTCTCGGGCCTGTCCGCCCTGAGCATGAACCTGTTTCTGCCCAGCCTGCCAAACATGGCCGAGTATTTCGAAACCGATTACAAGGTCATGCAGCTGTCGATTGCGCTTTATCTGCTGATCAATGCCATTCTGCAAATTCTCATAGGTCCAATAGCGGATCAGGCAGGTAGACGACCGGTTTTGCTTTGGGGCCTAGGCCTGTTCCTGATGGCAACCCTGGGATGCATCTTTGCCCCCAATGCTACGGTTTTTCTGGCGTTCAGGATGTGTCAGGCGGTTGTGGTCGTCGGTATGGTTCTCAGCCGCGCTGCGGTGCGGGATATGTACGATCAGGATCAAGCTGCTTCGATGATCGGTTATGTGACGATGGGCATGGCCGTGGTTCCAATGATTGGCCCTGCCATCGGCGGCTTGCTGGAAGTGAGTTTTGGTTGGAAAGCGAATTTCTGGCTGCCCTTTGCCGTAGGTCTGCTGACTTTGGCACTGACCTATTCGGACTTTGGGGAAACATCAGCAAAAAGCGGTAAAACGCTTGTCCAGCAATTCAAGGAATACCCCGAACTTCTAACCTCGCCACGGTTCTGGGGGTACTCACTGGCTTGCGCCTTCTCTTCGGGTTCGTTTTTCGCCTACCTCGGCGGCGCACCGTTCATTGGCACAGAACTGTTCGGCTTGAGCGCGGCACAGGTTGGCATTTATTTTGGCGCACCTGCGGTTGGGTATTTTGTAGGTAACTTTATGAGTGGGCGGTTTTCAGTACGGTTCGGCGTGAACCGCATGGTGCTGTGGGGAAGCCTGTTCAATGCGTTTGGCGTCGCTGTATCGGCATTGCTGTTTTTAGCGGACCGCGGAACCGCACTTAGTTTCTTTGGGTTCATGACATTTGTGGGCGTCGGCAATGGCATGGTCATCCCCAACGCAACCTCGGGCGCGCTATCAGTGCGCCCTCACCTGGCTGCAACCGCCTCGGGCCTGAGTGGCGCCATCATGTTAGGCGGCGGCGCCGGGCTGAGCGCGCTGGCAGGTGCCTTGCTGACGCGTGAAACCGGCGCAATGCCGCTGCTTTGGCTGATGCTGGCAACAGCCGTTCTGGCGATCGTCGCAATTTCAACTGTCGTACGAAGAGAACGGCAATTGGGGCTGTAACCGCTTGCTCCAATTATTTTGCAAAGTTATCCTCGGCAATTGGAAAACTTGCAAAGGCACCCTATGGCCACCCAAAAGCTATATGCGGGCGCGAAACTGCGCGAAATGCGTACGCGCCTGACTCTGACGCAGCGCGAATTTGCCGCCAAACTGGGCGTTTCACTGCCCTACCTGAACCAGATGGAGAACAACAACCGGCCGATCTCGACCACGGTTGTGCTGGCTCTGGCGCAGGAATTCGGAATGGATGTTACCGAACTCAGCACCGGCGACAGCGAACGTCTTGTTTCAGACATGCGCGAGGCGCTGGCCGATCCTGTTTTTTCGGACATTCAGCCCCCACTGGCCGATCTGCGCCTGACAGCTTCCAACGCCCCGGCTCTGGCGCGGGCGTTTATCGAATTGCATAAAACCTATCGGCAGACACATGAACGCCTAGCCTCGCTGGACGAGGCTTTGGGACGCGAAGATGCGCGCATTCAGGCCAGCCCGTGGGAAGAAGTGCGCGATTTCTTCCACTACTGCGACAACTACATCGACGCCGTGGACAGGGCTGCGGAACTGTTTGCCAACCGCGCCGACGGCCCCGGCGGTATCCGGCAAGCCGCCCTGAGCAGCCTTTCAGAGCGTGGAATTCAGGTGGTTTTTTCAGATACGGGCCCCTTGCGCGTTTATGATGTCGACAGCAAAATTTTGCGCCTGTCCTCCCGTGCTGCGCCGCAGACGCAAGTGTTCCAACTTCTGTTGCAGGTTGCGCTGATCAGTCAGGACCAGTTGCTGGAGGCGACGCTGGATTTCGCCAAATTCCAAAGCGACGAAGCCCGCGCCATCGCCAAGATCGGACTTGCCAACTATTTCGCTGGTGCCTCTCTGATGCCTTATACCGCGTTTTTGACCGCCGCTCAGGAAGAGCGTCACGATCTGGAGCTGCTCAGCAACCGTTTCGGGGCGTCGGTCGAGCAGGTTGCACATCGGCTGTCGACACTACAGCGTCCTGGCGCCAAGGGTATCCCGTTCTTCTTCGTCCGGGTTGATCAGGCCGGTACGATCACCAAGCGGCACTCGGCCACACGCCTGCAATTTGCGCGCTTTGGTGGGGCCTGCCCGCTTTGGAACGTGCATCGGGCCTTTGAAACGCCCGGGCATTTCCTGCGGCAACTGGCGGAAACGCCTGATGGTGTTCGCTATATTTCGCTGGCGCGGGATGTCTCAAAATCTGGGGGCTCGTTTGGCGCACCGGTCAGACGATACGCCATAGCGCTGGGATGCGAGGTCCGTCATGCCCCGGCTCTTGTTTATGCTGATAACCTCGACATCAACAATGCCAGCGCCTACGAGCCTATCGGTATTTCCTGCCGCATCTGCGAGCGGCAAACCTGCCACCAGCGTTCGGTCCCGCCGCTGGAACGCCGTCTGAGCATCGACACCCATATTCGCGGCACCCTGCCCTATGAAGTGACTTGATCTTAGTCTGATTTATTATCCCACCGGTGTAGCGTCTCTGGTCACGACGGGGGCAGAGCCCCCGTCACTTTGTTTAAGCCTTGGACAGGATCGCCCAAATCTCATCCTTCAGCGCCGCGCGCTTTTTGCGCAGGTCAACCTCAGCCAGTTCTTCCATGGGCTCGACATTGGTTTCGGCGCGGTGAACTTCGCGGTTGACCTCATGATATTCATCGGCCAGCCGCGCAAAATGCGCATCCGTTTGCTTGAGCTGGCTCATCAGTTCAACTTTGTCCGGAAACTCTTCGGCCAGTTCATGCGGGGTGTGAGACATTTCTGTTCGCTCCTTCATATGTCGTTGCAAATCAGTGATAGAAGCGTGACCGGGCTTTCGCTTTGACCGGGATCAACTACCCGCAATAATCCCGCGAGTTTCAATACAACACCACGCGCCATCCTGCCGTGCAGAGGGCAAGTTGTTCTGAAACGTGGCTCAGGCTTATCTGGACAAGAACACTGAACTTTTTGCTAATATACCCCCGGCAAGCGCCGAAAATTTACGCATTCAACCGGGGGCAGTTCAGAAGGATTAACGCTGCGCGGTTGCCCAGCCCGGGTGAATCCACGGGCGGTCATTGGCCTTGGGCAACGGGTCTTTGCCCAGCAGGGAATCCGATACTTTCTCGCCCACCATGATCGAGGGCGCGTTGAGATTGCCGTTGGTGATCTGCGGGAAAATCGAACTGTCCGCGACGCGCAGCCCGTCCACACCGATGACGCGACCCTCGGGATCGACCACCGCACCTTTGTCATCCGCACGCCCCATCCGGCAGGTGCCGCAGGGGTGATAGGCGCTTTCGGCATGTTCCGCGATAAAGGCGTTCAGCTCTTCATCCGTTTGCACAGAGGCACCTGGTTGAATTTCCTTACCGGCGTAAGGTTTGAACGCATCCTGCCCAAAGATTTCACGGGTCAGTCGGATACAGGTGCGGAAATCCTCCCAATCCTCTTCGTGGCTCATGTAGTTGAACTTTATCACCGGTGCGTCTTCAGCCCTGTCCGACCGCAGCGTGACTGCACCCCGCGAGGGCGAGCGCATCGGGCCGACATGCGCCTGGAATCCGTGCCCTTCAGCCGCAGCCTGCCCATCATAGCGGACCGCAATTGGCAGGAAGTGATACTGGATGTCAGGGTATTCCACCCCCGGTTTCGACCGGATAAAGGCTGCGCTCTCGAATTGGTTCGACGCCCCCAGCCCCTTTTTTGTAAACAGCCACTGCGCCCCGATCAGGCCCTTGCTGAACAGGTTCCAGTGTTTGTAAAGCGTAATGGGTTGCAGCGAGGCCTGCTGAATATACAGCTCCAGATGGTCCTGAAGGTTCGCACCCACCCCCGGACGATCTGCAACAACGTCGATCCCATGTTCTGCCAGATGCGCGCCCGGTCCGATACCGGACAGCATCAGCAGCTTGGGCGAGTTGATCGAGGACGCAGCCAGAATGACCTCGCGCCGGGCCTTGATGATCTCTTTCTTGCCGCCACGGATCAATTCCACGCCAGTGGCGCGACCGTTTTCCATGACAACCCGAGACGCAAGTCCCCGCACGATATCGCAATTGTCGCGTTTTAGCGCTGGCTTCAGATATGCATTCGCCGCTGACCAGCGCCGCCCTTTCCAGACGGTCTGCTCCATCGGGCCAAAGCCTTCCTGCTTTTCGCCGTTATAGTCGCCGGTGACCTCGTATCCCGCCTGCTGACCCGCATCGACAAAGGCCTGAAACAGTGGGTTCGCACGTGGGCCGCGCGATACGTGCAACGGGCCGTTGGTTCCGCGCCAGGCCGGATCGCCGCCATGACCACCGTCATGCCATGTCTCCATGCGTTTGTAATAGGGCAGCACATCCGCATAGGACCAGCCGTCGGCCCCCATCTCGGCCCAAGTGTCGAAATCGCGTGCGTGACCGCGTACATAAACCATGCCGTTGATCGACGATGAACCGCCGATCACCTTGCCGCGCGGGCAGGCCAGACGGCGGTTGTTCAGATGCGGTTCGGGCTCGGACTGATATCCCCAGTCATAGCGCGACATGTTCATCGGATAGCTGAGCGCGGCGGGCATCTGGATAAACGGCCCCAAGTCGGTACCACCGTGCTCGATCACCAGAACCGAGGCCCCACCTTCGCTCAGACGATATGCCATTGCGCAGCCTGCGGACCCTGCGCCAACGATGACAAAATCTGCTTCCATATTCACAACTCCCCGCCCGCCGGGAAAAACGCCTCCGGCGGGAGTATTTTCAAAAAGACGAAGAGATTACTCGCCGCGTGGGAACCGGGCGTTTTCCTCGACGATGTTCAGATCCATATGATTGCGCATGTAGCGTTCGGACGCTTTTTGCAACGGCTGATAATCCCATGGGTAATATCCGCCCTGCCGCAGTGCCTCGTACACGACCCAGCGTCGCGCCTGACTGGCGCGGACATCCGCGTCGAAGCGCTCCAAATCCCAGCGGGCCTCGGACTTTGCCCGCAGGGTTTGCAGCGTGCCCGCATGTTCGGGACTGTCTGCCAGATTGGTCAGCTCATGCGGGTCTGCCTCAAGATCAAACAGTTGATCCGGGTCCAGCGCGCATCGATTGTATTTCCACTTGCCATAGCGCAGCGACACCAGCGGCGCGTAAGATGCCTCAGCCGCGTATTCCATGGCCACAGGCGCGGTTCGCGTGCCACCTTGCGCCAATGGCACCAGGTTTTCGCCGTCCGTCCATGGTGCGATTTCGTCCATGTCAACGCCTGCCAGAGCCCCGAGCGTGGGTGTCACGTCGATGGTGGAAACCGGCGTATCGATCCGCCCCGCAGGCAAATCCGGGGACGATATCATCAAAGGTACGCGCGCCGAGCCTTCGTAGAAGTTCATTTTGAACCAGAGGCCACGTTCACCCAGCATGTCACCGTGATCCGAGACGAACAGGATGATCGCCTCTTGCCGTGTCGTTTCCAGCACTTCGAGGATTTCACCGATCTTGTCATCGAGATATGTGATGTTGGCGAAATAGGCACGGCGGGACTTGCGAATGTCTTCCTCGGTGATGTCGAAGCTGCGCCAGTCATTGGCATCGAAGATCCGCTTGGCGTGAGAATCCTGGTTTTCATAGCCGATATCAGCGATTTCGGGCAGCAGGTGCGCGCAATCTTCATAGAGGTCCCAGTATTTGCGACGGGCGACATAGGGATCATGCGGATGGGTGAAGCTGACCGTCACGCACCATGGGCGGTCATCCTTGCCGCGCGCAAGGTCATAGAGTTTGGCCTTTGCGTTATAGGCGACCTCGTCATCATACTCCATCTGGTTGGAAATCTCGGCAACACCCGCGCCGGTCACCGATCCCATGTTGTGATACCACCAGTCGATCCGCTCGCCCGGTTTGCGGTAATCCGGTGTCCAGCCAAAATCGGCCGGGTAGATATCAGTTGTCAGGCGATCCTCAAACCCGTGCATCTGGTCCGGGCCGACAAAGTGCATTTTGCCTGACAGACAGGTGTAATACCCGGCCCTGCGCAAATGGTGTGCGTAAGTTGGGATATCGCTGCGGAACTCAGCCGCGTTGTCGTAGACGCCGGTGCGTGAGGGCAATTGACCGGACATGAAGCTGGCCCGCCCCGGCGCACAAAGCGGCGACGCAGTATAAGCGTTGGCAAAACGGGTCGACCGTTCCGCCAGTTTCTTCAGGTTCGGAGCGTGAAGCCAGTCAGCGGGACCGTCGGGAAAGAGGGTTCCGTTCAGCTGATCCACCATCAGGATCAGAATGTTTGGTTTTGTCATTTTTCAGCCTCGAGCAGAGTATCGAGCACGCGCATTGCGTGGTTCACGGCCAGTTGCGGTTCTTCCGGGGCGCTGAGCGCTGCGCGAATATAGAGCCCATCAATCAAAGCAATCATGTTTTCAGCAGCTTCGACCGGATCCTGCATCCTGGGGCGCAGGGCATGGATCAAATTCGACCTGATGCGCGCCTGATAGATCTGCCACAAACGCAGCGCGTCATTGTTGGTCTGCGCCAACACATAAAAGGTCATCCAGGCGGCAGTCACGTCAGGTGTGAAACACGAAGGGGCAAAACAGGCGTGGATAATCGCCTCTGCCCGGTTGCCCGGTTTGGCCGCTTTCAACTGGGCCCTGGCTTCGTCGCTGAAGTCGGCGAGGATCTGACGCATTGCGGCCAGAAATATCTGATCCTTTCCGCCAAAATAATGGTGTGCCAATGCGCTGGACATGCCTGCGCGTTTGGCAATCTGGCTGACGGTTACATCCAGGGATTTCTTGACACCCAGTTCAGCAATCGTCGCTCGAACAATCGCGTCCTTGCGGATCGGCTCCATTCCAACTTTTGGCATCGCTTTCCCCATACAGGTGTCATGCGACCAAGCTAGGATGTTTTTATTGACTCGTCAATCAATGTAAGCGCAGAGATGTCACTTCATAGCTTCGGCGCAATACTGGGAGGCGTCAAGTCCCGACGGTTCAACATGAACTCGCGCCATGAGATGAAGCTTACAGCGCCCAGTATCAGGGTTCCGCCAGCCACAACCCAAAGGTCAACGCTTTCGTGGAAGATCGCAGCACCCACAAGCGTGGCCCAGATCAACTGCAGGAATGTGACGGGTTGTGTGACGGCCACAGGCGCGGCCTGCAACGCCAATGTCATGAAATAATGCCCTGCGGTCGCAAAGCTGGCCACCAGAAACAGAACCCCGAGTTCTTGCATACTGGGCCGGGTCCAGACGGCAACCGCAAAGGGGATCAAGGCGATGGTTACCCAGATGGACAGGTGCGCCACGACAACCGAAGGCGGCACGTCGCGGACAAGAAGCTTGGCCAGTAAATAGGACCCGCTTAGCATCAGGGCCGTTCCGAGCATGGCAAGGTGACCTTGTGAGACCTCGCGAAACCCGGGGCGCAGGATGACCAGCACGCCCACCAAGGCGACCAGAATGGCGGCGACCCTGCGAAAAGCCAGCTTCTCGCCCAGAAACAGGGCTGCGCCCAAGGTGACATAAACCGGCGTCATGTAGTTCATGGCAGTGACTTCGGCCAAGGGAATTTGTGTCATGGCGAAGAACCAGAGCATGACAGCAATCGCGTGTACGACACCGCGTAAACCGAACAATGTCAGCAGGCGGGGTGTCAGCCGGGTCGCCATGATCGACCGCAAGGCCGGTAACAGAAACACCAATCCCAGCGCATAACGCAGAAATGCGGCCTGGATCGGGTTCATCGTCGTGCCCAGAGATTTGACCAAAGCGGTCATCACAACAAAGGACAGCCCGGCGGTAAACATCCAGAACATACCGGCAAGCGGGCGCGACGAAACGGCTAACGATGTCATGGCTTAGGTTGAACACCGAAACCCTGTCGGGAACAACCCTTCACATGACAACAAGTTTCAGTGCGATACCCAGCATTACGACCCCGATCACTGCGTCCAGCACCTGCCAGGCGCGCTGGCGCGCAAACACCGGAGACAAAACACCAGCGCCGTATCCAAGTGAAAAGAAGAAGACAAAGCTGGAAGTGACTGCCCCAATGGCAAATCCGACCCGGTTATCATACTGTGCCGAGATAGAGCCGATCAGAACCACTGTGTCCAGATAGACATGCGGGTTCAGCCAGGTGAAGGCGAGAGCGGTAAGCATCGCGGTTTTGAGGCTGGTTCGCGGACCGTTGCCCGCTTCCATCACCGCGCCACCCCGCAGGGCAGACCCGAAGCTGCGCAGCCCATACCACGTCAGAAAAGCGGCCCCGCCATATCGCATTACAAGTTCAAACCAGGGAGCTGAATGGGTCAGGGTCCCTAACCCCGTGACACCTGCAACGATCAAAACCGCGTCGGACATTGAGCAGGTCAGGCACAGAAGGAACACATGTTCACGCCGCAGCCCCTGTCGCAGAATAAAGGCGTTCTGTGCCCCGATGGCGAGAATCAGACTGAAACCCAGCGCGAAACCGGCGATTATGGACGTGGGCATGGGATCTCCTACTACTGCAAGACGTTGACTAAGGCCGTCGGTGCGATCTATCAAATTAAAGATGTTATCCCAAGTTAAGCCTGGCTAATGCTGCTTGATCCTCTTCACCTGTCCGCTTTGTCTGCCATTCTGCGCCATGGCAGCTTTGATGCGGCTGCGGCAGAGCTGGCGGTGACACCCTCGGCGATATCCCAGCGGATCAGGGCGCTTGAGGATCGGATTGGAGCCACCCTGATACATCGGGGCACTCCTTGCACCGGAACGCCCGCCGGGCTGCGCATTGCCCGTTACGCGGAAGATGTCGGACTGCTTGAGGCACAGCTGGTTCGAGAACTGACGCTGGAGCAGGAACCAAGGTCCGCCCACGTCCGCATTGCCGTACCGGCAGACAGTCTGGCCACCTGGTTTGTTGATGCGATGGCGCAGGTGCCTGACATGCTTTTCGATCTGGTGATCGACGATCAGGATCATTCCGCAGACTGGCTGCGGCGGGGCGAGGTGAGCGCCGCCGTCACCGTTGGTGGTCAGACAGTGACCGGGTGCGACGCGATCCCATTGGGCGTGTTGCAGTATCTGCCAACAGCCAGCCCGGATTTCATTAACACCTGGTTTCGGGACGAAGTGACCGAGGCAGAGCTGGGCAAGGCACCCTGCCTGGTTTTCAACCAAAAGGACGGGCTGCAAAGGGCCTGGATTGTTCAACACACTGGCAAACGTCTGTCACCCCCGTCTCATTTCCTGCCTTCTTCACAAGGATTTGTGGACGCGGCGATTGCCGGGCTTGGGTGGGGTATGAACCCTGCGGCTCTGGTGCAGGAGGCTTTGAAACAAGGGCTGTTGCGCCCCATCGTACCTGATGCGCCGTTGGATGTCGCGCTGAGCTGGCAGGTTGGGCGTGTTCTCGCGCCCGCACTCAAACCACTGACCCAGGCTGTCAAAAAAGCTTCAGAACGGATTTTGCTTCCGCCTCAAAGCGACTAAACAAACACGACATTTTCGGAGGAACCGATGTTCTCACGTGACGCTCTTAGCTATGACCCCATTCCCCTGCCGGACCGATGCGACATCAGCGATACAGACATGCTGGGCGCGGCGCAGGCATTTTACGAAAAGATGCGTCAGCGTCATACTGTACGGGATTTCAGCCCCCGCCCCGTTGCCCGTGAGGTAATCGAAACCAGCCTGAGCACCGCGGGTACCGCGCCGTCTGGCGCCAATCACCAACCCTGGCATTTTGCAGCCATCTCGGACCCTGCCCTGAAACACCGCATCCGGGAAGAAGCCGAAGAAGAAGAACGCCGGTTCTACGCAGGTGGCGCCGGGGATGAATGGATCAAGGCACTGGAGCCCATCGGCACCAACGCGGTCAAAGAACATCTGACAATCGCCCCCTGGCTGATCGTGGTTTTTGCCCAGCGCTGGGGGCAATTCGAGGATGGAACGCGGTACAAGAACTACTACGTCCCGGAAAGTGTGAACATTGCCACCGGCTTTCTGATTGCCGCGCTGCATCACGCGGGCCTCAGCACCCTGACCCACACCCCAAACCCGATGCGGTTTCTGAACGACGCGCTGGACCGGCCCGCGTCGGAAAAACCAACCATGATTATCGCGGTGGGACACCCGTCAGAAGGAGCGACTGTGCCTGCTGTGGCAAAACTCAAGAAACCCCTGGAAGAGATTTCATCCTTCTTCTGAGGCTTTCGCGACGCTCGCCAAAAACTCAATTCGAGGGCTGTTCCGCCTTTTTCCGTTCTGGTTGCATCATGCGGTAGCAGTTTATACAGGACACCAGACTGGCGACGACGATGAAAGCGACGGCCATCGCGACCTCGTGCATGTGGGCGACAGCGGCAAGGCCCGCAGACAACAACACCGCGGTTAAACGCGCGAACGCCTTGACCGCTGCCGATCCTCGCACCCGCTGCTCTTTGGGTGCCACATCCAGAAAATAGAGCTTACGCGCACTGCTGGTCCCGGTCACAGCAACGGTGACAACGAACAGTGCAATTGCATGCAAGTGAACCTGATGGTCGATGCCCAAATAGTGGAAAACCAATAGAACACTGCCTGTTGCGGCGACCATCAATGTCCCGACCACCATGACCGCACGATGGGATTTCATGTTGATGATTTGCCACAGAGGGCCCGATACTAGATATCCCGAGGCAGAAGAAACGATCATCGCGGTCAAACCCTGTGTCGAGCTGTGATGCGCTTCGGCTGCGATGAGCGCGAAGAACGGAACGGATAGCGACACTGCGACCAAGGGCAGACGCATGATCATATAGCGCCGGAACCACTGGTATTCGAACATGCCCAGAACACCCTTGATATTCGCCTTAATCGAAATGCCCCTTTCGGACTCCTGCGGTGTCGTCGGCGCGACCTCACGCGCGGTTTCTGTTATCGCCAGCATGAACAGACCAGACAGCAGGAAGAATAAAACCGAAACGCCAATCATGACTGAATGGCGCGAAAAGGGTGGATTATCCTTGGTGATCTGATGCACCAGCAACGCAAGGCCAATGGCACATAGCCCCCCTGCACCAAGCTGTAGATATTGCATGATCATGCGCGAACGCGCCTGAACATGGTCCCCTAGCAGATCCGTAAGCATCAAGGTCTGCACTTCGCTGACAAGCCCGATCACAAGAAATACAGACAGGAAAACCACTGCGATCAATGGGACAGCCCCGGTCGCGGCCGCAGCTATTGCCAGAACCAGACAGGCGCCAATGACCGCTTCGGTCAACGCAATTGCATGTTTCTTCCGGCTTCTTGCTGCAACGGGTTGCGCCAGAAAGAAGTCGGCAATCAAGCAACCGACCATCCGCACCGACACCAGTGCCCCTGCTACAAACATCGGCAACTCGAAGGAAACGGCTAAAAACGGCAAAACAACCGACGGGCTGCCGAGCGTCCAAGCGACCTGAGACAGGATACTTTGCCCGGCCAGGACGGGCACGTTGCGCTTGGTCTGATCGGAAGTTTCGGATGTCATTCGTACTGTGTCTTCGTGTTTTCTGTATTTCCCGTACTTTCAGCCTAAGCGCATCGAACGTTTCAGCCAATAATTCAATAAGACCATCAAAAATCAAAAAAACCCGGCCGTTGCGACCGGGTTTCAATGAGTTGGTATTGGGTCAGCTTAAAGCTGCGCCATGACCTCGTCGGTGGCTTCGAAATTGGTCGTGACACGCTGCACGTCGTCATCGTCTTCCAAAGCATCTACCAGCTTCATCAGCTTTTGCATGTCTTCCAGGCCCAGTTCCGTCGTTGTGGTCGGTTTCCAGACCAGCTTGGTGGATTCTGATTCTCCAAGCGCGGTTTCCAATGCAGAGGAGACATCGTTCAGATCGGTATCGGCGCACCAGATGATGTGACCGTCATCCGAGCTTTCGACGTCTTCCGCGCCCGCTTCGATGGCCGCCTCGAAAATGGAATCTGCATCCCCTGCGGTCACCGGGTAAACAACCTCGCCTTTGCGTTCGAACATGAAACCGACCGAACCGGTCTCGCCCAGGTTGCCGCCATTCTTCGAAAAGGTCGAACGCACGGTCGATGCGGTCCGGTTGCGATTGTCGGTCATGGTTTCGACAATGACCGCAACACCATTGGGCCCATAGCCCTCGTAGCGGATTTCTTCGTAATCGTCACCTTCACCCGCTTGCGATTTCTTGATCGCGCGGTCGATCACGTCCTTGGGGACCGAGTTCGACTTGGCTTCTTTCACCGCCAGACGCAGGCGCGGGTTCTTGTCGGGATCGGGGTCGCCCATCTTGGCGGCGACAGTGATCTCTTTCGACAGTTTGGAAAACAGTTTGGACCGCGCGGCGTCCTGACGCCCCTTGCGGTGCTGGATGTTGGCCCATTTGGAGTGGCCTGCCATAGTGCGTCCTCGTCATCATGTTTGCGTGTTCGGCGCTCATATAGACGTTTGCGGGGGGCAGGATCAAGAGAGCGGCTTGCGACGACCTCACCGCCTTGTATGGTGACGGCATGACGACAGATCAGATCATTCTTTTCGCGCTTTTCATCACTGTCTTCGGAATGCTGCTTTGGGGTCGGTTTCGATACGACCTTGTGGCTTTTGCCGCGCTTATGATCGGTGTCGTGCTGGGTGTTGTGCCGGTCGATGATGCCTTTGCGGGCTTTGGCCACCCAGCGACCATTATCGTCGCGCTGGTGCTTGTAATCTCTGCCGGTTTGGTCAGGTCAGGTGCGGTATTTCTGATCACCCGAACTCTGGTTGATGCGTCACGGGGGCTGGGCGCGCATATCGCCCTGATGGGCGGGATCAGTGCGATTCTGTCGGCCTTCATGAACAATGTCGCGGCGCTTGCCCTGCTGATGCCCGTGGATATTCAGACCGCGCGAAAAGCAGGTCGGCCCCCGGGCCTTTCCCTAATGCCGCTAAGCTTTGCCACCATTCTGGGGGGCATGGTCACCCTGATCGGCACCCCGCCGAATATCATCATCGCCTCGATCCGGCAGGAAACGCTGGGCGAGCCGTTTCGTATGTTCGACTTCGCCCCTGTTGGTGGAATAGCAGCGATCGCCGGTCTGGCGTTTGTCGCGCTGATCGGATGGCGATTGATACCCAATCGCGGCGTGCAACAAGAAACATCCGAGGTTCTGGCCGAATACATTGCCGAACTGACGATCCCGCCGGGCTCTGCCCATATCGGCAAACGGGTCAGCGAACTTTATGAAACGGCCGAAAAATCCGACGTGGCTATCATCGGCCTGATCCGGGATGGGAAACGGCGATATGGCCGGTCAACCCATGCCACACTGAACGATGGCGACGCGCTGGTACTGGAAGCGCGCCCCGAAGCGCTGGACGAATTCCGTTCTGCGCTGAAACTGGATTTCTCGGACACGCGACGGCAGGAGCTGCTGACGGCTGAAGGCGACGGGTTGGAAGTGATCGAAGTGGTTGTTCCGGAAAGTGCGCGCATAGCCGGCCGTACAGCGCAGGGTATCGGGTTGGCTTGGCGCCAGAGCACCGTCCTGATGGGCATCTCACGTCAGGGTCGTCAGATCACCGAACAGGTTCGCAAGACCGAGGTTGAACCGGGCGATATCTTGCTGCTGCTTTGCCCCCGTGATCGCAGCGCCGATGTGACCGACTGGCTGGGGTGTCTGCCTTTGGCCGAACGCGGGTTGAACGTGACGGCAAATGACAAGGCCTTGTTGGCCATCGGTCTATTTGCAGTTGCCGTCTTCGCGGCCAGTGTTGGGTTGATTTACCTTCCCGTCGCATTGGGTCTTGTCGTCATAGCCTTTGTGCTGACCAAGGTCATGCCAATCACAGAAATTTATAACCATATCGAATGGCCCGTGGTTGTGCTGCTGGGCTCGATGATCCCACTGGGCAGCGCTTTGGAAACATCCGGCGGCACCGAGTTGATTGCCAATGCGCTGATTCAGCTGACCAATGGTCTGCCCGCATGGGCGATCCTGACCGTACTGATGGTCGTGACGATGACCTTGTCGGATGTTCTGAACAACACCGCCACCGCCATCGTCGCGGCCCCGGTGGGCATCCAGATGGCCCAAACGCTCGGGGTGTCGCCCGACCCGTTCCTGATGACCGTGGCCGTTGCGGCCTCGGCTGCGTTCCTGACGCCTATCGGTCACAAGAACAACACGCTGGTTCTGGGCCCCGGCGGCTATCATTTTGGCGATTACTGGCGCATGGGCCTGCCGCTGGAGGCTCTGATCATCGTGGTTTCCGTCCCCGCCATCCTTGTCTTCTGGCCATTGTGACGGGTAAAGGCTTTTCATGAAACGCTTTTTGATCCTGCAATTGCGCCCGGAAACGGATGCCTCCGACGCAGAATATGCCTCGATCCTGAACCGCAGCGGGTTGTTACCCGAACGCACGCATCGCATCCGTCTGGATTGCGAAGACCTGCCAGAAGGGCTGAAAGTCACCGATTATGCGGGGATTATCGTAGGCGGCGGGCCGGGATGCGTCAGTGATGACCCCGCGACCAAATCCGCGACGGATGCGCGGATCGAAGGAGCGATCCTGGGTTTGATGCCGCAGATTACCGCGCAGGATCATCCCTTCATGGGGTGTTGCTATGGCCTTGGTATTCTGGCCGTGCATTTGGATGGCAACGTGAGCAAAGCCCGGTATGGCGAGCCTGTGGGACCATCCAGGTGCCGCCTGACCCCCGAAGGACAACAAGACCCGTTGACCGCAGAGTTGGACGCCACCTTTGATGCGTTTGTTGGCCACAAAGAAGCGGTTCAAGCCCTGCCCGAGGGCTGCGTTCACCTTGTTGCGTCCGACCCCTGCCCGTTCCAGATGATCCGCTGGGGCCGGAACGTCTATGCCACTCAGTTCCATCCGGAAGCCGATGCCAAAGACTTTGAACAGCGTATCAACATCTACAGGAACCACGGCTATTTCCCGCCCGAAGACGCGCAGAAACTGATCGACCACTGCCATTCGGCGAAGGTCACGCAGCCCGGCGAAATCCTGCGCCGTTTCGTCCAGCGATACGAGTGACCCAACGGCGTGGTTGCCTGCGCCTTTCCGCCTCGCTTAGGCTGATCTGACGCAACTTTGCGAGGGGTTGATTGCGGATCATCAGGTTGCCATTGCCGGCCGCCCTGTTTCGCTGACCCTGCTTTCGGCCGTCTATGGCATCATGTTGCCTGCCCTGGATCTGCCGTTCACCGCTTTGTTCCGCCGCCGCTGAAAGGAGTGTTCATGACAAACAATACTGCAGATGCGATTATCGTCGGTTCCGGGTTGGCCGGGCTGGCAGCTGCGGCGGAACTGGGCGACCGGGGCAAGAAGGTGATCATTGTCGATCAGGAACCCGAAACCTTTTTGGGCGGTCAGGCGTTCTGGAGCCTTGGAGGCCTGTTCATGGTCGACACACCCGAACAGCGCCGCATGGGTATACGCGACAGCCACGAATTGGCGCTGCGCGACTGGATGGGCAGCGCGCAATTTGACCGTGGCGAAGACGCATGGCCCCGCAAATGGGCCGAAGCCTATATTGAGTTTGCCGCTGGCGAAATGCGGCCATGGCTGCACGAAATGGGCCTGCGCTGGTTTCCGGTCGTTGGCTGGGCCGAACGTGGCGGGTCTTATGCGACGGGGCATGGCAACTCGGTCCCGCGCTTTCATATCACATGGGGCACCGGCCCCGGCGTTCTGGAACAATTTATCCGACGCGTCCGCGACCATGTCAGCGCCGGATTGATCCAGATGAAGTTCCGCCACCAAGTCAGCCATATCATCATGCAGAACGGAACCGCCAAAGGTGTTTCCGGAGAAATTCTGGCCGATGACACCGCCCAGCGCGGTAACAAAACCAACCGCGATGAGGTTGGCGAGTTCGAAGTTTATGCCCCATCAATCATTGTCACGTCCGGCGGTATTGGTGGCAATTTTGACATGGTGCGTCAAAACTGGCCCCGGGACCGTTTGGGTGAGCCGCCCAAAGATATGGTTGCAGGGGTACCCTTTCACGTCGATGGCCGCATGATCGCAATCAGCGAAAAGGCGGGCGGCCAGGTCATCAATGGTGATCGGATGTGGCACTACACCGAAGGCGTGCGCAACTGGGACCCGATCTGGCCCGCCCATGGCATTCGTATCCTGCCCGGCCCAAGTTCAATGTGGTTTGATGCCAGGGGCAACCGCCTGGCACCGCCCTGTCTGCCGGGGTTCGACACTCTGGGAACTCTGCGTGAGATCCTGAAAACCGGATATGAATACAGCTGGTTCGTTCTGACCCAGAAGGTGATCAAAAAGGAATTTGCGCTGTCCGGGTCGGAACAAAACCCCGACTTCACTTCAGGTAGCTGGAAAGAGGTAATCCGCCAACGCATTCTGTCAGGTTCCAGCGCAACCGCCCCGGTTGAGGCGTTCAAGGAAAAGGGTGAGGATTTTGTTGTTGCCAACACGCTGACTGAACTGGTCAACGGCATGAACCATCTGGGCGACACTCCGATAGACGAGGCTCATCTGCGTGCCCAGATCGAAGCCCGGGATTTGCAGGTCGACAACCCCTTTTCGAAAGACGCGCAGATGATGGCGATCCTTGCCGCGCGCAATTATCGCGGAGATAAACTGATCCGCACAGCCAAACCGCATAAGTTTCTGGATCCGGCCAACGGCCCGCTGATTGCCGTCAAGCTGCATATCCTGACACGCAAATCCCTGGGTGGATTGCAGACCAATCTGGACAGTCAGATGATTGGATCAGACGGCAATGTCGTGCCGGGCCTGTTCGCTGCTGGTGAAGTCGCCGGATTCGGCGGCGGCGGTTATCACGGCTACAACGCGCTGGAGGGTACATTCCTGGGCGGCTGCATCTTTTCCGGTCGCAATGCCGGGCGTTCAAGGGCTGTCGCCTGACGCACTTTCCCGGTTACTTGCGCATCAGTTTGATCACCGGCTGGCCCTGCGCATCCAGCAGAGCCAGAGCGTTGCCCTGCATCGCGAAGGTCGTGACGTTTTGCAAGGCTTGCAGGAATTGCCGCTCGACCGCGTCCAACGGAGGTGGGCAAGCCATGAGTGTTGCCGCCATGTTGTCAGGAAACGCAATACGATTACCGGAGATCTCGGCCCGACCACTGAACCGGTTGCAGCCGCTGCTGCCTGAAAAGACGCCATCCTGATCAAAGACAAGCTCAGGGCGTTTTTCGGTCTCGATAGGCGCACCATTCAGGCCCGAGGCGGTCCATTGGGTGTTATCCAGCGTTGCCGCCCCCTGCCCCTGGACCTGAACCAACAGCAGATCGGCGGCATTCTCTGCCCCATTCGTCAGAACCGGGTACACAGTATCTGTGGTGAACAGCAAGTTTTGCCCCTGCATCACTGAAGCCCGCACGCCATAGCGATGAGCATCGATGATCAGCGCGTCGTCATAGGTCAATTTGAACTGCGCGGGCACCCCGCTCAGCGCATACCGTTGCGCGGCAAGAGTGACAGCGGGGGCATCGGCCAGCGAGATATCCTGAAGCTCAACATAAAGGGTTGCGTCCGGTGGCAGTGCAATGCGCTCTCGGTACGTTGCGGTCCCTTCAACAATACCGGCAATAGCGACACTGCTTAAAGCTGCCCAAGTTGCTGCACCCGCCCATATTGCGCGACCCAAATGCTGCATCGGTCAAATCCTTTTGCAAACCCTCTTCGCAAAAGATCGTGTGCCCTTGGGTCTTTGCAAGATGTGCTTCGCCAAAGTGGCGATTCTGCGCCGAAATCACAAAGGCCAGATCAATGGAATAAGAAGGGATGCCAACAATCCGACCGTCAGGTTAAGCGGAACACCCACCTTCATGAAATCGGTGAACCTGTAGCCGCCAGGGCCGTAGACCATCATGTTGGTTTGGTACCCGATCGGTGTTGCAAAGGATGCCGAAGCCGCCACCATAACCGCAACTACCAACGGGCGCGGGTCCATTCCGACGGCCTGGGCCAGCCCGATGGCTATAGGCGTGACCACAACTGCGACCGCATTGTTGGAAACCAGTTCGGTCAGCACCGAAGTCAGCAGATAGATCGCCCAGATGATCAGGAAGGGCGGCAAAGCGCTTAGTCCCGGTGCCACGGCCTCGACAATCAGTGAAACCGCGCCAGAGCTGTCCAGTGACGCACCGATGGCGAGCATCGCGAAGATCAGCGCCAACAGGCGACCTTCGACAAACGAAAACGCCTCGTCCGCATCGATGCAACGGGTCAGAAGAACCACGGCTACGGCCACAATCGACAACAGCAGGATCGGCGCGACACCCAATGCCGCCAAGACGACGATCCCGACCAGCGCGCCAATTGCAATCGGTGCATGACTGCGACGGAAGGCGCGTGCAGAGGGCTGGCTGACATCCACCATGTCCATGTCCGCGGCAAGGCGCTGGATATCTGCCGGGGCGCCCTCCAGCAGTAATGTATCCCCTACCCGAACCACCAGATCATCCAACTGGCGACCGATATTCTGATTGCGTCGGTGAACGGCCAGCACATAGACACCATACCGGCGCCGAAGTCGCATCATTCCAAGGGTCCGACCCACCAAACGGCATCCGGGTGTGATCAGCACCTCGACCGTCTTGGTCTCGACAGCGGAAACCTGATCCACACGCTTCAGCTCTTTGTTGCTCTGAAGGCTCAGAAGTTCGGTCATCTCGGTGCGCAGAACCACGCGGTCACCGACCTGCAATTCAACGCCCTTCAGATTGCGCCGCAGCGATTCATCGCCCCGGACCACGTCGATCAGACGCACGCCGGGGCGTTTGAACAACTGAACGCCGGTCACTTCACGCCCGATCAGGTTGCTGTCGGGCGGAATGACCGCTTCGGTGAAAAACTTCATTCTGGACCGATCGCTGAGCAGCGAGGCCATGCTATCCCGCTCGGGCAACAATCTGGGGGCGATGAAACGCAGATAGATCATGCCGTAGATCACCAGTGCAATCCCCAGCGGCGTGACTTCGAATATCGTAAAAGCTTTCATCCCCTGCGCGCGGGCCACACCATCCACAAGCAGGTTGGTGGACGTTCCGATCAGTGTCAGTGTCCCGCCAAGAATGGCGGCATAACTGAGTGGAATTAGCAGCTTTGACGCGGGTACGTTCAGCGTGCGGGCGATCTGAACAAAAACCGGGATCATGACCACAACAACGGGCGTGTTCGACACAAAAGCCGAGGCCAGCACGACAAATCCCATCAGCAATCCGATGGCAATACGCGGGTTGACCTGCGCCTGCCTTTGCGCGGTCGACGTGAAGGCGTCCAAGGCCCCGGTCCGCACCAAGGCCCCCATGATGATGAACATTGCCCCAATCGTCCAGGGCGCGGGATTGGACAGGACCGCCAGCGCGCTTTGATAGGGCAGGATCCCAGTGACCAGCATCAGTGAGGCACCACCGATGGCCACGACCTCGGCCGGATAAACCTCGCGCAGGAACATGACGAACATGCTCGCAACAATCAGCAGCGCCAGAATTGCGCTGCCCGTCTCTGTCAGTGAAAGGAAATTCATTCGTGGTATTCTGTCCGAACCCTGGCCCAAGCGCCTGATGACATGCAGTTTCACGCATTGCGCGTGGCAGGGCAAGCCTGACGTTTGTCAATCAGGCCCGGCTTGTTCCAAACGTCCACCAACGCGCACCATGCGAACAGATTTGGCCTGGCCGTCGCGATCATCCGTTTCGACGAAAACTCCGCTCAGCGTGGCCTCGCCATTGGCAGGGGTAAACCGGGTCTTGGGCATCCCGGTTATGAACCGGCGCATCGGTTCCTGCTTGTCCATACCAATGACCGAGTCATAGTCGCCGCACATGCCCGCATCCGTCAGATAGGCTGTGCCACCTGGCAGAATCTGCGAATCCGCTGTCGGTACATGGGTATGTGTTCCCACCACAAGGCTGGCGCGCTTGTCGCAATAATGACCCATGGCCATCTTCTCAGACGTCGCCTCGCAATGCATATCGACGATGATGGCCTGTGCCTGTCCACCCCGTGGGTGCGACTTCAGGATAGGTTCAATGGCCGAGAACGGGTCGTCGAATGGCCGTTTCATAAAGACCTGCCCCAACACCTGCACCACCAGAACTTTGCGCCCGCCGGGTGCGTTAAACAGCCGGTGCCCCCGCCCCGGCGCACCCTTTGCATAGTTCACCGGGCGCACGATGCGCTGTTCTTTCTCGATATATTGCAGCATGTCTTTCTGGTCGAACGCATGGTCGCCCAATGTCAGGCAATCTGCCCCGGCATCCAGCAGCAGCTTGGCGTGATCGCCGCTCAACCCCATGCCGTTCGACGCGTTTTCGCCATTGACCACAACGAAATCCAGCCGCCATTCGTCGCGCAGGCGCGGCAAATGTTGCTGAACGGCCGCGCGCCCCGCGCGCCCCATCACATCACCAAGAAACAAAATCCTCATGATCCGGGTCGTAGGTGCTGTGCTGGGCAATAACAAGGCGGAACCGTGAAATTTAAGTTGAGCCGAACTTGAAATTGCATGCAGGCGTGGCAAAGTCTTAGCCATGCGCTTAAATCAAAAGGACATGTTGTGAAGCTATTGGCAATACTGACATTCGGCCTTGTGGTCGCTTCGGGTGTTATGGCGCAAGGCACAAAGACATCCATGCCCAATCCCGCAGCAACCTTTTGCGTCGAGAATGATGGGGTTTACCAACTTCGGAAGAACGAAGATGGAAGCGTCTTTGGTATCTGCATCCTGAAAGACGGTACCGAGGTGGATGCCTGGGACTATTTACGCAGCCACTTTCAGCAATGAGGCTTAGAACGTCAGCACCCGGCTTTCGGTGATAACCATGTTCAGCGGCTGATCGGTCGGCTCCAGCGGCAGTTTCTGCGCCTCTTGCGCGTCAAAAGCGAAACCGATTGCCAGTGTCGCGCGCTTGCCTCGCAATCCTTCCAGCGTGCGGTCATAAAATCCACCGCCATATCCCAAACGCCCGCCGTTGGCATCAAAAGCCACCAGCGGCACAATCAGGATTTCGGGGTCGAAATAATCATCAACCTCGGGCACTCTGGCACCGAATGGGCCGTCTTTCAGCGGTCCTTCTGGCGTCCAGCGCGAAAATTTCAGAGGTTTTCCAGCGGCTTGTATCACGGGAACACCGACAGGTCCATAAGCCGCAGCTTCAGCCATGGCAGACACCGGGTCGATCTCGGTTCGGATTGGCATGTAGCCTGACAAGGGCACGCCGCGATAACCCGCCAGAACCTCGGACAAACGTCCGGCCGCACCGGGAACACGCGTGTCGAACGCGACCTTGCGGCGCGCAAATGCCGCTTTGCGTGCAGCTGCTTTGATTTCAGTCAGATCGGTCACAATAGCACCACACTGGCAAACCCAAGAAAGATGAAGAACCCCATGACATCGGTTGTGGTTGTCACAAAGGTTCCTGACGCCAGCGCCGGGTCAATTCCCAGACGATCCAGCACTACCGGTACTACCGTACCTGCAAAGCCCGCGATGATCATGTTCACGACCAAGGCTGACCCAATCACGACACCCAGCCAAGGTGAACCGAACCACAGCATTCCCACGGTCCCCAGTACAATGGCAAAACAGAGCCCGTTCAACATGCCCACCAGCAGTTCCCGCCTGATAACGCGCATCACGTTTGAGTTGGTCAGGTCGCGCGTCGCCAGTGCGCGCACTGCAACGGTCAGCGACTGCGTTCCCGCATTGCCCCCCATGGATGCAACAATCGGCATCAGGATGGCCAGCGCGACAAGCTGGTCAATCGCCGCCGCAAATTGCGAGATAACCAACGAAGCACAGATTGCCGTGCACAGGTTTACCGCCAGCCAAGGCAGTCGCCGGCGGCTGGTGGCCGCCACACTGTCGGACAGCGAGCTTTCGTCGCTCACACCGGCAAGGCGCAGGATGTCTTCTTCGTGCTCTTCATCCAGAACGACCATCGCGTCGTCGATGGTGATCACACCAACCAGACGCCCGTCGGCATCGACCACGGGGGCCGAGATCAGGTGATACTGGTTGAAGGCATAAGCCACATCCTCCTCGTCCTGATCAACGGGGATGATGTGAAACTCCTCTTCCACCAGATCGCGCAACGGCACTTCACGACGGGACGCCATCAGCTTGCCCAATGTCACCTGCGCTGTTGGTTTCAGGCGCGGGTCGACCAGAACAACATGATAGAACTGCTCGGGCAGATCGTCATTGGCACGCATGAAGTCGATGGCCTGACCGACGGTCCAATGCTCGGGGGCCATAACGACCTCACGCTGCATCAAACGACCAGCAGAACTCTCGGGGTAAGCAAGCGCCTGTTGCGCTGCTAGCCGCTCGGAATCTTCGAGCGCGCCCAGAATGGCTTCCTGCTGCGGTTCCTCAAGATCTTCCAGAAGGTCAACGACGTCGTCGCTTTCCATCTCGCGCACGGCTTCCGCCAGAACCTCGGGGGTCAGAACGGCGATGATTTCCTCGCGAACCGATTCATCCAGTTCAGACAGGATGTCGCCGTCAAATTCCTTATCATAAAGCCGGATCAGCCGGGCCCGGTCATAAGGATTGATCTGCTCCAAAAGGTCAGCGATATCGGCCGCGTGCAGCGGCTCCATCAGCTCAATCAGCTTGTCGCGATCATCCACATCAACCGCATAAAGGATCGCCGCCACGGTCCGGCGATCCAGCGCATACGCGTCTTCGTCCTGGGGCAGATCGTGTTCGGCTTGGTTATTGCCTGTCGTCATGCGCTGCCCCCTTCTTTCGGCGATTGGCCCCTAAATAGAAGAAGCAGCTACCAGAAAACAATGACAATGCGCCGATTTACCCACTTCTTTCGTCTGCCTATGCTACAGCGCGGTCCCAAACAGGTGGAGAACAGGGCAAATGGCGCAAAAGACGCTTTTGAAAGGGCGCGTTCTGAGTTTCACAGGCTCACCCTTTGACGGAGAGCCAACCGAAGCGACCCGGCTGGACGAAGCCGTCGTGATTGACAAAGGACGCGTTGCCGATGTCGGCGCGTCCGATGCGCTGATGCGGCGTCACCCTGATGCCGTCATCAAGGACCATGGCAATCACCTGATCATTGCGGGTTTCGTTGACCCGCATGTGCACTACCCGCAGACCGCCATGATCGCCAGTTGGGGGAAGCGGCTGATCGACTGGCTGAACACCTACACCTTCCCCGAAGAGATGAAGTTTGGTGATCCTGAATACGCCTCTGAAATCGCCAACCGTTATCTGGATCTGACTGCCGCCCATGGCACCACGACGATGTGCAGTTTTTGCACCATCCACCCCGAAAGCGTGGATGCCTTTTTCACTGCCGCGCAGCAACGGGGACAGCGCGTGGTCGCGGGCAAGACCTGTATGGACCGCAATGCGCCTGAAGGCCTTCGGGACACGGCCCAGACAGCCTATGACCAATCTGCCGCGCTGCTGGAGAAATGGCACCGTGTCGACCGCCTGTCCTATGCCATCACGCCCCGGTTTTCGCCCACGTCCACCCCAGAACAGCTTGAGGCCATGGGCGCGCTTTGGGCGGAACATCCCCATTGCCTGATGCAAACACACCTGAGCGAGCAGACAGACGAAATCGAGTGGGTCCGCTCCCTGTTCCCCGATGCCCGGGACTATCTGGACACTTACGAAAAGTTCGGGTTGCTGGGGCAGAACGGACTTTATGGGCATGTCATCCATCTGGAAGACCGGGAACGCGATCGTCTGCGCGAGGTTGATGCGTCACTGATCCACTGCCCCACCTCGAACACCTTCATAGGGTCGGGTCTGTTCGACATGAACGGCTTGATCCACGATGGCCACCGGATCGGTCTGGCCACCGACACCGGTGGCGGATCAAGTTTTTCAATGCTGCGCACCATGGCTGCCGCTTATGAAATCGGTCAGTTGCGCGGGCGCCCCCTGCATCCGGCGCAATTGCTGTGGCTGGGTACAGTCGGGTCGGCGCGCAGCCTGCGGATGGATGATTGCATCGGCAACATTGCTCCGGGAATGGAGGCGGATCTGGTCGTGATTGATCTCGCCTCGACCCCGGCCATCGCCCAGCGCGAGGCTTGTGCAAACGATGTTTGGGAGGCAATCTTCCCGACCATCATGATGGGTGATGATCGGGCTGTGGCCGAGGTCTGGATCGGTGGGCGGAAGGCCGCTTAGGCCTGCAACGCCTTGGCAAGACTGTTTTGACGCTCAATCACGCGGGGCAGGTCAATCGTCGTGATATGCCCATCCCGCACGATCTGGCGGCCTTCTACAAACAGGTGCTTTACCTGCATCGGACCGGCCAGAAGCAGTGCTGCCGGGTCCCAACTGCCTGCGCATTCGATACTGCGCACATCCCAGACAGCAACATCCGCGCGTTTTCCCGGCACAAGCCGCCCGCAATCAGGACGCCCCAGCACATCGGCCCCGCCACGTGTTGCAATCTCAAATGCTTCGCGGGCCGACATCGCATCTGCCCCATTAACCACCCGCTGCAACAGCAGTGCCTGCCGGGCCTCAAGCATCAGATTACCGTTGTCGTTACTGGCCGAGCCATCAGCGCCGAGGCCGACCTTTACCCCCGCATCGCGCATCGCCCGCACCGGCGCGATGCCTGATCCCAGACGGCAGTTCGAACATGGGCAATGAGCGACACCGGTTTTCGTACGCGAAAACAGGTCAATCTCGGCCCCGTCCAGCTTGACGCAATGAGCGTGCCACACATCCGGGCCGATCCAACCCAGATCTTCGGCGTACTGACCGGGCCGACAGCCGAACTGAGCCTGTGAATAGGCGATATCTTCATCGTTTTCAGCCAGATGTGTATGCAACATCACGCCTTTGTCCCGTGCCAGAAGGGCGGCATCTCGCATCAGGTCCCGGCTGACCGAGAACGGTGAACACGGGGCCAGACCTACGCGGCACATCGACCCTTCGGACGGATCGTGAAAAGCATCCACGACGCGGATCATGTCGTCCAGAATAGCAGTTTCTTCTTCCACCAGGCTGTCCGGAGGCAGGCCGCCATCGCTTTCACCGATGCTCATCGCGCCACGTGTCGGGTGAAATCGCATCCCCAACTCGGATGCGGCAGCAATCGTGTCCTCCAGCCGCGATCCATTGGGGTAGAGGTACAGGTGATCGGAACTGAGCGTACAGCCTGACAGCGCCAGCTCTGCCAAACCGATCTGGACCGAGGTGAACATCTCGTCTGGTCCGAACTTCGCCCAAATCGGATAAAGTGTTTGAAGCCACCCGAAAAGCAATGCGTCCTGCCCGCCCGACACCGCGCGGGTCAACGTTTGGTAAAGATGGTGATGAGTGTTCACCAGTCCGGGTGTCACCAGACAGCCCGAAACATCGTGAACCTCGCCTTGTGTCTGCAATCCGTACCCGATCCCCGCAATCTGGCCGTCGCGGATCAGAATGTCAGCCCCGGGGAGTTCCTGCCGGGACTCGTCCATCGTCAGGATCAGGTCAGCGTTTTTGAGTAGGATTTCTGTCATGTCGCGCTCCTGCATCTGCCCGTCTCTTGCAAGGAGTGCGAAGGTCGGCGGAAAACGGGCTTAAGAACCGACCGTGTATTATGTACCCGCCATCGGGATCTGCGACAACAGATTTCAGAACCGACGCAGGATCTGAAGGGCCTCTGCATGAATCTCTGCGTTGGCTGCGGCCAATGCCCTACCGCCCTCATGCGCCGGGCCACCTTGCCAATCGGTCACAATTCCGCCTGCCGCCTGAATAACCGCGATAGGCGCCTGAATGTCATACGAGTTCAGCCCTGCTTCGATCACCAGATCTGCCTGCCCAGCGGCCAACAAGGCATAAGCGTAGCAGTCCATTCCATATCGGGTCAGTTGCACCTGTTCCGATACGGCCTGAAACCCGGCCCGGTCATCCGGGGTGCCGACTTCAGGAAAAGTGGTGAACAGCGTCGCCTGCGCCAGAGATTTCGTCCCCCGGGTTTGCAGCTTACTGGTCCCCAGTGGCCCTGTAAGGTGCGCACCAGCTGTCGATCCGACAAAGCGTTCGCCAATATAGGGCTGATCAATCACTCCCATGATCGGCCCGTCTGCTGTGCTGAGCGCGATCAGAACGCCCCAAGTTGGTGTGCCACTGATAAACCCGCGCGTGCCGTCGATGGGGTCCAAAACCCAGGTTCGGCCACTGCTGCCCTTGTGCGCACCGTATTCTTCGCCCAACACGCCATCTTCGGGGCGCAACCGGGACAGCACCTCTCGCATGGCTTTTTCGGCGGCCCGATCCGCCGCGGTGACGGGGTCAAACCCTTCGGTCAGCTTGTTCGCTGTTTCCAAATTGGTCTGACGAAAAAAAGGAAGAATGGCCGCGCGTGCCGCTTCGGCCATTTCTTCTGCAATTTCAATGTCGCTTAAACTCGCCGGATGCATGGCACTCTGGTGCGGGCATTACCTGACAAAGTCAAGCCGGTCTGATCAGGCGACGTCGCTGAGGACACGTGCAAGTTCAAACAGGCGGCGGCGCTGGTTTTCCGGAATTGCGTAGTAAGAGCGTACAAGATCCAGGGCTTCTTTATCGCCCATCAGATCAGCTGGAACAGATTTCTTGTCCGAGCTGCTTTTCTCGGCTTCTTCCAGACCTTCGAAGAAGAAGCTTACCGGTACGTCCAAAGCCTCGGCAATGTCCCACAGGCGGGACGCGCTGATTCGGTTGGCTCCTGTCTCATATTTCTGGATTTGCTGAAACTTGATACCAACTTGCTGCGCCAATTGTTGCTGGGTCATCCCAATCAGCCAGCGGCGATGCCGAACGCGTTTGCCCACATGGACATCGACGTGATGAGTCATTGGTATTCTCCTCTACTACACACACATTTGTACGGGATCGAGCGACGTCCGAGATCGCAATACCAACAGGGGCTTCCTTAACCGCCCCCTAATCCGGACTGTGCCGTCCCCCGTTACCAGCACTGATAGTCTATATTGCCCGTTTTGAATTTTTTTTCAAGCTGGTTGAGTCGATCCCCCCTCACAAGGGCTGTGGTTGTATGTGTCAAAAGCCCTGTGCGCTTTTCGCTTGCCCCGGTTGGACATGCGACAGATTTTCAGTCGTTTCAGGACGCAGCGCATAAGGAATTGACATCTTGTACAGCCGACGTGCCAATGCCCGAAACACGTGAGGAGCCACATGAAGGCCTTTTGTATTCAATCCGAGGGGGCAGTTGCCCAGCTGTGCGATGTACCAAAACCCGAGCCGGGTGAGGGCCAGGTGCGGGTCGCGATCAAAGCCTGCGGTTTGAATTTCGCTGATCTGTTAATGCAGAAAGGAACGTATCAGGATACACCGCCTGCGCCGTTTACTTTGGGAATGGAAATAGCCGGTGTCGTGGATGCCATCGGTCCAGGTGTGCCCACCCTGAAACCGGGTGATCGGATCGCCGTCTATTCTGGTCAGGGCGGGCTGGCAGAGTATGGCGTTTTCGACGCCTATCGCGCGATCCCGTTGCCTGACACGACCCGTTTCGAAGATGCCGCCGCGATCCAGATTGCTTATGGTACCAGTCACATGGCCCTTGACCACCGCGCCAGGCTGCAACCCGGCGAGACACTTCTGGTAACCGGCGCAGCAGGCGGCGTTGGGCTGACCGCGGTTGAGATCGGCAAGCTCATGGGCGCCACCGTCATCGCACAGGCCCGCGGCCCTGAAAAGCTGGCCGTTGCCCGTGCGGCGGGGGCCGACCACCTGATTGATACCTCAGAGGATCTAAGGGATCGGGTCAGATCGCTTGGCGGCGCGGATGTCGTCTATGATGCAATCGGCGGCGATGTGTTCAAGGCGGCCTTCCGCGCCACCAATCCCGAAGGCCGCCTGCTGCCCATCGGATTTGCCGGCGGCGATGTTCCGCAAATCCCTGCCAATCATCTGCTGGTCAAGAATCTGACTGTGATCGGTTTTTACATTGGCGGGTATCTGAAATTCCGGCCAGAAGCCGTGCGCGAAAGTTTTGACACTCTTTTCCGCTGGCACGCCGAGGGCCGTATCAATCCACACATTAGCCACGTCTTGCCTCTTGATGAGGTCGCGCAGGGCATGCGGTTGCTGAAAGAGCGGAAATCGACAGGCAAAATCGTGATCACCCCCTGACCACAATCAGCCCACTACGGCACGCAGCTGCGTCCCCCCAAGAAGGCGGAAGTTCTGACGTACCAGTTGTGCCAGCGCTTCGACAACCGCGTCTCGACCCGGTTCGCCACCATACAGGTTGATCATATGCGCAGGCAGGTCCGGTAACGCACCCCCGCTTTCGATCTGTTCAAGATGTGCGGCTTCGGTACCTTCCAGTGCCGCATACACTGCCAGATCAGCACTGACTGTGGCCTCGATTGTGCGGTCGTTTTCAGTTTCCACCGACAGTTCCCAGGGAATACCGGCTGCATCCAGCGCAGAGATCACCTGTGGTCGAAACAAGCAGCGACGTCCAAGTGCCAAAGGCAGCGGACGCTTGCGCCAGGCCGATCCACCCGGCGCACCTATCCAGCGCAAGGGCAGCTCTGCAATGGTTTCCGCACCGTCCACCGACGACGGTTCCGTGGTCAGGATCACGTCACATTCGCCGCGTTTGTACATGTCTTTCAACTGCAAGGAATAAGACGAGACCAACTGAACTCGGACCCGTGGGAAATCCGCGTTGAACCGTTGCAGGACCCGTGGGATGGCCGGGTAAACTATGTCGTGAGGAACCCCCAATACCACCTCACCCTCAAAGGCCTGATCGGTCAGTTTCGAGATGACCTCATCATTCAATGCGATCATACGGCGCGCATAGGCCAGCAGTTGCTCGCCAGACGCGGTCAGGGCAATCGTTCTGCCACTGCGGTCCAACAACTGAAGGCCAAGCAACTCTTCCAGCCGTTTCAACTGCATCGAGACCGCAGATTGCGTCAGATGCAGAAATCCGGCAGCGCGAGTCACCCCACCCTGATCCGCCACCGCAACAAATGACCGAAGGGTTGTGATGTCCAGATTCCGCATCTTCACGATTCCTTATGTGTTTCATCAAAAATATTCGTTTTAAAAATATGTCATACTCCCCCATATCAATCAAGGAAATTGATGAAGACGAGATAAACCATCGAGAATGCACGAAAGGACAATAAATATGACCCAAATTGCCATTCATCACCATTGCAATCCCAAGAAGCAATCGCTCGGCACTATCATCAGGCGTGCTGTTTCCCTGAAGCGTCAACGCCGTCGGCTGGCGCGACTTGATGATCGCGCCCTTCAGGACATCGGAGTCTGTAGATCAGAGGCTGATGCCGAAGCCAGACGTTTCGTCTGGGACGCGCCGGAATTCTGGCAGAAATGATGCAAATACATATCTTTAGTTCATGAGTGGCGGTCACGTGTTGCGGATCGCCACTTTTGTTGCGTAAATTAGTAGGTTTTCCGCGGTAAATACTTGAAACACAGCCCTGAGTTGCCGATATTTGCCTAGAACGCTTCCCTCATAGCAGGGGGGCTGAATAATTATGTAAAGGGAGACCCTTTGATGGCACAATTCGACACGATCCGGACGGCGGCCGGCGCGCGCGCTGCCGAGATTGATGAGGGCCTGCGCGCCCATATGAACAAAGTCTACGGCACTATGTCCGTCGGCATGCTGATTACGTTCGCAGCAGCCTGGGCCATCGCGGGCCTGGCAACCACAAGCGATCCGTCAGCCGCGGCGGCACAGTTGAATGCCGATACCTATCTGACATCGCTGGGCTATAGCATTTACGCGTCGCCCCTGCGCTGGGTCATCATGTTTGCACCTTTGCTGTTTGTTTTCGGCTTCAGTGCCGGGATCAACCGCATGTCGGCAGCCGCCGCACAGCTGGTGTTCTACGTTTTTGCTGCGGTGATGGGCATTTCGATCAGCTGGATCTTCCTTGTTTTCACCGGTGAGTCGGTCATCCAGGTCTTCCTGATCACCGCAATCGCGTTCGCGGGCCTGTCCCTGTACGGTTACACAACCAAGAAAGACTTGTCCGCCATGGGCACTTTCCTGATGATGGGCCTGATCGGCCTGATCGTCGCGATGGTTGTGAACATCTTTCTGGCGTCTTCGGCGGTTGCCTTTGCAATCTCGGCCATCGGCGTTCTGATCTTCGCGGGCCTGACCGCCTACGACACCCAGAACATCAAGACCACATACCTGCAAATGGCCCACAGTGGCGATCAGGAATGGCTGGGCAAGGCTGCTATCATGGGTGCATTGAAACTGTACCTGGACTTCATCAACCTGTTCATGTTCCTGCTGCAATTCCTGGGCAACCGCGAGTAATTGCATACCATTGGTATGGGGAAAGGCCGGTCATCAGACCGGCCTTTTTTCGTTTTGAACCAACTGGTGATAGAGCTTGTCCGGCGCACAAGTTCTACCGGAAAAGGCAGCGATGTACGCGCGCCCGGTCAAGAAAAAGCCCCCGCTAGATCGGCGAGGGCTTGATACATCAGAAGGTAAAAGACTTAGCTACAGTTCAACGGTACTGCAAAGCCCGAACTACGCTCGGACGTGCCTTTGCGGAACACATCGCCAGCAGGTAGACACCCGGTGAAACGCTCGGCCTCTTGCGCAAAACCAACGCCGACCGAGTTGTCGACCTTAACGCTGTTCGTCGGCGTACGAAGGACACCATACAAGGTTCCGTTGACACTGACGGTGCTCAAGAACAGATTCGTATCGCTGCCCTGTAGCTGGACCGCATTGCCCGGCGTCTGCCCGCCATTATCGATGGCAACGGACGCCACCTTGGATGGATCCACTTCATCAACCAAGAGAGTGACGGTCTGAAGCTCTGCCAGTTCGGCAGGGACGTTCGTTTCGGGCGGCAGAAAAGCGACGGCTCCGGGAACGTCGGAAATCGTGCGGGGTTCGCCATCGATTCCGGTAAACCCGACACCTTTGCGGTTGAACGGGTCTTCACAGGCCGCCAAAGTCAGAACGGCTATTGTGGATAACAAGATTTTTTTCATGGCGGTCAACATTTTGTGGCGGTTTGCTCAAGCGTACTTGCAGGTCGGCACAAAAAGCAAGCCGCAGGCCATGCGATTGCATCGGTGGCTGATGCGCTCCTGCAACGGCCCCAGATGGGCATGTTGACGTTTCTGGCAACCATCCACCGGAATTCAGCACGAAAAAAGGCTCTGCCAAGCAGAGCCTTTTTGGAAAGTCCAAATGGAACGGAAAGATTACTTGATCTTGCCTTCCTTGTACTCGACATGCTTCCGAACGACCGGATCGTATTTACGAATGGTCATTTTCTCGGTCATGGTGCGTGCGTTCTTTTTGGTCACGTAGAAGTGGCCCGTGCCCGCGGTCGAGTTCAGACGGATCTTGATTGTCGTCGGCTTCGCCATGGTTATCTCCTGCGTCCGGAAAGGCAGGGGCCTTTCGGTTGAATTCCTATGAGCGTGCGCTTTTACGCGCTACGCCGTGCATGTCAAGGCCAATCGGACGATCCCAGCCCAGGAATCGGGCACAGGTTCAACCCGGCAACGTTGGTGCGCCCATATAGTTGTGAATCTGGTCTCTTTCACCGTCCGAAAGGCCCAGCGCAGTGGACAATTGCCGCAAATATGCGGCCTCACGATCATTGTCCAACCGTATTGCCGCCAGAGAAATCGCATAAATCTGCGTTCCGAGAGGCGCCCCAGAATCAGCTGCCAGACCCATTACGTCGACGGGTGCGTTCAGTTGTTCCTGCACAAATGCGCGTTCTTCGTCGCTGATGTCATCGCCCAGTTCACCCAGGATCGTTTCTTTCTCGTGTTCATCCAATTCGCCGTCTGCCTTGGCCGCCTGGATCATTGCCCGCAACATAAGCTTGGCCTGAGCTTCCATCGCGGCCCCGGCTGGTGTTCCGCCAAACACCGTCTCCATCATGTCGGTGGTTTGCTGGCTGCCAGTTCTGGCCGCCCCCTGCATCGCATTCAAAAGCCTGCCAAGACCGGCGGCACCGGCGGTACTGCCACCCAACCCCATCTTGCCCATCATATCCTGAAGGCCTGTCGCACCTCCGGGAAGGCCGAACTGTTCTGCCATCTTGCCGAGCTGATCCATGCCAAGGCCACCGCCTGCGCCTTGCATCATGTCCTGCAAGCCAGCCATTCCGCCCATTTTCTGGTATTTTTCCAGCCCCTTCGCGGCTGCGAAACCAACTGCAACGGACGCAAGTGTCTTCATAAAGCTCATGACAATCCTCCCGGTTTTTCAAAATATGCCCCAATTCTATCAGAGGAATGCAAAGGCGAATACCACGTTCAACCCCCACGGGATTCTGGACTGAATTTCCAAGCCGGTGAGGACCGGACGGCAGTGACTAAGTTTGTACATATCACGATATCGTGATAGGTTTACCGCGACTGATACGTCCAAGAGGCCGACTTCAGGCTCGACGGCCAAGGCAGTGTAAACAGGTAATGCCCGCGCGGAGCAGTGTTGTTTTACGCAGCTTTTCTTGGGGGGCTATCATGACAGAGTGGGTTATTCAGGGCGAAGAACTGGCCAATTGTAATTGCAATTTCGGTTGCCCCTGCCAATTCAGCGTTCTTCCATCTCATGGCAATTGCGAGGCAGTGGTCGTTTTCGACATCGAAAGCGGACATTATGGCGATACTGATCTGGCAGGTTTGCGGGCAGCAGGTGTTTATCACTGGCCGGGACCGATCCACGAAGGCAATGGTCAGATGCAACTGATCATTGACGAAAGTGCTACAGCCGAACAGCGCGCAGCATTGCAGGCCATCATGACCGGCGAAGACACCGATGAAATGGCGACCATGTGGTACGTTTACAGTGCGATGGCACCGACGAAACATGAAACGCTTTTTGTACCGATCGAATTGAACTGGAACCGCGATGATCGCAGTGGCTATGCCAGGGTTCAAGGGGTCTTCGACGTCGAGGTCAGCCCGATTCCTCATATCGTATCGGGCGCTGCGCACAGGGCATCGATCCAGTTGCCGAACGGCTTTGAGTACCGCCACGCCGAGGCTGCCTCCGGGTCGGCCAAAACAACGGGTGGTGAGATCAGTCTTACCTTTGACGCCACGCACGCTCATCTCGCACATCTGAACCTCTCGGGTCACGGTGTTCTGGGCGCGTAGCCGGAGACTTTCTCATGACCAGACAGAGTGCGGCAGCCCCTGCCGGGGCGATTGAGCGGCTGTTGAGGCAGGACAATGCAATCGTGTTGGGCAGCGTCCTTCTGATCATTCTTGCAGCCACCTGGTACACAGTTGCCGGCGTCGGGATGAGTATGTCTGCGGTCGAAATGACCCGCATGGCAGGCCCGGTTGGAGAGCCCATGCAGATGGGTTCCGCAACCGTCTGGAGCTTCGGTTACACCCTGCTCATCTTCCTGATGTGGTGGATCATGATGATTGCCATGATGACCCCAAGTGCCGCGCCAGCCGTGCTTTTGTTTGCCGCAACAAAGCGAATGGGTCCTGAGAAAGACCGTGCGGCAAAGTTCAGCCTGTGTTTCCTGTTGGGCTATCTGGTGACCTGGGGTGCGTTCAGCCTGGCTGCAACGGCAATGCAGTGGGAGTTGGAACATATCGGGCTGTCGAACGGGCCGATGATGACAATCCGCTCCGGCCTCTTCGCGGGATGTGTTCTGCTGGCTGCCGGGTTTTACCAGTTTTCGAGTTTAAAGAACGCGTGTCTTCGTTACTGCCAAAGCCCCGCAAGGTTTCTGGCCGGTCACAACCGGCCCGGCCCCTTCGGCGCGCTCAGAACCGGAGCCTTGCACGGCACACATTGCCTTGGGTGCTGCTGGGCTCTGATGTTGCTGCTATTCATCGGGGGGATAATGAACCTCTATTGGATTGTCGGTATCGCCGCTTACGTGGCACTGGAAAAGCTTCTACCCAGGACCAGGTGGTTGGTGCCAGTGTCAGGTGTGGCACTGATCGGCACAGGTCTTTGGTTTTTCGTGGCACCGTCGATTTTTGACATTTGACACGTGACAGCCTTCGGGGTCGGCTGACTGAAAGGCCCTGTAATTTTCGTTAATACGGAGGTTCCAATGCCCATTTTCATTACCTATGCGACTTACTCGCATGCTGGCGTCAAAGGCATGTTGCAAAAGCCCGAGAACCGCACCGGCCCGGTGAAAGCATTACTGGAGAAAGTCGGCGGTCGACTGTTGTCCTTCTACATGACGACCGGCAGCAATGACGTGGTCGTGATCAGCGAAGCGCCAGACGGAACAGATGCTGTGGCGGTCGGCATGGCAGTCGCGGCATCGGGAGCGGTCACGAGCATAGAAACGGTTCGCGCCTGGACCGCGGACGAGTTCGTTTCGGTCACTGAGAAAGCCGCAAGGTTGACAGGGACGTACACGCCACCCGGAGGATAAGAGGATACGCGCGGAGGGCCTGTAAGCCGGATCTTGTTCCGGGGTTGCCCCCTTCGATGACCATTCCTCTAGGCCGTGCATTGCTGCACGGCTCAAGCTGCCAACCCGGTCCCTCTCGGCCAAGACGCACTTAGCGGCGGTATCGGCTTGCGCCGACCGGCCCGCGTGAGGACCCTATTTGGCATTGCTCCCGGTGGGGCTTGCCGTGCCGCCACTGTTGCCAGCGGCGCGGTGGGCTCTTACCCCACCGTTTCACCCTTACCCGGGGCCGAGGCCCTGGGCGGTCTGATTTCTGTGGCGCTTTCCGTCGGGTTGCCCCGCCCGGGCGTTACCCGGCACCGTTGTCTTGTGGAGTCCGGACTTTCCTCTCGGGCGTACGCCCCAGCGGCCATCCGGCCCTCCGCGCCTGGGCTGGGTAGGCTTTGTGGTCTGCGGCGTCAAGAGCTGACGGATCAGAGAAGGGGCCAGCCCCTTCTTGGCCTGCGGCCAATTCAACCCCGGGATATTTTTGGCCAGATGAAGAGCGGATCAGGTTGTTATGTCCGACGGGGTGAGCGCATTCATATCCGCCATGTCCAGCGGACCTTTCGCCCAGGGTCGAAATCGCAATCGGACAGCGGCCAGCAGTTTTGCATCGTCCACGGGGGCGGTGAAACCTGCCATCCGAGCAGAGGCGCGAAATGCTTCTGCATCAGGTGACATCGGATCAACTCCTGTGCCGCGCGGTTTGGCCAGCGCTTGCCTTTCGAGCCTGTTCCAGTCGAAGCGCGGCCCAGGGTCGGATTTGCGCCCGGGCGCCATGTCGGAATGTCCGATGACCCCGGACGGCGTAATGGACCAGCGGGTCATGATCAGGGGCAACAGCTGTTCCAGCACTGCCATTTGCGGCTGCGAGAACGGATGTGTTCCGGTATTGTCCAGTTCGATCCCAACCGAGCGCGAGTTGATGTCGTCCTTGCCGCCCCATTCCCCTGCCCCGGCATGCCAGGCGCGATCTTCTTCCCGCACCATTTGCCAAAGGGTGCCGTCATTGCCGATCAGGTAATGGGCCGAAACCTCGGAAGCCGGGTCGCACAGGCGATCCAGAGCCGCCAGTGCACTGTCCATGGCCGTATAGTGGATCACGATCAAGAATGGCACCAACCCGCCCCGGCGCTTGCCGAAATTCGGAGACGGATGCCAGATCGGCGTCAGGGCGTCAGTTGTTAACGGCACTGCGGAACGGGCTGGGGTCCCAGCCACAGGCATAGCCGTCGCCGTCCGGGTCCAGACCCTTGCGGTCACGTTGCGGACCGCCGTTGGACAGGAATTCGATCTGAGCCTGATCCGGTGACGGGAATTGCGCACAGTTCCGCTGTGCCTTGGCTTGCAGGTTGAAACCGGAGCGGCTGTAGAGTTGCGTGCCCACCGGATTGGAGGTGCTTAGCGCATATTGTACGATATTCGGCTGGCCGCTCGCCGTGCGCTCAGGCACGGCGGTTGGTGCGACAACTTCGTAGGTCTGGCGGTTTTGTTCAATCCGCGCGGCATCGGATTGGATGCTGCGCCTCTCGGACACGGCCGCGAAGTCCTGCTCGTCAGAGATCGCACTGCTGCTGGAGCCGGAAGCCGGCGACGCGGGGACCGAGGATTGCCCGGACGTGCTGGCCAACGCTGCGGCGGTCTGGTTGGCGATGTCCGCATTTTCACCCGTTGCAAAGGTTGATGCTCCTGACGCGCCCAGTGGTTGCTGGGAAACATCGACCGGAGCCAGCAGCGGATTGATCGCTCCACCCTGGCCGGCCAATTGAGCCTCGCGCCGCGCCTGATATTCAGGCGTGTTGAAACCCGTGCTGGTCAACGGCGCGACATTGGTGCAGGCCGCAGCCAGTGTCAGGGCCGGGACCAAAAGCAAAACACGCATTGTTTGGCTCCGTTTTTGGTAATCCACTTTCCCGAAGGCTTACCACCATTTGCCGGGCTTGGCCACAAATCCGGCTGCGTTTTCCAGCGCATAAGCGGTGTTGAGCAAGTCACCTTCTTCCCACGGGCGCCCGATCAGCTGCAACCCCAATGGAAGACCTTGTGCATCCAGGCCTGCGGGGACCGAGATACCGGGCAAGCCCGCGAGGTTCACGGTAACCGTAAAGACGTCGTTCAAATACATCTGAACAGGGTCCGCCTCGGTCATTTCCCCCAGACCGAACGCCGCCGAAGGGGTTGCCGGTGTCAGAATGGCATCGATGCCCGCGGCAAACACGTCTTCGAAGTCTTTCTTGATCAGGGTCCGGACCCGGCGCGCGCGGTTGTAATAGGCATCATAGAAACCTGCGGACAGCACATATGTGCCGACCATCACGCGGCGCTGCACCTCGGGGCCAAAGCCTTCGGCGCGAGTCTTTTCGTACATCTCAGTGATGCCATCGCCCTGCGCCAGCTGTGCGCGGCGGCCATAGCGAACACCGTCATAACGGGCGAGGTTCGAAGACGCCTCGGCCGGGGCAATCACGTAATAGGCGGGCAGCGCGTATTTGGTATGCGGAAGCGAGATATCGACAATCTCGGCACCCGCGGCTTTCAGCATCGCTGCGCCATCGGCCCAGAGTTTTTCGATCTCGGCGGGCATGCCGTCCATACGGTACTCTTTCGGGATACCGATCTTCTTGCCCTTGATGTCACCAGTCAGCATGGCCTCGAAATTCGGGACGGCCAGTTCGGCACTGGTCGAATCCTTGGGGTCATGCCCGCACATGGTTTCCAGCATGATTGCTGCATCACGTACGTTCTTGGTCATTGGTCCTGCCTGATCCAGCGAGGACGCGAAGGCGACGATGCCCCAACGAGAGCAACGACCATAGGTGGGTTTGATGCCCGTGATGCCAACAAAGGCCGCAGGCTGGCGGATCGAGCCACCGGTGTCGGTACCTGTCGCCGCCAGGCACAAATCAGCAGCCACGGCAGACGCAGAGCCGCCAGAGGAGCCACCCGGTGTCAGATGCGCATCATCGTTGCCACGGCGCCACGGGCTGACCGCATTGCCATAGGTCGAAGTTTCGTTGGACGATCCCATGGCGAATTCGTCCATGTTCAGTTTACCCAGCATCACCGCGCCTGCGTCGGCCAGTTGCTGTGAAACAGTGGATTCGTATTCCGGCTTGAACCCTTCCAGGATTTTCGACGCCGCCTGCGACGGCACACCCTTGGTGCAAAACAGATCCTTGATACCGATCGGCAGGCCACACATCGACGGTGCGTCGCCACGCTGGATCCGCTCATCCGCGGCCTTGGCGCGTTCCATCGCAATTTCCGGCGTCTTGTGGACAAAAGCGTTCAGCGCATCTGCCTCGTCAATGGCTTTCAGGCAGGCGTCAGTCAGCTCGACAGAAGTGACGTCACCGGAACGCAGGGCATCGCGTGCCTCGGCCAGACCCAGTTTGTTCAGATCGCTCATGTCTTACTCCACCACTTTAGGGACTGCGAAGAACCCTTCGCGGGCATCAGGGGCGTTGGCCAGAACCTTGTCCTGCTGGTTGCCGTCGGTCACCTCGTCCTTACGGCGTTTCAGCCGCATCGGCGTGACCGAGACCATCGGCTCGACACCTTCGACATCCACTTCGTTCAGCTGTTCGATGAACCCGAGGATGGTGTTGAACTCGGATGCCAGCGCCGAGAGCGCGTCATCCTCGACCTTGATCCGGGCCAGTTTGGCCACTTTGGCGGCGGTGCTTTGGTCAATCGACATCGGCTTCCCTCATCTACGTTATGGGGCGTTTACCTGTCTGTCGCGGCAGTCGCAAGACCGCTGCGCCACAGGCCGTGGCGAGTTTTTGATCCCCCACATGACACCCGCCATTCAAAACTGAATGAGTGGTATGCAAAAAAGTAAACTGATTAGTTCAATATTGATCTTGAAAACTGAACTATACTGTTCATTTCTATTTGTGCGACACAACGCAAACCGGAGAAAACCATGAAACCCCTGATGATTGCCGCAGTCTTGTCCGCCACCTTTTTGGCCGCACCGGCCATGGCCTTGGGTATCGACACAAGCAACCTGACACGCACGTTGACCTTCCCGTCGCCTGTGACGGAGCCGGTCACACAGGACAAGGTTAAGCCTGCAAAGTGACGCGCAGGTTCCGGCCGGGTCGGATTTCCCCTCTCTGACCCGGCCAAAGTGCATATTCGAGGGTGCACAGCCCAATCCGAGTCGTTAGCATTGCTGCAAATACCAAAATGGAACTGCATAAGGCACTTGCGGCTCCAATAAGCCAGTGGAGCAGCTGATGAACACGCAAAAACAAGCGGTCCTGGATGCCATCGATGCGGCCAACGCAAATGACCCCAATCGCGATGATGGCCGCCCCGAAGCGCAGCTTTACGGCGAGCGGATGAGCGCAGAGCTTGACCGACTGTTTCCGGGCGCGTCCGACGCCTTGCAGATTGCGGCGCGTGGTCAACATGTGGAGCGGTGGAAACTTGCCCGCAATGAATTCCCTGAAGGCCGGGCGGGTTATCTGGCCTGGCGCAAGGCGCAGGGTGTGCATCACGCGGATGTGGTGATGAGTTTGATGACCCAAGAAGGCTATGACGCCGAGCAGGCCGAAGCCGCGGGTCGCATGTTGCGCAAGCAAGGCATCAAACGCGATGCAGAGGTGCAGGCGCTGGAAGATGTGATCTGCTTTGTATTTCTGAAATGGTATCTCCAGCCCTTTGCGGCGAAACACTCAGCCGAGAAAATCCAAAGCATCGTTGAGAAGACTGCCCGCAAGATGTCGCCCGAGGGCCGCGCACGGGTTTTGTGCGAATTCGACCTGCCGGATCATCTGGCCGCAGCCTTTCAAGACTGAGAAAAGGGCCGCGCCGTTTCACCGACCGAATCATAAGTCTGAAGGATGGTCACGACAGGCCTCCACGACATATGCTCATGATCCACGAGTTTGGGTGAAGCGGCCCCTGATGAGGGCCGCACGATACACTTCGATCATCCAGCCCAGCGTAATGGCATTCAGGATATGCCACATGAAATGTGTCCCCACCGGCCATTGAGCACAGAGACGCATATCGAGGGCACGGAAGGCAATCGACAGGATCAGGATCAACGCCCCGATTTTCAGCCCTTTGGCCAGAATCGGATCACGGTCGCGCAACGCAACAGCATAGATCAGGATCAGCAAAGCGACCGGCGCATAAACCGCCGACCCTCCAAGCCCCGGAACCTGTTGGAAAAGTGGGACAGCAGCAGCCGCATAGGGAAGAAAAAGAAGCATTCCCCCGAACGCCAGCCCCAAAGGCATCCTCCAGATGTTTTTGTTCACCGCAAAGATATAGACCAAAATGAACGACAGTATGGGCGCGACATCCGCCAAAGCCGCCCATACCTGCGCATGCGTGTGAAACAGGTAACTGCCAAACCCGATGATCGCCAGAAGCGCCACCAGAACCTTGGCCAGCGGCATGTTCTGATTGCGCACGCGCCGCCACATGACCCATGCGCAAATCAGAAAAGCAGCGTTTGTGACCGCGTTAACGGGCTCGGCCCAGTAGGCCGGAGACAACCGCTCGCAATACCCGTCTATTTCACGAAACCAATCCATGGAAATTTACTTATCCGATGTTAGGCTGCCGCCAACAGAATGATTGGGAGGAAATAATTATGAACATTATCTGGTTGGGCCATGGAAGTTTCCGTATCGAAACCCAGGGACAGGTGCTGCTAATCGACCCCTGGCTGACCGGCAACCCGGTCTTGCCCGAGGAACAGCATGACGCCGCCGTTGATGGCGCCACCCACATCCTTCTGACCCATACACATTTTGACCATGTCGTCGACGTTCTGCCTTTGGCCAAACACCTGAAGATTCCGGTTGTGGGACAATATGACCTGATGGGGTACTGGGCCGAAGCCGAAAGCATCGAGACCATTGGTTTCAACAAGGGCGGTACGGTCAACCTGAACGGGGTCAAGGTAACAATGGTCCCGGCCTCTCACAGCTCGACATTTTCGACACCGGATGGCCTGCGCACGGGCGGCAGCGAGGTCGGCTTCATGATCAGTACCGAGGGCCGCATGGTCTATGTATCAGGTGACACGGATATCATGGCGGATATGGACTGGATGGGGGATTACTACAAACCCGATATCGGCATCCTGTCCGCAGGTGGGCACTTCACCATGGATATGAAAGGCGCCGCCTATGCAGCCAAACGATACTTCAACTTCAAAACTGTGATCCCCTGCCACTACAAGACCTTCCCGATTCTTGAGCAATCCGCTCAGGCGCTGGCAGGTGCTTTGCCGGGTGTAGACGTCATCGAACCGCAGGTTATGCAGGCGATAAAGCTGTAGGGATGATATGACCAGCGACATTGTCCCTTCACCTGAACTGATCGCAGTTGTACGGCGATGGAATCAAGCCGTTCATGACAAGGATCGGGCTGTGCTGGTCAATATGTTGTCATCCTCGGAACACCTGCGGTATCAGGGCTCGGCGGATGAAGAGGCATGGTCCGGGCAGGTGTTTCGCCGTGGCTTCGCGGATCACACCAAGGAAATCCCGGACTATGACTGGCAGGAACATTCGCTGGAAGCTTTTGAATGTGGGGATGTGGGCTGGGCATTTTGCGAAGCGACGCTGACCTTTCATTCGAACGGCAATTCAGCCTGGCACCGCTTTACATTTGTACTGCATCTGGAAGACGGCGTCTGGAAAATGGTGCAGCTGCATGTGTCCAACCCAACCTCGAACATGGAAAAGATCGGCATCGAACATGCGGCGTTGAATGCACTGATCGAAGCCGCAAAGCAGGAGTTCACACAGGATCAGACCGAGGGAACCGCCTCGGTCATGTTCACTGACATTGTCGGGTCGTCAGATATCACCCGGCAATTGGGCGACAAGAAATGGGCCCAGCTTATTTCCGGTCATTTTGATCTGACTGAAAACCTCATCCACGCCCATCAGGGACGGCTGGTCAAATCCCTTGGGGACGGTACGATGTCGATCTTCCCAACGGTCCAGGATGCAATCCAGGCAGCAATCGAGCTGCAAAGTAAGAACGCGTTGGCAAATGCCGAAACACCTCTGGGTCTGCGGATTGGAATTCATACCGGCGACGTCATACAGAAAGATGAGGATTTCTTCGGGTCCGTCGTCAATAAGGCCGCGCGCGTGACAGACGTAAGTGGCCCGAACGAAATTCACGTCACCGACGTAACCAGATTGCTGGTCAGCCCGGCGGGCGGTCTGAAATTCAGCACGCCAAAATCGGTCTCACTGAAAGGGTTCGGCGGGCAGCAGACAGTGTATCGCCTGGACTGGAACTGACAGTAGCCGTCCTGTCAGGCCAGCCTCATTTTTCTTTTCGTTTTTCTGCGAAAAAATCCAGCAGCAGGGTTTCACATTCTTTGGCTGCTAAGCCGTCATAGACCTCGGGCTTGTGATGCGCTTGCGGGTGGGAAAAAACCCTCGCGCCATGGGCCACGCCGCCGGATTTGGGATCGGAAGCCCCGTAATAAACGCGCCGGATACGCGCGGCCGCCAGGGCCGCTGCGCACATGGCGCAGGGTTCCAGTGTGACATAGATATCATGTCCGGGCAGTCTTTCAGATCCAGCATGGGCACAGGCCGCGCGCAAAGCCAGGATTTCTGCATGCGCCGTTGGGTCGTTCGACTCACGCGTCCGGTTTCCTGCCACCGCCACAACAGAGCCGTCCGGCCCGACAATGACCGCGCCAACGGGCACTTCGCCGCGATCCGCTGCAGCGCGCGCCTCACTCAGTGCCTGTTCCATATGCGATTTGAACATCATGCCCCTGACTGCATCAGAAACCTGCCTTTCGCAAGCGCGCGGGATAGGGTATGGCCCAGACATGAACAAGACCCCTCCTCCCGGCGACCGGATCGCCAAAGTCCTGGCCCGCGCCGGCGTCGCGTCGCGGCGCGAGGCCGAACGCATGATCGAAGCTGGCCGCGTGGCCGTAAATGGCAAGGCCATCGACAGCCCCGCCCTGAACGTAACAGAAAAAGACAAGATCGTTGTCGACGGTAAACCGGTCTCGGAACCGGAACCCTCGCGCTTGTGGCTGTATCACAAGCCTGCTGGGCTGGTCACAACAACCCGCGACGAAAAAGGGCGCGATACGATTTTCGACAAGCTGCCCGAAGACATGCCGCGGGTGATGAGCGTTGGCCGGCTTGACCTGAATTCCGAAGGTCTGCTGCTGCTGACTAATGATGGTGCTATCAAGCGCAAGCTTGAACTGCCAGCGACCGGCTGGTTGCGCAAATACCGTGTGCGGGTAAACGGCCGCCCGAAAGACGAAGATTTCGAACCGCTGCGCAAAGGGCTGGTGATTGAGGGAGAGCGGTTCCAGCCGATGACCGTCACGCTGGATCGCCAGCAAGGGGCCAATGCCTGGCTGACCATCGGTCTGCGCGAAGGAAAGAACCGTGAAATCCGCCGCGCGATGGAAGATATCGGTTTTAATGTGAACCGTTTGTTGCGGGTTTCTTACGGACCGTTCCAATTGGGCAATCTGAAGCCGGGCGAAGTCGAAGAAATCCGCCGCCGCGTTATGCGCGATCAACTTGGCCTGGATTCGGATGCCAAACCCGAAGCGGCCCCCAAACGCCCGACGCGACCACAAAGAAAACGCCCGCCCATCGGCAAGAATCCCCGCAAGTGATGCAGGTTCGGCAACCTTCCCCCTAGCGCCAAGCATGCGTATCCCCTAAATTTTCTGTGATTGCTGCTATTTGGGGAGCGTGATGTCCGGAAGCGGAGTGCAAAAATTCGCCTACGCCGTATTGCTGGTGCTTTTGTTTGGCGTGTGCACAGGCGTGCTTGGGGGCTTGTAACGCATGGCAAAGCGATTTGGCGGCAAATACAGCCCTCAGGACAATGCGTCCGGTGACACTCTTCAGCCCCGTGGACAATTCGATGGCGCGCGGGTCGAACCTGCGGGTGCACGGGCCAATGTCCTGTTCATACCGGCGATCCCATTGGTATTTCTGTCGCTGAACGACGGCGCGATTGGCATGACCATTGGTCTGATCGCAGCTGGCCTGCTGACGGCAGCTGCGTTTTTGCTGCGCGAAGGTCTGCGGGCCGAAGCCGCGTTTAACGCCCGTAAAACCGCCCGCCGACCTTCTTTTCCGCGTAAAATCTTTGCCAGCCTTCTGACAGGTCTGGGTGCCGCTCTTGCGTCGTACCGGACCGAGTTTCTGAATGCGGAAACGGCATCACAAGTCAGCCTGCTTGCCCCCGTCTTGTTCGGCGCGGCAGCAACCGTGCTGCATTCGGTCTCCTTCGGGTTTGATCCGATGAAGGACAAAGGCATGGAAGGAATTGACACCTTTCAGCAAGATCGCGTTGCCCGGGTCGTTGAGGATGCGGAAAACCGTCTTTCCGAGATGACGGACGCCATCAAACGCGCGGGTGATCGCCGGATCGAAGCCCGTTTGGAACGGTTTCAGGACACTGCACGTGACCTTTTTCGAACGGTCGAGGAAGACCCCCGCGATCTGGCGGGCGCGCGAAAATACATGACGGTTTATCTACAGGGCGCGCGTGATGCGACGGTCAAGTTCGCCGATGTCTATGCCCGGACCCGCGATGCGCAGGAGATGACGGACTACGTCGCGCTGCTGGATGACCTAGAACAGAATTTCGCCGCGCGTACGCGCAAAATGCTATTGGATGACCGCAGTGATCTGACGGTCGAAATCGACGTGCTGCGCGAAAGACTGCAGCGCGAAGGCGTCCGGTTGGACTGACCGGCCATTATTTGAGCGAGGAACATCCCCATGTCCGATGAGATCAAGAACAAGGCGGCTCAGGCCGAAACACTGGTGCAGGAAGTCACCGCAGTTGCCCTGCCCGAACCAAAGGCCGAGGTTATCTCGCTTGAAGAAGCCGACGAACCAGTGAGTGCCGAGATCCGCAAGCGCATGGACGAGATCGACATGAGCAACACCAATTCGATTGTTGCTTTCGGATCTTCCGCTCAGGCCGAATTGCAGGAAATCAGTCAGGCCATGCTGGCGGATGTGCGCAACAAGGATGTAGGCCCCGCAGGCGACAGCCTGCGCAATATCGTGACCACGATCCGCGGGTTTTCGGTCAGTGAGCTGGACGTGCGCCGCGAGCGCAGCTGGTGGGAAAGGCTGCTGGGCAGGGCCGCGCCATTTGCGAAATTCACCGCTCAGTTTGAAGAAGTTCAGGGGCAAATCGACCGCATAACCGACGATCTTCTGGGGCATGAGCATACACTGCTCAAGGACATCAAATCGCTGGACCTGCTGTACGAAAAAACACTGGGCTTCTATGATGAACTGGCGCTGTACATCGCGGCGGGTGAAGAAAAGCTGACCGAATTGGACAGCCACGACATCCCCGAAAGGGAAGCTGCCGTTCAGGCCGCGCCAGAAGAAGAACAAGTGATGAAAGCGCAGGAACTGCGTGACATGCGCGCCGCGCGTGACGATTTGGAGCGCCGCGTGCACGATCTGAAACTGACCCGTCAGGTCACGATGCAGTCGCTGCCTTCGATTCGGCTGGTGCAGGAGAACGACAAGTCTCTGGTCACAAAGATCAACTCGACGCTGGTGAACACCGTGCCGCTGTGGGAAACGCAACTGGCACAGGCCGTTACCATTCAGCGCAGCGCCGAAGCTGCCGCCGCGGTGCGCGACGCCAACGATTTGACCAACGAGCTTTTGACTTCGAATGCTGCCAATCTGCGCCAGTCGAACAAGATGATCCGCGAGGAAATGGAACGCGGCGTGTTCGATATCGAAGCTGTCAAAAAGGCCAACGCAGACCTGATCGGCACTATCAACGAAAGCCTGGCCATTGCGGATGAAGGAAAAGCCAAACGTGCCGCGGCCGAGGCCGAGCTGCAGAAGATGGAGGCGGAACTGCGCGACACTCTGGCATCCGCCAAGGCGCGACGAGACGGGACCGGCGACAACGCCGGAACCGCTCTCCCCGGCTGAGGCTGAACTGGGCGTGCGGGATATTACATATCTAAAAAAGGCGCTGGGGATGGCGGCGTTTTTGGCTTTGGCCAATTGCGATGAAACACTGACATCCTCGATTGCGCCGCAAGCGCGCCCAGCGCCTGTTTCTGTTGCGGCGAATGCCTATGTACCGCCCTCTGCCGCAAGTCAGGATCTGGCGCGGTTTTACCAGCGTGTCGAACGCGACCTTCTGGTGCGGGGGTTATTGCGGACAGACGGGGGCGGGCCCGATACGCCTTATGACGCCCAGGATCTGGCGCGGAACTTCGAAGCGATTGCGTTCTACAGCGAATATCCGACCCAAAACGTTTCCATCGGTTCGCGCCAGACAGACGGGCAGCTCAGCCGTTGGTCGGGGCCGGTGCGCATCCAGACTGAGTTTGGGCCTTCCGTGCTGCCTGTTGTACGGGAACAGGATGCGGAACGGGTTCAGTCCTTTGCCTCGCGCCTGGCGAGGCTGACGGATCATCCGATTTCCGTGGTCTCCCGAAACGCTAACTTCCACGTCTTCTTCGCGGGCAAGGACGACAGCGCCTATGTGGTGTCCCGACTGAAACAGCTGATCCCGAATATCAGTCAGGCTTCGCTTGATCTGGTCGCAAATCCGAGATCGAATTTCGATTGTTTTGTTTTTGCCTCGGCGACAACGGCCTCTCCGTATAAATATGTGCGCGCCGTTGCGTTGATCCGGGCCGAATTGACTGATCTGGTCCGTCGCAGCTGTATCCACGAAGAAATCGCACAGGGGCTGGGATTGTCGAACGACAGCCCGGCAGCGCGCCCATCGATCTTCAATGATGATGACGAGTTTGCCCTGCTGACGAGCCATGACGAAAAACTGCTGACAATGCTTTATGACAAGCGGCTTGAGCCCGGCGTGACAGTCGATCAGGCCCGCCCCATCGTGCATGTCATTGCCCGGGAATTGATGGGGCAGCCGCTCTGACCCCAAGGACAGGAGAACCCAAATGGGAATATTCGATTTTCTGACCGGAGAATTCATTGACGTCATCCATTGGGTTGACGACACTCGCGACACCATGGTCTGGCGGTTCGAGCGTGAAGGCCATGAAATCAAATACGGTGCCAAGCTGACGGTGCGGGAAGGTCAGGCGGCAGTATTTGTGCACGAGGGGCAGCTGGCGGATGTGTTCACGCCAGGTCTCTATATGCTTGAAACTAACAACATGCCGATCCTGACCACGTTACAGCACTGGGATCATGGCTTTCAGTCGCCGTTCAAGTCCGAGATCTACTTTGTCAACACGACCCGGTTCAACGACCTGAAATGGGGGACCAAGAACCCGATCATGCTGCGCGACCCCGAGTTTGGGCCGACCCGCATTCGTGCCTATGGCACCTATACCGTGCGCGTAAAAGACCCGGCCAGGTTCCTTGTGGAAATCGTTGGAACCGACGGCGAATTCACCATGAACGAGATCAGCTTTCAGGTCCGCAACATCATCGTGCAAGAATTCAGCCGCGTGATTGCGGGATCTGGCATTCCCGTATTGGACATGGCAGCAAACACGGCTGATCTGGGCAAACTGATCGCGGCCGAAGTTTCCCCGGTGCTGGAAGGCTATGGGCTGGAAATGCCAGAATTCTACATCGAGAATATTTCGCTTCCGCCAGCGGTCGAGGCCGCATTGGACAAGCGAACCTCGATGGGGTTGGCCGGAGATCTGGGTAAATTCACACAGTATTCCGCGGCGGAGGCGATGACGGCTGCGGCCAGCAACCCCAACCAAGGCGGTGGCTTGGGCGCAGGTCTTGGCATGGGAATGGGCATGGCAATGGCACAGCAGATGTCAAACATCGCAGCAGGCCAGCCAAGCGGCCCGTGGGGAGCGCCCGCCCCCGCTGCCCCGCGACCGGCAGCCTATGTGGCCCCGCCGCCGCCACCGGTCGAGCATGTTTGGCATATCGCCGTAGATGGGCAGACCAGCGGCCCGTTTTCCAAAGCCAGGATGGGCAGAATGGCCAGCGAGGGCGATCTGACGCGCGACACCTATGTCTGGACCGCGGGCCAGGACGGCTGGAAGAAGGCCGGAGACGTGCAGGAACTGGCGCAGTTGTTCACCATTCTGCCGCCACCGCCGCCGGGGGCCTGACCAAAACGCGACACTCCTCCATCTGTCCTGACACTATTGGGTAATGTATGACACACGCCCCTGACCTTGCAGAGCACCGCTTCCCCTGCCAGCAATGCGGCGCAGATTACCGGTTCAGCCCTGGCGATGGTACGCTGACATGTGATCATTGTGGTCATTCCGAACCCATCGGATCGGGTCCCTGGCAAGGTGCCAGCCTGCGCGAACTGGATTTTGACGCGGCCATTACGGATCGTCTGCCTGACAGCGAGCTGGAACAGACCCGCGTTCTGTCCTGTCCGAACTGCGCGGCGCAGGTTGAATTCGACCCCAATACGCACGCTGCGGAATGCCCGTTCTGTGCCACGCCGGTGGTAACCGACACCGGTGTGAACCGGCATATCAAACCGAAGGGCGTTCTGCCTTTTGCTTTCGACAAGCGCGAGGCGCATAAGGCGATGAGCGATTGGCTGGGGCGGTTATGGTTCGCGCCAAACGGGTTGAAGGATTATGCCCGCAAGGGCCGCAAGATGCAGGGCATCTATGTGCCTTACTGGACCTTTGATGCCGACACCAAGTCCACCTACCGTGGTGAGCGCGGCGTGATTTATTATGAAACCCGCACCGTGATACAGGACGGTAAACGGGTTCAGCAACAGGTGCCAAAAGTGCGCTGGTCGCCCAAATCAGGTCGTGTTGCGCGGTTTTTTGATGACGTTCTGGTGCTGGCCTCGCAGTCGCTGCCCAAGGCTTACACTGACGCGTTACAGCCTTGGGATCTGCCGGCACTTGAACCTTACCAGCCAGAATACCTCGCCGGGTTTCGCGCCGAGGCGTATACGGTTGAACTCAATGAGGGCTATACCGAGGCCCGCGCGCATATGGCGCGCGTGATCGAACGGGATGTTCGCTTCGATATTGGGGGTGACAAGCAGCGTATCCACGCGGTGGACACCGAGGTGCGCGATGTCACCTTCAAACATATTCTGCTGCCGATCTGGATGGCGGCTTACAAATATCGCGGGCAGACCTATCGATTTGTGGTGAACGGTCGAACCGGGCGGGTTCAGGGGGAACGTCCCTGGTCAGCCATCAAGATCACGATTGCCGTTGTTCTGGGCCTGCTTGTTGCCGGGATTGTCGGGTATCTGGCAGCCAACGGGCAGCAATAGCAACTGCTTGTACATCTCGCGCGGCATGATCATCCTGAGGGTCGGAACATAACAACGAGGCGCTAGTGTCATTTGCAGAACTGAATAACCTTCTGGAGAAACGCCATTCCTGCCGGGCCTTCCTGCCCGACCCTGTACCAAAGGAGCAGATCGAACAAATCGTGGCCAGCGCGGCCCGGGTCCCAAGCTGGTGTAACGCGCAGCCGTGGCAATTGGTGATCACAAGCGGCGCAGAGACCGACAGGTTCCGCGCGGCGATGCAAAACGAAGCTGAAACAGGCGCACCGGCCCCCGATCTTCCGTTTCCCGCGTCATATTCAGGCGTCTATCAAGACCGCCGCCGCGCGTGCGGTTGGGCGCTCTATGAAGCAGTCGGTGTGGAACGCGGGGACCGGGCAGGATCGGCCCAACAAATGATGCGCAATTTCGCTCTGTTCGATGCACCGCATTGCGCCATCGTCTCAAGCCCGGCGGAACTTGGGCCATATGGCGCAATGGATTGCGGAGGGTTTGTTACGGCTTTTTCGTTGGCAGCGCAGGCGTTGGGAGTGGCAACCATTCCTCAGGCCGCATTAGCCGCGTATGGCCCTTTCCTGCACAGATATTTTCGGATCCCGGAAGACCGCCTGATCCTGTGCGCGATTTCCTTTGGGTATTCGGACAGAAAGCACCCCGCAAATAACTTTCGCACAGATCGTGCCGCGCTGGGTGACTTTGTCGACTGGCGCGGCTAAACCATCGCTCAGGCAAGATAATCGCCAAGAGGGGGGAACCACGTGCGCGCGTTGCTGCAAAGAGTTTCGCAAGCCAAAGTATCGGTCGATGGCAACGTCATTGGCGTATCCGGTCCGGGGCTTTTGATTCTTGTCTGCGCCATGCAGGGGGACGATGAGGCTCAGGCTGAAAAACTGGCCCGGAAAACCGCCAGACTCAGGATCTTCAAGGACGACGCGGGCAAGATGAACCGCTCGCTTCTGGATGTAAAAGGGTCAGCCTTGGTGATCAGCCAGTTTACATTGGCGGCAGATACAACAAGCGGTAACAGGCCGGGGTTTTCAACTGCAGCACCGCCCGAACTGGGCGAGCATCTGTATAACACCTTCGCAAACTACCTTGCTGCGCAAGGTGTAGCGGTGGAAACTGGACAATTCGGGGCCGACATGGCCGTTGAACTTGTCAACGACGGACCGGTCACAATTTGGGTGGAGACTTGATGGATACTGAAAAGCAAGCCGTTCAACTTTGGCGCGCTGGAGTTGAGGCCGTTGACGGATACACCGCCACCGAGGCCGCCCTGCACGACATCCCGAAACCGGATCGTATTCTGGCCGTTGGCAAGCCTGCCGCCGCCATGGCACGGGCGGCGTTGGAGCAGTTCGGCACGGTGCCCACGCTTGTCGTGACCAAGGACGATCACGGTCGGGACTTGCCTGACACTGTCGAGGTGATCGAAGCCTCGCACCCGGTTCCGGACAACCGCAGCCTTGCAGGCGGGCGCGCTCTGCGTGCTGCGCTGGAGCAGATGGAACCCGGATCACATGTGCTGCTTCTGGTGTCGGGTGGCGCGTCTTCGTTGGCCGAGGACCTTTTGCCCGGAAAATCGCTGAGCGATCTTGAAGCGTTGAACCGCAAGTTACTGTCAGAGGGAATGGACATCGGCGCTATGAACGCTGAGCGGCGCAAACTGTCCCGCATCAAAGGCGGGGGGTTGCTGTCGCACTTTGCGGGCGCGCGCGCGACCGTTCTGGCCATCTCGGACGTACCGGGCGACGACCTCAATGTCATTGGATCGGGTGTCGGCGCTTTGCCTTCCAGCCACACATTTGAGGCCGTCACGCGGATCGTGGCCTCGAACGCCCATGCCCGCAGTGCGGTTGTACAAGCCGCCGAAGCGGCTGGGCTAAAGGTTTGGGCCGATGAAGAGGCGCTGCATGACGACTATCTGAAGGTTGCCGCTAATCTTGGCCAACTGCTGCGCGGCATGGAAAAGGGCGTGATGGTCTTCGGCGGAGAGCCGACAGTGGTCTTGCCCGATCACCCTGGGCGCGGTGGGCGAAACCAGGCGCTGGCACTTGCACTGGCGCAGGAGATTGCCGGGCAGCCAAACCTGACAGTTGTTGTCGGCGGCACGGACGGCACAGACGGGCCGACCAATGCGGCAGGGGGAATCATTACCGGCGCAACATGGAGCGCAAGCGGGATAACCGCCCTTCGAAATGCTGACAGCGGATCGTTTCTGGAAAAAGCCCAAGCCTTGCTGACAACCGGGCCAACCGGCACCAATGTCATGGACCTGGTTGTCGCAATACGTGGATGAATTGACGCATATCGCACCGCGCCGTACCGCAAAGGCTCGGAAACTGGCCTGAAACAGAATTGTATCATAGTATTCTTGTGGAAAGGGCATCGCGCCAAACAAGGTTACTTGCGCTTCGGCCTTCGGCATCTAGGAGAAATACCCTTGCCCGGTCCGCCGAAATAAGCCAACGTTGACTCATGCGTCAACAAAAACCCGAAAAGGGTTAAAACCACTCGATAGGGAGAATAATCGATGAACGAACAAATCACGCATATGGCCGGTCAGGTCACAGCCGGAAAAATGACCCGCCGCGAATTCATGGGGAAAGCCGCGGCTCTGGGTGTTTCGGCTGCGATGGCCAGCACAATGTTCGCGGACGCCGCTCGGGCTGCTGGGCCGAAAAAGGGCGGTGATTTGAAATTTGGTCTTCAGGGTGGTGAATCCACTAACTCTCTGGACCCAGCGACCTACGCAAGCTCGGTTCCCTTCCAGAACGGCAAACAGTTTGGTGACCAGCTTGTTGAAGTTGCACCAGACGGCTCGATCGAGCCGCGTCTGGCGGAAAGCGTTGAAGGCAGCGCCGACGCTAAGGTTTGGACTTTCAAGCTGCGTCAGGGTGTCGAATTCCACAACGGCAAGACTATGACCAGCGAAGACGTGCTGAAAACCATGCAGCGCCACTCGAACGAAGACTCCAAGTCCGGTGCCCTGGGCATCATGAAGGGCATTGAGTCAATGAAAGCTGACGGCGACAACTTCCAGGTCACCCTGACCGAGCCAAACGCCGACCTGCCCTATCTGATGGCCGATTACCACCTGATCATTCAGCCTGATGGCGGTATGGATAATCCGGGGGCAGGTATCGGGACTGGACCGTACAAATTGGAAGTTGACGAACCCGGTGTGCGTCACTTGTTTACAAAGAACGAAAACCACTGGAACAGCGATTACGGCAATTTCGACAGTGTCGAAGTCATCGTCATCAACGACGCAACTGCGCGTACCGCTGCCCTGCAATCCGGACAGGTCCACGCGGTCAACCGCGTGGAACCCAAAGTTGCCGACCTGTTGGGCCGCGCACCCAACCTGACCGTACATTCTACCGCTGGTCGCGGTCACTATGTCTTCATCATGCATTGCGACACGGCACCGTTTGATAACAATGAACTGCGCACCGCGCTGAAATACGCCATCAATCGGGCTGACCTGGTAGACAAGGTTCTGCGAGGCTACGGTTCGATCGGTAATGATATGCCGATCAACGCGGCCTACCCACTGTTTGACGAAACAATCGAGCAGCGCGAGTTCAGTGTCGAAAAGGCGGCCGAGCACTACAAAAAGTCTGGCCATGATGGCTCGCCGATTATCCTGCGTGTTGCAGATGGTGCCTTCCCAGGTGCTGTCGACGCCGCAGCTCTGTTCCAGCAGACGGCCGCTCAGGCTGGTATCCCGCTGGAAATCAAACGTGAGCCCAACGATGGCTACTGGTCCGAAGTCTGGAACGTCCAGCCCTTCTGTGCGTCGTACTGGGGTGGTCGCCCTGTACAAGACCAGATGTATACTACCGCTTACCTGTCAACTGCGGATTGGAACGACACTCGTTTCAAAGTTCAGGCCTTTGACGATCTGTTGTTTTCGGCGCGTGCAGAACTGGATGCAGAAAAGCGCAAAGGCATCTATAGCCAGATGGGCCGTTTGGTCCGCGACGAAGGCGGCTTGATCTGCCCGATGTTCAACAACTTTGTTGAAGGCGTCAGTAATCAGCTGGATGGTTGGGAATCAGATCCGAACCAAGAGATGATGAACGGCAATATGTCCCGCAAAATGTGGTTCGTCTAAAACGGGCCACGGATCATGCATCCTATCATCAAACTGGTTTCCCAGCGCCTCGCGCTGGGACTCCTATTGCTGTTTGGCGCTTCGGCCCTGATTTTTGGCCTGACCGAAGCCCTTCCCGGAGACGCAGCGCAAGCCGTCCTGGGGCAGTCCGCAACTCCAGAGGCCCTTGCAAACCTGCGCGAAGAAATGGGCCTGAACCGGCCTGCCCTGACCCGCTATTTCGAGTGGCTGGGCGGTATCGTTCAGGGTGATCTGGGTCAGTCCCTGACCAACAAGCTCGACATTGCGGAAAGCATTGGCAAACGGTTGGGCAACACATTGTTTCTGGCATGCGCCGCGGCCGTGGTTTCGGTTCCGCTTGCCATCTTCCTTGGCTTGCTGGCAGTCCGCTACCGCAACCGCTGGCCGGACAAGCTGATCTCTGCTGTCACGCTTACAACAGTGTCAATACCAGAGTTTCTGATCGGCTACGTGGTGATCTACTATGTTTCGGTAAAGCTGGGCTGGTTTTCCTCGCTTGCGATGATCAATGACTCGATGTCATTCGGGCAAAAACTCAATGCGATCGCATTGCCCGCTTTCGTGCTGACGCTGGTGGTCTTGGCGCAGATGATGCGCATGACCCGCGCGGCGATCCTCAACCTGATGCAGTCGGCTTATATCGAAACGGCGGAACTGAAGGGGTTGTCAAACTTTCAGGTCATTGCGCGACACGCCTTTCCGAACGCGATCTCACCCATTGTAAACGTGGTGATGCTGAACCTGGCCTATCTGGTCGTGGGCGTTGTCGTGGTCGAAGTGGTGTTCGTTTATCCCGGCATGGGACAATACCTGGTGGACTCGGTGACCAAGCGTGACGTGCCGGTCGTGCTGGCGTGTGGTGTGGTCTTTGCCGCCGTCTATATCGGGCTGAACATGGTGGCCGATATCGTGTCGATCCTGGCCAACCCAAGACTGAGGCATCCGAAATGATGAAGAATATTCCAATTTCGGCGATGATCGGTCTGTTTTTCACAGGTCTCTATTTCTTTGTCGCCTTAGCCGCGCCTTTGATTGCGCCCTACGGCATGGCCGAAGTGGTTGGCGATGTGTGGGAGCCATCAAGCGCCGAACACCTGTTGGGCACCGACAATATAGGTCGGGATCTGCTGACGCGCATGATCTACGGCGGGCGTACGACGATCTTCATTGCGGCTGCGGCTACGATCCTCAGCTTTGTAACCGGCACGTCGCTGGGTTTGCTGGCTGCGGTTCTGGGCGGTTGGGCTGATCAGGTTCTCAGCCGGGCAGTTGATCTGGTCATGTCGATCCCGACCCTGATCCTGGCACTGGTCATTCTGGCCATTGTCCCGGTGACAGTCCCGATCCTGATCCTGGTGATGGGTCTTCTGGACGCGACACGCCCGTATCGCCTGTCGCGGTCGGTTGCCGTCGACATCAACGTGATGGATTATGTCGAGGCCGCCAAGTTGCGCGGCGAAGGCCGTGCCTGGATCATCTTCCGTGAAATCCTGCCAAACGCCCTGTCACCGCTGGTGGCCGAGTTTGGGCTGCGGTTTATCTTTATGGTCCTCTTCATCTCGACCCTTTCGTTTCTGGGGCTGGGCGTTCAGCCACCGCTGGCCGACTGGGGCGGCATCGTAAAGGAAAACAAGGACGGCATCGTTTATGGCATCGGCGCAGCTTTGTACCCAGCTGTGGCCATCGCGACGCTGGCGATCTCGGTCAACCTTGTCGCTGACTGGGTCCTGAACAGAACCACATCGCTGAAAGGAGGCCGGGGATGAGTGATACCCTTCTCAAGGTCCGTGACCTCAAGATCGGTGCAACGGTCTATCCACCGGGTGAAAAACCCCATGACATCGAAATCGTGCACGGGGTCAGTTTTGACCTCGAACGCGGCAAGGTGCTGGGCCTGATCGGAGAATCCGGTGCCGGTAAGTCCACCATCGGCCTCGCTTCTATGGCCTATGGCCGGGGCGGTGTTGAAATTACCGGCGGCGAGGTTTGGGTAAACGGGCGCGATATCCTGAAATCGTCGCATGGCGATATCCGCAATCTGCGCGGGGGTGAGGTTGCGTATGTGTCGCAATCCGCAGCCGCGTCGTTCAACCCGGCAAAAAAGATCATGGATCAGGTTGTCGAAGCTGCGGTCGAGCACAAGAAATTTTCGCGAAAAGAGGCCGAAGGCCGCGCGCGGGAACTGTTTGCCAAACTAGGCCTACCCGACCCGGATAATATCGGCGAACGCTACCCACACCAGGTTTCAGGCGGACAGTTGCAGCGATGCATGACGGCGCTGGCGCTGTGCCCTGAACCCGATCTGGTGGTGTTCGATGAACCCACCACGGCACTGGATGTGACCACGCAAATCGACGTGCTGATGGCGATCAAAGAAGCCATTCGCGATACCGGTGTTGCTGCTCTCTACATCACGCACGACCTTGCGGTCGTGGCGCAAGTCAGCGACGAAATCATGGTTTTGCGGATGGGGAATACGGTCGAATATGGGTCAACCGATCAGATCATCAACAACCCGCAGGAAGAGTACACGCAGGCTCTGGTCTCGGTCCGTTCGATCGAGCACGAGGAAAAACAGCCCACAGCGGAACCGCTGCTGAGCGTTGACGGTATCACCGCGCGCTACAAGGGGTTGAATTTCGACGTGCTGCACAACGTCAATGTCGAGCTTCATCCGGGTCAGACGCTGGCGGTTGTGGGTGAATCCGGGTCGGGTAAATCGACACTTGCCCGAGTGATCACCGGCCTGCTGCCGCCGCGCGATGGCGAGATTACGTTTGCCGGACGCAAGCTTTCGCCTGACCTTGCCGGACGATCCCGCGAGGACCTGCGCGAGTTGCAGATGATCTATCAGATGGCTGACGTGGCAATGAACCCGCGCCAGACAGTGGGTACGATCATCGGACGCCCGCTGGAGTTCTACTTCAACATGCGCGGTGCCGAAAAGCGCAAACGGGTCGTCGAACTGCTGGACGAGATCGAGTTGGGCGAGAAGTTCATCGACCGTTATCCGGCCGAGTTGTCCGGTGGCCAAAAGCAACGCGTCTGCATCGCGCGGTCACTGGCAGCCAAGCCCAAGATGATCATCTGTGACGAAGTGACATCGGCGCTCGACCCGCTTGTAGCGGACGGTATCCTCAAACTGCTGCTGGATTTGCAGAAGATCGAGGATGTGGCCTATCTGTTCATCACCCACGATCTGGCGACGGTTCGGGCGATCAGCGACAGCATCGCGGTGATGTATCAGGGACGCGTGGCCCGTTATGGTCCAAAGAGTCAGGTGCTCAGCCCGCCATTCGACGACTATACAGACCTTCTGCTGAGCTCGGTGCCCGAGATGCATCTGGGCTGGCTGGAAGAGGTCGTTGCCCATCGCAAAATGGAAAGTGCGGGGAACTGATCTCTGCGCCTGTAACATCACTTTGAAGAAATGGATTCCCGGCGTTTTGCACCTTGGCTGACGTCGGGAATTTATTATTTGGGACGCGATTTGGCAGGCGCGTGGTTTCAACTCGCGTATCGTCCGCATGAAATACTCAGATCAAAGGGCCAAGCCATGGACCGTAAACTACTATTGATCATTCTGGACGGAGTACCATACCGGAATTTCCGCCGCCTGTTCGGCAACCTCGAAGGCTGGGTCGACAGCGGCGAAGCTCGGGTGTGGAAGCACCGCGCAGTGCTGCCTTCAACTTCGGCCAGTTGCTATGCATCGATCCATACGGGCGTAACGCCGCAAGAACACGGCTGCACCGGAAACGGCAACGTCTTTCGCCTGAGCCATAAGGATGTCTTTAGCCAGGTACGTGAGGCCGGCGGCGTGACTGGGGCTGTCACACACAGTTTTTGGTCGCAGTTCTTCAACCGTCACCCGTTCGACTATGTCCGCGACGTCGAATATGACGAGCCAGAGAGCCAGACCATCAATCACGGTCGCTTTCACAGCATGACCGGCTACGGCAAAGACAACCAGATGACCCCGTCCGACGTCGATCTATTTGCCACCTTGACCAATCTGTGTCTGCGCTTTGGGCTGGACTATGGCATCCTGCACACCTGTACACTGGACAGCATGGGTCACCGTTTCTATCACGACTGCGAAGAAATGGATCATGCCTGCTTTGTTGCAGACGAAATGCTGGCCCCGTTCATCCCTCGCTGGCGCCAATTGGGGTATGAGGTGATCGTCACCGCCGATCATGGCCAAGACGAGCGCGGACACCACGGAGGGCGCAGCCCCCTGCAACAGGAAACCGCGCTGTATTACTTCGGCGATGCCGACGGGCCTGACGTAGAAACCGTAATCGACCAGATCCAATTGGCCCCGACCATTCTGAGCCGATTGGGTGCGCCCCTCGCAGACACGATGAGGGCTAAGCCGTTCCTGATGTAACTGACTCACTTCAGTCGTAGGGCCAGATCTCTTGCCCCAGTGCTTCGATAGCGACCGAGATCCGTTCGAAGCTGTCTGCTGCGCGCTTTACCGAGGTTCGCGCACGTAGGTACCCATGAACAAGGCCAAGTTCGTTGATCCAATGGGCCTGACCACCAGCCGCGCTTATCCGCTCGCAATAGACCTTCCCGTCATCGCGGAGCGGGTCACAGTCAGCGGTAATCACAACAGTTGGCGGCAGTTTCGAAAAATCATTTTCCTGTAGCGGCGCATAAGTCGGATCGCCTTGCGGCTGGGCGCCTGTGTATCGGACGGTTTCATAGAATTTGATGTCGTCCAGTGTCAGTAAAGGAGCATGGGCGTGCTCAAGATATGAGCCGCGCGATTGATCTCCGCCAAGGCCGGGATAGATCAGGACTTGCCCCAGAATATTGTCCAGCCGCCCGCGCGCATGGTGGGCAATAGCTGCTGACAAATTTCCTCCCGCGCTGTCCCCGGCCAGAACCAGCGGGTCGCCATACTCGACCGCCGCCCATTTCACAGCTGTCCAGCAATCCTGGAACTGCGCTGGATGCACATGTTCAGGACACAGCCTGTAGTCGACTGAAACGACGCGGTATCCCGTCTGCGCACAAAACTCGGCACAGACATCATCGTGGCTGTCCAACCCGCCAACGACAAAGCCACCACCATGAAAATACACAACCGTTCGGGTCGGATGCCCGGCGGTATAATGGCGGACCGGCACGCCATCGGCGTACAGGTCCTGGGTTTCGACACCGGCAGGGCGCGGTTGGCGAAACTGCTTGCACATCGTGTCATAGACCCGACGCTGGTCCTCGATGGACAAATCGACCGCATCATCCGGATAGCTTTCGGCCGTGCGGCGTATGAACGCCCAGGTTTCTTCGTCGATCAGGCGTTCATAGTCCATTGTTCCTCCGGCTTATTTGGACCACTCCCAGGGCCGGGTAAATGCGCCCAGCACTTTCGAGACATCGTCTTCCGAAGATCCGTTCGCGTCAAGCTGCGCGACAAGGCCACGCTTTTTATCGTCGATCACCAGAACAACCCGCGCAGCAAGACCCGCAGCGTCAAGAGCACCATTGTAGATGCGGGTGATGGCGTGTTTGCGCAGGTCCGGCTTGAACACCTTGCCGACCGCAGTTTTCGGCAACTCGTCAAGAATGGTTATATGCTTGGGTTGTGCGGCTCGCTCATGCACGTGAACTTTGCAATATTCCAGCAGCTCATTTTCAGTGACCGACGCCCCATCAACCAATTCGACAAAGGCGCAGGGCACTTCGCCCGAATGCGCGTCCGGCTGACCGATCGCTCCTGCGAAGGCAACTGCATTGTGACCCAGCAGCGCCTCTTCGATTTCGGCAGGATCGATATTGTGACCACCGCGAATGATCAGGTCCTTGGCGCGACCGGTGATCCAAAGGTAGCCGTCTTCGTCAAACCGCCCTAGGTCGCCCGTACGCAGGTATTTGTCAAAGTGATAAAGACCAATGTTCTTTTCGGCCTCTGTATACGTGTTGCCTGCATACACACCGGGATTCGAGATGCAGATCTCACCAATCTGATCAGTGCCGCACTCTGTCGGCCCATCCGGCCCGTCCAGCAGGATTTTGACATCCGTATAGGGGAACGGAATACCGATCGAACCGATCTTTTTCTCGCCATCCACAGGGTTGCACGAGACCAGACAGGTGGCCTCGGTCAGGCCGTAACCTTCGACGATGGTGACGCCCGTCGCCTCTTCAAAGCGGCGGAACAACTCCACCGGCAGTGGCGCCGAACCCGAAAAGGCGGTTTTCACGCTTGAGATATCTGCATCCACCGGGCGTTGCATCTTGGCTGATATCGCGGTTGGAACAGTGATGATAAAGCTCACTTTCCAACGCTCGATCAGCTTCCAGAAATTGTCGAACACACCGTCACCGCGATAACCTGCAGGTGTCGGGAAAATCACATGTGCACCCGACGACACGGCTGCCATCACGATAACATGCACGGCAAAGACGTGGAACATCGGCAGCGGGCACATGATGACGTCATTCTCATCAAACAACAGCGTGTTGCCCAGCCAGCCATTGTAGATCAGACCCGAGTATTTATGCTGCGCCACCTTGGGCATCCCGGTGGTCCCACCGGTGTGGAAATAACAAGCAACGCGATCTTCATTGCTGTCCTCGAATGTCAGCGTCGTCGGTTGCTTGGCAAGTTCCTTGTTGAAGTTCTTGTAATCCGCGTGCGCCAGCTTTTCCTTTTCGCCCATCTTGGGGCGCAGGAAGGGAACCAGCCACGACTTGGGCGGCGTCAGGTACCGGTTCAGGTCGATTTCCAGAATGGTGTTGACCTTGGGCGCGTGGCGCACCGCCTCTTCTACCTTTTGGGCAACATCTGTTTTCGGGAAAGACTTTAGTGTAACAACCACTTTGGCGCCTGTCTCGCGCAGGATCGCCGCAATCTGCTCGGGCTCCAGCAACGGATTGATCGGGTTCACGATTCCCGCAACTGCACCGCCCATCATTGTAATCAGTGTTTCGTTACAGTTTGGCAGTACATAGGCCACCACGTCATTTTCACCGACACCCAGCGAGCGGAACAGGTTTGCCGCCTGATTGACCTTGCCCAGAAGTTCCGACCAAGTCAGGGTCTCAGCCTTGTCCGTGGGCCCGGACAGTAGCTGAAAACTGATGGCGTTGTGGTTGGGAAATCTCTCTGCCGTGCGCGACAGGAGCTGATGGAAGGTGACAGGCAAATCCCGATCCTCCCACGACATTTCCTGTTCCATGCGCGTTTTGTCTTCCAATCCCACAAAGGCCATGTGGTTCCTCCCGTTTTTCTCCCGTGTTTTTGCACGAGCTTGTTGTTCGCATCCAAGATGGAAGCAAAACAAACCTCGCGCAAGCGAGGCCTTAGCTTTGAAAGAGAGTAAACTGTAGAATGACGCTACGGCGAATTCACAAATGCCCGAGCGTCACTCCTATTCTGCTGCTACGCCATCGGTGAACTGCAACCGTGCGAGGCGCGCATATAGCCCATCCTGGGACACCAGATCATCATGGCTGCCCTGCGCCACGATACGGCCCTCTTCCAGAACGACAATGCGGTCGGCTTTCTTTACGGTGGCCAATCTGTGCGCAACAATCAGGGTCGTGCGGCCGGCACGCATCTGATCCACTGCGCCCTGCACTGCACGTTCACTTTCCGCATCAAGGGCCGAGGTCGCCTCGTCCAGCAGCAGCACAGGTGCGTCGCGCAATATTGCGCGGGCGATTGCGATACGCTGCTTTTGCCCACCCGACAGCATGACACCGCGTTCGCCGACAAAACTGTCATACCCATCGGGCAATGCGGCAATGAAATCATGTGCGATGGCGGCACGGGCTGCGGCTTCTACTTCGGCATCCGTTGCGTCCAGACGACCGAAACGAATGTTTTCGCGGGCTGAGGCGGCAAAGATCACTGGATCCTGCGGCACCAATGACATGTACTTTCGGAAATCTGTGCGATCCAGTTCCCGCAGATCATGGCAATCCAACATCACCCGGCCCGAATTTGGGTCATAGAACCGTTGAATCAATTGAATGATCGTCGTCTTACCCGCCCCTGACGGTCCGACAAAGGCAACGGTCTCGCCCGGGTTTACCTGAAGCGACAAGTGATCCAGCGCGATTGTATCGGGGCGCGCTGGATAGCGAAAACTTACATCTTCGAACCGAATCTCCCCTCGGACGTCCTTTGGCAAAGGAGCGGGTTTGGCCGGGTCCGAAACCGAATCTTCGGCATTCAGCAACTCGACAAGTCGCTCGGTGGCTCCGGCGGCGCGCTGAAGCTCGCTCCAAATCTCGGACAGGGCCGCGACTGAACCCGCCATGATGATCGAGTAGATCACGAATTGAATCAGAACGCCCTCGGTCATCACACCGTTGCGTACGTCATTTGCACCCATCCACAGAACGCCAACGATGCCTGAAAATACCAGAAATATCACAATCACCGTTAGCACCGCGCGCGTCTGAATCCGACGCAGTGAAACGGTATAGGACATCTCGGTCATCTCATCAAATTGCTGCCGGCTGGCCTGTTCGTGGGTAAATGCCTGCACGGTCTGTACCGCCCCCAATGCCTCGCCCGCGTTTCCGGATGACGCAGCGATCCAATCCTGGTTTTCACGGCTGATCACGCGCAAACGCCGACCCAGAATCAATATCGGCACCACCACCACGGGGATAAGCAGCAAGACAAGCCCGGTCAGCTTGGCCGAGGTCAACAGCATCAGAACCAGCCCGCCGATAAACATCAGCATATTGCGCAGCGCGATGGAAACGGATGAGCCAAGAACCGATTGGATGAGTGTCGTGTCGGTGGTGATCCTGCTCAACACTTCACCGGTCATGATGCGTTCGTAGAATTCGGGGCTCATGCCGATCACACGATCAAATACAGCCTTGCGGATGTCAGCAACCACACGTTCCCCCAACCGTGTGACCAACGCATATCTGATACCGGTTCCCGCAGCCAGAACAGCGGCAATGCCCAACGCTGCCAAAAAGTACCAGTCCAGCAATTCACCGTCCTGAATGCGGAAATTGTCGACGACGCGCCGCACGGCCAATGGCAGGGTCAGCGTCATGCTGGCCGTCAGGATCAGCGCCATTGTCGCCCCGATCATCAATAGCCTGTAAGGCTTCATGAAGGGCCAAAGCGACCCCAGCACCCCGATTTTCCTTGAGCGGGCCCGCTCTTCACTAGCGCCAGGAGCCGCTGATTGTGCTGGTTTATTGGCGGTCTGTCTTGCCATGTCCGGCCCTTGTGAATTGAACGCTACAAAGTGAACGCTTTCTTGGCCCCAGCCGCCGTTCTGGTCAAGCATTCCTGCCAAAAACAGACAGCCATAAGGGCCATTTGACGCAGAAATTAGTGGGGATTGGAGCGGGTAGACGGAATCGAACCGACATAGCCTGCTTGGAAGGCAGGGGCTTTACCATTAAGCTATACCCGCAAATGGTTTGCGCTGGTTAAGTCATGCGCCGGGGCGCGTCAAGCGGGAAGTGTGAAAATTTGCACGACCAAAACCGTGATATTTCCCGGTGGAAGTACGGCCTTCAATCGTGACTGCGGAATATCCGCGTCGAGGAGAAAAACCGCTCAAGTTCCTCGATGCGCTCCTTGCTTTCTTCCCACCGTGCCTCTTGCACTTCAGCGATCAGGGTCTCCGATATCAGCTGCAATGCTATTGTTGAATCCCAGCTAGATGGCGCCTCGACCAGTGCGTGAAAGGTGTAATTGGCGGTCTTGCCTATCGGTGATCCCCATTGGTCGGTGAACAGGATAACCGTCACGCCGCGGCTTGATGCGACCTGCGCCAATTTCTCGAGATAGGCCTCGTATCGGCGGATATCAAAAATCACCAGAACCGAGGTTTCATCCATATCAAGCAGGTACTGCGGCCAAACGTTTGCCGAATTGCCCAGCATCGTCACATTGGGTCGAATAATCTGCATGTGATTGAACAGATAGTCCGCATTTGAACGCGTGATACGCCCGCCCACGACGTAAAGATGGCGATCCGTATTTGCCAGAAGCTGGGCAACGGTGTCGAACATCTCTTTGTCCAGACGTTCCAGCGTGTGGCGCATATTTGTCCAAACAGCCTGCGCAAACCGCGTTGTGGGATGCTCCGCCGCGTCATCCACAACCCAGGCATCCCGTTTCGAGATCGGCTTTTTGATCTGTGCCGCCACCTCTTCTCGCAGGGCGTCCTGCAGGGCGGGAAAACCGTCGAAACCCAGCTTGCGTGCCATACGTATGACCGTCGGGGTCGAGACCTGCGCAGCAGCTGCCAGCTTGGTGATCGATTGCAAGCCGGTCATTGGATAATCCTGCAAAAGTACCGAGGCCAGCTGCCGTTCTGACCGTGTCAGATCGTCAAGCTCTTCCTGTATCCGCTGTTTGACAAGTTTCGCAACGGTGGCCATCGGCACCTTCATTTCTCAAATTTTTTACAGGATATGATTGTTTGTAATTTTGTCTACAGTAATTTTCTTGACAGGTCTGAGGTTGCTGTAACAAATGCTTCTTATGCACCACGATTCCGAGACACCAATGCTACTTCCAACCGAAGCTCCGGCAGCCCGCGCGCAGAATGCCAACGGCCGGGCGCAGTGCGTTTTGGTATGCGAACATGCTAGCCGATTCATCCCAGCGTCATTGAACGGATTGGGCCTGACTGAGGACGCAGCATTGTCTCATGCAGCATGGGATATTGGCGCATTGGCGCTTTCGGTCGAATTGATGAAGGCTTTGGACGCGCCGCTGGTTCATTCCTGCATCAGCCGACTTGTTTACGACTGCAACCGCTCGCCTGAACGTGCAGATGCTATGCCGCAGGTAAGCGAAGTGTTTTCCATTCCCGGCAATGAGAACCTGACAGACACCCAACGCGCCCAAAGAATCCACGAGGTTTATGAGCCGTTCAAACAGCTTTTGTCGTCCACTCTGGACGCGCAGGACCGGCCGCCTGTCGTTGTCACGATGCACAGTTTCACGCCCGTCTACAACGGAAAGACACGATCAGTCGAACTGGGCATTCTTCATGACGAAGATGACAGGGCGGCCCAACTTATGCTGCGCTGTGCCAAGGGCTCGGGTCTGAATGCCGCGTTGAACGAACCTTACTCTGCCACGGATGGCGTCACGCACACGTTGCAGGAACATGCGATCAGTCGGGGGCTTCCGAATGTCATGGTCGAGGTTCGAAACGATCTTATCGACACACCAACGGGAGTAGACCGCATCGCCGGGATTCTGACGCCGATCCTGCAAACGGTAATTGATGCGTATTCGCACACAGAGGCGAAACAATGAGAGTTGAGGTATCGAGATGAAGTTCTTGCGGGGCTACGTGGCGGTCATTGATCGAACGAACCGCTGGATCGGACGCGTCGTCATGTACGGCATTTTCGTCATGATGGGTATTCTGTTCTGGTCTTCGGTCTCGAAAACCTTTTTCGTACCGTCGCTCTGGACACTCGAGATGGCTCAGTTCGCCATGGTGGCCTACTATATGCTTGGTGGCCCTTATTCGATCCAGATGGGGTCAAACGTGCGAATGGACCTGCTTTATGGCGAATGGTCTCATCGCCGCAAGGCCTGGACGGATGCCTTCACAGTCGTATTCCTGATCATTTATCTGCTCATCTTGCTGTGGGGTGGATGGGACAGCCTGATGTATTCTTTCCAATATGGCGGTGAGCGCAGCGCGACGATCTGGCGGCCCTACCTGTGGCCGGTCAAGCTGATCATGGTTATCGGTATCTTCCTGATGCTGCTGCAAGCCGTGTCCGAATTGTTCAAGGATATCTTGCGCCTGTGCGGCGACGATATCCCGCGTGAGGTAATCTGATGTCATACGAGATGATTGCCTTGCTGATGTTCGCATCAATGATGCTAATGATGCTGACCGGCCAGCGCGTCTTTGGTGCAATCGGCTGTGTCGCTGTGGTTTCAGCCTTGTTCCTTTGGGGGGATAGGGGCGGTTACGATCTGGGTTTTGCCGCTGCGATCAAGGTCATGAAGTGGTACCCGCTGCTGACACTGCCCATGTTCATTTTCATGGGGTACATCCTTTCCGAAAGCCGGATCGCAGATGATCTTTACAAGATGTTCCATGTCTGGATGGGCGGCCTGTCCGGTGGTCTGGCTGTTGGAACCATCGGGCTGATGGTTCTGATCTCGGCAATGAACGGGTTGTCCGTTGCAGGTATGGCGATTGGTGCCACGATTGCCTTGCCGGAATTGCTGCGCCGGAACTATGACAAGCGCATGGTGACCGGCGTCATTCAGGCCGGATCATCCCTTGGGATTCTGGTGCCACCATCCGTTGTTCTGGTTCTTTATGCCATGATCGCGCGGCAACCCGTTGGCCAGCTATGGCTCGCCGGAGTGATACCCGGGCTAATGATGGCTACCATGTTCATAATCTACATTGTCATCCGCTGCCGCATCAATCCGTCGCTCGGCCCGGTCCTGCCCGCGGAAGACCGCGACATTCCGTTGCGAGAAAAGCTGCTGCTGTTGCAAGCCGGGTTGTTACCCTTGGGCATATTTATGGTGATGATGGTCCCTTTTGTTAACGGTTGGACATCATTGGTGGAATCCTCTGCCATCGGAGCCACCACGGCCATGCTGGCCGCCTTTCTGAAAGGACGGCTGACACGCACGGTTTTCGAGAATTCAATTCGGCACACATTGGGCATCTCGTGCATGTTCATGTGGATCATTCTGGCGGCTCTGGCTTTTGGCGCTGTCTTCGACGGGTTGGGTGCGGTCAAGGCAATCGAAAGCCTGTTCACCGAAAAACTGGGTCTTTCCCCGTGGATGATCCTGGTTCTCATGCAGCTCAGCTTTATCCTGATGGGCACGTTTCTGGACGATACGGCCATGCTGGTTATCGTCGCGCCGCTTTACGTTCCGCTGGTGGGTGCGCTTGGCTTTGATCTTATCTGGTACGGCGTACTTTATACGATCACCACGCAGATCGCTTATATGACGCCGCCATTCGGCTATAACCTGTTCCTGATGCGCGCGATGGCCCCCCCGGAAATATCGCTGCGCGATATCTACAGTTCGATCGTTCCATTTGTTCTGGTGATGGTCTGCGCCTTGGCCATAATCATCATCTTTCCTGAAATCGCGCTTTGGCTGCCGAATTATGTCTATGGAAATTAAGTCACAAGACCCCGGCAAGGGGCGAAGTTCAGCAAGACTAAACAGAGGAGAAAAGACAATGACTACAAGACGCAGATTTCTAAGCTCCGCCGGTCTGGCGGGAGCCGCCACACTGGCCTCTCCTGCGATCGTCAAAGCGCAATCCGCCATCAAGTGGCGGTTCCAGACCTATGCCGGTGGCGCATTGGGCGAGCATGTGACCAAGCCAGCCATCGATTACATCAACGCCAATGCCAATGGCGAGCTTGAGATCGAACTGTTCTATGCGGACCAGATCGTTCCGACAGGTGAACTGTTCCAGGCCCTGCAACGCGGCACGATTGATGGTGTTCATTCGGACGACGATTCCATGGCTTCGCCTACTCCGCTGCGTCAATTCGGGGGCTATTTCCCCTTCGCTACCAAGCATATTCTGGACGTTCCGGTGCTGTTCAACCAGTACGGTTTGGCTGATATCTGGCGCTCGGAATATGAGAAGGTTGGTGTGACGTGGCTGTCGGCAGCGGGTCAGGACCCCTGCAACTTCAACACCAAAAAGGAAATCAAAAGCCTTGGCGACCTGGATGGGCTGAAGCTCTATACCTTCCCGACGGCCGGGCGTTTTCTTGCCAAGTTTGGCGTTGTACCGGTCAATATCCCCTACGAAGACGCGGAAGTGGCGGTGCAAACCGGTGAGTTGGACGGAATGGCCTGGTCGGGCATCACTGAAGACTACACCGTTGGCTGGGCCAATGTGACCGACTACTTCCTGACCAACAACATCTCGGGCGCGTGGATTGGGTCCTGGTTTGCAAACCAGGAACGCTGGGCCGAGCTGCCCGACCACCTGAAATCGGTTGTGATGGCGGGCGTCGAAGCAGGCCACACCTATCGTAACCAGTGGTACTGGGGCGGTGAAGCGGCCTTGCGCGCAAAGGGTGACAAGCTACAGCTGCGTCAGGTTCCGGCAGCGGAATGGAAAGAAGTGGAAAATGCCGCTATCGAATTCTGGGACGAGGTCGCACAGGAAGGCGAAATTCACCAGAAGATCGTTGGTATCTTCCGTGAGTATAACTCGGTCATTAACCAGGCCGGTGCCCCTTACACCTTCGATTGATATCAAAACAGGGGCGCTGTCATTCGGCGCCCCTACTCAACGCATGAGGTTTGTTTCATGACCGCAACTCTGACTTTCGAAACCCTGAAATCGCTTGTCGCAGACGGCGCGATCGACACAGTATTGGTTTGCATGGTTGACATGCAGGGTCGTTTGATGGGCAAGCGTTTTCATGCAGGTCATTTTGTGGCTGGCGCGTGGGAAGAGACACATTGCTGTAACTACTTGCTGGCCACGGACCTCGAGATGGCGACGCCGGATGGGTATGCCTCGACCAGCTGGGAGCGGGGTTATGGCGACTATGTGATGAAGCCAGACCTTAGCACATTGCGCCCGGTGCCCTGGCTGGAAGGCACCGCGATGGTCATGTGCGATATGCTGGATCACCACACCCATGAGGAAGTGCCACATGCGCCGCGTTCGATCCTGAAGAAACAGGTGAACCGCCTGAAGGCGATGGGGTATGAGGCGATGTGCGCCACCGAACTGGAATTCTTCCTGTTCGCGAAGAGTTTTGATGCAATCCGAAAGGAAGGGTTCCGCGATTTGGAGCCGATCTCGGGCTATAACGAAGATTATCACATTCTGCAGACCACCAAGGAAGAGCATGTGATGCGCCCGATCCGCAACCACCTGTGGGATGCGGGCATCCCGGTCGAGAACACCAAAGGTGAGGCCGAGGCCGGGCAGGAAGAACTGAACATCAAATACGCACCAGCGATGGACACGGCAGAGAATCACTCGATCGCCAAGAACGCGGTGAAAGAAATCGCCTGGCAGCAGGGTCATGCGGTGACCTTCCTGCCGAAATGGCATCATGAAAGGGTTGGTAGCTCGTCGCATGTGCATCAGTCGCTATGGGCGGATGGCAAACCTGCCTTCTATGATGCCGGGGATGAACTGGGCATGTCGGCGCTGATGAAAAGCTATATGGCCGGCCTGCTGAAATACGCCGCTGATTACACGTATTTCATGGCACCGTACATCAACAGCTACAAGCGGTTCATGAAGGGCACCTTTGCACCGACACGGATCATTTGGTCTGTAGACAACCGTACGGCCGGGTACCGCCTGTGCGGGGATGGCACCAAGGCGATACGGGTCGAGTGCCGTATTCCCGGGTCGGACATGAACCCCTATCTGGCGATTGCAGGGATGCTGGCGGCCGGGATCGCAGGGATCGAAGAAGGGCTGGAGTTGCAGCCGCCGACCAAGGGCGATGTCTATCAGGGCGAGACGGGAAAGATCCCGGGTACATTGAAGGATGCACGCAACGCTTTGCACGGATCACAGATGCTGCGCGCGGCGATGGGCGATGAGGTTGTCGATCACTATACCCGTGCGGCTGAGGTCGAAATCGAGGAATTCGAGCGCGTGGTAACCGATTGGGAAGTGGCCCGCGGGTTTGAGCGGGCTTGAGAGGGAGGAAGCGAGGGGCCAGCCCCTCGCGCACCCCGGGATATTTATGGCCAGATGAAGCAGGGATCCTGCTCTCTTTAGAGATGGAGTAACTATGGGGCAGATGTTGCAATGTGTCTCGCCGATCGATGGATCGGTTTATGCGGAACGCGAGGTGCTGTCGCGGGAGGCTGCGTTTGAGGTCGCGGCGCGGGCGCGGGCGGCGCAGGGAGCCTGGGCAGCGCGACCGTTGCAGGAGCGGATTGATCTGGTGATGGCGGGCGTCGCGGCTGTCGGCGCGATGAATGATGAGATCGTTCCGGAACTGGCGCATATGATGGGTCGCCCGGTGCGCTATGGCGGCGAGTTTGGTGGCTTCAACGAACGTGCCAGCCATATGGCAAAGATCGCCGAGACGTCACTGGCCGATATTGCCGTGGGTGAAGATGAAACCTTCAAACGCTATATCAAGCGTATTCCGCATGGGGTGGTCTTTGTGGTTGCCCCCTGGAACTATCCTTACATGACGGCGATCAACACGGTGGCGCCCGCGCTGATCGCGGGCAACACGGTTGTTCTGAAGCACGCAACCCAGACTTTGTTGGTTGGTGAGCGGATGGCGCAGGCGTTCCATTCGGCGGGGGTGCCCGAAGACGTGTTCCAGAATGTGTTCCTCAGCCACGACGTGACCAATGACCTCATCGCGGGTAACGCGTTCGACTTTGTGAACTTCACCGGTTCGGTCGGTGGCGGTCAGGCCATGGAGCGTGCGGCGGCGGGGACTTTTACGGGCGTGGGCACTGAACTGGGCGGCAAGGATCCGGGTTATGTCATGGACGACGCCGATCTGGACGCGGCGGTCGATACGTTGATCGACGGCGCGATGTTCAATTCGGGCCAGTGTTGCTGTGGGATCGAGCGGATTTACGTTCACGAAAGCCTGTATGATGACTTTGTCGCCAAGGCCGTTGAGATCGTGAAAGGCTACAAACTGGGCAATCCGCTGGACGCCGAAACAACCATTGGTCCGATGGCCAATGTGCGTTTCGCTGACGAGGTGCGCGCGCAGATTGCCGAAGCGGTTGAGGCCGGTGCGGTCGCGCATATTGAAGCCTTCCCCGAGGATGACGGCGGCGCATATCTCACGCCGCAGATTCTGACCAATGTGACCCATGATATGCGGGTGATGCGGGACGAAAGTTTTGGCCCGGTGGTGGGCATCATGAAAGTGTCCTCGGATGCTGAGGCCATCGCGCTGATGAACGACAGCGAGTTTGGTCTGACAGCCAGCCTTTGGACCCGCGATGTGGACCGCGCGGCGCGTGTGGGCGACCAGATCGAGACCGGCACCGTCTTCATGAACCGGGCCGACTATCTGGACCCTGGGCTGTGCTGGACCGGTTGCAAGAATACCGGGCGCGGCGGTGGTCTTTCGGTCATCGGCTATCACAATCTCACCCGTCCAAAATCTTACCACCTGAAGAAGGTCACGGGCTAAGGACGACGGCCTGCTCGGGTCTGACCCCCTCGCCCGAGCAGGTCTCAAATCACAAAGGAAACCTGACATGTCACTTGTTGGAAACTGGTCCTATCCGACCGCAATCAAATTTGGTGCCGGACGCATCAAGGAACTGCCCGCAGCCTGTGCCACAGCCGGGATGAAGAAACCCCTGTTGGTCACGGACAAGGGGTTGGCCGATCTGCCGATCACTGCGGCGACGCTGGATATCATGGAGGCAGCTGGTCTGGGCCGCGGTGTATTCAGTGACGTGGACCCAAACCCGAATGAGAAAAACCTCGACGCAGGCGTTGCGGCATACAAGGCCGGTGGGCACGATGGTGTGATTGCCTTTGGCGGCGGCTCGGGGCTGGATCTGGGCAAGATGGTCGCCTTCATGTGCGGCCAGACGCGGCCCGTGTGGGACTTTGAGGATATCGGCGACTGGTGGACCCGTGCCGACGCGGATGCGATCGCGCCGATCATTGCGGTTCCGACGACTGCGGGAACCGGGTCCGAGGTAGGCCGCGCCAGCGTCATCACAAATTCCGAGACCCATGCCAAGAAGATCATCTTCCACCCCAAGGTGCTGCCGACGGTGGTGATCTGCGATCCTGAACTGACGGTTGGGATGCCCAAATTTATCACCGCAGGCACCGGTCTGGATGCCTTCGCGCATTGTGTCGAAGCCTATTCGAGCCCGCATTATCACCCGATGAGCCAGGGCATCGCACTGGAAGGAATGCGTTTGGTGAAAGAATATCTTCCGCGCGCCTACGCAGATGGCAGCGACATTGAGGCCCGCGCCCAGATGATGAGCGCTGCTGCCATGGGCGCAACTGCCTTCCAAAAAGGTCTTGGTGCGATCCACGCCATGAGCCACCCGGTCGGCGCGCACTTCAACACCCATCACGGCACCACCAATGCGGTCTGCATGCCCGCCGTGCTGGATTTCAATGCTCCCGCCATCGCAGATCGTTTCCAGCAGGCTGCCGCCTATCTGGGTATCAACGGAGGGTTCGATGGCTTCCGCGCCTTTGTGCAGGAATTCAACGACAGCCTCGGCATCCCGCGAAAGCTGGCAGACCTTGGCGTTACCGAGACATCAATCCCAACGCTCGTCGAAGGCGCAATCATCGACCCGTCATGTGGCGGGAACCCGATTGAGTTGACCAAAGAAAACCTGACACAGCTGTTCAAAGCAGCGCTTTAATAATACGAGCGCCCGGCGGGGAACCTGCCGGGCGCGTTAAGAACTGTTCTGCGGGAACCGGATCAATGCCCGGTCAGCACCAGCGTGTTAACGGGCATCAGGATCAGGCGCAAACGCAAACCTGCCGCATGGACCACGCCAATTGTGTCGACCACGTGCAGGAAAGCAGCTTTCCAAAAGCCCAGATCCTCGTGTTCCAGACGGTCATGGTTGTCGGTGTAGACATTGGCCAGACAGTTGCTGCCCGGAGGAAGGTCATCGGCCATACCTTTATACAGCGGCTCCATATAGACCAGAATCGAGCCGGGATTGGTGTTATTCTGCACATCCCGCAATTCATCCGATGGACGGATCTGGCCGGACGGTATGACATCCTGTACCTCGACCACTACAGTGGGAATTACGGTGAATGGCTTGGTCATGCAGCCCAACTCACCGATCATACCTGGTTTGATCACCTGAGCAGACAGCTGGTTGAAAGCAGCCTGAAAACGGTCATGTCCGGTATGCGATGGAACGAGGATGCCCGCAGGACGCAACAAAGGGCTCACGTAATCACCAACTTGCAGGCTAAACTGCTCGACCCGACCGGTAACACCGGCGACAATCAGCGTTTTGTCCAACTCGGTCTGCGCGGCATCCAGCTGTGCAATGGCGCTGGCCAGTTGCGCGGGGATCAGCTCTTCGATCTGCTGTTCAACTGCCGCACGCCTGGATTCGGCCGCAACCACCTGCGCCTCACGCTCGGCAACAAGGTTTTCCAGTCGCTCGATCTCGGTCAGCCGGACAGCGCTTGAACCTTGGTCGCGCAGGGTCGTATTTCGTTCAAGATCGTCCAAGGACTGCGCCAAAGCCGCCTTGGCGCCGGCAATACCGGCATCAGCTTCGGCCAGATCAGTTTCAGCCACTTTCAGCGAGGCCTGAACCTGTGCGATCTGTGCATTTGCCGCCTGAACCTGTGCTGTCTGGCTGAAATCTTCGATCCTGAAAATCGGCTGGCCAGCGGTTACCAGTTCGTTGTTCTTAACGAAAATTTCCGAAACACGACCACCAAGTTGCGGCAGGATCGTCACGGTTCGAAAATAGGACGCTGCGGTTTTGCTGGCTGGGTGAAAATAAAACAGTGTGGTGATTACCGTCAGCGCCAGAATGGCACAGGTCGTAAGACCCCAGCGCAATTCGTACCACATGGTGAAAAGGGTGATCTCGTGACCGATACGTTTGCCTTGAACGAACCGGCGGAACAGATAATCGGGCAGCACCGTGATCAGGGCGCAAAGCAGAGTCTCAATCATGTGTTTTGTTCCTGAACGTCGGTGGATTCTGAAACGCCAGGGGTTGGCGCAGGTGCCTCGGGCACCGGTTCCGGAGCAATCGCACGTCCAAGAGAACGAATGGCATCGGCGATGTTTTTAAGCGGGGTTGCAAAATCCGGAAACTGGAACCCTGCGACCAGTACGGCGGCAATCCAGAATATCCCGTTATGTGTAAATAGTGCCAGCAGTGCCAGAATACCCACCAACTGAAATTGCGGATGGTTGTTCTCGTGCGCCATTTTTTCCGGAACCGAATGAAGCGTCAGGTACCCAACACCGATCAGCACCACGAGAATGACAAAGAAGACGACCATAGCCGAAAAAAGGTAATCGCTTCCGTCAGCTGCGACGACGTATCGGGGAATGTGCCCAGTGGCCATTGGATGAAGATCTGCTGCGGTCACCTTGCCCTCCTGTTCGTTTTGATACTTCTTTGACCGGGTTGAAGCCCAAATTCAAGGCTGCATATATTTTGGAGAATCTTCGAAATGCCAAATGCTTGACCCAAAGAGCTAAATGAAGCCCAGAAAACTTGTGGCGAACCTGCTGCGGAAGGAACACAAATAATGATCGATTTCCTCGTCATCGGGGGCGGAATTGCCGGGTTGAGCGCCGGAGCGCGCTTGTCGCAATATGGAACCGTGATGGTTTTAGAGGCCGAAGACGCCTTGGGGTATCACGCGTCGGGTCGCTCGGCAGCCCTGTTTGAAGAAAGCTATGGTCCGCCATCCGTGGTGGCGCTGAACAGGGCTGGAGCGGCATTCCTGCGCACGCAGGACGGTGGGTACCTGACCCCGCGCGGACTGATGCTGATCGGTTCATTTGACCAGAGCGAAGTTTTCGAAGCCGACCGCGTAGACCTGAACATGGAAAGAATTTCGATGGATCAGGCGATTTCGAGCGTTCCAATCCTGAACCCGGCCAAGGTGGGTTTCGCGGCAATCAGTGAAGCCGCATTTGACATCGATACTGATCGTCTGTTGCAGGATTTCGCGCGGACCATTCGCAAGAACGGGGGAACCGTTGCAACCAAAAGCAAAGTAACCGGCATTCGAAAAGAGCGGCATTGGCTGGTCGAGGCCGGGCAGATCTTCGAAGCCCGCAACCTGGTGAATGCGGCCGGTGCATGGGTGGACGAAATCGCCATGCTTGCCGGGGTATCACCTATCGGCATCTCTCCTCGCCGCCGATCAATGGCGCGGCTGCCCGCCCCCGGAGGCCATGATGTATCCGGATGGCCCATGATGCTGGGCACAGGCGAAACATGGTACGCCAAACCAGACGCGGGCAAGCTGCTTGTTTCGCCTTGCGAAGCCGACACCGTACCACCTCAGGACGCCTATGCCGACGACATGGTGCTGGCCGAAGGTCTGGCGCGCTATGAAGAATTGATGACCGAGGCAGTAACACGGGTCGAAACGAACTGGGCAGGATTGCGCAGTTTCGCACCGGACGGAACCTTGGTGCTTGGGCCCGACCCGATTGACCCGTCGTTTATCTGGTCTGCGGGTCAAGGCGGGTATGGTTTCCAAACAGCACCAGCAGCTTCGCAGTTGTTGTGTGATCTTGTGATCGGAAACGCGCCGGTGCTGGATCCTGACAGTGTCAAATCGCTGACCCCAAACAGGTTGAACAGATGATCAAACGCTATCTACCGCCCTCTGCGAGTGTCGCCAACGTGGGGGAGGATGGTAAACTTGTTGCCCCGGCAGCAACGCGGAACTCCGATGCGCTTTGTGCGGTGCTACAAGACTGGGCACCGCGCCGCGGGCACGCATTGGAGATTGCAAGCGGAACCGGTCAGCATGTCTGTGCGTTTGCTGATTTGCTGCCCGATCTGACGTGGCATCCCACCGAACCTGACCCTGAACGCCGCAATAGCATCGACGCCTATGCCAGCGCCTTACCCAACGTGGCAAGCGCCGAACATCTGGACGCAACGAATTCGGGCTGGCATGCGCGCTTCCCATCGCAGGACCTGATCGTCTTGATCAACCTGATACATTTGATCAGTTGGCAGGATACCAGAACCATTTTCGCCGAAATCGCTCAGTCCCTGACTGAAAACGGGAGGTTCGTTTTGTACGGCCCATTCAAACGCTCGGGCCAATTGACAAGCGACGGGGACAAAAGGTTTCACGAGGCTCTGATCGGACAAGATCCCGACATTGGCTACAAGAACGACAAAGATATGCTTGGCCTGTTCCAGCAGGTAGGGTTGCGCGTGCTGAAAACCATCGACATGCCCGCAAATAACCTTGCATTTGTTTCCGAGCGCCCTGCCAACTGATCGAGATCAAGGTCAACTTACCACTGCCCGCACATATTCCCGTTATCTTATATGAAAAAGGCACTCAAAATGGCTTGGCAAGAAAAGCTCTCGGCAACTCGTACAAGTTTGCGCAATCTCAACGGGGCCATTCCCGACACGTCGCGCGCATTCGGCGCACTTGGGAAGGCTGTGAAGGAAGGCGGAACGCTCGACTATAAAACAAAGGAATTTATAGCGTTGGGCATGTCGGTGTCGCTCCGCTGCGAGCCCTGCATTACCCTGCACACCGACGCGTTGGTCAAAGCAGGCGCAACACGCGAGGAGGTGTCCGACGTTTTGGGTATGGCCATTCAGATGGGTGGTGGACCAGCCATGATGTATGCTGCCAAGGCGTTGGAATGTTTCGACGAGCTATCCGCGTAACCAACAGAAAAGGCCCCGGAAATTCCGGGGCCTTAGATTGATCAGCCGTCCTTGCGGATGGTTTCGTTTTTCGGATCATAGGGGCTGTCGCATGTCACGACAGCATCCCACAGCTTGTCCTGCATCTTGACCTTCAGCTTGGTGCCTTCGACTGCCAGATCAGGCTTCACATAGCCCATCCCGATCGACTTCTCGAACGCGACAGAATAGCCGCCCGAGGTCAGACGGCCTACACGCTCGCCTTCTGGCGTGTACAGCGCCTCGCGGCCCCACGGGTCAGCATCGGCCGGACCGTCGATCAGCAAGGTGCAGCACTTGGCGCGCACACCGGTCTCTTCCAGCTTGGCCTTGCCGTGGAAGTCCTTGGACAGGTCGACAAAGCGCGGCAGGTCGGCTTCCAACGGGGTCGCATCGCGGCCCAGTTCGGTGCCAAAGGCGCGGTAAGATTTCTCCTGACGCAGCCAGTTCTGGGCACGGGCACCGACCAGCTTCATACCGTGCTTCTCACCGGCCTTTTCCAGCAGGTCGAACAGGTAGTTCTGCATCTCGATCGGATGGTGCAGTTCCCAGCCCAGCTCACCGGTATAGGCCACGCGGATCGCGTTGACCGGGCACATGCCCAGTTCGATCTGACGGGCCGACAGCCACGGGAAGCGTTTGTTGGACAGCGCGGTTTCCGGGTCGGCGTCCTTGATGACTTCTTTCAGAACATCACGCGACTTGGGTCCGGCGATAGCGAAGACGCCCCATTGCGTGGTCACGTCCTGGATTTCGATGTAACCGAACTCCCCCATCTTGTCCTCGGCTGCTTTACGCAGGTAGTCGGCGTCGTACTCGGTCCATGCACCGGCAGAGACGATGTAGTAGTTGTTCTCGCCATTGCGGACGATGGTGTATTCGGTGCGGGTGGTCCCGTGCGAGGTCAGCGCGTAGGTCAGGTTGATACGACCGACCTTGGGCAGCTTGTTGCAGGTGAACCAATCCAAGAATTGGGTGGCACCGGGGCCTTTGACGACATGCTTGGTGAAGGCCGACGCGTCGATCAGGCCAACACCTTCGCGGATCGCTTTGGCTTCTTCGACGGCGTACTGCCACCAGCCGCCACGACGGAACGAGCGTGCTTCCTTGTCGAAATTCTCGGGCGCGTCCAGCGGGCCGAAATAGTTCGGGCGTTCCCAGCCATTCACCCAGCCGAATTGAGCACCGCGCGCTTTCTGACGATCATAGGCCGGAACGGTACGCAGCGGACGGCAGGCTTCACGCTCTTCATCCGGGTGGTGAAGGATATAGACGTGCTCATAGCACTCTTCATTCTTGCGCGCCGCGAACTCGGTGGTCATCCAGTTGCTGCTGTAACGCTTGGGGTCCAGCGAGGCCATGTCGATCTCGGCTTCGCCATCGACCATCATCTGTGCCAGATAATAGCCGGTCCCGCCCGCAGCGGTGATGCCAAAGCTGAAACCTTCGGCCAGCCACATGTTACGCAAACCAGGAGCCGGACCAACCAGCGGGTTGCCATCCGGTGTATAGCAGATCGGGCCGTTGAAATCATCCTTCAGGCCGGATTCGGCACAGGACGGCACGCGCTCGGCCATTGCCATATACTGCTCGGCGATCCGGTCCAGATCCAGCGGGAACAGGTCGGCGCGAAAGCTGTCCGGCACACCGAATTCGAACTGCGCAGGGGCGCCGTGTTCATAGATACCCAGAATCCAGCCACCGCGTTCTTCACGCGCATAGGATTCGTTGTCGGCATCGCGGACAACGGGATGCTCGGGGTTGCCTGCTTCGCGCCATTTGACCAACTCGGGGTCTTTGTCCATGACGATAAAGGTATGTTCCACCGGGATGGCTGGCATCTTGATGCCCAGCATCTTGGCTGTGCGCTGCGCGTGGTTGCCCGATGCGGTCACAACATGTTCGGCGGTGATTACGACCTGCTCGTCGGAAGGCACCAGGTTGCCGCCCTTTTCAACCATCTTGGTGCAAGTCACTTCCCAGTGCGTGCCGTTCCAGTGGAACGCGTCAGCCTGCATCTTGCGCACGATCTCAACCCCGCGCTGGCGGGCCCCCTTGGCCATCGCCTGGGTCACGTCAGCAGGGTTAATATAACCGTCCTCGGTGTGATAGATCGCGCCCTTCAGATCCGATGTCTCGATCAGCGGCCAGCGTTCCTTGATCTGGTCCGGGGTCAGCCACTCGTATTTCACATCACAGGTTTCGGCGGTCGAGGCATAGAGCATGTATTCGTCCATACGCTCTTGCGTCTGTGCCATGCGCAGGTTGCCCACAACCGCGAAGCCTGCATTTAGGCCAGTTTCTTCCTCAAGCGTCTTGTAGAAATCCACCGAATACTTGTGGATATGGGTCGTCGCATAGGACATGTTGAACAGCGGCAACAGGCCCGCGGCGTGCCAGGTGGACCCGGACGTCAGTTCGTCCCGTTCGATCAACATCACGTCGTCCCAGCCCGCTTTGGCCAGGTGATAGGCAATCGAGGTCCCGACGGCGCCGCCGCCTACGACCAATGCTTTGACTTGGGTTTTCATAACCGGGCGTCTCCCCTTGAAATCAGTTGACACCATATGGCGTACTTAAGGGGGATAGCGCGACATTCATCCGACCAGTGATATGAAAAAAACGACCCGAATATCGAAAGCGGGTCGCATTTCATTCGCCGCACCGCTGCCCTCAACCACTGGAGCGACAGCGTTTGCTTGTTCCGACCGAGACGCAGACCATTTTGCCAATTTCTTCCGAGGGATTCTTCACCGCCGGTTCCCGTGATGGCGAAGCCTGCGCCTCTGCCGCGAACCAGCCGTCAGAAAGACCGACACGCGAGGATACCGAGGCAAGATATTCCTTCATGCCCAGACCATTTTCCGATGCTTTTGCTTGCTGAACATAGTCCAACCCTGCAACGGCCAACCCGCAGATGGCTACAAACCTCGCCAGATATTTTGCGCTCATGTCGCCCATCCTCTGTCCTCAACCCCGTGAAACCAGAACATGTGGACGTTTTGAGGGCGTAAACACGGAACAGAGGCGAATACGGCTACGTGTCGTCCGACAAGATCTTGCCAGGATTCATGATGTTGTCTGGGTCCAGCGCGGCCTTGATCGCTGCCATGTACCGCGTGGCGGCGCCCAGTTCCCTGGTCAGATAAGGCCGCTTTCCCTGCCCGATGCCATGTTCACCGGTACATGTGCCTTCCATGGATATCGCCATGTCGTTCAGCCAGCCGACAAACGCCTCGGCCTTGGCAACTTCTTCAACGTTTTCCATGTCGATCAGCAGCAGCGTATGGAAATTGCCGTCCCCCACATGGCCCACGATGGGCGCCAACAAGCCGAGGCCAGCAGCTTTTTTCTGCGTTTCGGTCACACACTCGGCCAAACGCGAGATCGGTACGCAGACATCGGTCGAGATGCCCCGCGCACCGGGGCGCAATTGCAGACACGCCCAATACATATCGTGCCGTGCCTGCCAAAGTTTGTTCCGTTCTTCGGTGGTCGAAGTTGCTGCAAAATCTGTGCCACCAAACTCTTCGGCGATCTGACCAAAGGTTTCAGCCTGCTCTACGGCACCGCTTTCCGAGCCGTGAAATTCCAGCAACAACAAAGGTGTATCCGGCAGACTCAGCCCGGAATAGGCGTTGGCGGCCTGAACCGACAACTCGTCCAGCAACTCGATCCGGGCAACCGGGATGCCGTACTGAATTGTCATCATCACCGCACGGCACGCGGCGTCGACGGTCGGAAAGGAACACCGGGCCGAACTGATCGCTTCGGGGATACCCTGCAACCGCAATGTCAGCTCGGTGATGATTCCCAACGTGCCTTCCGCCCCGATCAGAAGACGGGCCAGATCATAGCCGGCTGAAGATTTCTTGGCCCGGTGCCCGGTACGAATGATCTGACCGTCTGGCATTACGGCTTCAAGGCTGAGAACGTTGTCTTTCATCGTCCCATAGCGCACTGCATTAGTGCCCGACGCGCGGGTAGCGGCCATCCCACCCAGCGACGCATTCGCCCCGGGATCAATCGGAAAGAACAGGCCCAGATCGCGCAAGTGTTTATTCAACGCTTCGCGCGTGACACCGGGCTGCACGACACAATCCAGATCCTCGGCATGAACTGCAAGCACACTGTCCATCTGTGTCAGATCGACCGAGATTCCCCCCGCCGGCGCATTTACATGCCCTTCCAGCGATGTTCCTGTTCCGAACGGGATCACTGGCACCCGGTGCGCCGCACAAGTTTTGACGATGTCCGAAACCTCTTGCGTCGAATGCGGGAAAACCACGGCATCGGGGCTTTGGTTTTCGATCCAGGTCGTGGTGTGCCCGTGTTGTTCACGGACAGCGGCACCCGTTTGCAACCTGTCGCCAAAGCGCTGCTTGAGAATGCCTATTACGGTTTCAATACCAGCTTCATTCCTTGGTAATGCGGTTGCCTGTACCATTGTCATCCTCCCCAGCCCCAAAAACGTTTTGGGCCTTTCAGCCTATGACTAAAAGGCCCGTTAAAAGCAGGCAATCCCCACAAATACCGAGGGCCTATTCGCCCAGCGCAATCCCTTCGCGGCGCGGGTCGGCACCACCGCTCAGCCTGTCACCGATTTCGATGGCGTGCAGCCCCGAAGTCAGGTCGCGTGCGTTGACTTCGAAACCCAGCTGAGCAAGCGCGTCTGTAAAACCTTCTGCCGAAGTCGCAGCCTCGACATCATATGTTCCGAACCGGTTGACCAGATGAGGTAGGGAAACCGCTTGCTGCACATCCATTCCCCAATCGGCCCAGGCGATGATGGACTTGGCGACATAGCCGATAATCCGGCTGCCGCCCGGAGACCCGATAGCCAGAACCGGCTCACCATCCCGCAACACGATGGTCGGGCTCATGGATGAGCGCGGACGCTTGCCGGGCTCCAGCCGGTTGGCAATCGGCACACCGTCGCTGTGTGTCTTGAACGAGAAATCAGTAAGCTCGTTGTTCAGCAGGAACCCGTTTGTCATCAGGCGCGACCCAAAACCATTCTCGATCGTCGTCGTCATCGACAACACATTGCCATAGCTGTCCACGATCGAGATATGCGAGGTTGACGGCAGTTCCAGCGACACGTCGTCCGCCCAAATCAAAGCATGGTCAAATTCCGGTTTACCCGGTGCGACCTCGGACAAGGCCACTTCGCTTTCCAGCAACGCCGCCCGCTGGGACAAGTAACCCGGATCAACCAGCCCCTTGGTGGGCATGGGTATGAAATCGCTATCTGCCATGTACCGCCCACGATCCGCAAAGGCGAGGCGCGAAGCATCGCCGATCAGGCGCCATGCCTCGGCACTTTCGGCGCCCATTGCTGCAAGGTCATAGCTGTTCAACATCCCCAGAATCTGCCCGACGGTCAGGGCACCCGACGACGGCGGGCCCATGCCGCAAACCTCGTAGGCACGGTATTCGGCACAGACCGGTTCACGTTCGATCACCTGGTAGAGCGCCAGATCCACCCCCGCAAGAACGCCGGGATTTCCGGGGGCGTTTCGGACTGTTCGCACAATATCCGCAGCGATCTCACCTCCGTAAAACCCCGCAGCGCCCTCGCTGGCCAGCACGTGCAATGTTTCGGCATAATCCGGGTTCATCAAACGCTGTCCCTGCTGCAACGGCTGACCATCAGGCAGGAAGTATGCGGCTGTTTCGGGAAAGCGCGACAGGCGGTCAGCATCGTTTTCGACAAGGCTGGCCAGACGCGGGGACACCAGAAACCCTTCATCCGCCAGTCGGATGCCATCGGCAAACAACCCGGGCCAGGACGCGCGCCCCCATCTTCGGTGCGCCTCTTCCAGCAGTGCAGGCGTACCCGGTGTACCCACCGACAATCCGCCCACCACCGCATCGAAGAATTTCAGCGGCTCGCCGTTTTCGTCCTGAAAGAGCGTCGGGGTTGCGGCAAGCGGTGCTGTTTCGCGGCCGTCCAGCGTCGTCATTTGCCCGCTGGCCGCGTCGTACCAAACCAGAAACGCACCCCCGCCCAGACCAGAGGATTGCGGCTCGACCAGCCCCAGCACGACCTGCACAGCCACCATCGCATCCGCGGCAGACCCGCCCGCGCGCAGCACTTTGGCCCCGGCCTCCACCGCCAGCGGATTGGCCGCAGCTATCATCCAGTTTTCGGATGTGACCGGAACTCCCTCAAGCTTGGCTTCGAGGGCTGCAATAACCTCATCGGTCATCGCCTGAACCTGCCCCTCTGTCGCGCCCTCGGGTGCAACGGCATCGGCTGTTTCCTGCGCGAACCCCGGTGTCGAAATAGTAAGTGCGGTAGTAAGCAGCAGTGCTGAAACATGTCTCATCTGTTCTAACCCTCCAATACAATCTTTACTTTCAATCCTGTAAGGATTTTGCCCCCTCTGCAACGAGCAGGCATGGCAGCGTGTTATCACAACGAAGTTTCGCTATATCCGTTATGGTTCGGTTTCTTCGGCGCGACGATCCTGATCATAGCGGGTCATTCCGGTGAATTCGGGCAGCCACGCTTCGCGCCGTGTGGTCCAGCATTCATATGTCGGTGTGAATTGGTCAGGCGCATCAAGGCTCCCCAAATGCACTTCGACTTCGGCACCGCTTCGGGCAAATACCGGAGATCCGCAATCAGGGCAAAAGTACCGGTCGGAATAGCTTTTTGCCTTGCCGATTATCCTAACCGCATCCGCCTGAAAAATGGCTGCTGCATAGAACAACGCGCCATGGTGTTTGCGGCAGTCCAGACAATGACAAATCCCGACGCGAAGAGGACGGCCCGAAGCCTTGATGCGCAGATTTCCACAGCGGCATCCCCCTTCAAACAAATCCATCCATGATCCTTTCCGACGCGTCAGAGCATCGCAGGCACAACCTGATCCGGTGGGCGGTGGCCATCTTCGAAGGTTTTGATGTTGATGATAACCTTTTCACCCATCTCAACCCGGCCCTCCAACGTGGCCGACCCCATATGCGGCAGTAGAACCACGTTGGGCAATTGCCGCAAGCGCGGGTTCACACTGGTTCCCTGTTCGTAGACATCCAGCCCCGCGCCCGCAATTTCCCCCGTACGGATCATCCGGGTCAAAGCGTTCTCGTCAATAACCTCACCCCGCGAAGTATTCACGATCACTGCCGAGGGTTTCATTAGCTTCAGGCGGCGCGCGTTCATCAGGTGGAAGGTCGACGGCGTCGATGGACAGTTGATCGATATCACATCCATACGCGCCACCATCTGATCCAGGCTTTCCCAATAGGTCGCCTCCAGTTCTTGCTCAATCTCTGAGCGCAATCGGCGGCGGTTGTGATAATGGATCTGCATACCAAACGCCTTGGCGCGGCGGGCCACGGCCTGTCCGATCCGGCCCATACCCAGAATTCCCAGTCGCCGCCCGCCAATGCGACCACCCAGAAACGCGGTGGGTGCCCACCCGGTCCAGTCGCCTTGCTGCATGACGCTCAACCCTTCGGGAATGCGCCGTGTCACAGCGAGAATCAGGGCCATGGTCATATCTGCCGTGTCGTCGGTCAGCACGCCGGGCGTGTTGGACACCAATATGCCGCGCTGCCGCGCCGTCGCCACATCGATATTGTCGACACCAGCCCCGTAATTGGCGATCAGCCGCAACTTTTCACCCGCCTGACCCAATAGCCCGCCATCAATGGTATCGGTCACCGTGGGCACCAGCACATCGGCATCCTGCACCGCTGCTACTAATTCCTCACGCGTCATTGGGGTGTCGTCGTCGCGCAGGCGCACGTTAAACAATTCGCTTAACCGGGTTTCTACTGCCTCAGGCAACCGTCGCGTAACAACAACACTTAAACGTTCTCTTGGCACCTCGGCTCTCCCACTGCTTTGCAAACGGACGCGCGCCATGGCATCGTGGCGCAGGATAAGGCGGGGCACAAGAACCCCAATGGCATTGAGTCGACCTTTTTTCAAAACCGGATCAACAGGCATAAGAGCGGGCAGTCAGTGAGTGGCATTCTACCTGTAAAACGCCGATCTCTGGCGGCAGTTTCCGTATTTCTGGTCATGTTCGGTGTCTGTGCCGCACATGCCGAGGTAAAACGCGGTTCGGTCACCAACCTACCCCTGCCCCGCTATGTTTCGATGAAGGCAGCCGAAGGCAACGTGCGACGCGGACCATCCCTAACCCACCGAATCGACTGGGTATTCAAACGGCGCGGCATGCCGCTGCAGGTCACCGCCGAATACGGAAACTGGCGCAAGGTTCAGGACCGCGACGGCGCGGGTGGCTGGGTTCACTATGCCTTGTTGTCTGGCGTTCGAACGGTGCTGATCGAATCCGAGATGCTGCCTGTTTATGCCCGCCCCGATCTAGCCTCGCCCGTGAACGCTCATTTCGAGACCGGAGTAGTGGCGCGCCTTGGAACCTGTTCGCAGGACTGGTGCCGGATCACCGCTGGCGGATACCGTGGCTGGACATTGAAATCGAACCTTTGGGGCGTCGATCCTTCCGAAATTCGGGAATAGGCGAAAGACGAATTCCGGTATCCGCGGTTGCGCATCGCCCTGAAAAAGCGCGACAAGGTGTTTGAGTTACCGGCCCAATCGCCGCTTAACTCGACCTAAATGGAGGACGCTATGCGCGCAGTCACTTATTCAGCCTTCGGAGACGCTGTCGATGTCTTGCGTATACAGGATATTCCCCTGATCCAGCCTGAACCAGGTGAAGTCACGGTCGAGTTGTCCTATTCCGGCGTAAACCCCTCGGATATCAAGGCCCGTGCGGGAACCCGGCCGGGTGTCACGGAACCCCCGTTTCCGCTGATCGTTCCGCACAGCGACGGGGCTGGAGTCATCACAGCGGTTGGCGATGGAGTACCCGCGGCGCGGATTGGCCGGCGCGTGTGGATTTGGAACGGGCAATGGCAGCGCGCATTTGGTACAGCTGCCAGCCACATCACCCTGCCCGAATCTCAGGCTGTCGAACTGCCCGAGACAGTGTCACTTGAAACCGGGGCAATTCTTGGAATTCCGGGCCTAACCGCAAGCCATGCGGTGTTCTCGGGCGGCGCACCGGGCGGGCAAACCATATTGATCCATGGCGGGGCGGGCACCGTCGGGTATCTGGCTGTGCAGCTTGCCAAATGGGCCGGAGCCAAAGTGATCGCAACGGCCAGCGCCCGCAACTTTGACCGGGTCAAGGCAGCTGGTGCGGATGTCGTGCTCGACTACACCGGTGAACACCTTTCGGATCAGATCCTCGATGCAAATGATGGGCATGCAATCGGTCGAATCGTCGATGTCGAATTTGGACAGAACCTTGCCACCAACATTGCCGTCATCGCCGAAAACGGCCGTATCAACGCATATGGATCTGCCCGGAATATGACACCTGTCTTTCCCTTTGGACCCATGATGTTCAAGGCCGTGACGCTCGAAGCGGTTCTGATCTACCTGCTGCCCGCGGACTTGCGCGCCACCGCAATAAAGACATTACACAAGGCACTGACTGATGGCGCACTGATCTGCCCCGTTCACAAGGTCTTTACGTTGGAAGAATGCGCTGCGGCCCATGCGCTGGTACAAGAAGGCAACCGTACCGGAGCGGTGTTGATCGATACCAAATGAGGGGCCTTCAAAAAAAATTTACGGCGCTCGCTTTTTTTGCAAAACGCTCTTGAACCCTGCCATCAACAATCGTAGATAGCCGCTCACCGTTGGGGTGTAGCCAAGTGGTAAGGCAGCGGTTTTTGGTACCGTGTATCGTAGGTTCGAATCCTACCACCCCAGCCAGCTCATCAGAACATAGAACGACAGCAGGGACTTGGGTCACCGATACCCGAGAAATGCCCCCGTTTATGCCCCAGTGGTTTCGGGTGTTCTGACGTCCTATTTCCTGACCTCTAGCTGGGGTTCTATGGGGGTGGGGAATAGGTATAAGTAATGAATAGAAACCGGAGGATAGAGAGACCCGAGTATCCTCGTTCCTGATCTATAATACACAGAGGGAGGATGAGGTTATGGGGGAGATAGAGAACCCATGGCACTCGCGACCAATCGATGTTCACCGCTGGTCGGATCACCCTGAGGTCGCTGAATTGGTCGACCGCATCTGGGACGACTACCTGCCGAGTGATCAGACGTCTGGACCGAAGCCGAAATACCCATCGAATTCAGAGAAACGAGCGCTTTGAGTACTAGAGCCCCAACATCCCCGAGTGCTTTCAGAAAATTAGTCGAGGAGGGAATTGACCAGAGCTATTCGGGTTTCCTCCAACTGAATGGAGGCCCCAAAGCGGCGGCCATGTATTTTTCCGCCATATGGGGAATATTCGAACTTCAAGCTCTGAACTGCAACGCAAACCAGATCAGCATCCGCGACTTCGCAGAGCGCGCCGATCCGTCTCGCGAGCAATTTCGGGAGTTTCAGCCTGCATTTGATTATTTTGTGGGTAGGTACAGAAATGGGCACCAAACTATCCAGCTGTTCGAAACTATGGTTGGCAGAGACACCGGTATTCGCAATGCAATCAGCGACGCGTTGCTGGAGAACACAGCTTCCGACACTGACAAGCTGAACGCGCTACTGCTGATAGCTTATTGCTTCCGCAACAACCTATTTCACGGCAAAAAGTGGGCTTGGGGCTTGCACGACCAATACGAAAACTTGGCTACGGCTACGTTGGTTCTCGTCGAAACTCTGAGGGCATTTGAAGGAATCGTGAATACCTAGAACGGCACCACCTCTCGCCCTGTCCGCCTCTCATGTTCCGCCAGCCTCTGAAGATAACCTTCGGACCGGGCCGTCTGCCGCCATATCACATAATCTTTCACTTGGTCGGCACTGGGGTCGGCTTGTTCGTCCAGCCCATAGAACTGGTTCGACGTTGGCAACGGAGCACCGGCCACTTCTTCTGAAGCCTCGGCCATCACCCGCTTCAGTTCGCCCACTCTGGTGTAATCGACGATAAAACTGTCATGCACGGATAAGACTGGAACGGCTTGATCGCAGAAGTAACGATGAACGCGCTCCGCTATCTGGCTATCAAGGTGCATCAACTGGATACCTTGATCCGCGAACAAAAAGTCTCTGATATGAGGGGTCTTCTCTAAGAAACCAGCCAGTAATGCACCCAGTTGTTCGTTAGTCAGTGTCTTGCCTGCGTGGCCGGTTGGGTATCCGTCTCGAAACGCCCGGAAAGCAGCATCCCTAGAACCAGCGTTTATCGCTGTGAGTACAAGCCGCTTGATAAATTGACGCTGTAGCACTGGAGGCAGCCATGCACCCAGTATGTCAGGCAACTCATAAGGGTCGCCAGCAAGTTCTTTTCCGGCTCGAAGGCTAAGCAGCGAAACATGAAGACTGCGAAAATCCACCTCGACGACAGGAGTGTCATTAATGAAAATTTTTGACCGCCAGACGCTGTTGATCTGCTGCCACCAGCCACCATGAAATCGGCCATTTAAGTTGAAGTTCGAACGGCTGAATATTCGGCGGGTAAACTTGTGATGATGGTCGGTGGTGACATCATCGACCCTTGGTTCATCCAAAACAGGAATGTCGATAAAGGTTTCGGCAATTATCTGATTGTAGCGCTCAAGTTCCGCCCGCATTCGGATGATATCATCGGTGTCTTCGTACTCAACCAAAGACTCAGCGTCGTCGCCTCTGAGGATGATGATCTCCTCGCCTTCAACCCGACCAACGTCGTCTCGCTGGAACGCTACTTCAGCGAACCACTCCTGTAGCACTTTTGAGGCTCGTATCCGTGTTGTCCTATTTCCCCGAGCTAAAGGTCCGGAATAGCTACCCTTGGCGACGTCCAGTAGCTTTGCCTTAATCAGGGCATGGATGATTGGGATAATTTTCTTGGAAATGTGGATCGCGTTATAGCGGGAAGACGTGTCCCAATAGTTCGATGACATCGAGACCCCGATCGACAGTTCAGGGTCCTCCAGCCAAGCCACATAGAGGTCCAGGACCAACACCCGCAGTTGATGTCTGAATGCAGTCTTCGGCTTCGGTCCAGACGTCTGATCACTCGGCAGGTAGTCGTCCCAGATGCGGTCGACCAATTCAGCGACCTCAGGGTGATCCGACCAGCGGTGAACATCGATTGGTCGCGAGTGCCATGGGTTCTCTATCTCCCCCATAACCTCATCCTCCCTCTGTGTATTATAGATCAGGAACGAGGATACTCGGGTCTCTCTATCCTCCGGTTTCTATTCATTACTTATACCTATTCCCCACCCCCATAGAACCCCAGCTAGAGGTCAGGAAATAGGACGTCAGAACACCCGAAACCACTGGGGCATAAACGGGGGCATTTCTCGGGTATCGGTGACCCAAGTCCCTGCTGTCGTTCTATGTTCTGATGAGCTGGCTGGGGTGGTAGGAATCCTTGCCCCCCGATGATTAGACTCAGCTTTTCCCACTAGCCCGAAAAACTGGGGCGGTTTCGGGGGCATTCGCTAAGCTCTGCGACGGGCATTTTGACCGCTAGAGAGACCCGTTACGAGACCGCTAGAGAGCCGCTGGCAGGTGCCGACAGGAGCTAACGAGACCGTACTCTGGCACTGAGACGACCGCTGACGAGGCGTTCCGGGGCGCTGACGGGTGCTGGTGCTGGAGTTTGGTGACAGGAGGCTAATCAATTGGCACTTGATAAGGGCTTATCGCAAAGCAGGTTCCTAACTCGACATGATATCTCTTCCGGCGACCATGACTGCTGCACTTCGACCAACTCTACGCCTGCCCGCCTGAGTGCTTCGCGTTTTACGGCGTCTCGCATGAAAGTCTTATGATGATAATGACCTGAGCCTTGGACTTCTACGGCCACCGCAAGCAGCCCATATTTGTCAACGATAGCGATATCCAAGCGCTTTGAATTGATAGATGCGAACGCCGATTTTCGTGCTTCATCTGTTCCAGAGTTTGATTTTGGTTGGATTAACTCACCTAAGCTAGTCTGAGCCATTATTCGGTGACCATCGCCAATTTCCTCTATCAGTCGTTCTAGTATCCGGAGTACGCTGTATTCCGTTTTATTCATCAACTTACGTTTCTCGAAGTTCACCAAAGAAATTGCTTGAAGTTGTGTTTCTGGTTTAGTGATGTCCGGTGTGCTTGTCGGAAATTGCAGAGCAGTTTTGGGCTGAAAATACTTCTGTTGACGTGGTTTCTTGAAAAATCCGGACCTTTTAGTCCACCCACTACGCATCCAGATTTTAATACACTGCCATAAGAAGAAAAATGCTATCAGGATCAGAACCAGAAGAGCCTCGTATCCGACTCCAAGATCACTAACGACTTCCCGTTTCATTTACTCGAACCACCTAGCTATTTTCTATCAGACTATTGCCGAGGTGATTGAAATCTCAAGAATAAAGTTCGCCTAATGAGGTAGTTGCCTAACGAAAGGCCACCAACACGTAAGAATTGATGAAGTTTGACGAAGCGCCTAGATGTTGCTGTCTTGGGTACTAAACTTTCAATAGTTAGGCAGGTCATTCAGAGAACTATGATACACGCGCAGGGGTGTTACGATGAGCTCCAAGGGAGTTTAGGTAACTGGAACCACGGGTCGTTGGGTAAGAAGTTTGCTACATGCTGAATGGCAAGCTCTTCCATTTCATGAATTTGCCCATCCGCATTGGCAATCTCGCGTAACAGGGTAACGACCTTTTCACGAACCTTCTTATGGTTGCAGTCCTTGCTCTCCAAAGTAAATTTGCGCAGCGCTTCGGTAAGCTGCTGCAGGGTCAATTCGTCCAGCTTAACCCGAAAAACATCGAGAGCTGCATTCACGAACAGCTCATCGTAACCCCAATCTTCAACAAAGTATGAGCGGATCACCTCAAGTTCTTCGTCGGTTATGTTTCCGTCGGCGGCAGCAACCTTCAATGTAAGAGGAGCGAGTAAGTCAAACAGTCCCACGGCCAAAACATCAAGCGGTGTGTTTATGAACTTCGGAATGACTTCTACACGCTCATCATCGAGTCCTTTCATCAGCCGGATTATTCCAAAGTAGGCTCCACCGGAAACGACACTAGCTGCAATTATCCAGCCAATTGGCGTGATCGCGGTGACCGTCGCGAACAAACCAAGAATTCCTCCAGTAGAAGTGGTGAAAAACGTCGATGCTACAGTTGCTGAACCTGCAATTTTCGCTCCAGCAGCAGATGCCCCTGCAATGTCCCAAAGTTCAAAAGCAGCGTTTCGAAGGGTCAATGTCTGGTAGGCTTTGTCCCCGATCTCTAAGCGTGCCTTGAACCGAAGCGGGTCAGCAACCACACGGTCAGTTTTGCTCAATGCAGCCCTTGAAATCGAGTCAGAAGCGTCTGTTACTTTTTTGCCCATATCTGTTCCAATTTGTTTGGAAATTCAGGTTCTCAATGCTTCGAACTGCGCCAAAGAGGTCCGAATACGCCGCTCAATGGCCTTGTCCGCAAAGTCCATCACTGCGCCTGCGGACATTCCGAATAAAATTAAAACAGGAGTAACGACTGGACCCAGCACCCACCCAATCACCGGGATTGAACTCACTAAAGTTCCTGCAATCGCTCCGAAAACAACTCCGAAGCTTGTATTCGGATAGGCTTTGATGATTTCGAGAACCGTCTCAAGAATCTTTTGGCCGATCTTGATGACTGTCTCTCCCACTCGGATTACTTTCGTCGCGACCTGAAACAAAAGCGCCTTCGCATCAGCCGACACTGCTAGATTATCGATTTTTGCCTTCAGTTCCCCGGACGACATGTTCAGTGACGCCAATGACTGTAAATCTTCACCTGAAACATCGGACACTTCCTGAGATACGGTCTCGCCGGTATCCCCCGCTATTCCGGTAACTTTCATCACATACCCTCAAATCCAAACACGTAACCAACTAGATTATCGCTATTTTCCATCCCATTCTCGCCGCGTAATTTCGAAGCGGCAAGAAAAAATATCAAAGTGATCCCCCGGCAACCCGCTAAGGGCCGCCGAGGGATAGGTTTACGAGGGTGGTCGCCGCTGGACGACATAGTCAGCCAGCCACTGCCAGTAGGCTTCGGCATCACGGAATCCCTGAGCCTGAGCCGCGAGGTTCTCAGCTTCCCGACGGGCACAGCCACCATCGTATTCAGCAATAGCGGCCCGTTCCTCAAACGCGTCAATGTCCGGGAAACTCATTCGGGGAGCCGTATCTGGTCAACGATCGAACGACGTTGCTCGTCACTGATACCTGCCGAATAGATGCCGTAGGTGATCCCGTTCTCCGACCGTGCCGATTGGTGACCGACCAGAGAGGCTGTGAAGTGTTCGGGGACACCTGTTCGCTCGCATTGGGTCACAAACCACTTGCGGGTCGAATGAAACACCAATCCCGGTCGCTCCAGACCCAGCCGCCGTCTTAGTCGTGCAAATCCCTTTGTGACATGCGCCACGGTCAGGTCAGGAAACAGAGGGCCATGGCTAGGCAGTTTCCGGAAGGCCTCATCCAGCACCGGGTGAACCGGAACCAGTCGTTCAGCGGCGTCAGTCTTCAACAGCCGCAGTCGGTTAGGTCGAACATGCACGAAGCAACCGAGGTTGCCTTTGGCCACGAGGTCTTCCCGGAGCAGCCCAACCGCTTCCCCCGCTCGCATTCCTGATAGCAGGCAGGTCAGCAGAACCGAATGCAATTCTCGGTCTTTGGCTCCCAGCAATCCCACCACTTCATCGTCAGTCGGAACCGCATAGGGTTGAGGGCGTATCTTACGGTCGAAGGGCACCGTCCGGAACGGGTTGGCCTCCAGATGCCCCTCATAGACCACCCAGTCGAGGAAGTGATTGACCTGCGACCAGATGCGCCGCTGGGTTCTGGCGGTTATCGTCAAAGACCCCTGAGACGAGTGGGTAACGAGTTGGTCCAGGGTTAACCCCCGAGTCCGTTCCGACTTGCCAATCATTGGAGACAGTTGAGCTATCGCTGACAGGAACTCTCGCCCCTCCGCCCGCGTCAGGCTGCAAACCGTTCGGTCACCATATCGGCTCGTGAACAGCCCAACGGAGTATCGGACCGACTTGAACCCGCCTGGTCGCAGTTGACTACTGCGCCCGGCGAGATAGGCGCGGCTCAGGTCGCGGATCACCACCTTTACCGGCACGACGGGTCGGGGGAAGGCAGGGCCATCCAGAACTGTACCAGAGTCCCCCAGAGTGGCCCGGAGACGGACGAGAGACGATTCTGGCTGGTCAACCCAATCAGGAACGTTAGCGTTGCTCTCCGTGCCAGACAGGGCTTCCTCTGCCTTGCTCCGGACTTGCTCCACCAGCGTTTCAAACCGGGCATTGACTTCAGCGGCTCGAACGCGGGCGGTGTTGCGATCCCCGGTCTTGAGGCTCTGCTTCAGCGCCTGAACGCCCAGCGCGAGAGCAACGTCAACGGGATAGTTGCGTCGGTAGAGCCACGTATGACCCTTCAGATAGGCATAGCGAATGTGAGCAGACATGAGTCTCCTCCTTTCAGATTTAGGATTTGGGTTGGGTTCAGTTGGTGGAGACGAGTCGAACGATCATCTCGAGGGCCGGTTCGCCGTAGGTACCAGCCAGAGGGCCGGTGACAGCAAAGCCGGTCACGCAGTCTTCGAACACCTCGTCTACGCGGAACAGATGTTCAGGGACGTCATCGAAGGCCTGGACGACCACGACGTCACCGGGGTTCAACTCAAGTTCAGCCATCGTCGGACCTCCACGTCCAGAGGACCGCCAGCAGAACCAGCGCCGAGACAGCGGGATGAGACCGCGCGACTACCCAGAGCATCGTCGTCAGGACGGCCTTGGGTGGTGGGTGCAAAAGAAAGCCCCTGGCGAGAACGCCGAGGGCAGACAGGTACTTCATGGATCAAACTCCTGCAGTTGCTTCTTTATTTAGATGCAGGAAGTTCCTCGGTTTCTGGGTGGTGCATGTGGATGTTGAGGGTGCCTGACCGGGAGAGTTGTGCTGCAAGGCTGACTCCCAGAAACATCCAGCGATACAACGGCTTGGCGCCATTCGCCACTTATGGAAAGCACTGATATAGTTCCACGTTTGATGATGACTTTCGCCATTCGAGAGTGATAGTGTCGTGGAAAGATCGTTATGCTGATGTCTTTTGGGGGGAGCGCAATGGGTATTCTGAATTGGCTAGTGTCAAAAGCAATCGGCATACCATCGGCCAAAGAAGCTGCGTTAAACAAGGCTAAAGATCTCTGCGAGATGAACGGAATTACTGATGTTCATCACTCCGAATATCGAGTAGATAGATCACAAACAAATCCACAGTATTACAAGGCAGTTTTCGTTGGTATTGGCGAAAAAAGTGGTCGAGATATTGGCTTCGTCATTGAAGTAGATGAAGATACAGGCTTCAGCCAAGGTGCAATAGTGGATGACGTCAAAATCACACACCACGCCAGAATGGCACGTGAATATTCTAGCAGTCCAACCCATCTGCGCGCCTATTCCATCTATGACCACTTTGTTGAAGAGTGTGGTGGTGAAAAAGAGCCGCTTAACCGACATTGATTGTTTTGAGATTTTGGTTATCTATGCGATTGTTGGCTACGGATCAGTGACACGCAAGCATCGAATAATGGCCAACTTTGGGCTCACACCGGACCTTCGTAGCACTAGGCTTGAACGACCACCCACCAGCACCCGTCAGCGCCCCGGAACGCCTCGTCAGCGGTCGTCTCAGTGCCAGAGTACGGTCTCGTTAGCTCCTGTCGGCACCTGCCAGCGGCTCTCTAGCGGTCTCGTAACGGGTCTCTCTAGCGGTCAAAATGCCCGTCGCAGAGCTTAGCGAATGCCCCCGAAACCGCCCCAGTTTTTCGGGCTAGTGGGAAAAGCTGAGTCTAATCATCGGGGGGCAAGGATTCCTACCACCCCAGCCATGATTTTCCCTAATCTCACGCACTGAATATATGGCCGCCTATTACCGCGTGTTTTCAGCAGGTTATCGTCCGGCTATTCGATCTGAGACCCGAACGTGAGCAAAACAATGGTCGAATTCAGGCCGCAGTCTCAGTTCGCGATTCCGGCGGTACGAGTTTGGTGACTTTGGAAGAGTCTGTAGATCAGAGCGCAGCGAACTGCTTGTGCTGATCTGACCAGATAGCCGGGAAGCCGGACTTGATCAGGTAATCCGTGGTCAGACCGTCAGGCTGTTCGCCTGCAGCGATGGCCTCCAGAACATCAGGCGCCAGCATTGCCAGATCGACGACATCCTGCACCCGGCGTCTGGAGGTGCCTTCCGATTCAGCAATTTCTGAGAACGTTCTGCCATCTACAATCATCGCTAACCAGCGGCGCGCTTTGATGACATTGCGGACAAGTGTTTGATCGATCTCAGGCGGTGCATCGCCAAGATGCAGTTTCAGCTCCACACCTCTGCGGCGCATCCGGAATGGCGCTTCGATCGTTAGTTCTTTGGCATCGACCTGATCCGCCCTGCACTCCATCGTTCGGGCCAGTGTCCGGAGATCCAGTTGCACCTTCAAAGACCCCTGTTGCAGATCTGCCCGCGCAATCAGGTCGAGGCATTTCCTGACGGATTGGCAATCTCTGAGACGCTCCGCTGCTGAAGCAATTTCGACCGCTGACATATCACGAACCAAAGATGTCACTGAGTGCGGTCGGCTCAGGTGTCGTTTGACCACTTCGGCCAGAAGGTTTTCAAGTTGCTCTGCCGGCAGCCGCCACGCATCCGGATACTTCTGACTGCGATCAGTCACCAGACGGGCAGATATGTAGTAGCGCAATCGTTTTCCATTTTTGCGACTATGACTGGGCGTCAGCCGATCTCCGGTCTCATCGAAGAGCTTCCCGGCGAGCAGTGATCGCTTCGCTTTTTGCTTTACGCCGCGCTCCCTGGCTGCTCCATCGGTAAGTAGCTGTTGCACCCGTTCCCACACTGCCGGGTCTATGATGGCAGGGTGCTGCCCCTCATAAACCTGCCCCTTGTGTCGGATGCGGCCAGCATAGATCGGATTGCTGAGCAAATGATGGATGTGTCCACGGTCAAAAAACGTACCGCCTGTCACGAGTCCGCCCGGGCGTCCCCGTCTCCGGGACCGGAGCTCCAGTGCCTCCGCCTGCTCTCTCACATCAAGAATAGACTGATGCTCCAGATAGAGATTAAAGAGCGTCCTGATGGTCTCAGCTTCTTTGTCGTCGATTTTCAGCGTCCGACCGTCAGCCTGATATCCAAGCGGAACATTCCCGCCCATCCACAGGCCTTTGCGTTTAGAGGCTGCAATTTTATCCCGGATACGTTCAGCGGTAACTTCCCGTTCGAACTGAGCGAAGCTGAGCAACACATTGAGGGTCAGGCGCCCCATGCTGGTAGACGTATTGAAGGACTGGGTAACGGACACGAACGATGCGTCGGCTGCGTCGAGACGGTCGACCAGCTTTGCGAAGTCAGCAAGCGAGCGCGTCAGCCGGTCGATCTTGTAGACAACAATCTGATCCACGCGTTTCTCGTCAACAGCCTGCATCAGTCGCTGCAACGCCGGGCGGTCAAGATGACCACCCGAGATACCGCCATCATCATAGTAATCCGGCAGTAACTCCCAACCCTCATGTTTTTGGCTGGCTATATAGGCTTCGCAGGCTTCCCGCTGGGCATCGAGTGAGTTGAAATCCTGCTCCAACCCCTCCTCCGAGCTTTTCCGAGTGTATATGGCGCAGCGGATACGTCGCATCACTGAACTCCGAAGAAGCGCGGACCTGACCAGTGTGCTCCGGTAATGTGCTTTGCGATGGCTGACAGGGAGCGCCACATCTTGCCGCCCATGATGAAACCACCATCCACAACTTCGACCTGATAGGTGCGTCCGTTCCATTCCCGCACCAGATGTGATCCCGGCTTCAGAGCAGGTGGCGGTGTTTTTCCCAACGCGATTTGACGCAGTCGGCGTTCTGTCTTCGCAGACAACCCGCCCAGTTCCCGGTTCTGTAGTTCCCAGATCAACACTCTTTTCATGAATTGTGGGGACAGGTTTTTTGGCGGCGACCGACCGAACACTTCCCGCCATCGGTCAAGACAGCCGGGGCGGTCCAGATGTTCAATGTCACAGAATACCTTCGCAAGGTCCCGGCTCGCGCGAGTAGGATCCATGGCGATCACACCCTCTTCACGATCCGGTAGACCGTACCTTTGTCAGATCCTGATCGCTCAACAACATGTCCCGCCTTGCGCATCATCGAAATCGCTGCGCGCGCAGAATGCGGTTGCCAGCCAAAGGCCTTCTGAATCTGCGCAATCGTGGCACCAGCCCTACGGGACAGCAATTTTTGCAACTGTTGCTGACGCGTCAGGTTGTTCCGGGCCGACTTGGCAGGTGGTGATTTGATTTCTGTATCAGATGAAGTTGTCATTAATGTCTCCACTTTGCGGACACAGGCTGATCCTGCTCCCCGTACCGAGTGGAGCCCGGCAAATCCGGGCGATTCTAGACATTTATCAGTACCGCTTCCGAACAACCTAAAGTCGAGCCGCTTTCGATAGGAAAGGCGGTAAAACAATAGCTCGTCGCACTGGCAAGAATGTCCCACATTGGGAATGTTTGCCGACATTTTACCTGTGATGCAGGTTTCCCATGGGCAATTAATCTATTCGACCAAACAATAAGAGTATTGCTACAAAGCTGGACGATATCTAACTGAGACTTTCTTGGATTGACGTTACTAGCGACTCGGTTCAGGTTGATGAGTATTTTCTTCCTTCAACCGTAAGAGGTTAATCAATGGGCAGTAGTGGTTCGGGTCAATTTTCAGACTATTCAGGATCTAAGCCTCAATCAAATGGTAATGGCACTTCATCGGGAGGCAGCAGCGGAACAGATCAATGCACAATGGCCTTTTCGACAGCGTTAGAAGAAGTCGGACAGTGCGCTTACTTTGCGACTAACGGATCAGTTCCTTCACCGGGAACGGAGCTGACAATTACAATATCAGGACGGGTCGTGGCGTTGGATCCAAATGGCGTTGTTGTCGGAGCACTCCCCACTCGGTTTAACTACCTCGCAGCGTGTTTGAACGACGGTTTCAACTATGTGGGCGTTGTTCAAAACTCCACCGAATCCCCCAATCCTCAAGTAGCCGTAGATTTTACAGTTGCCTGACTCTACTGCACCAAACCCGACCTTGATTGTAGGCGAAGTCTACGTTGACTACGTCCAACTAGGAAAGGGCCTCACGCCCAAGATGCGCCTAGGCGGTGTGATTCATGCCGCTCGAGGTTTGTGGGCATGTGGTTGTCCGTTCGCCGTTGCTGCAATTTGCCCGAGCTATCTTGTTCAAGAGGCCAAAGATTACCTTAAGGCACACGGTTGTTGATTTCCGCTGAGAAGTGACCCGGTATTTTCACCGAGATTTGACCCACCCTAGTCTATGTATCAGCGCTTATT